>NZ_VFTX01000004.1:145000-549527 GCF_006440955.1 Mesorhizobium sp. B2-8-1 | reverse complement strand
CCACCTTCGACTACACCGCGACGCTTTCGGGACTTTCGATGATGCCTGGCGGCATCGCCATGCTGATGCTGATGCCGATTTCCGGCTTCGCCTCCGGCTTCGTGCAGCCGAAATACCTGATCATGATCGGCATGTCGGCGGTTGCCGTGGGATTGTGGCACCTGACTTCACTGTCGCCGAATGCCGGTTTCAGCTATTTCACCTATGCCCGCATTTTCATCACGGTAGGGCTTCCCTTCCTGTTCATCCCCATTTCGACGGCCGCCTATGTCGGCCTGCCGCCGCAAAAGACCAACCAGGCCTCGGCGCTGATCAATGTCGCCCGCAATATCGGCGGCAGCGTCGGCGTATCGCTCTCCAACACCGTCGTGGCGCAGAACGCACAACTGCATCAGACCCATCTGATCGGCAACACGGCGCAGTCCTCGCCTGTCTATCAGCAGATGCTTCGGCGCATGACTGACTATTTCGTCGCTCAGGGCTCGCCCGCGGTCGAGGCGAAAGTCCAGGCGGTCGGCTGGATTGGCCAGACGATAGGCCGGCAGGCGACGCTTCTGGCTTACGTGGACTTGTTTCGCTACTCCGCGATCGCGACCGCCCTGCTCGTGCCGCTCGCACTTTTGCTGCGCTCTCCCAAGTCGAGTTCCTCCGCGAAATAGCTTCTACCGAGGCAGGCGCTCCTTCGAGCAAGGCAGTTTCATGGAACCGGGCGGCGCTTGTCTGGTTACGTCCCATGACACGGAAAAAAGGAGACAGACCGATGGCCAAGGAAAAGATCCGGCCACAAGACGAAGATCGCGAAGCCGTGCATCTGGCCGAAACGACCGACGTCTCGCCCAAGCAGGCGAAAGATCTTATCCGCAAGCACGACAACGACAGGAAAGAGGTGAAAAAGGAAGCCAAGAACTTCAAGGCTGAGGGGTAGGCGTTCGGGCGGATACTGCCGGCCGCTTCGACGCCGCGCGCCTGCCGCAATATGGAACCGGGACGCGAACGGTTCGTTCGAATAAGTGGGCCGGCCTGAAAATTCACCGCCAAGGTTTCTGCACCTTGGCCACAGGACAACGGCAATGAAATCGAAACTGGTTTCGAAAGTCGCGGGACAGAGGACCTTCGTGGTGGTGCTCGAGCCTGGCGAAGAGGCGATTGGCGTGCTCACTGCCTTTGCCAGCGAAGAACAGATCGACGGCGCATCGCTGACCGCGCTCGGCGCGTTCGAGCGAGCAGCGGTCGGTTGGTTCGATTTCGAGGCAAAGGACTATCGCAAGATACCGGTCAACGAGCAGTGCGAGGTTCTCAGCGCGATCGGCGACATTGCCTTGGGCGATGACGGCAAGCCCAGCCTCCACCTGCATGCCGTGCTCGGACTGAGCGACGGAGCGACGCGGGGCGGACATCTGCTGGGCGGCGTGGTGCGACCGACCCTGGAGGTCACACTGGTCGAGTCCCCCGCTCATCTGCGCCGCACGAAACACGCCGATCTCGGCATCGCCTTGATCGACCTGAGCGCCTGACCTGGACATTGCTTCGAGATCAGGTCCAGTTGGAAAGAACCGTCTCCATCTCGACCGTTTCGACCTGCTGCGCGAACCGCTGATGATAGACGGTCATCAGCGCGTCGTGTGTTGCATCCGAAGAGCTGCACAGGGCATCCGTCACCAGAATCACGCGGTAGCCGATATCGATCGCGCCAAGCACTGTCGCCAGAACGCAGACGTCGGTCTCGCCGCCGGTGATGACGAGAGTGTCGATCCGGCGGGATGAAAGCAGCGTGTGCAGATGCCCTTCGGGCCACGGTGAGTAGATGTGCTTGTCGACAACGATCGCCGGCGGGCAGCATGCCGCCAGCGGCGGCAGGAGTTCGATCATCTCCTCGCCGATCCTGTCGATGGTCATCGATGCCCAGCGTTCATAGTACCGCTTCCAGGTGCCGGTGCCCTGCCCCGGGCGTCGCGCCGGAAGGAAGCGAGTGAAGATCGTTTGTGAAGGATATCTTTCGGCAAGGCTGACGATCCGGGGAAGGACACGGGTGATCCAGGGTGTCGCCCACTCCGACGGCTCGGCGAACAGCCGCTGCATGTCGACACACAGATGGGCACAATGATCGCCCAGAGGTCCATATGCCAGACCCGGAGCCGACATCAGCAGCGACCCGCTTTGTCGTCTTCGGCGTCGAGCCGGCACAAGGCGGCCAGGGACGGATACCTGAACGCACATGCCAGCCGCATAGGGGTTCCGTTCAAGTCGACATCCTTGCGCTAGTCCCCAGTTTCTCGAGTGCCGACCAAACGCGAGGCAGCGAAACTCGTTCCCCTCGGGCTCTCGGAAACCACATCATCGGTGGAACGTTGACCAGCATCGAGGTTCGAGAGATCGGCCAATGGTCGCGCAGCAAGAAATGAGAGAACGAACCGGGGGATGCCTGTGCGGCAACGTCCGCTATCGCACCATCTCCAGGCCGCGCACTCACTATTGCCACTGCGACATGTGCCGACGCTCGACCGGCAGTGCGTTCGCAGTCCTGGCGTGGGTACCATCAGCCAGCTTGGAATGGCTTTCCAACAAGCCTTTCTGCCGCAGGTCATCACCCATCGCACAAAGAAGCTTCTGCCGCGACTGCGGATCGCCCGTCGCGTTGGCCTACGATGCATCGCCGGATGAGATCGCCCTGCATGTCGGAACCTTCGACGATCCCGCCGATCTCGAGCCACGCTACAATTACGGATCCGCGCAACGGCTCGGATGGACATGCTGCGGTGTGGACCTGCCGCACCACGACGCCGAAGAGCGGTGGTAGAAGCCGTGGCCGCTGCTTTTCCGCTGCCTTTGGATACCCGCCCCATGGAGGCCAAGGCGGCCGACGCACTGCCGGGCGACGACGGTCTCTGGCAGTATGAGCCGAAGTGGGACGGATTCCGCTGCCTGGCCTTCAAAGGCACCGCAAGCGTCGATCTCAGGGCCAAGTCCGGCAAGCCGCTCGGCCGGTATTTTCCGGAAATAACGACACTGTTGCGCGATCTCGATACCCAGTCTTTCGTTCTTGACGGCGAGATAGTCATCGAAGTGAATGGCGATCCTTCCTTCGAGGCCTTGCAGATGCGGCTTCACCCTGCCGAAAGCAGGATTCGCATGCTGAGCGCGCAAACCCCGGCCCGTCTCGTCCTGTTCGATATTCTCGCCGATCCGGACGGGGGGATCATGCTCGACAAGAGCTTGACGGAACGACGGGCCGCGATTGAGCGCTTCGTCATGAGGTCGGGCGTTTCCTCGTTGCGGTTGTCGCCGCGCACCACCGACGTGACCACCGCCAGGCGCTGGCTGGGCGAGGCCGGCCACGGCTCCACCGATGGAGTTGTCGCCAAACTGCTGATGGACCCTTATCGGCCGGGCGAGCGCACCATGATCAAGGTGAAGCGGCTGCGCACCGCGGACTGTGTCGTCGGCGGGTTCCGCTACCTGACGGGCAGCAGCCAGGTCGGATCCCTGCTGCTCGGTCTCTATGACGACCACGGCAAACTCGACCATGTCGGGTTTACGTCGACGATCGGCAAGGACGACAGGGCAGAAATTACCGCGAAGCTCGAGAACCTGAGAGGCGGACCCGGCTTTACCGGCAAGGCTCCCGGCGGGCCGAGCCGCTGGAGCACCGAACGCAGCGGGGAGTGGGAGCCCGTGCGGCCGGAGCTGGTGGTCGAAGTCCGTTTCGATCATGTCACCGGCAATCGATTCCGCCACGGAACCAAACTGTTGCGATGGCGACCGGACAAGGCGCCCCGGCAATGCAGGTTCGAACAGATTGAATGAAGGGAGGCTGGCAATGAGCATGCTCTACCGCGCGGCCAAGATTGCCGAGGACGCGCATCGATCGCAGACCGACAAGACCGGGCAACCCTATATCGAACACTGCAGGCGCGTCGTCGACACGGTCGAAACCCTTGACCAGAAGATCGTGGCATATCTGCATGACGTCCTCGAAAAAGGGGAGGGCTGGACAAGGACGAGGCTGAAATCCGCAGGCTTTGGTCCCTCGATTGTCGCCGCGGTCGATGCGCTGACGAAGAGGCCTGGCGAGAATGAAATCGCTTTCGTGCGCCGGGCTGCGTCAAATCCCCTGGCGCGGCCGGTCAAGCGTGCCGATCTGGCCGACAACCTGTGGCAAGCGCGGCGGGCCGGGATTCCCCTCGCGAAATTTGAAGAGGGCCTGCGCATTCTCGACGAAGACCGCGCAGCGTGAAGGCGACCTGGGCCCGGTGTCATCGCACGACAACCCAATGGAATCGGTTCCCTTGGATAAATCCTGCCGCTGCCCTGCTATTCCACTATGTGAGGCGTGTGGCGCTCGTCTTCAGCGGGATCGGCGTCTATGCGAGCCTTGCCGGGATCGAAGGCGGCGTGGCGAGCAAGCACCCGGACAGGCGCCTCGGGCTCTTCATACGCCCACATGAAATCATCCGCCGATCCGCCAACGGCATGCACGCGCCAATAGCTCGCAGTGCCTTTTGGCGATATCGAGGTGGTATCGGTTTTCTCGAGCAGGTCGAAATAGATGTCCTGGAACGGGATGTAGAACACAGGATCCCTCCCCGTTTCCTGGACCTGCAGCGCATGTTCGGTGGAGGCGATGATGGCGTCGGAGAATCTGACAGTCACCGTTCCATGGAAAGGCTGAATATGGAGATTGTTTCCCGACGGTGATCGGGGCTCGGCTGAAGGGTTCATTTGAGTGTCTCTGAGATTTCCAATCGGTAAAGTTCAAGGGCGGTCTCAAAGGCAAAACGAGGTAATGCGGGATTGGTTGCGCGAATGCGGCGGCTACCCCGCGATGCTGCATCCCAGGCCCAAGGCGGAACACCAACCGATCCCGCTGAGAGGAACAACGGGCCGGGTCGGCGGTTATCCGTTAGCCTTTCCGATTCCACGACCCATCAGGATAGCCGAGTTCTGGCGGCGGAAAGCGACACTTGGTGACAAAGGGGCCACATGAGGCACCCGTTCATATCGGAGACATGAGATGGAACCGCGCAAGAAGCAACGATCCGAACAACGGGACGAAACTGAAGCCCCGGCAATCCAGCAGGCGGACTGGGATGCAATCAAGGGCGGCAGGGTTCTTCCAGACAAGGTGTCCGACAATGTCGACGCTGTCGTCGACGTCGAGAAGGAAGGCGACCTGCCGGAGGAGGACGATGACAACGCCTACCAGAACAGCGACGAGGCATTGCCCGATGACGAAGAGGAAGGTGCCATATCGCGCGATCTGGCCAGGCGAGCCGGGCCTTTTGACGAGCCCTGACCCCAAGGGCGCCGACACTGATCTTGCTGGCGCCCGGCAACCATCGAGTGGCCGATGGTGTCAGGGCAACGGGCACTCTGTGCCGCCACGAAAATCTCTTCACTTTCCGACGCCGCGATACTGCCTTTCCTTCAGCACGCTGGCCAGATGGGCCGCATTCGAAGCCGTCATTTCGATCATCTCGACCACGGCTTCCGGCGTTCCGGGCAGGTCGACATAGTTGACGTCGCCCATAGCCTGCCCAACCCAATACACGCCGCCATTGGCAGGAATCGTGAAGCCGACGTCGTTTAGCGCCTGAAAGCACGCCGCGTGACAGGCGTGAGCGCCGTCTTCATTGCCGACGATCGCCACGATCGCGACCTTGCCGGCGGCCGGCATCCGGCCTTGTTTGTCGGTCTCCGATAGAAACGCATCCATGCGCTCCAGGACGCGCTTGGCGACACTCGACGGCTGGCCGAGCCAGATGGGCAGGCCCAGCACGAAGATGTCGGCGTCGAGGATCTTCCTGCGGAGCTGCGGCCAACCGTCTCCCTCGCCCATGTCCGACAGCACGCCGGGTTTGACGTCATGGTCGAGGGCGCGAACAATCTCGCCGCGCACCCCATGCGGCACCATTGCCGCCAGCAGATCCGCCAGCAGGCGGTCCGTGGACGATTTCTCGGCGTCGTCGGAGGCCTTCAAGGTGCAATTGAGCGCAAAGGCGGTGAGCGGCATGGAAAGACCTCCCGAGTGCGTTCTGTGCCAAACGCAGCGGGACGTCGTGGGTTGCCTGAACCCGACAAGAAGCTTCACCTTCCACCTAGGGAACCATCGAACGCTCCGCGGTGTTGGAGAACGAGCCCGTTGCGTGAGTCGTCCCCGCTATGACCATGCCGCTTCATCCAACCTTGACCGACCTAGCCCTGCGCCTGGCTCTTGCTTTTGTTGCCGGCGTGATCATCGGAATGAACAGGGAAGCCCGCGGCCACACCGCCGGGCTCAGAACAACCATCCTGGTCGGCCTGGCGGCCGCGATCGCGATGATGCAGGCCAATATCCTGCTCGAGGTGGGCGGCAAGGGCCCCGATTCGTTCAGTGTGATGGACGTGCTCCGTTTTCCGCTGGGCGTGCTGACGGGCGTCGGCTTCATTGGCGGCGGAGCCATTCTCCGCCGCGGCGACTTCGTGACGGGTGTCACCACGGCCGCCACCTTGTGGGTCATGACCGCAATCGGCCTCGCCTTCGGCGGCGGACAACTGGCACTTGGCACAGCGGGGACGGTTTTGACGTTGATAACGCTTCAGGTGCTGAAGCAGGTCGATCTGTGGATCCCACGAACCCATCATGCGATCCTGGCGATCTCGTCGGCGAACGGCGTTCCGCCTGACCTCGACGCGCTGGTTCAACCGCTGGGCTATCGCTGGCGCTTTCTCGGAATGCAGCACGACATCGAGCGCGGCCGGTTCGTATTCTCCTTCGAGCTGAGCTGGAAACAGCCCGACGCGGCCAAACCCTCCGTCGAGATACTGGCGCGGATCAGTCCGCGCTACGACATCGAACGGTTTGACGCGATCAGCGATAAAGGTCCCCGACCATAGGCAGGGCAGCGATGCGTCCTCGTCCCTGCCTTGGATTCGACCGGAGCCGGAACAAATCCGGACTTCGCGCTTTGAACACGCAACACTGTTCGAGGCGATGGCTTGCTGTCCCTGTCGCGCGTCATCCCGATCGACCCTCCTCGAACAAGGAAGGAAGATATCATGAACAAGGCAATCATCATCCTGGCGGCACTCACTCTGGCTTTGCCTGCCCATGCTCAGTCCCAAAACGCACCCCTTCCCCCGGACGCACCGGCACCGGAAGCCGTGCCAGGTCAGACCGGCCCCGACCAGGGCATCACCGGACAGACATTCACCAACATAGCCATCGTCGCATTGGCGGACTTGCCACCCGACCTCAAGGCCAAGGTCGAGACCGTGGTTGCCCAGACCAGCCAGGAAGACCTTCACGTCCTGCAGCGTTCGGTCAGCGCATCGCCGGAAGCTTCCTCGGTCCTGGCCGCGAATGGACTTGATGCCTCCGAAGTGGTGGCGGCCAACATTGACGGCGACGGCACGCTGACGCTGATCATCCAGACCACGACCTGACGGCGTGGGGCAGAACCCGGGGCTTCGGCGGATGTCCCATTCCCGGTGCCAGGCGGCAACGGTCGAAGGAGGGCGTCATGGCTGACGCGACGGTCCGCAATTTCACGATAAACTTCGGGCCGCAGCACCCTGCGGCGCATGGCGTCCTGCGGCTGGTGCTCGAACTCGACGGCGAAGTCGTCGAACGCGTCGATCCGCATATCGGGCTGCTGCATCGGGGCACGGAGAAGTTGATCGAGTACAAGAACTACCTACAGGCCCTGCCCTATTTCGACAGGCTTGACTATGTGGCGCCGATGAATCAGGAGCACGCCTTCTGCCTGGCGGCGGAGAAGCTGCTCGGGATCTCGGCTCCACAGCGCGGCCAGCTCATTCGCGTGCTGTATTGCGAGATCGGCCGGCTGCTGTCCCATCTGCTCAATGTCACCACGCAGGCGATGGATATCGGCGCCCTCACGCCGCCGCTCTGGGGTTTCGCCGAACGCGAGAAACTGATGGTGTTTTATGAACGGGCATCGGGCGCCCGCATGCATGCCAATTATTTCAGGATCGGCGGCGTACATCAGGATCTTCCCCCGGACCTGTTGGACGATATGTGGGATTTCTGCGATCCGTTCCTCAAGGTCTGCGACAATCTCGAAGAACTGCTCACCGAAAACCGCATATTCAAGCAGCGCAATGTCGACGTCGGCGTCATCGGTCTCGACGATGCCTGGGCTTGGGGATTTTCGGGCGTAATGGTGCGTGGGTCGGGCGCGGCATGGGATTTGCGCAAGGCGCAGCCTTACGAATGCTACCCGCAGATGGATTTCGATATTCCCATCGGCAAGAACGGCGACTGCTATGACCGCTACCTCGTACGAATGGAGGAGATGCGCCAGTCGGTCCGGATCATGAGGCAATGTCTTGACAAGCTACGGTCGCCGCAAGGCCAAGGACCGGTCGCAATTCCCAACCGGAAGATCACGCCGCCACGCCGCGCGGAGATGAAACGCTCCATGGAAGCGACCATTCACCATTTCAAGCTTTACACGGAAGGCCATCACGTGCCCGAGGGCGAGGTCTATGCCGCCGTCGAGGCGCCGAAAGGCGAGTTCGGCGTCTATCTGGTTTCGGATGGGGGCAATGTTCCTTACCGGTGCAAGATTCGCGCGCCGTCCTTCGCACATCTGCAGGCGATGGACTATCTGTCCCGGGGGCACATGATCGCCGACGTCTCGGCGATCATCGGCTCCCTCGACATCGTCTTTGGAGAGATCGATCGCTGAACCGCCGTCGCCGCCCGCGGGACGCGGGCAGCGCTCTCGCCATGTCATCGATGGTCAGTGTGCCGTCTGCGAATGCGCGCCGCCTGCCTGTGAGATGCCGTTCAGCGCTTCGCCGGCTCGTGCTGCCTCGCCGTTTTTCGTGAGATCGCCAAGCGAGATGATGCCAACCAGCCGTTTTTCACGGCTGATCACCGGCAGCCGTCTAACCTGAAGGTCCCCCATCTGCTGGAGCACGTCCTCGATCTCCTCGTCGTCGTAACAGTACCTGATCTCGGCACTCATCACCTCGCGTATCCGCGTATCCGGGCCCCTACCCTGGGCGACGCCACGGACGGCGATGTCGCGATCAGTGATCATTCCGACGAGCCGGTCGTCCTCGCCTACGGGCAGAGCGCCGGCATCGAGGCTGGCCATGGCGGCGGCGGCCTCCCGCAGGGTCTGGTCCGGACTGGCGACCTGAACGCCTTGCGTCATGCAGTTGCCAACTTTCATGATGTTCTCCTTTGATTGAAGCGCCCCTTGCCGTTGCTGCGATGGAAACACGATGGGGGGACAATGGCGCCGGCCCAAGACGTTCCATTGCCACGGGGTCGGGATCTCATGCGTCGCACGTTCAGACGACGCGGCTGCCGGCATGCATCGGCGATTCTTCGTTCTCGTCGGGATTGGGCAGAGGCGTCTCGTCCGGGAGTTGTTCCGGATCAGGCTCCTCGATCGGTTCGGGCTTCCAGGTCGGCGCCGGCATCGGCACGTCGCGATTGGGATCTGGTTTTCCTGGGTTTGGCATCGGGATCACCTCCCTTCATTCGGGACGCAACTCCTGGCCGGCGTCATTTGTTCCATCGCCAATTCGCGGTCGCCTCCGGCCTTGCCGCCACGGATCGAGACGGCGCGCTGCCGATCGGATCCGCCGGTCGACTTCAGCCCCGTCTTTCGGAACCGGACGGTTTTCCAATCCGTTGTCTCGGCATCGATCGAGGAGAAAGACGATGGCTGGTGACGAGAGAATTTCCGGCAGCAACTTGCCCCAAGTCGCGGTCGACAGTGAACAGGTCCGGCAACTGGTGGCGACAGCCGATCTGCCGTCCAATCAGGCACGCGAGCTCGTGCGCCGTCACGGCAACGATCCGCACAAGCTCGAAGAACTGGCAAAATCTATCAAAGCGGTAAGCTGACCGTCGGGACGGCGTCCGACTCCGTCAGATTTCAAGCAAGGCATAGGGTCGGCCGGTCGGTTTGGAAACGTGCATGGCGACGTTGTAGACCCTCGCCCCGCCGGGCGTGCGGCCCTCATAGCTTCCCCGATGCGCATGGCCGTGCACGACAGCACTGACCTGGAACCGGTCGATCGTTTCCGCCAGCCGCGACGAGCCCAGAAACGGAAATATCTCCAGGGGTTCGCCGGCGATGGTCTCGACGATCGGAGCGTAGTGCAAAATGACAAGCGTGCGTTTTGCGCGAACCTGGCGCATCGCGTTCTCAAGCCGCATGGCCTCGCTGACGCTCTCGGCGACCATCGACTTGATGGCCGGCTCGCCGAAGGAGCCGAGCATGCGTGAACCGAACCCCCCGACGAACCCTTTCACGCCGACAAAACCGACCTCCTCTATTTCGGTCGTCTGCCCGTCGAGGAGATGGACGCCCGCTTGACGCAGGATTTCCGCGACGTCCTCGACCGCACCGGATTCATAATCATGGTTGCCGAGCACGCCGACCACCGGGATAGAGCAGGCGCGCAGGTCTTCGGCGAGGATCTCGGCTTCGCGGGGCTTGCCCAGATTGGTCAGATCGCCTGGAAGAACGAGGATATCGGCCTCGCGCGACATTTCGCCGAAGAGATCGCGATACGATGTCTGGGCGTCCTCCTTCACATGCAGGTCGCCAACGGCCGCCACCTTGATCGTGGCGGTGCCCTCCGTCGCCGGAGCGTCTTCGGTCCGTTCAGCCATCACGAAATTCTCCTGTACCGCCGACGCCGGCGAAGCCCCATTCCTTGACGTCGATTTCGTAATCGGTCTGCGAAAGCAGGCGCCCGCGGCAGATCTTCATTCTGGGGGAAGGCAATTGGCGCTGCTTGGCAAGGCGGTCGAGCAGTTCGTCAAGCAGCCATGTGGGGATGCGGTCGCGCTCGCTCGGATAGATCCATCTGAAACTGAGAATCTGCATCAGCAGCACTTCCCAGTGGACTTCCAGGTAGGAGAGCAGCCTGTGCCAGTCGATCTGGTCCTGCGCCTTGAGGATCGTATGGGCGATGTCCGCCCCGTCATGACGCCCTCGGTCCTGGATGAAGCATTTGGACCATATGAGCTCGGTCGGGCCGACGATCCTCACCCGGCTTCCCAGCAGTTCGGTTTGGCGGGCATGCTCCATCCACTGGTCGCTTACCGGCATCGTTCCATTCGCCGAGGCGAATATGATGTCGAAGAAATGCGTGCCCTTGAAGACCTTTCCAAGCCACCGGTCGTCCTCGATTTCGACCGCGTAGCCGAGCTGCTTGAAATGGGCCAGGATGCGCGAGAAGTCGCCTGCCTTGCAGAAGATATCGAGATCCTTAGTCTGACGGATGACGCCGGTGTAGGCGCTTACCGCATAGGTTCCGGCGACAAGGAAAGGAATGTCGGTGGCGGCGAGTTCGCGAATGGCTTCGGTATAGAACACCTCCGCCTCGGCGTTCTTGAGCGTCGGGGCGGCCTTTGCGTCGATCGCGGGAAGGGATGCCGGAACAGTTCCCGGCAACGGATCGTTGATCATGGCACGCATGGCTCCCACACATCGGCAACCGATTGATCGCCCGCGTTGTTAACAGCGGGAACCCTGCCTGGTTCCGCCACGGTCGCGTTGCGGCCTGAAGGAAATCGGGCGCCACGGGCAAAATTACCCGCGGAGTCCTGGGTTTCAATATGGTTGCAAGGGCCGTTTCCCTGCATGGAACCATCGCCATTCGGCATCGTTAGCCCGAACAGCCGAAGCTGCCTTCGGGCGATCGGGGTGTCTGGTTTCAAGCGCAGACGATATCCAGGATGTATGTTCTTGCCCTAGCGACGGACTATGACGGCACGCTCGCCGAAGACGGGGTCGTCTCCGATGCGACCTATGCTGCGCTCGAACGGCTGAAGCAGACGGGCCGCAAGCTGATCATGGTGACCGGCCGCGAGCTTGCCGATCTCGAGCGGGTCTTTCCGGCACTCGACATCTTCGACAGGGTGGTCGCCGAAAACGGCGCGTTGATCTATACGCCCGCTTCGAAGAAGGAACGGCTTTTGGCGCCGGCGCCCCCGGCTGAATTCGTCGACAGGCTGAAGCGTCGCGGGGTCGCGCCCCTGTCGGTCGGACGCTGCGTCGTGGCCACCTGGGAACCACAGGAAGCCGCCGTGCTGTCGGAAATCAAGGAGCTTGGACTTGAGCTCGAGATCATCTTCAACAAGGGCGCGGTGATGGTGCTGCCAAGCGGGGTCAACAAGGCCACCGGCCTTGCCTGCGCACTCGAGGAATTGGGGTTTTCCGCCCACAACGTCGTCGGTGTCGGCGATGCCGAGAACGACCATGCATTCCTGCGCGCCGTCGGCTTCGGCGTCGCCGTGGCCAACGCATTGCCGACCGTTAAGGAGACGGCGGATTTCGTCACAGCCAGCCCTCGAGGTGCCGGCGTGGTGGAACTGATTGAACAGCTCATATCGCGCGATGCCGGCTTCGTGGAGACGGCTCGCCAACACGTGGAAGTGGGAACCGACATAGCGGGCGCGCAGGTGCACCTTTCACCGCATGGCGGCGGCGTGCTGCTGGCCGGCACGTCCGGCATCGGCAAATCCACGCTTGCCACCGCGTTGACCGAGCGCTTTGTCGAGAAGGGCTTTCAGTTTTGCGTTCTCGACCCCGAAGGCGACTATCAGGAACTCGAGAATGTGGTGGTGGTTGGCGACGCCAAGACCCCGCCGATCTCGCGTGAGGTCTTCGATCTTCTGTCCAAGCCAACCAACAATGTCGCTGTTAACATGCTGGGGCTGAAGACCGCCGAACGGCCCGGCAATTTTGCCAAGCTGCTGCCGGATATGGCCAGCATTCGCGCGCGCACCGGCCGACCGCATTGGCTGATCATCGATGAGGCGCATCATCTTTTGCCCCAGGCCCGTGACGGCGCGTCTTTCGCGCTGCCCAAGAGCCTCCCCGCGACCATCCTGATCACCGTGCACCCCGATCTGGTTTCGCGCGACGTCCTGGCTGGCGTCGAAACCGTTCTGG
This sequence comes from Mesorhizobium sp. B2-8-1, assembly GCF_006440955.1. Lineage (NCBI taxonomy): Bacteria > Pseudomonadati > Pseudomonadota > Alphaproteobacteria > Hyphomicrobiales > Phyllobacteriaceae > Mesorhizobium > Mesorhizobium sp. B2-8-1. Next base: position 536,598 of record NZ_VFTX01000004.1, on the reverse strand, counting down.
CGCTTGGACCGGAAGCCGACAAGATCGTCGCAAGCTTCTGTGCCGCCACCGGCATAGACGTTCCCGACGGCGCCGTGCCGCCGCCAAAGGACGAGGTCCTGTTTTGGAACCGATCATCGGGCGAGCCGATCAGGACGGTCAAGGTCGAACGGCCCCGCCAGGTTCGCAAGCGGCACATGCGCAAATATGCCGAGGGCGACCTTGGCGACAACAGCTTCTATTTCCGGGGGCCGGACGGAGCGCTTAACCTGAAAGCGCAGAACCTGATGATGTTCCTTCACATCGCAGAAGGCATCGACGATCGCACCTGGGAACATCACCTGCGCGCCGGCGACTATTCGAAATGGTTCCGCAGCAAGATCAAGGACAAGAACCTCGCCGACGAGGTGGCGGACATAGAAACGGATACCGGCACGGACATGCAGGAGAGCCGCGCGGCCATCGCCGAGGCCATTGGCCGCCGTTACACTGCTCCCGCGGACTGACCTTGAGCCGGGGTAGACACAAGCCCATCCCGATTCCTCGGGATGGACCTTTCTCATGTCATGATACGGAGCGAGCGTCAGCGCGCCTGGCTGAAATGCCTAGCGGTTTTTGTGGCTCTGTTGGCCCGCTCTTACATGTTGTTCGTGCGAGCCGCCCCGCATGTTGGAGCCGTCGCCCTGTTGCCGCTCATTATTGCCTGCGGCCTGTTGCTGCTGGCGGTTCTTGTTTTCCGTGTTCTTGTGGCTCTGCTGGCCCGCCTTCACATGTTGCTCGTGGCTACCACCTTGATTGGGCATGGTAATTCTCCTTTCAATCCAACTTCGAGACGACGGTCGTCTCCCCCGGAGAATGCAGATTTCGGCGCCGACGTTCCCTCACGTAATATTTCGTGACATCCTGCCAAAGGGACGAAGGCGGACCGAGCTTGATGCCGACCGGCGGGAGAGCGACATGCCTCAAGCAGCGATCATCACGCCGAGGGTGTGACGCGCCACACTGTGTTTCCGACATCGTCCGCGATCAGCAGCGCTCCGGTTTTGTCGATGGCAACGCCGACCGGCCGACCACGCGCCTCCTCCTGGTGGTTGAGGAAGCCTGTGACGACGTCTTGAGCCATGCCGCTCGGGCGGCCACCGCTGAATGGCACGAAGACGACTTTGTAGCCATTCAGCCCGGGACGGTCCCAGCTGCCGTGCTCGCCGACAAAGGCGCCGCCCCGGTATGTCTGCGGCAGGCTGGTTCCGGTGTAGAAAGCCATGCCCAATGGTGCCACATGCGAACTCAGCGCATAATCGGGAACGATAGCCTTGGCGACCAGATCCGGGCGTTGCGGCATTACCCGGGGATCGACATGCTGGCCGTAGTAACTGTACGGCCATCCGTAGAAGCCGCCTTCCTTCACCGAAGTCATATAGTCCGGCACCAGATTTGGCCCCAGTTCATCGCGCTCGTTGACGACGGTCCAGAGTGCTCCTGTCTGCGGCTCGAAGCTCAAGCCGTTGGGATTGCGCAATCCGCTGGCAAAAATGCGAGATCGCCCGGTGGCCCTGTCCACCTCCCAGATCGCGGCGCGGTCCTTTTCCGCGCCGATGCCGTTTTCGGTAATGTTGCTGTTCGAACCGACGCCGACATAGAGCAACGAACCGTCCGGACTGGCGACGAGGCTTTTGGTCCAATGGTGATCGATCGGACCGCCCGGCAATTCCGTCAACCTGACGCCCGGCGCGGTGATCTTGGTCTCGCCTGGCTTGTAGGGATAGCGCATGATCGCGTCGGTGTTGGCAACGTAGAGGTCGTTTCCCACCAGAGCGACGCCGAAGGGCGAATTCAGGTGATCAAGGAACACATCCCGGACGTCAGGCACGCCGTCGCCATTGCTGTCACGCAGCAAGGTGATGCGGTTGCTCGGTCCCGTATCGCCGCCCGAGGTGACAAGCGATTCGATCAGGCCCATCACGATATCCTTCGGCCGTTTGGCTGGCGGTTCCGGCGGGGCCTTCGATTCGACGACCAGCACATCGCCGTTCGGCAGGATGTAGAGCGAGCGCGGATGCTGAAGCCCGGTCGCCAGCGCATGGATCTGCAGGCCCTGCGCTACCGTCGGCGTTTCATCCTTCTTCCAGCCGACCACGGATGCAAGATGCATCGGCGGGAACAGATATTGCTTTATCTCCGGCAAATTCGGGTTGGGGCCTATCTGAGTGCTTGGGTCGGCGGCATCGTTGCTGCAGCCCGCGGCGCCGAGCGTCGCAAAGCAAAGGAACGCAAGCCCTGTACCATAAGCGCGTCGCTTGCCGGATCGATCAAACGGTTTCATCGGCCACTCCCACGTGGTGGCGGTAGACAAGGGCCCAGCCCAGCCAGCCGGTGAATATCAGGATGAGTACCACCAGCGCCGACAGGATAAGGCCTGTCGGCATCACCGAGGTCCAGGCATCACGGGTATGTATGAGCATGTTGAAGAAGGACAGTATGACCGCCACCGCATTGCCCAGCATGTGCAGCCACGCGGTTTTATGTGCGCGCACCCGGCGATCGCCCAGGAAGTCGGTGAGGCCGGCAATGGCGGCCAGCACGCCCACGATCACGCCGACCGTCAGCAGCCAGGCGGAGAAATTCGCCCACATCATCTCCGCCGTCCGCCAGTAGTTCAGGTCCGTCAGCAATGCGCCGACGAAGCAGGCGATGGGAATGGGCACGAGCATCGGATGGATGGGATGGCCGGCGATGCTGGCCGTGGAAGCCGGATTCTCCCTTGCCATGAGGAAGTCCTTCCATATCAACTCTTGGCTGGCCCATAAACAATCCCCAAGGCCGGAGGTTCCTGCCTGATGGTCCCGGCGGGTCGCCGCGGACCGAGTTCAGCGGTCAGATCGGCACGGTCGCCAGCACCTGGCGGGCGATGATCAATTCTTCGTTAGTGGCGATTGCGTAAACATCGACCGCGCTGCCCTCGCCGGTGATCCGCTCTTTTCCCGACCGGTTTGCATTCGCGTCGAGCAACACGTCCAGCCATCGCAGGCGCTCGCAAACGGCTTCACGGATCTGCCAGGAATGCTCTCCGATCCCTCCCGTGAACAGCAGCGCCTCGAAGCCCTGGAGCGTGGCTCCCATCGCCGCGATCTCGCGGGCGATCCGAAACGTGAAGAGATCGATCGCCTCTGCCGCACGAGGATCCTTGCTGCCAAGCAAGGTCCGCACATCTGCCGACACTCCCGAAACGCCGAGCAGGCCGGACTTGTGATAGAGCAAGGTCTCCAACTCTTTCACGGACATGCCGTGCGCCTGCTGAAGGTAGAGAAGCACGCCGGGGTCGATGGCGCCCGGCCGCGTGGCCATCATCAACCCGTCAAGCGCGGTGAACCCCATGGTGGTGTCGAGACTTCTGCCTTCGCGCATGGCGCACAGGCTGCATCCGCTGCCGAGATGCGCGACCACGCAACGCTTGCCCCGGAGTCCGGGCGAAAGCGCCTGCAGCTGGCCTGCGACGAATTCGTAGGAAAGGCCGTGGAAGCCGTAACGGCGGATCCCGCTTTCCTCGAACTCGCGCGGCAGCGCATAGCGGTTGACGGGCGGCTCCAGCGTGCGGTGAAAGGCGGTGTCGAAGCAACCGATCTGGGGTAGGCCGGGCAGCAGTTTGGAGATCGCACGAACCGGCGCCAGGCCGGCCGGCTGGTGGAGCGGTGCCATCGGCGCCAGCGCGTCGAGCGCCTCGACGATCTCGCCGGTCAGCAGGACCGGAGTCGAAAACCGCTTGCCACCATGGACGATGCGATGGCCGACCGCGCTCAGCGGAGCCTGCGCAAGATACGGATCGAGGACATCGACCAAGTCCCGCAGGAGAACCTCTACGGGCGGGCGCGCCGGCTTGACGGAGCGTTTGAAGATGGATTTGCCCGACGCGTCCTTGGCGACGAGGCTTGGCTCGTCGTCCAGGCCTTCGAATGCGCCGCTCAGCCTGAGCACTGGCCCCTCTTGCGATCCAGCTTTGAACAGGCCGAACTTCAGGCTGGACGAGCCTGCATTGAGGGCGAGTATTGCGCTGGTCACGAGCGGCACTCCCCGGCGGGCACAGCCTTAACCATCCGCCGCGCCCGCTTTGTCGCGCCAGGCCCAGTTCCGGATCTCGGGCATGTCCTCGCCATGTTCGCGAACATAGCGCGTGTGCTCGTTCAGGCCGTCGGCAAATCGGGCCCTCGCATCGGCTGCCCTGGCGCTCAGCCCCGGCACCCGGTCGATCGCCTCGATGGCTAGGTGAAAACGGTCCAGTTCGTTGAGCACCGCCATGTCGAAGGGCGTGGTCGTCGTGCCCTCTTCTTTGTAGCCGCGAACGTGGAAGTTGTCGTGATTGGCCCGTTTGTAGGTCAACCGGTGAATGAGATAGGGATAGCCGTGGTAGGCGAAGACCACCGGTCTGCCGGTCGTGAACAGCCTGTCGAATTCCGCGTCCGCCAGGCCGTGGGGGTGCTGCTCCTTGGGTTGCAGCGCCATCAGGTCCATTACGTTGACGACGCGTATGGCGAGATCCGGTATCGCCTGGCGAAGAAGGTCGACAGCCGCGAGCGTCTCCAGCGTCGGCACGTCTCCCGCGCAGGCCATCACCACGTCGGGATCCTCTTCTCCACGCTCGGTTCCCGCCCAATCCCAGATCCCGATGCCGGCCTCGCAATGACGTATGGCGTCGTCCATCGGCAGCCACTGGGAAGCCGGCTGCTTGCCGGCAACGATCACGTTGACCCGATTGTAGGTTCGCAGGCAGTGATCCGTGACCCAGAGCAGCGTATTGGCATCCGGCGGGAAGTAGATGCGCACGATGTCCGCCTTCTTGTTGGCGACGAGATCGACGAAGCCGGGATCCTGGTGGCTGAAACCATTGTGGTCCTGCCTCCACACATGGGAGGTCAACAGATAGTTGAGCGACGCGATCGGCCGCCGCCAGACAAGTTCACGCGAGACCTTCAGCCATTTGGCGTGCTGGTTGAACATGGAATCGACTATGTGGATGAACGCCTCGTAGCATGAGAAGAGGCCGTGCCGGCCGGTCAGCAGGTATCCTTCCAGCCAGCCTTGGCAAAGATGTTCGCTCAGCACCTCCATGACGCGGCCGTCGCGCGCCAGATGCTCGTCATAAAGCTCGATCTTTTCCATCCAGACGCGCTCGGTCGCGTCGAACACGGCGTCCAGCCTGTTTGACGATGTCTCGTCCGGTCCCATGAGCCTGAAATTGCGGGCATCGGCATTCAGCCGTATGACCTCCTCGATGAACGCTCCCATGAGCTTCGTCGCCTCGGCCCTTGCGCCGCCGGGTTTCGGGACCGCGACCCGGAAGTGGCGGAAATCCGGCAATCGCAACTCCTGCTTGAGCATCCCTCCATTGGCATGTGGATTGCTGCCCATGCGCCGCTCGCCGTCCGGCGCCAGGGCCTGTAGCTCGTTTCGAAACCTGCCCGCTTCATCGAAAAGCGTCTCGGGCCGATAGCCCCGCATCCAACTTTCCAGAGCTGCGAGATGGCCTGCATCGTTTCGCGGGTCGGTGATCGGCACCTGGTGCGCGCGCCAGAACCCCTCGACCTTCTTGCCATCCAGCTCCTTCGGACCGGTCCACCCCTTCGGGCTTCTCAGCACGATCATCGGCCAGCGGGGCCGATGATCCACTCTGCCGGTCTCGCGCGCTTCCTTCTGGATTTCATCGATCCGATCGAAGACCGTATCGAGCGTTTCGGCCATCAGCCGGTGCATCGCCCGTGGTTCGTCGCCTTCGACGAAAAAAGGTTCATAGCCATATCCAGCCAGCAGGCTCCGCAACTCTTGCACCTCGATCCGGGCGAGCACCGTCGGATTCGCGATCTTGTAGCCGTTGAGATGAAGGATCGGCAGGACAGCGCCGTCATGGACCGGATTGAGGAATTTGTTCGAATGCCAGGAGGCTGCCAGCGCCCCCGTTTCCGCCTCGCCGTCGCCGATCACGCAGGCCACGACGAGGTCCGGATTGTCAAACGCGGCGCCATAGGCGTGAGCCAGCGCATAGCCGAGTTCGCCGCCCTCATGGATCGACCCCGGCGTTTCCGCGGCGGCATGGCTCGGGATGCCGCCCGGAAAGGAGAATTGGCGAAAGAGCTTGCGCAGCCCATCCTCGTCGCGACTGACCTCGGGATAGATTTCGCTGTAGGTCCCTTCGAGATAGGTATTGGCGACCATCCCCGGTCCACCATGGCCTGGGCCGCAAATGTAGATCACGTCGGCATCACGCTGCCTGATGATGCGGTTGAGATGGACGTAGATGAAATTCAGCCCAGGCGTGGTCCCCCAGTGGCCAAGCAGGCGAGGTTTGATGTGCTCCGGCCGCAACGGCTCCTTCAGCAGCGGGTTGTCGATCAGATAGATCTGTCCGACCGACAGAAAATTCGCCGCCCGCCAATAACGGTCGATAAGATCGAGCTCTCCTTGTTCAGGCCGGCTACGCATTGCCCGCACGAGTTTCTCCTTGGCAAAGCTGGTTGAAATACGATGCGTGCCGCCCGCATTGAATAATCCGACAGCGAAGTCGAGGTTCCCATGAAATGCGAGCCGCCTTACGCGGCCGGCCGGGCAAATCTTGTCTCAGCCGCGGATTTCACCATCTAAAGGCGATGCCATCGCCCGGATCCAGCAATCCCACGGACCCTCGCCAGGACGACCTCTTTGGTGCGCCCGACAGCTTGCCGGAAGGATTTCGTTACCGGCCCGAACTGATCACGCCGGCGCAGGAAGCTGAACTGGTGCGGGAACTCGAGAGCCTGCCCTTCCAGCCATTCGATTTCCACGGCTATCTCGCCAATAGGCGCGTGGCAGGCTTCGGCCTGCGCTACGACTATGAGCGGCGCCAGGTGATGGAGGCGCCGCCCATACCAGGTTTCTTGCTGCCCTTGAGGGACAAGGTAGCCGGCTTTGCCGGCCTGCCTGCCACCGATTTCGTGCAGGTCCTGATCAACGAATATCGACCGGGCGCCGGCATCGGATGGCATCGCGACAAGCCGCACTTCGGCATTGTCGCCGGAGTGTCGCTGTTGGCTGCGTGCAGTTTCCGCCTGCGCCGCAGGAACGGTGCGAAATGGGACCGCGAAACCGTCACGGTCGAGCCGAGATCCGCATATCTGATGGCGGGCGCCTCGCGGACCGAGTGGGAGCACAGCATACCGCCGGTGAAAGAGCATCGCTATTCGATCACGTTGCGGACGCTCCGGCCGTTGTGATTGTCGGACAGCGACTGCGACAGCCGGTGCAGCGTCTCGCGTAAACTGCCGAAGCGAAGAAATTTCGGCCGGGCATGAAACTTTCCCTGCCACCGATGGTTTTGCCGACGGGTTTTGCGGGTGAGCGATTCGATTGAGGAGGCGGCGATGAGCGCTACCGGACTCGAGATTTTCGACAAGACCACCCAAACCACCAATGTCTGGCTGGACGAGATCATGGCCGACTACGGACAGGATCGCCAGTTCGCTTGGCACCTGCTCGGCGTCGTCTTGCGCACCGTCAGGGACCGGCTTCCGGTCGACATGGCTTCGCATCTTGGAGCGCAGTTGCCGCTGCTCGTGCGCGGCACCTACTATGAGCAGTTCGAGCCGTCACGCATGCCGCAAAAGAGCCGTTCCCTGGAAGAGTTTCTCGGCCCCGTTGAGCAGGGCATGGACGATACGCGTCCCGTCGACCCGAAAGCTGCGGTTCAATCGGTCTTCAAAGTCCTCTTTCATCATATCGACCCCGGCCAGATCAGAAAGATCCGCGCCTCGCTGCCTGCGGACGTACGGCAGTTCTGTCCCGATCCCGATACGAAACACTGAACCTCCTCTCGGTTCGAGAGGCCGGCGTGCTCAATAAAGGAAATCCGCCATGCCCAATGCCGCCGAAATCCTCGTCGACACGCTGATCAACTGGAAAGTGGAGGTCGTCTTCGGCCTGCCGGGCGACGGCATAAACGGCATCATGGAGGCGTTGCGCACCCGTCAGGACCGCATCCGGTTCGTCCAGGTCAGGCACGAGGAATCTGCCGCCTTCATGGCGTGCGCCTATGCCAAATGGACCGGCAGGTTGGGCGTCTGCCTGGCCACCTCGGGACCGGGGGGCACACACCTCCTTACCGGCCTCTATGACGCCAAGCTCGACCAGGCTCCCGTGCTTGCCATCACCGGCATGCAGTTCCACGACCTTATCGAGACTTTTACGCAGCAGGACGTCGACCTGACCCGCGCCTTCAACGACGTCGCGATCTTCAACGCGCAGGTCTCCGATGCCGCCCACATGGAAAACCTGGCGGGTCTCGCCTGCCGCTCGGCTCTTGCCCGGCGCGGCGTCGCCCATCTGTCGATTGCCAGCGATGTACAGGAAAACGAGTTGCCCGAGGCGGACCGCTCGAAGCGAAACCGGCCCTCCCACACCCCCGATCGATGGTTCGAAGGCAGCCGGCTTCCGGCTGCCGACCAGCTCGACCAGGCGGTTGAGATTCTCAATGCGGCGAAAAAAGTCGCTATCCTGGCCGGGCGCGGCGCACTCGGCGCACGCGAAGAACTCGAACGCGCGTCGGACCTGCTGGCGGCGCCCGTCGCCAAGGCGCTGCTCGGCAAAGCCGTGCTCCCTGATGACCATCCGAATACGACTGGCGGCATCGGCATTCTCGGCACCCGCGCCTCGCAGGATGCGCTGAGCGAATGCGACGCCCTGCTGATTGTCGGATCGACGTTCCCCTACATCGAATACTATCCCGAACCCGGCAAGGCGCGCGGCGTCCAGATCGACCGTGACGCGCAGAGGATCGGCCTGCGCTACCCCGTCGAGGCAGGGCTCGTAGGCGATGCCGCCGACACCTTGCGTCTTCTCAACGAACGCCTCGAGCGCAAGAGCGACCGCTCCTTCCTGGAAAAGGCGCGGCAGGAAATGACCCGCTGGCGCGATGCAATGGCATTATCCGAAGCCAAGCCGGATGTGCCGCTGAAGCCGCAACTCGTGGTCAAGGCATTCGGCAGGCGTATGCCCGAGAACGCGATCCTGGCAGCCGATTCAGGACAGAATACCGAGATGGCTGCCAGGCACATCGACATGAAGGCCGGACAGGCATTCGGGGTTTCTGGAGCGCTCGCCTCTATGGCCTGCGGCCTTCCCTATGCGATTGCCGCCGGCATTGCCTTTCCGGGGCGGCCTATCTTCACAGTGGTTGGCGATGGTGGGCTTGCCATGCAACTCGGCGAATTCTCGACCGCGGTACGGCACGGCATTCCCCTCAAGGTCCTCGTGCTCAAGAACGGCATGCTGAACCAGATCGCCTGGGAGCAGATGATGTTCCTTGGCAATCCGCAATTCGGCTGCGAGCTGCAGCCCATCGATTTCGCCATGGCCGCCGAGGCCATGGGCGGCATCGGCTACAGCGTCTCGCGGCCGGAAGAGGTCGAGGGCGTGCTTGAGGCGGCCTTCGCCACGCAGGGACCGGTGATCATCGAGGCCGTCGTGGACGCCTATGAGCCAATGATGCCGCCCAGGATGCCGCCAGATTATGCGAGGAATTTCCGCAAGGCGCTGCCGGACACGCCTGGACACGACCAGATCGAGGACAATGTCGGCGAGGAACCGCTGAAGTCCATGATGAGCGAAGTTTCCGAGGAAGCGTAGGCACAGCCGATCTCGCCCCACGTCCGCGACGGATGGCGACGTGCGCGGCGACACTGCATAGGGATACTTCTGCCGAGTCCGTGCGATCGGTATCGGCGCCCCGACCATCGCGGAAGTCTCGGGCCATGTACCGCTTCGGGGCAGATCCTGCTGTTGCAAGAGTGAAAGGGTCGTGCGGCAGAACTACCGCAAGCCACTGTTCTTGCATGGCAACTTAGCATCAAAAAATTTTGGGACCCCTCTTGAAGAGATTTCTGGCCGTTCCCAGATCGTTTCGCGTCGAGGCTTCGGCTCGATGAAAAAGGCGTCGCGACACCTGCGGCGTCCCATGTTGCTTTTCGGAGGATATGGATATGAGAAGCGTGGATTTTGCACCCCTTTACCGCACGACGGTCGGCTTCGACCGTCTTTTCGACATGCTCGACAGCAGCATTCGCTCGGACTGGCCTCCCTACAACATTGAAAAGAAGAATGAGAACAATTACCGCATCACCATGGCGGCAGCAGGCTACGACCTGGACGAGCTCGAACTCGTGCAGAACGGCGCCGAACTGTGCGTTACCGGACGCAAGAAGCCCGATCCAGAGCAGCGGCAAGTTCTCCACCAAGGCCTTGCGATAGGTAATTTCAGACAGGCCTTCAGGCTGGCCGACCACGTAAGGGTGAAGGCTGCGACGCTGAACTGCGGTTTGCTCGCCATCGAGCTCGTGCGTGAGGTGCCCGAGGAACTCAAGCCGCGTCGCATCGAGATTGGCGTCCGCGACCCTGAAAATACAACGAAGTCGATAAGCCAGGATGTGTCGCGCAAGGCGGCCTAGAATGTCGCAACAACCTGCGGTCCGCCTCCCGGCAACGCCGGGAAGCCAAGATTGCGGAGAACGGAGATGACAAGCGAAGCTGATATCTTTCTTCAAGCCGGCACAAGAAAACCGACCCGCATCGACGTCTCGCCGGTGCCGAAAAACCCCGGCGACGTTCTCAACTGCTCAACCATGAGCCTTGAGGCGAAGCGTGCCTTGCTTGCCTCATGGGCCTCGGACGCGCATGCGGTTGACGACGCTCCGTCGCTGCGCAGGCTGGATGACGGCTCGGTCATGAATGTGGATGAGATCCTTCGCGCGCTGAAGGCACTGGGTGAGCGCGAGCAAGGGCATCCGCCGCACAGGGCGGCGTCTCGGTCCCAGCGGCGTTCTTTCGGCCGCTTCCGTCGAGGGAGTTGGTCCCGCTGGATCGCGGGCATCCGAGGTGAAGACGATGATGACGATCCACCTCCGAGCCCGGTCTGCGCGGCGATCCCGCCGAGGGCAGGCGGTGGCGGGGCATTTTCCCTGCCGGAACCTGAAGCAGCCTAGAGCAATCCCGAGAAAAGCGCATACCGCTTTTTCCCTGGAAATTACGTGGAAACAGACGGTTAGAGCAGTTCGGCGTCTCGTGAAACGATGAACTGCCCCAATGAAGGGGTTGGGTCCAACCCCTCAAAAGCATCCAGCCAATGGAGGAAATTCATGAATGACAAAATGTTCGAGCAGCCTGTTCTGGTGAAGAACGGGGATTTCATGATCGAGGAAGTAGCGTGCCTCGAAGATGCATTCGAGTTTCTGCAGAATTGGCCCCGGAACCGCAGAGGCCCGATTTTCGAAACCGCCCTGCGCGCGTGTCAACGCGCCTATGACGGCCATGTCCCAGCCTCGCTGGCACGCGATGCTTTTGCCGGCTTTGCGCGCTCGGCCAGGATCCTTGAAGACGTCTCGACCTCCATACCCTGGATGGCGGGGATCAAGACGGGCAGAGGCGGCATTTCCGCCTGAGGAGAACGTTCGCCGAACCTTCGGTTTCAAGTATGTCAGGTTCCGAGCAAAGTCATGGAGAGCGCCTAATTCCGTAGGTCGTGCCGCCGGCAGGGCGCGGTGACCGGTGCTAACGCCGGTCACCATGCTTGGCGGTGCCGGTCAGCGGAACATCGAGCCGCCATCAACGTCGAGCGCCGCGCCATAGACGAAGCTCGCGGCGTCCGAGCAAAGGAATAGGATCGCGGCGGCCATGTCGTCGGGCCGGCCCATGCGGCGCATCGGCAAATTGGCCGCGATGCGGTCCTTGAGAGCCTGGTCGATATGGGAATGCATCGGCGAATCGGTCGGCCCCGGATTGAGGGCGTTGATGCGCACCTTCTTTCCCGCCAATTCGCGCGCAACCGACTTCACCAGCGACAGCGTGCCGGCCTTGGACGCCGCATAGGCGGTGTCGGCGATGAGCCCGCCGCCGCCATGCACACCGGCGTCGGAGGCCACGCACACGATATTCCCCCCGCCGGCATTGCCTTGCATGCGCTGCACCGCCCCCTGGACGGTGAAGAAGGTGCCCAGCAGATTGACGCCGAGGACGCGCCGCCAGTGCGCCCAATCCTGCTCCGCGATTCTCTTGGCAGTGATGATCGCCGCGCAGGTCACGACGTTGTCGAGCCGCGCCAGCTTGGCGTCGCAATAGTCGAACATGCGCGCGATGCTGTCGGGGTCGCCCATGTCGGCCACCACCTTGTGCGGTGGTGTCCCGGCCGTTCCGCTCAATTCGTCATGGCGCTTCGCCAACCCCTCGGTATCGCGGTCGCACATCACGACCTCGGCGCCCTTGGAGAGAAAGGCACGGGCGGTCTCGAAACCCATGCCGCTCGCGGCACCGGTCACCAGCACGGTCTTGCCGGCAAAACTGTCCTGGGCAAACGTCGGATAGGGATCGATCATGATGTCTCCGTGAACAGTAAGGGTTGGCCGGCGGCAAGGTTTGGCACGGCGTGTTCAGGCCTTCAGGTGCAGCGTCACGAGCACGCTGCACTCCGCGCCGCTGTCGAAACGCGCCGCGACGCGCAGCCAGTTGCCAAAATGGCTAAGCCGCGCCATTGCCATGCCGTCGCGCTCGGCCGGCATGACAAACTCGGTGCCTTCGCGCAGCCAGTGCATTCCATCCGGCGAGATCTCGATCCACGCCGTTGCCGCAGGGCCGACAGGTTGCTTCAACGCGCGCACGAAGAAGATCGCCTCGCGCGCCCATCCTGCCTCGTAAGGCTCGCTGGCGGCCTCGCCGCGCCAGCGCTCGTTGCGCGAGACGACCGCGGTGATGTTCTCGGGCAGCATCAGAAGTCTCCGGAAATGCAGATGGAATCGACATAGAGGAAGGCCCGTTTGGCAACGTCGGTTTCAGCGAAGAGGCCGAAATTGAGCATGCACCACAGGTTCTTCATCGCCGGAATGCGGATCGAATCGAATCCCGAGAGATCGAAGCTGCGATCGTTGCAGCGCAGCCCGAGCGCCGTCATCGATTCCAGATCGAAATCGAAGCACAGATAAGTCCAGTTCACCTTGGTGGGGATCTCGTTGTAGCACAGGCGCTGCGATCCGCCGGGAAGGTCGAGCCATCCCTCCGGCGACAGGTGATAGTGGCTGATCGTCTTGTCGTCGCTGCCGATCGGGATGATCTTCTCGGTCTCGCGCTTGTATTGCCATTTTTGCAAGTGCTGGCCGTCGAGCGCGTTCAAAAAGCGCAGATGCGGCATGACCCGATCGCTGTTGCCATCCTGATCTCCGCCCTGCAGGTCGAACAGGAAGCCGACGGAGCGCACATCGGTTTCGGAAAGCTTCAGCGCATTGGCTTCGGGCTTGAAGGTGAAATACATTTCGAAGCGGATCGGTCCGCGCTTCCTGAATGTGTGGCGTTTGATGGCGACGTTGCGGGCTCCCGGCAGGGGACGTGTCGCAACCTTCAACGCATAGGATGAATCCATCCCCCCGTGTGAGCCGGCGTCCCAGTGCGCGAGCGTCGACAGCATGGCGCTGGTATGCTGCGCGTAGCCCGGCAGCATGGTGTCCAGATCGTCCTCATAGTTGCCGACAAGCTGCGACCAGCCGCAATGGCCGCGCGCGAAATCGTCGAACGACAATATCCGCGGCAGCGGGTCGAAGCGGCTGAGCGCGGGGTCCGCGCGCAACAACGCCAGCCGCATCGCCTCGGCGAGGTCAGCGCCCTGGTTTGGAACCTGGTTCTTCATCTCGGCCTCATCCGGCTTTCAGTTTCTTGACGGCGTCCCAGTCGATCTCGATGCCGAGCCCGGGTTTCTGCGGGACGTCGAGCGTGCCGTTCTTCTGCCTGACGCAACCGGGCGCGAGATCGGCCAGGCTGGCCTTGAACGGGCTGGCGTCGCACTCGCACTCCATGACGCCAAAGTTCGGCATCGCGGCTGACAGATGGACGCTTGCGGTCTCGCAGACGATGCCCGACATGCCGATATGCGGCGCGTAGCGGACATCATGCGCCGCGGCGTAGTCGGCCATGCGACGCGTCTCGGAGATGCCGCCCGCGCGCGCCACGTCGGGCTGCAGCACGGACAGCGTCCGGTTGGCGATCAGGCGCTGCGCCTGGTCCAACGTGAAATTGCTCTCGCCCGCGGCCAGCGGCACGTCGCAGCGCCGGCGCAGTTCCTCGTAGCCCTGCTCGTTTTCCGGTTGCAGCGGCTCCTCGAACCAGAAATAGCCGTTTGCCGAAAGCGCACGACCTACCTCGACCGCCTCGTCCAGATTGTAGGCCCAGTTCGCATCGACGCAGAGCCCGATCGCATCGCCGGCGCGCTTGCGGATGCGCTCGATCCGTTTGCAGGCTTCGCGCACGGGCCGCGCCATCTTAACCTTGATGCGCGTAAAGCCCTCGCCGAGATAACGATCGAGTTCAGCGTCGGCGGCATCGTCGTCGACCCAGTTGACCGCGGCGGCATAGACGTCGATGCGGTCGCGTCCGACACCGCCGAGAAGCTTCGCGATCGGCTGTCCGGTCGCCTTGCCCAATATATCCCATAGCGCGATGTCCACGCCGGCGATGGCCTCAATCAGCACGCCGCCCGCCCTGCCCGAAAGCGCGCGGCGCATGGACTGCCATAGGGCGCCGATGTTGCGCGCGTCCTGGCCGAGCAGGCGCGGCTTGAGCGAGCTTTCGATCAGCTCGACATAAGCCTTGGGCGAGAACCGCGCCAGGGTTTCGCCTACGCCGACAATGCCCTCGCTCGTGCGCACTTCGACCAGGACCAGCGAGACCTTTTCATAGACGCCCCAGGACGTGACCGTGGGCCGGGGCAATGTCTGGCTGAGGGGATGGGCAATCACCTCGGCAATCTTCAGCGGCCCCGCCGCGATTGGATCGCTCACGTGCATCGGCTCCAGATTTCTCCCTTGGTCCTCTCGCACCGCCTTCATAGCTTTCACTTGTAAACTTAGCAACCAAAAAACTTAGTTGCTATGTTTGGGAAAACCGTGCTAGTGAGCTCGGAAAGGATTCCGAATGCCCCTGGACGAAGCACGCAAGCCGATTTTCTCCGCGAAACTCGCGAGCCCTTCCCGCCTCGCGGACGGCGTCTCGGATGCGATCGCCGCGGCGTTGTTCGACGGACGCATCGCGCCTGGCGAAGCGCTGCCGCCGGAAGGCGAGATCGCCCGGGAATTCGGCGTCTCCAAGCCCATCGCACGCGAGGCGCTGCGCCAGTTGACCAGCGCCGGCCTCGTTTCGACCCAGCAAGGAAAAGTTGCCCGCGCCAAGGCACTTAGCGGCGAGCCGATGGAGCGCATCTACGCCTATGCGGTCCGTTCGAGCCTGACGCGGCTTCAGGAAGCCAACGAGATGCGCCGCGTCATCGAGGTTGGCATAGCCAGGCTGGCCGCCGAGCGCCGCGATCCGCGCGGCCTGGAAATGATGCGCCAGGCCGTGCTCGACATGCACGCCGGCATCGGGAGGCCTGGCGATTTCACGCAAGCCGACATTCTGTTCCACCTCGGCCTCGCGACGGCCACGGGCAACTCCATGATCCGTATTCAGATGGAAGGGATGCGGTCTGTCCAACGCGAGGTTTCGGAACTGTTCTCCCAGCGCTCCAACCGCACGGAAACGGATTGGCGGGCCACCGTCGAACGGCACCAGGCGATCTACGACGCGATCATGGCGGGCGACACCGATCTCGCGGACCGGCGCATTCACGAGCATTTCGACGCGGCCGACATCGCCTCGTTCGAGGTGGCCGGCAAGCTCGGGGAGCCGTCGCCGTGAGCAAGGACCGTTTTTCCCTTGCCGGACGGCGGGCGCTGGTGACCGGCGCCAGCTCCGGCATCGGGCGCGCGGTTGCGATCGCCCTGGCGCAGCATGGCGCCAGCGTCGCGCTGCATCACTTCGGTGACGCCGCCGGCGCGCGCGAAACGGCTGCCGCTATCGGCCCGGGCACCGCGGTTCTCGAGGCCGATTTCACCGATAGCAAGTCAATGTCGGCCTTTACCGATGAAGCCGCCGGCGCCGGGCCCATCGACATCCTCGTCTCGAACGGCGCGATCGAGCGGCGCCGTGCATGGAGCGAGATCGACGAAGCGCATATCCAGGCCCATGTGGCGGCAAACTTCACGGCCCTGCTTACCCTGGCCACGCGGCTCGTTCCCGCCATGGCCAAGCGCGGGTGGGGACGCGTGGTCGCGACCGGCAGCGTGATGGCGAGGCGTCCGCGCGCGGAAACAATCGTCTATGCTTCGCTGAAGGCGGCGCAACTTACGGCGGTGCGCGCCATGGCACGCGAGGTTGCGCCGCATGGCGTCACCATGAATGTGGTATCGCCCGGCGCGATCGAGACGGAGGCAACCGCCGAGCGCTACCGGGACGCAGCCTTCCGCCAAGCGGTCGCGGCGAAGATTCCCGCCGGCCGCCACGGCCAGGCCGACGACCTCGTCGGCGCCTTCGTTTTTCTGTGCAGCGACGCCGCCCGCTACGTCACCGGGGCTGACCTGCCCGTCGACGGCGGCTGGACGATCGGCGACGCGCCCAGCGCGCTGCCGGGGACAACAGCATGACAAGTCGCCGCCGCCTGCCGGCCCGTTCGTTGCGCGCCCGCAGTTGTTGATTGGACCATCGGCGTTTCGGGAGGAAACCATGAAGACCGCAATCAAACTTGCACTATCGACCTTGGCGCTGTGCGCCCTGTCGGCGCACTCGCTGGCCCAGGAACTCCGAGTGACCGTGTGGACGGGCAGCGAGGCCCACCTCAAGATGCTGAACGGCATCGCCCAGGGCTTCATCGCCAAGCATCCGGGCGTCACGGTGAAGTTCGAGACCGTTCCGGTCGCCGACTACACGCAGAAGCTCACTTTCCAGGTCGCCGGGGGCAACGCCCCCGACATCGCCTGGATGATGGAGGATGCCGCACCCGCCTTCGAGAACGCCGGGCTGCTGATGGACATCGGCCCGACGCTCAAGGCGACCGAGGGATACAATTTCGACGATTTCTCCCAGCCCGCCATGGCGCTCTGGCAGAAGGACGGCAAGGTCTACGGCGTGCCCTTCTCCACCTCGCCTTTCCTGATCTACTACAACAAGGACATGTTCGACAAAGCAGGTGTCGAAGATCCCAACCAGCTCGCCGCGAAGGGCGAGTGGAACATGCAGAAATTCCAGGAGGTCGCCAAGAAGATCACCGAGGCCAATCCCGGCAAATGGGGCTTCGAATTCAAGGATGGCGAAGGTTACGCATCGCGTATGACGCACGCCTTGCTGCCGCCCGTGCGCGCTTACGGCGGTGATCTGTGGGCCGACGGCCAGTGCGGCCTCGACAAGCCTGAAGCGGTGGCTGCCATCAAGCAGCTCCATGATATGGTGTTCAAGGACAGGTCGATCGTGCCGCCGGGAGAGCAGGGCGACTACTTCTCCGGCAATTCGGCGATGACCGTGAACCAGATCTCGCGAGCCTCGAAGATGCCCGAGGCAGGCTTCAAATGGGGCATCGCCCCCTTGCCTTCGGGACCCGCCGGCGAAGCTCCGGTCATCGGCCAGGCCGCGCTGACAGTCTTTGCGTCCGGCAAGAACAAGGAGCTTGCCGCGCAACTGGTGGCCGACATGACCAGCAAGGACAATGTGGCTGTCATGGCCCAGTTCTTTCCGCCGGCCCGCAAGAGCGTCCTGGAGAGCGACGCCTTCGTCAACTCCAACAAGCTGATCCCGCCCGAGCAGATGAAAAGCGTCGCCGCAGCGATCGTCAACGGCCGCGTTCACCCTTCGCATGAGCATGTGCCGCAGATATTCGCCGCGATGGCGCCGCGCGTCGACGCGCTGTGGCGGGCCGACGCCAATGTCGAAGAGGCGCTGAAGGGCGTCTGCGCCGCCATTCAGCCATTGCTCTGACAGGATTTCGGTTCATGGCCGGCATGGCATCCCGGGACAATGCGGCGCGCCCTGCCAGCGCGCCGTGGCTGAGCTTGAAGGCCAGGGAGATGCTGGAGGCATGGCTGTTCGTCAGCCCGACCTTGATCGGCTTCCTGGTCTTCTTCCTTGGGCCGCTGGTCGCCATCTTCTATTATTCGACGACCGAGTGGAACCTGCTCAGCCAGCAGGCGACCTTCGTCGGGCTTCGCAATTTCCAGAATGCGCTGCTGGAGAACCCCGACTTCTGGCATGTCGTGCGCAATTCCGTGATCTTCGCGCTGGGGCTCGTTCCCCTGAACATGGCGCTGGCGCTCTCCCTCGCGCTGGCGCTTTCGCGGCCGTTCTTCGGTGTCGTCTTCTTTCGCACGGTCTTCTTCGCGCCGGTGGTCACATCGGCAATCGCCTGGGCCATCGTCTGGAAATTCATGCTGCAGGGCGAAGGCGGCGCCGTGAACCAGATGCTCGCCTGGATCGGCATCGATGGCCCGAATTGGTTGCGCGAGCCCAACTGGGCGATGGCGGCCGTCATCGTCACCCGAGTCATCAAGATGGTCGGCCTCAACATGATCCTCTACATCGCCGCGCTCCAATCGATACCGCGCGACTACGAGGAGGCAGCGGCGCTGGAAGGCGCCTCGCGCTGGCAGGTCTTTCGCATGATCACCTGGCCGCTGCTCGCCCCGACGACGCTGGTCATCATGGTTCTGACGACGATCGGCTCGTTCAAGGTGTTCGACCACATCTACCAGATGACCGGCGGCGGCCCGGAAAACGGCACCCTGGTGCTGGCCTTCTACATCTATCAGCAAGGCTTCAAATTCTTCAACGTCGGCTACGCGGCCGCGCTGGCCCTGATCATGTTCGTCATCGTGATGGCGCTCACCCTCGTGCAGGTGATGTTGCGGCGGAAGGAGATGGAGTGACCCAGCGCCGGACCGAGATTCTCTATCGCATCTGCTGGACCATGGCGCTGCTGCTTTTGGCCGTGCCCTTCGTGTTCCCGTTCCTGTGGATGATTTCCGGCGGCTTCAAGAGCACCACCGAAATCTTCGGCGCGCCGACCTTGATTCCCCGCGTCTGGCGCTTCGAGAACTTCGCGGAAGTGTTCACCTATCAGCCCTTCGCGCGGCAGTATTTCAACTCGCTCTACATCGCCGCGACGGTGACGGTGCTGACCTTGTTCATCGCCTCGCTCGCGGGCTACGCGCTGGCGCGCATCCGCTTTGCCGGCGCCGGGCTGTTGATGCTGTTCCTGATGATGGCACTGATGGTGCCGGAAGAGGTCACCATCATCCCTAATTTCTTCCTGATCCGCGCCATGGGCCTGATCGACACGCACTGGCCGCTCATCCTTCTGCCGGTCTTCGGCCCGCAGGGCGTGGTGGCGACCTTCCTGATGCGTCAGTTCTTCCTGGCGCTGCCCAGGGAACTCGAAGAGGCCGGCAAGATGGACGGCCTCTCGCGCTTCGGCGTCTGGTTGAAGATCGCCCTGCCCATGGCGCGGCCGGCGCTTGCGGCGGTTGCGATCATCACCTTCCTGCATTCGTGGAACCTGTTCCTCGAACCGCTGATCTTCCTCAGTTCGCTTGAAAAATTCACGCTGCCGCTGGCGCTGTCCAACTTCAACGACAGTTACGGCCTGCCCTTGTGGAACCTGCAATTGGCGGCGACGAGCCTGGCCGTGGTTCCCATCCTCATCATCTATCTGATCGCCCAGCGCCAGATCATCGAGAGCTTCGCCCTCTCCGGCGTCAAGGGATAAGGGGAGTCATGACAAAGCTTCTGCTCAAGGACATCCGCAAGCGGTTCGGAACGGTCGAGGTGATCCGTGGCGTCGATCTCGAGATCGAGGATGGCGAGTTCGTGGTCTTCGTCGGCCCGTCGGGATGCGGGAAGTCGACGCTGTTGCGGCTGATCTCCGGCCTCGAGCATCTCAGCGAGGGCGAACTCCACATTGGCGGCCGTCTGGTCAATGAGGTTCCGGCGGCCAGGCGCGGCGTGGCCATGGTGTTCCAGTCCTACGCGCTCTACCCTCACCTGACCGTCCGCGACAATATGGGCTTCGGCCTCAAGGTCCGCAAAGTGCCGGCCGGCGAGCGCGCCCGGCGCGTCTCGGAGGCCGCCGCGACGCTGAAGCTCGAGCCGTTGCTCGACCGTTTCCCGCGTCAGCTGTCGGGCGGGCAGCGCCAGCGCGTGGCCATCGGCCGCGCCATCGTCGCCAATCCCGACGTCTTCCTTTTCGACGAACCGCTTTCGAACCTCGACGCCGAACTGCGTGTGCACATGCGCTCCGAGATCGCCGCGCTCCACCAGCGCCTGTCGACGACGATGATCTACGTGACCCACGATCAGATCGAGGCCATGACGCTTGCCGACAAGATCGTGGTGTTGCGCGACGGAAAGATCGAACAGGTCGGCTCACCGCGCGAGCTCTACGACAGCCCCCGAACCATTTTCGTCGCCCAGTTCATCGGCAGCCCGAAGATGAACATCCTGCCGCTCGCCGATGGACGGCCAATCACCCACGGGGCGTCCGTGCCTGCGGCGGCCGTCTCGATCGGCGTTCGGCCCGAGCACCTGTCGCTGGCCCAGCCTTCGTCCGCCACGCTGCGCGGCAAGGTAAAGCTTGCCGAATACACTGGCGCCGTCACGCTCATCCACGTTGAATTGGACGCGGGCCAGACTTGTCTTGTCATCCACAATCAAGGAACGGCGCCCGAGATCGGCGCCGAGATCGGCCTGGACGCAGCCCCGACGAACCTGCACTTCTTCGACGGCGAGGGCCGCGCGGTCTGACGCGATCAGGAATGGCCAGCGCGTAGCCGGCGTGCGGACGCGATAACCCGCGGAAGCATGAGAACGGGCGAATGACCCGCCGCATTGCCTTCTGTACCCGCTCGCTGGATAGTTCCGGCCATGCTGCAGAGCCTGACGACTCACTGGCCTCAAATCCTGGCGATCATCTCGGTGATGATCGCCAGCGTTGGCATTGCCCATGCCGTCATGACCAAGGAGGACGTCCGGGCCGCCACCGGCTGGGTCGGCGTGATGGTGCTGTCGCCGATCCTGGGCGTGCTGATCTATGCCGTGGCCGGCATCAACCGCATCCGGCGCGCCTCGATCAGCGCACAGCGCTCGCTTGCCGGCGATCTGGCGTCCGCCAGGCACGACCGCGACATTGCCGCCGAGGAGGCCCTGATCGTCGAACGATACGGGCCGCGCTTCATCGGCCTCAGGACGCTGGGCGACAGGGTGGCGCGGCGCGCGCTTCATCCGGGAAATGCCATCACGGTCCTGGAAACAGGCGACGAAGCCTATACCGCGATGTGTGCGGCCATCGACGGCGCCGAACGCAGCGTCCTGCTCGAAACCTATATTTTCGACAATGACCCCGTCGGCCTGCTCTTCGTGGAATCCCTTGCCCGGGCGGTCCGCCGCGGCGTCAGCGTGCGCGTGTTGATCGACGCCGTAGGCGCCCGCTATTCCGTGCCCAGCATATTGGGCCACCTGCGCGGCGCCGACATCACCGCCGGGCTCTTCAACGGCAACATCGTCATGGGCCTGCACCTGCCCTATGCCAATCTGAGGACCCACCGGAAGATCCTGGTGGTCGACGGCACGGTTGTCTTTACCGGCGGCATGAACATTCGCAAGGGCTTTTCCGCCGAGTTTGCCGGCTCCAACAGTTCCAGGGACACGCATTTTCGCGTGACCGGTCCAGTGGTAGCCGACCTCTTTTCGGTTGCCGCCGAAGATTGGCGTTTCGCCAGCAACGAGGCGCTGACGGGCGATGCCTGGCGAATTGCCCCGCTGTCGCCGGCGCCCGCCACGCCCATGCTGGTGCGGGCGGTCGCGTCCGGCCCGGACGCCAGCGTCGAGACCAATCACAAGCTGCTGATCGGCGCCTTCTCCGTCGCGCGCAAATCGATCCGCCTCATGTCGCCCTATTTCCTGCCGGACCGCGAACTGATCAGCGCCCTGACGACCGCGGCAAGACGCGGTGTCGAAATCGATATCGTGGTGCCGGCGGTGAACAATCTTTTCCTTGTCGACCGTGCGATGACGGCGCAATTCGACCAGGTTCTGAAGCACTATTGCCGCGTCTGGCGCACGGAAGGACCTTTCGACCATTCGAAGCTGCTTTCGATCGATGGCGCATGGGCCTATATCGGGTCTTCCAACCTTGACGCCAGGTCGCTACGGCTCAATTTCGAGATCGACCTGGAGGTACTCGACGCCGGCTTCGCCAGCGAGGTCGAAAAGCGGATCGCGGCGGCGATCGAGACGGCCGTCCCTGTCACGCTGGAAGCATTGCGGGCGCGGCCATTCGTCATCCGTCTGTTCGATCGCATCCTGTGGCTGGGCTCGCCCTATCTTTAACAAAAGGACGTGTTTGCCAGATAGCTTGAAATCGATGATGGAACAGATGCCGAAAGGTTCTATTTTTTGAGGTGCATGGTGCAAGCAGCAGGAATGGCGGGCAAACGATGCGGGTGAACGGGCGCAGCCTGCCGGCAAGCATGCTTTTGTCCATTCGCGACAAGCGGATGCGGAAGGCCAATGCCACGTCGACCAACAAGGCGGACGCCACCGGAACGCTGGTCGCCTCCTACAATGTCCACAAATGCATCGGCGTCGACCGCAAGTTCGATCCCGAGCGCACCAGTCGCGTCATCCGCGAGATCGACCCGGATGTCATCGCCCTGCAGGAAGCGGACAATCGTTTCGGCGACCGGACCGGACTTCTCGACCTGTCCCGGCTCGAACTGGAAACCGGCCTGGTGCCGGTGCCGATTTCGGCAACCGGCAAGGGCCATGGCTGGCACGGCAACGTCTTGCTTTTCAAAAAGGGCGTCGTGCGCGACGTGCATCAGATCAGGCTTCCCGGGCTGGAACCGCGTGGCGCTCTGGTGGCAGAAATCGACCTCGACGGAAGCCAGTCCCTGCGCGTCATCGCGGCGCATTTGGGCCTGCTGCGCCGTTCGCGGTCGCAGCAGGCACAGGTCGTACTGGATATCATGAACAGCCCCGACGAGAAGCCGACGCTGCTGCTCGGCGACCTCAACGAATGGCGCCTCGGAAACCGCTCCGCGCTGAACACGCTGCATCTGACGTTTGGACCGTTGCCTCCGGCTGTTCCCACCTTCCCCTCGAACCTGCCCCTGCTGGCGCTCGACCGCATCATGGCCAACCGGCACGGAATGATCGCGGCCGTCGAAGCGCATGACACGCCGCTGTCGCGGGTCGCCTCCGACCATCTGCCGCTGACCGCCTTTGTCCGCCTGTAGCCACGCGCCGATAACGCCTTGATGTCGACCGCGTTGGAAAGCGTGTAGGGCGGTATCGGAACGGCGGCTCCTTTTGCGAGTTGATATGGCTTGGACAACAGGAGGACGAGACATGAGAAGCTTTTTCCTGGCCTCGATGATGGCGTTGGCCGCTTCGGCTTCCGTCATTGCGCCGACGCAGGCCGCGAGCGTCACCATCCAGTCCGGCGACGAGCCCCAGTATTCGCCCGACGACGACTATGACAATGGCGAGGTCGTCGTGCGCCGCCATCACGATCGCCAGCGTTATATCGACAATCGCTATAACGACGACGAGGACAGCGATGTTCGTTACAGCGACCGCGAATACCGCCGCTACCATCGTCACCACCGCTGCCACATCGAGTTGGTGAAACACTGGCGCCACCATCACAGGGTGATCGAAGAGGTTCGTGTCTGCACCTGACCCGAGGATCGCTGAAGTGCATCTGCGTGGCCTGATTGCAATGCGGTAAGCTGCGGCCACGCCCCTTCTGCTGCACTGGCTATGCCGCATTGCACAATTCCGCGACCTTGCCCACAATGCGGGGCATGGTCCTATCCTCCCTAGCCGTCCTGGTGATCGACGAAAACCGTATCCGCGCCTCGATCATCGAGGCGGGACTGCGCGAGGCCGGCCATCAGCGGGTGACCGTCGTCCATGACGTGGCGGGCATTGCGCGCCGCATCGCCGAGATCGAACCCGACGTGATTGTCATCGACCTCGAAAATCCCAACCGCGACATGCTGGAGAACATGTTCCAGCTGTCGCGCGCGGTGAAGCGCCCGATCGCCATGTTCGTCGACCGTTCCGACCAGGCCTCTATCGAGGCCGCGGTCGATGCCGGCGTGTCCGCCTATGTCGTCGATGGCCTCAGGCAGGAACGCGTGAAGCCGATCCTCGACATGGCCGTCAGCCGCTTCAACGCCTTTTCTCGCATGGCACGCGAACTGGAGGAAGCGCGCAGCGAACTCGAGAACCGCAAGGTCATCGACCGCGCCAAGGGAATATTGATGAAATCGCGGGGTCTGAGCGAAGACGCGGCCTACACGCTGCTGCGCAAGACGGCGATGAACCAGAACCGCAAGATCAGCGACATCGCCCATAGCCTGGTGACGACAGCCGGGCTGCTCGGGCCGCTGGAGGATGAATGAGCATGACAGCTGCGCATCAGATCACCGCCGGCTTCATGCCCCTGTTCGACAGCGCCGTGCTGGTCGCGGCCGGCGAAATGGGCTTTGCCGCGCGCGAAGGCGTCGATCTCGTCCTCCACCGCGAAACCTCCTGGGCCAACATCCGCGACCGCATCGCCATTGGCCATTTCGACCTTGCCCATATGCTTGGGCCGATGCCGCTCGCCTGCAACCTCGGGCTCACGCCGCTGGCATCCGAGACGATCGTGCCCTTTTCGCTCGGCCTCGGCGGCAATTGCGTCACCATCTCCAACGCCGTCTGGGAAGGCATGGCGGCGCACGGCGCCGTATCGGATCTCGATCCGGCCCGCGCCGGCGCGGCGCTCGGCGCGTTTATCCGCGAACGCGCGGCGGCCGGCCGCGACCCGCTACGCTTCGCCGTCGTGCATCCGCATTCCGGGCACAATTACGAACTGCGCTATTGGCTCGCCGCCTGCGGCATCGACCCCGACGGTGAGATCGAGATCGTCATCGTGCCGCCGCCCTTCATGGCCGACGCGCTGGCCGCCGGCCGCATCGACGGCTATTGCGTCGGCGAACCCTGGAACAGTGCGTCCGTCGCGGCCGGCACCGGCCACATCGTCACCGTCAAGGCGCTTTTGTGGCGCAACAGTCCCGAAAAGGTGATCGGTGCGCGCAAGGCCTGGGCCGAAGCGCAGCCGGAGGCGCTGGCGGCGCTGCTCAGGGCACTGCACCACTCCGCCCGCTGGTGCCAGGACCCGGCCAATCGAGGCGAACTGGCGGCGCTGATGGCGCAGCCCGGCCTCCTTGGCCAGTCCGCCGAAATCCAGATGCCGGTCCTGACCGGACATCTCCGCCTCGGCAGCGGCGCCGAGCGGAACGTCGAGGACTTCTTCGTTCCGTTCGACAAGGCGGCGAACTTTCCCTGGAAGAGCCATGCGCTGTGGTTCTACACCCAGATGGTGCGCTGGGGCGATATCGCGCACACGCCTGAAAACCTCGCCGTCGCCCGCGACTGCTACCGGCCCGACCTCTATCGGGCGGCGCTGAAGCCACTCGGCGTAGCGCTGCCGGGCGCCAATGCCAAGGTCGAGGGGGCGTTGAAGATCGCAACGCCCGTCGGCTCGGCCGGGGCAAGCCTGGTGCTCGGCCCCGACGGTTTCTTCGACGGCCGCATCTTCGATCCGGACCAGATCGACGCTTATATCGGGGCGCAGCGGCAAGGGTGATCATTTCCGCGCCATTCTTGTGCATTGCACAAAATTTATGCGGACTGATCGCATAGCTGACCAATGTTTGGCCTTGTCACCTGGTGGCCGGATCTGCCCGTGAATCGGCTATTCAGCTGAATTCATTCGAAATTCCTTTCTAAGGCGAGACTGGCACGGTTCCTGCATTGAAATAACCGGACCCTTAGTGGGTCACGGAACAGGCGTCCAATGGCGGGCGCCCACAGGCAAAGCTGCCGCTCAGGTCAAGACGCGATCCGGATTCCCGGACGCGAAGACCTGGCCGGCGGCTTTTTTGTTTTCCCGTTCAACCGGAGACGATGATGAAGAAGACGATGAAGAAATGGCTCGGCACCGGTACATCGCTCGGTGATGTGACGCGCCGCGATTTCCTGATCAGCAGCGCCATGACGGCAGGCTTGTTCGTGGCCGCCCGCAAGCTCTTCCCCTCCGGCGCCTATGCCGCCACCTCCGCTCCCGAAGTCACCGGCGCCAAGCTCGGCTTCATCGCGCTGACCGATGCCGCGCCGCTGATGGTCGCCAAGGAAAAGGGCCTGTTCGCCAAATTCGGCATGCCCGATGTCGAAGTGCTCAAGCAGGCTTCCTGGGGCGCGACGCGCGACAATCTGATGCTCGGCGGTGCCGCCAACGGCATCGATGGCGCCCATATCCTGACGCCCATGCCCTATCTGATGCACACCGGCAAGGTGACGCAGAACAACCAGCCGCTGCCGATGGCGATCGTGGCGCGGCTCAACTACGACTGCCAAGGCATTTCGGTCGCGCAGGAATATGCCGTCACCGGCGTCGGCCTCGACGCGTCGAAGCTGAAGGAGGCCTTCGCCGCCAAGAAGGCTGCCGGCAAGGAGGTCAAGGCCGCCATGACCTTCCCGGGCGGCACGCATGATCTATGGCTGCGCTACTGGCTTGCCGCCGGCGGCATCGATCCCGACAAGGACGTCTCGACCATCGTCGTGCCGCCGCCGCAGATGGTGGCCAACATGAAAGTCGGCAACATGGACGTGTTCTGCGTCGGCGAGCCGTGGAACGAGCAGCTCGTCCATCAGGGCGTCGGCTTCACCGCCGCCACCACGGGCGAATTGTGGAAGGGGCATCCCGAAAAGGCGCTCGGCCTGCGCGCCGAATTCATCGACAAATATCCGAATGCCACCAAGGCGATCCTGATGGCGGTCATGGAAGCCCAGCAATGGTGTGAGGCCGCGGAAAACAAGAATGAGATGGCCGCCATCATCGGCAAGCGGCAATGGATGAACGTGCCAGCCGCCGACATCATCGGCCGCCTCCAGGGTGACATCAATTACGGCAACGGTCGTGTCGCCACCGGCACCGATCTCTACATGAAATTCTGGAAGGGCGGCGTCTCGTACCCGTTCAAGAGCCATGATTCCTGGTTCCTTGCCGAGAACATACGCTGGGGCAAGTTCGCGCCGACCACCGACATCAAGGCGCTGGTCGACCAGGTCAACCGCGAGGATCTGTGGCGCGAGGCGGCCAAGGACCTCGGCGTGGCGGCCGCCGACGTTCCGGCGTCCTCCTCGCGCGGCGTCGAGACCTTCTTCGACGGCAAGGTCTTCGATCCGGCCAATCCGTCCGCCTATCTCGACAGCCTGAAGATCAAGGTCGCGGCGTAGGCGCTAAGGCCGCCTCCAGCGCAATGGCGCGGAGCGCGGTTGTCGCTCACCAAGACCCGCCCAAGGAGTTTTTCCCAGACATGTCGATCCAGACTATCGAGGACAGCAAGGTGAAGGCGTCCCCCGCCAAGCCGGCCGAAATCATCACCTTCACCGCCAAGGCGCGGCGGCGCTTCGATCCGCTCGCGATCGCCGGCAGGCTGGCCAGCACGCTGGTGCCGCCGGTTATCGTCATCGCCCTCATGCTCGTCGTCTGGCAGATCGCCTGCTCGTCGCCCACATCGAGCCTGCCGCCGCCCAGCCAAGTGTGGAACGAGGCCTACGACCTGATCGCGCATCCCTTCTTCGACAACGGCCCGCAGGACATCGGGCTCGCCTGGCGGGTGCTGATCTCGCTGCAGCGCGTCGCCATCGGCTTTGGCCTGGCGGCGATCGTCGGCGTCGCGCTCGGCGCGCTGGTCGGCCAGTCGATCTGGGCCATGCGCGGCCTCGACCCTGTGTTCCAGATCCTGCGCACCGTGCCGCCGTTGGCCTGGCTGCCGCTCTCACTGGCGGCGTTCCGCGATTCCAGCCCATCGGCGCTGTTCGTCATTTTCATCACGTCGATCTGGCCGATCATCATCAACACCGCCGTGGGCGTTCGCAACATTCCGCAGGACTATCGCAACGTCGGGCGCATCCTGCGGCTCAACCAGTTCGAATTCTTCGTCAAGATCATGGTGCCGGCGGCCGCGCCCTACATCTTTACCGGCCTGAGGATCGGCATCGGCCTGTCCTGGCTCGCCATCGTCGCCGCCGAAATGCTGACCGGCGGCGTCGGCATCGGCTTCTTCATCTGGGACGCTTGGAACTCGTCGCGGCTGCCCGACATCATCGTCGCGCTCGCCTATATCGGCGTCACCGGCTTCTGCCTCGATCGCATGGTCGCGGCGGTCGGCGCCTTCGTCACCCGCGGCACAACGGCAAAGTGAGGGGACGCTGATGCCCGCCTATCTGAAACTTGACCATATCGACAAATCCTTCGCCCGCGGCGGCCAGGTCAGCGAGGTCCTGAGAGACATCAGGCTGACCATCGACAAGGGCGAATTCGTCTCCATCATCGGCCATTCCGGTTGCGGCAAGTCAACCTTGCTGAACCTGATCGCCGGCCTGACCACAGTGTCCGCCGGCGCCGTGCTGCTCGAGGACAAGGAGGTCGACAGCCCCGGTCCCGAACGCGCCGTGGTGTTCCAGAACCATTCGCTGCTGCCCTGGTTGACAGTCTACGAGAACATCAGCCTGGCGGTGTCGAAAGTCTTCGGCCGTTCGAAGAGCAAGGCCGAGCGGCATGACTGGATCATGCGCAATCTCGACCTCGTGCAGATGGCGCACGCCAGGGACAAGCGACCGGCCGAGATCTCCGGCGGCATGAGGCAGCGCGTCGGCATTGCGCGCGCGCTCGCCATGGAGCCGAAGATCCTGCTGCTCGACGAGCCGTTCGGCGCGCTCGACGCGCTGACGCGAGCCCACCTCCAAGACGCGGTGATGGACATCCACGCCAGGCTCGGCTCGACGACGATCATGATCACCCATGATGTCGACGAGGCGGTGCTGCTCTCCGACCGCATCGTCATGATGACCAACGGTCCGGCGGCGACCGTCGGCGAGGTGCTTCCGGTGCCGCTGGCGCGGCCGCGTAGGCGCATCGAGCTCTCTTCCGACCGCACCTTCCTGCACTGCCGCGAGGCGGTGCTGAAATTCCTCTACGAACGCCACCGCTTCGTCGAAGCCGCGGAGTAACGCCATGACCCAAAAACTCGTCATCATCGGCAACGGCATGGCCCCCGGGCGCATGCTGGAGCACCTGCTGGAACAGGCGCCGGACCGCTACAGCGTCACCATCTTCAACGCCGAACCGCGCGTCAATTACGACCGCATCATGCTGTCGCCGGTCCTCTCGGGCGAGAAGGCCTACGAAGAAATCATCATCCATGGCGACGGCTGGTACATCGCCAACAACATCACCCTCTACAAGGGCCACAAGATCGTCGCCATCGACCGCGCAGCGAAGACCGTCACGTCGGACCACGGCGTCACCGAACCCTACGATAAGCTTGTCATCGCCACCGGCTCGGTGCCGTTCATCATCCCGGTGCCCGGCCACAACCTGCCCGGCGTTCTCACCTATCGCGACCTCGACGACGTCCAGGCGATGATGCTCGCGGCCCAGTCGCGCGCCAAGGCTGTGGTCATCGGCGGCGGACTGCTCGGACTGGAAGCAGCCGCGGGCCTCAACGCGCAAGGCATGGACGTCACCGTGCTGCATGTCATGCCGACGCTGATGGAGCGCCAGCTCGATCCGGCGGCAGGCTATCTGTTACAGCGCGCCGTCGAGCAGCGCGGGATCAAGGTTGTCACCAAGGCCAATACAAAGGCGATCACGGGCAACGGCAAGGTCGAGCAGGTCGAACTCGTCGACGGCACCGTCATCCCCGCGACGCTGGTGGTGATGGCCGTCGGTATCCGGCCGAACGCAGCGCTGGCGAAGGAGGCGGGCATCGCCGTCAACAGAGGCATCGTCGTCGATGCCGGCATGCGCAGCAACGACCCGGACATCTACGCGCTCGGCGAATGCGCCGAGGTCAACGGCCAGATCTATGGGCTGGTCGCCCCCCTATACGAGATGGCCCGCGTCGCCGCCCGCCAGCTCGCCGGCGACGAGGCGGCCGGTTTTGTCCACATGGACACGCCGACCAAGCTCAAGGTCACCGGCATCGACCTGTTCTCGCTCGGCGACTTCGCAGAGGGCGAGGACCGCCAGGAGATCGTGCTGCGCGACGCGGCGGCCGGCGTCTACAAGCGCCTCGTGCTCAAGGACGACCGCATCATCGGCACCGTGCTCTACGGCGAGACCGCGGACGGCGCCTGGTTCAACGACCTCAAGAAGAAGCAAACAGACATATCGCAAATGCGCGATACGTTGATCTTCGGCCAGTCCTACCAGGGGGGTGCCCCACTGGACCCTATGGCGGCCGTTGCAGCCTTGCCGGATGATGCGGAAATCTGCGGCTGCAACGGCGTCTGCAAGGGCAAGATCACGGGCGCGATCGCGGCCAAGGGGCTGACTTCGCTCGACGACGTGCGCGCGCACACCAAGGCGTCGGCCTCCTGCGGCTCCTGCACCGGGCTGGTCGAAAAACTTATGGTGCTGACCATCGGCGACAAGTACAACCCGGCCGCCGTACAGCCCATGTGCTCCTGCACGACGCTCGGCCATGACGAGGTGCGCCGGCTGATCAAGGCCAAGGCGCTGAAGACCATTCCCGCGATCATGCAGGAACTGGAATGGAAAACCTCCTGCGGCTGCGCCAAATGCCGGCCGGCACTCAACTATTATCTCGTCTGCGACTGGCCGGACGAATACGCGGACGACTACCAGTCACGCTTCATCAACGAGCGCGTCCACGCCAACATCCAGAAGGACGGCACCTATTCGGTGGTGCCGCGCATGTGGGGCGGCGTCACCAATGCCGCCGAACTGCGCGCCATCGCCGATGTCGTCGATAAGTTCGATATCCCGATGGTCAAGGTCACCGGCGGCCAGCGCATCGACATGCTGGGCATCCGCAAGGAAGACCTGCCGGCGGTGTGGGCCGACCTCGGCCAGGCCGGCTTCGTCTCCGGCCACGCCTATGCCAAGGGACTGCGCACGGTGAAGACCTGCGTCGGTTCCGACTGGTGCCGCTTCGGCACGCAGGATTCCACCGGTCTCGGCATCCGCATCGAGAAATTCATGTGGGGCTCGTGGACGCCGGCCAAGGTCAAGATGGCGGTGTCGGGTTGTCCGAGGAACTGCGCCGAGGCGACCTGCAAAGACGTCGGCGTCATCTGCGTCGACAGTGGCTACGAGATCCACTTCGCGGGTGCGGCAGGCCTCGACATCAAGGGCACCGAAGTGCTTGGCCTGGTCAAGACCGAGGACGAAGCGCTGGAGCATATCGTGGCGCTGACGCAGATGTACCGCGAGCAGGCCCGCTATCTCGAACGCATCTACAAATGGGCCAAGCGCGTCGGCATCGCCGAGATCAAGCGCCAGATCATGGACGATGGCGACAAGCGCAAGGCCTTCTACGACCGCTTCGTCTTTTCCCAGAAATTCGCCCAGGTCGATCCGTGGTCGGAACGCGTGTCAGGCAAGGACAAGCACGAGTTCCGGCCGATGGCCTCGGTCGGGTTCGCGGAGGCGGCGGAGTGATGGAGATGTTCGCGCGAGCCACCCTCTGTCCCGCCGGCCATCTCCCCCTCAAGGGGGGAGATTGGATGCCACAACGGCCTTTGCCAATCGCCAACTTCGCAGAACGGACGCCATCAGCAAAACTGCCGATCTCCCCCCTTGAGGGGGAGATGGCCGGCAGGACAGAGGGGGGTGCCTGGGCGCATTCGTATCAAATAAAGGCGACCCAATGACCTGGACACCGATCGGCTCCCTGTCCGACATCCCCCGCCGGGGCGCGCGCTGTGTTGCCACGCCGCAGGGCAAGATCGCTATCTTCCGCACCGCCGAGGACCAGGTCTTCGCCATCGACGATCATTGCCCGCACAGAGGCGGGCCGCTGAGCCAGGGCATCGTGCATGGCGCGGCGGTCACCTGCCCCCTGCACAATTGGGTCATCTCGCTGGAGACCGGCAAGGCGCTCGGCGCCGACGAGGGCGCGGTGCGCACCATTCCGGTGAAGATCGAGGGCGAGCGTTTGTTCATCGCGCTCGAAGCGCTGGCAAGCCGCGCGGCCTGACCCATGCAGATTGGCGAAGCACGCGAGGTGAGGACCACTTGCCCCTATTGCGGGGTAGGCTGCGGCGTGCTGGCGAAGGTCGCCGCGGACGGACAGGTGTCGGTCCGCGGCGACCCCGACCATCCCGCGAATCTCGGCCGGCTCTGCTCCAAGGGCTCTGCTCTTGCCGAGACCATCGGCCTCGACGGCAGGCTGCTCCACCCCGAGATCCACGGCCGCCGCGCCTCCTGGAATGAGGCACTCGATCTTGTCGCGTCGACCTTCTCGCAAACCATTGCCGAACATGGGCCGGATGCGGTCGCCTTCTATGTCTCCGGCCAGTTGCTGACCGAGGACTATTATCTCGCCAACAAATTGATGAAGGGGTTCATCGGCTCGGCCAATATCGACACCAATTCGCGCCTCTGCATGGCCTCCTCGGTCGCCGGCCATCGCCGCGCCTTCGGCTCCGACACGGTGCCCGGAACCTACGAGGATCTGGAGCTTGCCGATCTCATCGTGCTGGTCGGCTCGAATCTCGCCTGGTGCCATCCCGTGCTCTACCAGCGCATAGCTGCCGCGCGTGAGAAGCGCCCGGAAATGAAGATCGTCCTGGTCGACCCCCGCCGCACCATGACATCCGATATCGCCGACATGCACCTGGCGATCGCACCGGATGGCGACGTCGCCCTGTTCACCGGCCTGCTCGCCTGGCTCGGCCAGCACAATGCGCTCGACCGCGCCTACATCACCGCTCACACGACCGGCTTCGGACAAGCCCTTTTCGCCGCCTCGGCACTCGACCTTGCCGGCATCGCTGCCGCCACGGGCCTGAGCGAGGACGAGCTCGCCCGCTTCTACGGCCTGTTCGCCGCGACCGCCAAGACCGTCACGGTCTATAGCCAAGGCGTCAACCAGTCGTCGTCTGGCACCGACAAGGTCAACGCCATCATCAACTGCCACCTCGCCACCGGTCGCATCGGCAGGCCCGGCGCCGGGCCGTTCTCGGTCACCGGCCAGCCCAACGCCATGGGCGGACGCGAGGTCGGCGGCATGGCCAACATGCTGGCCGCGCATATGGAGATTGAAAATTCGGGGCATCGCGAACGCGTGAAGCGCTTCTGGAATGCACCTGACATCGCGCAAAAGCCCGGCCTGAAAGCGGTCGACATGTTCCGGGCGGTCGCCGACGGGCGGATCAAGGCGCTGTGGATCCTCGCCACCAATCCTGTCGATTCGATGCCCGATGCCGACGCCGTCGAAGCAGCGATCAAGGCCTGCCCGTTTGTGGTGGTGTCGGACGTGCAGGCCGACACAGACACGGTGCGCCATGCCCATGTCCGGCTGCCGGCCACCGCCTGGGGCGAGAAGGACGGCACCGTTACCAATTCCGAGCGCCGCATCTCGCGCCAGCGCCCGTTCGTGGCGGCACCTGGCGAGGCCCGGCCGGATTGGTGGATCATTACGGAAGTGGCGCGGCGGATGGGTTTTGGCGAAGCGTTCGCGCATGCGTCCCCGGCGGAGGTTTTTGGCGAGCATGCCGCGCTGTCGGGATTTGAAAACGACGGTGGGCGCGATTTCGACATTGGGGTTTATGCTGGCCTCGATGGGGAGGAATACGACGCGCTGGCGCCTTTCCAATGGCCAGCACCGAGCCCGGCCACCCCCCTCTGGCCTGCCGGCCATCTCCCCCTCAAGCGGGGAGATTGGATGCCACGACGGCCTTCGCCAATCGCCGATATCTCAGGACGAGCGCCGTCGACAAAACTGCCGATCTCCCCCCTAGAGGGGGAGATGTCCGGCAGGACAGAGGGGGGCGCCTGGGCTCGACATCTCTCGGAGGGGAACGTTCAAGCTGAGCCCCAACCGGAGAACGATAAAGCAGGGCCACCGAACACCCGCATCTTCGCCGACGGCAATTTCTACACACCCGACCGCAAGGCGCGCTTCATCGCCGTCCGCTCTGCCATGGAAACCCGCACCAACGAGGATTTCCCCCTCGTCCTCAACACCGGCCGTGTCCGCGACCATTGGCACACCATGACGCGCACCGGCAAAAGCCCGCGTCTGTCGCAGCATATGGCCGAACCCTTCGTCGAGATTCATCCCGACGACGCCGCGCGATACGGCATCGGCGACGCCGACATCGCGCGCGTTTCCAGCCCGCGCGGCGCCGTGCTCGTGCGCGCGCTGATCACGTCCCGCCAGCGCCGGGGCAGCATCTTCGCGCCGATGCACTGGACGGACCAGTTCACCGCCAAGGGCCGGCTCGACACGCTCACCGCGCCACTCACCGACCCAGTTTCCGGCCAGCCGGCACTGAAGCACGTCGCGGTGCACATCGAGAAATTCGCCGCGATGGTGTTCGGCTTCGCCGTGACCCGACAAAGGCCCGAAGCGATCGCCGTCGACTATTGGGCCGTGGCCCGCTGCAGGGATGGCTGGCGGGTCGAACTCGCCTTTGCGGACGACAAAATCGACTGGACGACTTTTGCCCAATCCCTGTTCGTCGCCTCGACCGATGCCGAAATACTCGCCTATCACGACCGCGATGCCGGCCAGCATCGCATCGCCGCCTTCGATGGCGTACAGCTCGCGGGCGCCCTGTTCGTCGCTCCCGGCCCGGTCGCCGTGTCGCGCGGATGGGCAACGCAGCAGCTCGAAGAGGCCCATGCCAGCCAACGCGAGCGCTTCCGCATCGTCGCCGGCCGCGCCGGTGCCGAACGGCCCGATGCCGGCGCGACCGTCTGCTCCTGTTTCAACGTCGGGATCAACCAGATCACGGCGGCGGTGGCTTCCGGCTGCACGAACGTGGAAGCCATCGGCGCCGCGCTGAAGGCAGGCACCAATTGCGGCTCCTGCCGCTCTGAGATCCGCGCCATCATCCAGGCACATCGCGTTCAGGCGGCCGAGTAGGCGGCAGAACCCGCCATCGGCGGCCTCCCGATGCGTATGCGCCGGCGGACCCCGCGTCAGCCCATCATAGCCGGGCGGCAGGACGACAACCGCGGCTAGCTGCGGTTGTCCAAGATCGCTGAACGCGCCGTGCTTGCCCGTGTGGGGTTGCCGCCGACGTCTCGCCGCCATCATTGGCTACAGAACTGGACTTTAGTCCGAGCCGTCTCATCTGGACACAAATGCGCAAGGCTGAAAATGTCTAAATGCGTGTCGCCCAAGAGTGACCTCGGTTTTGGGAGAACGACGTGCACTAAAGAAGCCAAAAGCGCGTCGCATGAATCCGCTTCGACGCGACCCGCTCTTGGAGCGCAGTAAGCTTGGCCAACCAGAAGGAGGCGGATGCTGGACATCGAGGACATAGCCGCTCATCCGGATCTGCACCGCCACGTCCAGGAGCAGTCGCTGGCGCTGATCCACATCTACGAAGCCAGCCCGCGGCTTGCTTCCATATTCGCCACGCAGCAGCGCTGGCTGATGGGCCATGTCGGCCTTGCCATGCATTTCAGGCGCGACCCGGGCGACCGTCGCACCGCGTTGACGGTGTCGCGCTTCATCGAGTTCGTGCATCAGCACAAGGTCGCCAGCCGCAACACCGCCGACGCTTTCATCAAGGAGATGCTGAATTACCGCATCGCCGAATACGTCGCGGGCGGAGACGGGCGCACCCACCCGTTGCAGCCGACAGCGGACACGGTGCGGACATTCACCGGATGGGTGCACGCACATCTACGGACCCTTGACCGACTCGACGGCGCGGACCGGCTGGCGAGATACCTGGAGCGGCCCGATATGCTCGCCGCCCTGCAGCCCCTCGTGGCCGACGGCCTGCTTTCGTCCAAACCGGTGCGCGAACCCAACCAGACCTTTTCCCTGTTCATCTGGCTCAACAATGGCGGCATCGTCATGGATCGGCTCATGTCCGGCATCGACCCCGACCATGCCGGCCTAGATCGGATTCCGACCAGCGTGGTCTCGGTGGCGGAATTCCCCAGTTGGCTCAAACTGTCGCGCACCCACCTCGCCCGAAAACTACGCGATGCCGAGGCGCTCGGCAGCATCGGCTGGCTGGGCCAGCGCGGCAATTCCGTGATGTGGGTCTCGCACCGCTTCTTTCAGGAATACATGACCGTCCAGGCCGCCAAGCTGGCCATCGTGGATGCCGCCTTCGCAGCATGCTTTTCCACCGACCACTGAGAGACTCGCCGCTGCCCAGGCTATGAAGGCGGTCCGTGCCGCTGTGTATCCTTTGAAACAAAAAAACCGCCTCGGCGGCGGGACGTCAGCACCATACGAAGAATGACAGCATAACTGCCCTCAGCAGTGAACTTCAGGCCGCAGAACGGCCCGGGTGCGCAAGGTCACCCGAGCCGGAACCCGCAATGTCACTCGATGTCGAAGGAAACACCCTGGGCGAGCGGCAGCGCCTTGGAATAGTTCACCGTGTTGGTGGCGCGGCGCATATAGGCTTTCCACGCATCGGAGCCGCTCTCGCGGCCGCCCCCGGTTTCCTTTTCACCACCGAAGGCGCCGCCGATCTCGGCGCCCGACGTGCCGATATTGACATTGGCGATGCCGCAGTCCGAGCCGTCGACGCCGAGAAAGCGCTCGGACTCCTGCAGGTCGCGGGTGAAGATCGACGACGACAGCCCCGCTCCCACCGCATTGTGCTCGTCAAGCACGGCGTCGAAATCGGAATACTTCATCACATAGAGGATCGGCGCGAACGTCTCTTCGGTCACCGGCGACACTTGGCTGGGCATTTCGACTAGCGCCGGATGCACGTAGTAGGCGTCCGGATGGCCATTCTCGACCCGCGTGCCGCCGGTCACCTTGCCGCCGTGGGCGGACGCTTCCTGCAGCGCCTTCTGCATGGCTTCGTAGGCTGCCCTGTCGATCAGCGGCCCAACGAGCGCCGACGTCTCCAGCGGATTGCCGACAGAGACGCTCTGATAGGCCTTCTTCAGCCGCGGTACCAAGGCGTCGTAGACGCTGTCATGCACGAACAGGCGCCTCAGCGTTGTGCAGCGCTGGCCCGCCGTGCCCATCGCGCCAAAGGCAATCGCGCGCAACGCCATGTCGAGATCGGCGGTCGGGCAGACGATGCCGGCATTGTTGCCGCCGAGCTCCAGCACCGCGCGTGCAAAACGCTTGGCCAGGCGCGGGCCGACGTCGCGGCCCATGCGGGTCGAGCCGGTGGCGGAGACCAGCGGCACCTTGGGATGATCCACCAGAATCTCGCCGACGGCGCGGTCGCCGATCAGCACCGACGCGAGCCCTTCCGGCGCATCAGTGCCGAAGCGCTTGACGGCGCGCTTGTAGATCGCCTCGCAGGCAAGCGCCGTCAGCGGCGTTTTTTCGGAAGGCTTCCATACCACCGCGTCGCCGCAGACCAGCGCGAGCGCCGCATTCCACGACCACACCGCGACTGGGAAGTTGAAGGCGGAGATGACGCCGACCACGCCGAGCGGATGCCAGGTTTCCATCATCCGGTGTCCTGGGCGCTCGGTGGCGATGGTCAGTCCGTACAATTGCCTGGAAAGACCGACGGCGAAGTCGCAGATGTCGATCATCTCCTGCACTTCGCCGAGCCCTTCCGAGGGGATCTTGCCGACCTCGATCGACACCAGCCGGCCAAGTTCGGCCTTGTGCGCGCGCAATTCCTCGCCGAGCAGCCGCACCAGCTCGCCGCGCTTCGGGCCCGGTACCAGCCGCCAGGCCTGGAACGCCTTGTGCGCGGCATCGATGGTCCTGGCGGCATCGGCCTGTGAGATCGTGCTCAACGCCGCGATCTGCTCGCCCGTCACCGGGCTGCGCACGATCAGGTCGCCGCCGGCAAGCGCCTCCTTGGCAACACCCAGTTTCGCCAGCAGCTCGGCGGTTTCCTTCGCTATCGTCATGTCTGTCCCTTTCAGATCCCGCCATTCATGTGGCGTGG
Source organism: Mesorhizobium sp. B2-8-1 (assembly GCF_006440955.1). Taxonomy (NCBI): domain Bacteria; kingdom Pseudomonadati; phylum Pseudomonadota; class Alphaproteobacteria; order Hyphomicrobiales; family Phyllobacteriaceae; genus Mesorhizobium; species Mesorhizobium sp. B2-8-1. Next base: position 498,780 of record NZ_VFTX01000004.1, on the reverse strand, counting down.
TCAAAGCATTGCGCCGTGCGTTCCCTGTGCGGTCAGGCGCAGGGAGGCGCTGTCTTGGCGTGCCAATAGCGGTTTCAGGAAAAAATCGCCACCCCGGCATGGTCCAAGCCCGGGCCAGACCATTGAACCAGGGTCAGCTTGCGGTGCGCGCTGCGCTGTCCTTCATCAGCCGGTCGATATGCATGCGTATATGGGCCGCTTCCGCCGCGGTGTTGGCAAGCGCGATGGCGCGATCGAAGGCAACCCGCGCCTCCTCGCCCCGGTCGAGTTGCATCAAAAGCCCGCCCTTGAGGCCGAAGAAGTGGAAATAGCCGGAAAGCCTCTGCTCCAGCGGCTCGATCATGGCGAGCGCGGCCTCCGGGCCACGCACCTTGGAGACCGCAACCGCACGGTTGAGGGTGACGACAGGCGACGGCTGCATCTGTTCGAGCAGGCCGTAGAGCAGGTCGATCTCCACCCAGTCCGTGTCCTCGGCCTTTTCAGCCCGCGCATGCAGCGCGGCAATCGCCGCCTGCACCTGGTAAGGGCCGGGCTTTCGGTGGCGCAGCGCCTTGTCGACCAGCGCCAGCCCCTCATCGATCATCTTGCGGCTCCACAGGCTGCGGTCCTGATCCTCGAGCAGAACGATCTCTCCGTCCGCATCGAAGCGGGCCGGTGCGCGCGCATGCTGGAGAAGCAGCAGCGCCGTCAGCCCCATGATCTCCGGCTCGGTCTGGAACAGCCTGAGCAGCAGCCGGGCCAGCCGGATCGCCTCCTCGCACAGCGGCGCGCGGGCCGGCGCCTCGCCGCTGTTCGTCGAATAGCCCTCGTTGAAGATCAGGTAGACCATGGCCGCGACCGCGGCGAGCCGCTCCGAGCGCTCCACCGCGCCCGGCGTCTCGAACGGCACGCCGGCGTCGGCGATACGTGCCTTGGCGCGAGTGATGCGCTGCTCCATGGCGCTTTCGCCGACCAGGAAGGCGCGCGCGATCTGCTTGACCGTAAGGCCGGAGACAATGCGCAGCGCCACCGCGATCTGCTGCGTTGCCGGCAGGTCGGGGTGGCAGCAGATGAACAGCAGTCGCAATATGTCGTCGCGGTAGTGCGCGCCATCGAGCCGCTCGGCGATGTCGCTCTCTGCGTCCTCGAGATCAGATATCTGGTCCTCTTCCGGCATCGGCGCCTGCTTGGCGCGCTTGCGCACCGCGTCGATGCCGCTGTTGCGTCCGACGAAGATCAGCCAGGCCGCCGGATCGCGCGGCGGACCGTTCTGCGGCCAGTTCTTCAGCGCCCTGAGGCAAGCGTCCTGGAAAGCTTCCTCCGCCGTATCGAGGTCGCGGAAATAGCGCAGCAGCGCACCCATCGCCTGCGGGCGGGCGGCGCTGATCGCTGAGCTGATCCAGGCAAGTTCGGTCATACGGCGACCCTAGTGGGATTGAAGATGGATACCGGCCGGATTTCGTAGGAGCCGCCGCTCGGATTGACCTCGGAAAGTTCGCGCGCGAACTCCACCGCCTCGTCGAGATCGGCGCATTCGAGCGTGTAGAAGCCGAGGAACTGTTCCTTGGTCTCGGCGAACGGCCCGTCGATGACGATCGATTCGCCCTTGACCTTCCTCAGCGTCGTCGCCGCCGTCGTCGGCAAAAGCCGCGCCACCGGGCCAAGCCGGCCGGCGTCCGCGTATTTCTGCTGGACATCGAGAATGTTGGCCATGACCTTGTCGTCCTGTTCCTTGCTCCAGGAGCAGACGACGTCTTCGGAAGCATAGCACAAGATCGCGTAGAGCATGGTTTGTCCTCTTCTGTGTCAAAGGACGAAACACTAGGACCGATCCCGACACGGCGTCGATAAAAAAATCGAGGCGCCGTGGATTCAGCAGCCGGTGGTTGCCGCGGGTCCGCTTTCGTGCGTCTTCAGCCATCGCAGCACGAGCGCTTCCTCGTCATCGAGACCGTCTATCGACCTTTTGCGCTTGTTGGCTTCCGCCATTTCGGCAAGCAGCCGTCCCTGCAGCCATGCTTCGAAGACTTGCGGATGGATATAGCATTGGCGGCAGACGGCGCGCGTGTTGCCCAGCCGATCGGCGACCCTGTCGATGACGCTGTTCATCGCCCGTTTCTGCTGTGCCTGGCTGTCGGGCAGCACCGTTTGCGCAAACAGCGACGCGGCGTGGATGGTGCCGCCCCATGTACGGAAATGTTTCGAGCTGAATGCATCGCCGATGGCCTCGCGGATGTAGCGGTTGACGTCCTCGGAGCGCACCGGGTGTCTGTTGCCGTCCTCGTCGAGATACTGGAACAGCTTTTGGCCCGGCAGATCCTGCGCGCCCCGCACGATTCGCGCGATGCGGCGATCGACCAGCTTCAATTTCCATTCCTTGCCCGATTTGCCCTTGAAGGCGAACCGCAGGCTCGATCCCTTGATGTCGACATGGCGGTCGCGCAATGTCGTCAGGCCGAAGCTCTTGTTGTCGCGAGCGTAAGCGGCGTTGCCGACGCGGATCATGGTGTTGTCGAGCAGCCAGACGATCGCGGCGACGACGCGTTCGAGCGGCAGGCCGTGGCGGCGCAGGTCGCTGTCGATCCTGCGCCGAAGCTCCGGCAGGCTTTCGGCGAAGGCGACAAGGCTCGAATATTTGGCGCTGTCGCGCTCCTCGGCCCAATGCGGATGGTAGCGATATTGCTTGCGCCCCCGCTGGTCCCTGCCGGTCGCCTGGATATGTCCGTCCGCCTCGGGCGAGATCCAAACATCCGTCCAGGCCGGCGGGATCACGATCGCCTCGATGCGCGCTCGGGTGGCATCCGAGACCGGCCCGCCATCAGGTCCCCTGTAGGAAAATCCCTTGCCCGATTTCAGCCGGCGGATACCGGGTTCGGTATCGCTGACATAAATCAGTGCGGCGTGCTCGGCAGAGATTTGAGCACCGTTCTTTGGTGCGGCGTCGCCGTCGATAGTCAATCCGGATTTCTGCAGCATGCTGGCCCCACGGAAACACCGTAGATAAGCCTCTGGGCCGAGCACTGGTTCCATTCCTGTCCGAAAAGTCGGCGGCCAGCCACGCCGGGGCGGAACCCTGCAAGGCGCTTTGCGCAAGCAGGCCTGACGTCAGGTCTTCTCCAGCACCACCGGAATAACGTCGACGGCTTGCTCTCCGACCTGTCCGCCGGTGGTCTTGAGAACGCCGACGATCGGCGCGACATCCGAATAGTCACGGCCATAGCCGACGGTGATGTGATCGTTGGAGGCCCGCATGCCGTTGGTCGGGTCGAACTCCTGCCAGCCGGCATCGCGCCCGCACCACACCTTGACCCATGCATGCATGGCGTCGGCGCCCTCCAGCCTGGGCTTGCCCTTGGGCGGAATGGTGCGCAGGAAGCCGCTGACATAGCCGGCCGGTATGCCGAGCCCGCGCAGGCCGGCGATCATGATATGCGAGAAATCCTGGCACACCCCGCGCTTCAGCCGGAATGCGTCGCCAGCCAGGGTCCGCACGGTTGTCGCCTCGCCATCATAGGTGAAATCGCGGTGGATGCGATTGCAGAGGTTCATCGCCGTACCGGCGGCCGAGCCGCCGACGCTATCGCGCGCATAGGCGGTGATCGCCGCATCGATGCCGGCGTGACCGCTGGGGGCCAGGAAATGGTGCGGTGTATCCGGTGCCAGCGAGCGCACGGCGGCGAGCTCCTGACGCAGCCGGCTAAGATCGGGCGACACGTCGAGCCCGGGTTCCGGTCGCGACACCGCCACGCGCGCGCTCATCCTGATGTCGAGCGCGTCATGCGCGTCGCGGAAGGCGATCGAGGTGACGTTGTTGCCGAAGAAATCGGAAAAATCCGAGCGTTCGTTTGGCGCCGGCGCGAAGGATAGCGACGCTGCGACGACGCGCTGCACGCCGTCGATGGTCGGCGGCAACACGCGGACCTGGTGACGGCCGCCGCCGGCGACGGCGGCGTAGTCGTAGTGAAGGTGAAGCCTGATGTCGTAGAGCATGCCGGAGCGTCGCCTTAACCGAAATAGGCCTTGGCGAGGCTGCTGTAGAGCCCGCCTATCTCGCCGGCGAGATCGTTCAGCGCCTTCACAGTCATGTCCGCTGGCTCCTTGATGGCGATGGCTGTGTTGAGCTGCAGGATTTCCTTGGCCGCAGGCGACATGTGCCCCTCGCCGCCGATCGCCGGCAGCAGCCCGATCTCGGCCTTCAGCCGTTCGAGCTGGAACAGGATGGAACGCGGATTGAGCGGATCGAGCGCCAGAAGGTCGATCACCGTGCGGCGGCCGGCTTGCACAGGGTACTGCCGCCGGTGAGTCATGACGCTGTCGCCGATCTCCAGCATCATGTCGAGCGCGCCGTCCGGCGCCTTGTCGCTGGTCAGCCGGGCGAGCGTGCTGGCGATCTGTATGCCGCGTTCCAGCCGCCGGCCGATCTCCAGGAACCGCCAGCCCGCGAAGCGGTACATGTTCTCGTGCAGCAGGCCGGAAAAACCGGCGAGCTTGCGCAGGATGACGGTCATCGCCCGCGTCGCGTCATCCCCCGGCGCCACCGTCGTCGCGAACTGATGGATGGTCTTCGACAAGTCCTTGAGCGCCAGCCAGCCGTCCGGCGAGAAACGGTCGCGGATCTGGCCGGCGCTGTAGACCGCGCTGTCCAGCGTGCCGATCAGCCCCGATGGGATCGCTGTTTCGACATCGATGCCGAACGGTTCGAGATGATCCCTGATGTCGGCCAGCAGCGGCATATCCGGATCGGAAGTTTCGGCGAGCCGCACATGATAGGCGCGCAGGATGCGCACCGTGTCTTCCGAGCGTTCGATGTAGCGGCCGAGCCAGGTCAGGTTTTCCGCTGCGCGGCTGGGCAGGCTGCCCGGCCTGGTGCGGCTGAAGCTGTCGCCCTCTTGTGGCAGCAGCGTCTCGCGCTCCACCGGCCGGTCGCTGACCACCCATACGTCGGCCGCCTGGCCGCCGCGCTGCATGGCGATCGCCGTCGGATCGAGCGACAGGCCGACGCGGGCGAACCCGCCCGGCATCACCGTCCAGCCCTCGGGCGTGCGCGCCAGGTAGACACGCAGGCTTGCCGGCCGCGGCTCCAGCCAGCCGCCGACATAGACGGGCGTCGTCGAAAGCGTCACCGCTTCCTGGCCGACGAAAGCGTCGCCGTCGCGTTCGATGCGCGCCACCAGGTCCGCCCGCTCCCCGGCCGACAGCGCGGAGCCAAGCCTAGTCTGGTCGTCGTCCTCGAAGGCCAGCCTCGTCGACAGCGCCGGCCCGATCACCATGCGGTCGATATTGGCGAGCACATGCGCTCGGTCGGATGCCTGACCGCACCACCATGTCGCGACGGTGGGCAGCTCGAGTTCCTCGCCCCGCAATTCGCGCGCGATCTTGGGCAGGAAGGCAAGCAGCGCGCGCGTTTCCATCAGGCCCGAGCCGAGCGCATTGACGGTGGAGAGGCTGCCTTGCCGGATCGCCTCGACCAGGCCCGGCGTACCGATTTGCGACTCCGAGCGCAGTTCCAACGGATCGGCGAACGCCGCGTCCAGCCGTCGCCACAGCACGCTGATCGGCATCAGCCCGGAAACGGTGCGCACCATCAGCCTGCCCCCGGAAACGGTCAGGTCCTCGCCTTCGAGCAGCATGATGCCGAGATAGCGGGCGATATAGGCGTGTTCGTAATAGGTTTCGTTGAGCGGCCCAGGCGTCAATATGGCGACGCGGCCGTCAGCTTCCCTGGCCATGCCGATCAGCGCATCGCGAAAGCGCCGGAAGAAGCCGGCGAGGCGATGCACATGCATCTCGCCATAGATGTCCGACAGCGCGCGGGTCGTGGCGACGCGGTTCTCCAGCGCGAAACCGGCGCCGGATGGTGCCTGAGTACGGTCGCCCAACACCCACCAGCGGCCGTCCGGCCCGCGGCCGAGTTCGAAGGCGCAGAAATGCAGGAAATGGCCGTCGGCCGGACGAGTGCCAACCACGGGCCGCAAATATTCGGGGCTCGCCGCGATCAGTCCGGCCGGCAGGATGCCCTTCTCGACCAGCCGGTTCGGCCCGTATATATCGGCGATGATCTCCTCGAACAGCTCGGCGCGCTGCGCCAGGCCGGCGCTGATCGCTGCCCACTCGGCGTCCTCGATGAGCACCGGGACATGCGCCAGCGGCCATTCGCGCTCGTTGGCGCCGGCCTTGTCGTAGACGCGGTAATAGACGCCGGCGTCGCGCAGATACTGGTCGGCACGGGCAAAACGCTGGGCGAGTTCTTCGGCGCCGAGATCGTCGAGCGCCTCGATGAAATGCTTCCAGGCCGGACGGGGATTGCCCGAAGCGTCGACCATCTCGTCGACGACGCCGTCGATCGGCTGGTAGTGCTCCAGCAGGCGATGGATCTGCGCCTTGCCGCGTACCCGCTTGTGATTCCCCTTTGCCATGTCAGATCAGAATCTTGGTGGACGCCGAAGGTCAAGCGTCATGGGGAAATCTTCCGTGGGTTGTTCCTCGCGCAACACATAGGCCGACGGCGTGTGGCCGCGCGCTTCGAAGCGGGCGAGCCGGCGCGCTTCCGCCTCGTTGCCGTTGACCGGAAAAGTGTCGTAGCTGCGCCCGCCCGGATGCGCGACATGATAGACGCAGCCGCCAACCGCCCGACCCGACCAACGGTCGTAGATATCGAACACCAGCGGCGTATTGACCGGCAGTGCCGGATGCAGGCCCGAAGCGGGCTGCCACGCCTTGAAGCGCACGCCCGCCACCGCGACTTCTCTGTTGTCGGCAACCTTCATCGGCACGATGCGGCCGTTGCAGACGACGGCATGGCGCTCCGGATTGAGCCCCTCGGTCTTGACCTGCAACCTTTCGACCGAAGAATCGACGAAGCGCACGGTCCCGCCGATGGCCCCCTGCTCGCCCATGACATGCCACGGCTCCAGGGCCTGCCGTAGTTCCAGCTTGACGCCCGCATATTGGACCTCGCCGCAGAAGGGAAAGCGGAACTCGAGCTGCGCGTCGAACCATTCGGGGCGGAACGTGAAACCGTTGAGCTTGAGGTCGTCGAGAACGTCGAGAAAATCCGCCCAGACATGATGCGGCAGCATGAAGCGGTCGTGCAGCGACGTGCCCCAGCGCACGAAACGGCCGTCGAGCGGGTTCTTCCAGGCACGGGCGATGATCGCCCTGACCAGCAGTTGCTGCGCCAGGCTCATGCGCGCATTGGGCGGCATCTCGAAGCCACGGAATTCCACCAGGCCCAGCCGTCCGGTCGGTCCATCAGGCGAAAACAGCTTGTCGATGCAGATTTCCGAGCGATGCGTATTCCCGGTGACGTCGGTCAAAAGGTTGCGGAACAGCCGGTCGACCAGCCATGGCAAAGGCACGTTGCCCTGGTCCGGACGCGGCACCTGCGCCATGGCGATTTCAAGCTCGTAGAGCGAATCGTGGCGCGCCTCGTCGAAGCGCGGCGCCTGGCTGGTCGGGCCGATGAACAGGCCGGAGAAGAGATAAGACAGGGAGGGATGCCGCTGCCATTGCAGCACCAGGCTCTTCAAAAGATCGGGGCGGCGCAGAAACGGGCTGTCATTGGGCGTCGCGCCGCCGACCACAACATGGTTGCCGCCGCCGGTGCCGGTGTGGCGGCCGTCGATCATGAATTTATCCGCGCCAAGCCGCGTTTGCCGCGCCTCCTCGTAGATCGCCGTGGTCGTCGCCACGCAATCCTGCCAGTTGGCAGCCGGGTGGATGTTGACCTCGATGACGCCAGGGTCCGGCGCGACGCGGATGACGTTGAGGCGCGGATCATGCGGCGGGCCGTAGCCCTCGATATGCACTGGCAACCTGATCGCCTTGGCCGCGTTCTCGGCTGCTGCCACCAGCTCAAGATAATCCTCCAGCGCCTCGACCGGCGGCATGAACACGCAGAGCCGTCCCTCGCGCGGCTCGACCGAAAGCGCGGTACGCACCGCGCCGCCGATCTCGGTGATCTCCTGCTCGACCCGGTCCTGCTGGGCGGTCGCGGCCGTGAACGATGCCGCCTGCTGGCGGCGTGCCATTTCATCGGCGCCCTGAGGATCGGCCGGAGCCGCCATGGGCAAGATCGCCTCCCGCACGGGCAGCGCACCGCGCGGCTGCGACGGATCGACCGGAACGATATAGGGAAACTGCTCCGGCGGCACGTGAGGCAGCGTGCCGAGCGGCAGGCGGTAGCCGACCGGTGAATCGCCCGGCACCAGGAACAGCCGCCCGCGCCGCGTCGTCCATTTTTCCGAGCGCCAGCGCTGGTCCGACGCCTGGCTGTTCCAGCGCTGCACCGGCAGCACATAGCCCGACGGCTTGGTCAGCCCGCGTTCGAACACCGTCGCCATGCGGCTGCGCTCTTCGGGATCCTCCAGCTTCGAATTGGACGGATCGACATTCTCCGGCAGCTTGCCTTCCTTGAGCAGCCACTCGGCCGGATCCTCATAGGCTTCGCTGACCATGGATGTTTCGATGCCGAGCTCGCCGGCGATCGCGGTCAGCAGGCTCTCGGCCTGCTTCGGACCGATATCGGCTTCGCTTTTCTCCCGCGCGATCAGCGACGGGTCGCTCCACACCGGCTGGCCGTCGGTGCGCCAGTAGAGCGAAAAGGTCCAGCGCGGTAAGCTTTCGCCGGGGTACCATTTGCCTTGGCCATAATGGAGGAAGCCGCCAGGCGCGAAGCGCTCGCGCAGCCTCCGGATCAGCGCATCGGCCTTTTCGCGTTTTGTCGGGCCGACGGCGGCGGTGTTCCACTCGGCGGACTCGAAATCGTCGATCGACACGAAGGTCGGCTCGCCGCCCATGGTCAGCCGTACATCCCCGTCCGCCAGCGCCGCATCGACCTTGTTGCCGAGCGCATCAAGCGCATGCCAGCTTTCGTCCGAGAACGGCTTGGTGATGCGCGGATGCTCCGCGATGCGGTCGACCCGCATGTCGAAGCCGAACTCGACATTGGCAAAGCTCGCCATGCCGGAAATGGGCGCTGCATTGCGAAAATGCGGGGTGGCGGCAAGCGGTACATGGCTCTCGCCGGTAAGCAGGCCCGAAGTCGGGTCGAAACCGATCCAGCCAGCGCCGGGAAGATAGACCTCGCACCAGGCGTGCAGGTCAGTGAAATCCACTGATGTACCGGCCGGCCCATCGAGCGCGACGAGGTCGGGCTTGAGCTGGATCAGATAGCCCGAGACAAAGCGCGCGGCGATGCCTAGATTGCGCAGGATCTGCACCAGCAGCCAGCTCGAATCGCGGCACGACCCTTTGGCGGCCGCCAGCGTTTCCTCCGGCGAGAACACGCCGGTCTCCATGCGCACGATATAGGCGATTTCGCGCTGCAGCCGGGCATTGAGGTCGACGAGAAAATTGACCGTGTTTTTCGGGCTGGTATCGATGGTTTTCAGGAACGCCGACAGCAGCGGGCCTGCCGGTTCCGGTGTGCGATAGATGGCGAGGTCGTTGCGTGTCTCTTCCGGATACTCGAACGGGAAATTTTCCGCCGTCTCCTCGACGAAGAAATCGAACGGGTTGTAGACCGTCATGTCGGCGACGAGGTCGACCTCGATCTTGAGTTCGCTCACCGGGTCGGGAAAGACGAAACGGGCGAGGAAATTGCCGTAGGGGTCCTGCTGGAGATTGACGAAGTGGTTCGCCGGCTCGACCTTCAACGAATGGCTGAGCACTTTGGTGCGCGAATGTGGCGCCGGCTGGAGCCTGATCACCTGGGGACCAAGAACCACCGGCCGGTCGTATTTGTAATGGGTCAGGTGATAGACGGCGGCCAGAATTGCCATGGAGCCCCGGAAGATCGGCGTTTAGCTGGCCGAACCCTGACACATCTGGCCGTCATTCTCCAAGCGGATGTTGCGCTGCACCTAACTTAAACGGCTACCGAACCTCAGAAAAACGCTTGGATCCCCGTCTGCGCCCGTCCCAGGATCAGCGCGTGCACGTCATGCGTGCCCTCATAGGTGTTGACCGTCTCCAGATTCTGCGCATGGCGCATCACGTGATAGCCGATCTGGATGCCGTTGCCGCCATGCATGTCGCGCGCCTGGCGGGCGATGTCGAGCGCCTTGCCGCAATTGTTGCGCTTGACGATCGAGATCATCTCCGGCGCCATCTTGCCTTCGTCGAGCAGCCGCCCGACGCGCAACGAGGCCTGCAGCCCGAGCGCGATCTCGGTCTGCATGTCGGCGAGCTTCTTCTGGTAGAGCTGCGTGCTGGCCAGCGGCTTGCCGAACTGCTTGCGGTCGAGGCCATACTGGCGCGCGCGATGCCAGCAATCTTCGGCCGCGCCCATCGAGCCCCAGGAAATGCCGTAGCGAGCCCGGTTGAGGCAGCCGAACGGCCCCTTCAGCCCCGACACGTTGGGCAGCAGAGCATCCTCGCCGACCTCGACGCCTTCCATAACCACCTCGCCGGTGATCGACGCCCGCAGCGACAGCTTGCCGCCGATCTTCGGCGCCGAAAGCCCCTTCATGCCCTTTTCCAGGACGAAGCCACGGATCTCATCCTTGCCGTTCTCGCCCTTCAGCTTCGCCCAGACGACGAACACGTCGGCGACGGGCGCATTGGAGATCCACATCTTGGAGCCGGTAAGCTTGTAACCATTGGCGGTCTTCTCGGCGCGCGTCTTCATGCCGCCGGGGTCGGAGCCGGCATCCGGTTCGGTCAGGCCGAAACAGCCTATCCACTCGCCGCTGGCGAGCTTGGGTAGATACTTCCTGCGCTGTTCGTCCGAGCCATAGGCATAAATGGGATACATCACCAGCGACGACTGCACCGACATCATCGAACGATAGCCGGAATCGACGCGCTCCACTTCGCGGGCGACCAGGCCGTAGGTGACATAGTTGGCGCCGAGGCCGCCGAATTCTTCCGGAATGTTGATGCCGAGCAGGCCGGCCTCGCCCATCTCGCGAAAAATCGCCGTGTCGAAGGTTTCGTTGAGATAGGCCTCCTCGATGCGCGGCGCGAGCTTGTCGGCGGCGAAGGCCGCCGCCCCGTCCCGCACCATGCGCTCGTCTTCCGAAAGCTGGTCCTCGATCAGGAACGGGTCTTCCCAGACGAATGCATTCTTGTCGGCAGCCATGGCGTCTCGATCCTTAAAAACGGGTGAAGCCCGGCTTATCGGCCCACGGCCTGAAAAAATCAAACGAAATTGCTTCACCGATCAATGAGCGTTAGGAATAGATCATGAGCGTCCAACGTCGTCTTTTGCCTAACATCAACGCGCTTGCCGCCTTCGAAGCGGTGGCCCGGCTTGGCAGTTTCACCGCTGCAGCCCAGGAGCTGGATTTAACCCAGGGCGCCGTCAGTCGGCAGATCAGGCTGATCGAGGACCAGTTTGGCCGCCGGCTGTTCGAGCGCGACAGCCGCAATGTCCGGCTGTCGGCGGCGGGCGAAACCTACGCCGAAGTGGTCCGTTCGGCACTTGGCCAATTGCGCGACGCAGCGCTTGGATTGATGAGTAATCGGCATAGCGGCATCCTGAACCTCGCAATCCTGCCGACCTTCGGCACGCGCTGGCTGATGCCGATGATCCCAGACTTCGTCGACAACAATCCCGACATCACCATCAACTTCGTCACCCGCGTCGGCCGCTTCGACTTCGCCAGAGAGCGGCTGGACGCCGCCATCCATTATGGCCTGCCGGACTGGCCCGAGGCAGACTCGACGCTGCTGGTGCGGGAGGTGGTGGCCCCGGTGGTGTCGCCCGAATTTCTCGCCGAGCGCTCCATCGCCACGCCGGCCGACATCGGCCGTCTGCCGCTGCTGCACATGGCGACGCGGCCTGGCGCCTGGACAGAATGGTTTGAGCATCAGGGCCTGAGCGCGCCGACCGGACCGGGTATGCAGTTCGAACAGTTCGGCACCGCCGCCCAGGCCTGCATGGCGGGTCTGGGCGTGGCTCTGCTGCCGCAAATCCTCATCTCAGGCGAGTTGCAGCGCGGCCAGCTAGTGCCCGCGCCCGGCCAGCCTATGCACAGCCGCAGCGCCTATTATCTAGTCGTCCCGCACGACAAGCGCGGCCATCCGCCGGTCGCGAGTTTTCGAGATTGGCTGACGAGCCAGGTTGAAAAGGACCCGGCTGTTCTGGCGTGGTAGCTACTTCCGTTTCAGCGCATCCGCCAACGCCGCGCCGAACGCACCTTGCTGCGCCGGTCGCTCCGGCTGGCGCTGCGGCGCTGGCGAGCGTGGCGCCGGCCTGCCGCCGCCATTGTCGCGCGGGCCGCGCGATGCGCCGCCCTCGCCACCATCCCTGCGCATGGAAAGCGCGATTCGCTTGCGCTTGATGTCGACGTCGACGACCCGCACCTTGACCACGTCGCCGGCCTTGACCACCTCATGCGCGTCCTTGATGAAACGGTCGGCCAGTTGCGAAACGTGCACCAGCCCGTCCTGGTGGACGCCGATGTCGACGAAGGCGCCGAAGGCGGCGACATTGGTGACGGTGCCTTCCAGCAGCATGCCGGGCTTCAGATCCTTGATGTCGTCGATGCCATCGGCGAAGGTTGCCGTCTTGAAGCCGGGGCGCGGATCGCGGCCGGGCTTTTCCAGTTCGGCCAAAATGTCGCGCACTGTCGGCAGGCCGAACCGCTCGTCCACGAAAACGCGCGGATCGAGCGCCTTCAGCGCCGCACTGTCGCCCATCAGCGAACGCACATCGCGCCCGCAGGCGGCGACGATCTTTTTGGCCACGCCGTAGGCTTCCGGATGCACGGCCGAGGCGTCGAGCGGCTCGGAGCCGTTCGGGATGCGCAGGAAGCCGGCGCATTGCTCGAACGCACGCGGCCCGAGGCGGGAGACCTTGAGCAAATCCTTGCGGCTGGCGAAAGGGCCGGTGGCATCGCGATGCGCAACGATGGCGTCTGCGAGCGACGCCCCGAGCCCTGAAACCCGCGCCAGAAGCGGCGCCGAAGCCGTGTTGAGATCGACGCCAACCGCGTTGACGGCGTCCTCGACCACCGCCTCCAGCGAGCGGCCAAGCCGGTACTGGTCGACATCGTGCTGATACTGGCCGACGCCGATCGATTTCGGCTCGATCTTGACCAGTTCGGCCAGCGGATCCTGCAAGCGGCGCGCGATCGACACCGCACCGCGCAATGATACGTCGAGACCGGGGAATTCCGCCGCCGCCGTCGCCGAAGCCGAATAGACCGAAGCGCCGGCCTCGCTGACGATCACCTTGAGCGGCTTCGGCCCGCCGTCGGAAGGCATGTCGGACACCAGCTTCTCGGTTTCGCGGCTGCCGGTGCCATTGCCGATCGAGATCAGCTCGACCTTGTGCAGGCGAACGAGCTTGGCGAGCTCCGCCTGCGTGCCACGCACATCGTTCCTGGGCGGGAACGGATAGACCGTTGTCGTCGCCACCAGCTTGCCGGTGCCGTCGACCACCGCGACCTTGACGCCGGTGCGGATGCCAGGGTCGAGCCCCATCGTCGGCCGCGATCCGGCGGGGGCGGCGAGCAGCAGATCCTTCAAATTGCGGGCGAAGACGTGGATCGCCTCTTCCTCGGCCCGTTCGCGCAGGTCGCGCATCAGATCGAGCGTCAGGTGCAGGGATAGTTTTATGCGCCAGGTCCAGCCTGCGACCTCCATCAGCCAGCGATCGCCCGGCAGGCTGCCGCCGATGGCGTAGGCATTGGCGATCATCCGCTCTACCGGCTTCACCGGTGAAGAGTCGTCGGCATCGACCTCGATGTCGAGCGACAGCACCTCCTCGTTGCGGCCGCGCAGCATCGCCAGCGCGCGGTGACTCGGCACGGTGGCCCAGCGCTCGACATGGTCGAAATAATCGGAGAATTTCGCACCCGCCTCCTGCTTGCCGTCGACCACCCTGGCGCGCATGAAGGCGCGTTCCTTCATGTAGCTTCGCAGCTTGCCGACCAGGTCTGCATTCTCGGCGAACTGCTCCGACACTATGTCGCGCGCGCCCTCAAGTCCCGCCTTGGCGTCGGCCACGTCCTCGGTCAGATAGGCCAGTGCGAGTTCCGCCGGCACCAGCGAACGGTCGGCCAGGATGGCTTCCGCCAGGGGTCCCAGCCCACGCTCCCGGGCGATCTCCGCCCTGGTGCGGCGCTTGGGCTTGTAGGGCAGGTAGATGTCCTCCAGCTCGGCCTTGGTGACGGCGGCGGCGAGCTTGGTTTCAAGCTCGTCGGTCAGCTTGCCCTGCTCCCGGATCGAGCCAAGGATGGTGTCACGCCGCGCGTCGAGCTCGCGCAGATAGGCAAGACGCTCCGACAGCAGGCGCAGTTGCGTGTCGTCGAGCCCGCCCGTCACCTCTTTGCGGTAGCGCGCCACGAACGGCACGGTCGCGCCTTCGTCGAGCAGCCCGATGGCAGCGGCAGCCTGTTCGGGCCGCGCTGTAATCTCGGTCGCGATAATGGCTGCGATGCGCTTGATGTCGGATGCCATGCCGTTCCTGCTCTTCTCGAAAAGAGCGGCGACCATAGGCGCAGATATCCTGCCCGCCAACCTTCGCGGTTTCGCCGGCGACAGAGGTCCACAGGAAAGCGCGCCCTAATGTTGCGGCCGCTCAGACCATCCGGCTCAGCGCTTCGAAGAATGCGACGATCTCGAGATCGAGCGGATCGTCGACCGGCTCGGGCTGCGACGACATCTTGGCGATCACCACTTCCGTCCGGGGGTCGACATAGAGCCACTGGCCATGGATCCCGATGCCGCAATAGGCCCCGTTCTCATGTCCTGTCTGGTACCATTTGTTGCGGTAGCGGCCCTTGGGAAACAGCGGCAGCATGGCGCCACGCTGCCAGGCTTCAGAACTGCCGCCGGTTACCGTGGTGTCGCGCACCCAGGCCTCGGGCACGATGCGGCGGCCATTCGCAGTGCCTCCTTGCCGCATCATCTCGCCGACGCGCGCCAGATCGCGCGGCGTCACCGAGATGCCGCCGGCAGTGCGCGCCGTGCCCTCCATGTCGACCGCCACCGAAGCTTCGCTGGCGGCGCCCAGCGGCAGCCACAGTTTCTCGCACATCAGGTCGGCGAAGCGCTGGCCGGACGCCCGTTCGAGCAGCAGGCCAAGCAGGTCGGAATTGGGCGACCGGTAGCGGAAGGTCTGGCCATGCGGCTCGGCGAGACGCTGCAGCGTCAGGAGGAATTCACGCAGGCTTTCCGTGCCGCCGCCGGGGTTCCACAAGGTGGCGCGCCGGTAGCGGGCAAAGGCGCTTTCGGGATCGAGATAGGCTTCTTCGAAATCGAGGCTGACACTCATATCGAGCACATGCCGCACGGTAGCCTCGCCATAGGCCGAACCGCCGGCTTCCGGCATGTAGGCCGTCACCGGCGCTTCCGGATCGAACACGCCCTCGCCTTCCAATATGCCGGCCATGATCGCGGTCACCGACTTGCTGATCGAAAAGATGATGTGGCGGGCGCCGAAATCCATATGCGGCGCAAACCAGTCGCCGACGATCCTGCCGCCTCTCATGACGGTCAGCGCATCCGTGTGCGAGCGGCTGAGAAAAGCCGCGACGGTTTCCGGCGTGCTCGCCACCGCGATCTTTTCGTCGAGCAATCCGCCGAAATCCTCGGCCGGCGCCTCGTTGACCGGCAGGGCGGCGACACGCGCGCTCGGCACCAGCTCGCCGACGTTCTGGAATGACCATCGGTTGAACGGATTTTCCCGCCAGTTGGCGAGCAGCACCTGGTTGCGGCGGAAGCCGTAACGGGTCTCGAACGCGGTCTTGCCGGTCATGGCATTTCCTTCCAGGTCGTGTCTTGTGGGGGTTCAGCTCAGCGCGGCGGCGATGGCATGCACGGCCTTCAGCGTCGCCATGGAATAGGCGACATTGCTGAAATCCGGCCAGGTCGAAAGCTTCACCACGACCATCCGCGTATTCCAGTCGATGTGGATCATCTGCCCGAACACGCCCCGGCACATCAGCGCCCGCGAATGGGGATTCTCGATCCAGAACTGGTTGCGGTAGCTGCCCTCTGGCAGGCTTGGACTGAAGCCCGGTCCGTGGCTGCCGCTGCGCGTCGCCTCGATCCAGTCGGCCGGCACGATGCCGCCGCCATTATCGAGGATCAGCTGGCCGAAGCGGGCATAATCGCGCAGCGTCGCGTTGAAGCCGCCATCGGCCAGCGCGTAGCCGGCGCTGTCGACTGTGAAGCAGGCGCTTTCATCGGCGCCGAGCTTTTGCCAGAGTTCTTCCGAGACCAGTTGCGCCAGCCGCTTGCCGGTCACCCGCTCCAGGATGAACGCGAGCACATCGGTTTCGACCGAGCGGTACTCGAATGCCGCCCCATGTGGCCGGACAATGTCCTTCAAGCCCAGGATCAGCTCGAACATGTGCGCGGGCCAGCGAAAGTCCGGATCGCTGCCCGGCGGCACCGGCTTCCAGCCGGTGGCGACATCGACCTGGCCTATGTCGGAATAACGGTCGTTATATTCCTCCGAGAAACACACGCCCGTCGTCATGTCGAGCACGTGCTGGACGTTGGCGCCGGCCCACCCGGTTGCCTTCAATTCCGGCAGGTAGTCCGTCACCGGCCTCGCCGGATCGACCAGCCCGCGCCCGGCCAGTATGCCGAACACCGAGCCGGTGACCGACTTGGCCATCGACTGCGACAGATGCAGCGTGCGCTCGTCCATGCCGTTGAAGTAGCGCTCATAGGCTATCTTGCCGTCCTTGAGCACCAGGAAGCCATCCGTATAGGTCTCGTCCAGCAGGCCCGCGAGCGTCGTCTTCCGTCCCGTGCTGTCCTCGACCGGCAGCCCGTCGAGATCGACCTCGGCGCGTTCGAGGCGGTGACGGTGGCCGTTGCCGCGCCAGACTTCGACGGTCGGCAGAATTTCCCTGATGTGCTGGAAAGCCCAGCGGTTCCAGGGCGGCCTGTCCCAGTCGAGCCTTGGTGGCACCATGGCGGGCGGCGAGCCCTGCATGATCGGCGGCCGCGGATCGCTGTTGCGATAGGAGTCCATGAAAGCCATTCCCGGAAACGGAAAAGACCCGGCGGCATGTGCCGCCGGGTCCGTCATACGGCGATTACTTCTGCAGTTCGGTCCAGATCTTGGTGTAGAGTTCCTGCGTCTCTGACGCGCACATCTGCTGCAGTTCGCCAAGCGGCTTGGCGTCGGCCGGAATGACGACTTCCGGCGCGTCCTTCATGTCGGCCGGCATGTATTTGTCCGAACCGGCGATGGCATTGGCGTAACGATGGAAGGCCGAGAGGCCGGCCGCGTTTTCCGGATCCATGATGAAGTTCTGGAACAGCTTGGCGTTCTCGACATTCTTGGCCTCTTTCAGGACGACGACGTTGTCGCTCCACAGGCCATAGCCTTCCTTCGGGTAGTTGAAGTGGATGGCCGGGTTGGCGAGGCGCTGACGCAAAGCCGAGCCATTCCAGTCGCTGGTTGCCTTGAAGTCGCCGGCGCCCATCTTCTCAATGGTGTTGTATTCCATGGCGATCCAGTTCGGCTTGGCCGCCACCAGCAGGTCACGTACTTTCTTCAGCACCGTCTTGTCGTTGGTGCATTGCTGGCCGCCGACATACTTGATCGCGGCGAACATCACGTCGCCCATCTCCGGTACGACGTTGACCTTACCCTTCAACTCGTCGGGCGTGTTGAAGATGATGCCCCACGTGTTGGCCGGGCCCTTGTAGGCGTCGGTATTGACGACGACGCCGATCGTGCCCCAGGCCCACGGAACCGTGTATTTGCGGCCCGGATCGAACTCAGGATTGGCCCATTCCGGCGCCACGTTTTTGAAGTTCTCCATCTTGCCCGGATCGGTTTCCTGAACGAGGCCTTCCTTGATCCAGATCGGTACATAGGTCTGCGAAGGCACGGCAATGTCGAAACCGGTGCCGCCCTGGCGCACCTTGGCAAGCGCGGTATCGTTGGAATCGTAGTCGGTGATGGTCACCTTGACGTTGTATTTGGCTTCGAACTTCTTGATCACGTCGGGGCTGGTGTAATTGCCCCAATTGTAGATGTTGAGCACGCCGTCGGCGCGGGCAAGGCCCGTCGAAGCGAGCAACGCCAACCCCATGGCGGCCGCTGTTGTCTTCCAGTTCATCGTTTTAACTCCCATTATCGGTTTCAGTCTCGTTTCCTGCTGACAAAGAAAAACAACGTGACGATCGCGACCGAAAGCAGCAGGAAGGCGGTCGATATCGCGTTGATCTCGGGTGTGATGCCGCGGCGGATCTGGCCGAGCATGTAGGTGGGCAGCGTGTCCTGGCCGCCCGACTTGACGAATTCGGTGATGACGACGTCATCGAGCGAGATGACGAAAGCCAGCATCAGGCCGGCGAGGATGCCGGGCCACAAAAGCGGCAGCGTAATGCGGCGGAAGGTCTTCCACGGCGTCGCATAGAGGTCGGCAGCGGCGCGTTCCAGCGTCAGGTCCATATTCTCCAGCCGCGCCCGGATCGGCAGGTAGGCAAACGGGATGCAGAACGCCGTATGCGCGGCGATCAGGTAGCCAAGGCCGGAATAGCCGGTGAAGATCTTGATGCGCGAGAAGAAGATCAGCAGCGCCACGCCGGTGACGATTTCGGGCACCATCAGCGGCTGGTTGATGGCCGCGTATTTGAAGGTCAGCCCGGGATAGGGCGGTGTGCGCGTGGTGGCGAGCGCGGCCATTGTGGCGAAGATGGTGGCAAGGGCCGCCGCTATGGCGCCGATCTGGAAGGAACGCATCGTCGCATCGATGACCTGCGTGTTCTGCCAGGCCGACTGGAACCATTTGAGCGAAAACCCGCCCCATTCCGAGGTCGAGCTCGCCGCGTTGAAGGCGTAGATGACCAGCACGATGATCGGCAAATAGAGCACGACGAAACAGGTTGCCGCGATCGCGGTGAAGCCAGGCTGGTGCTTGATGGAGAAGTTGCTAGCCATGACGCACCCCCGACTTGCCGGCGTTGCGCACATAGGCCAGCAGCGCCACCATGACGATGATCATGACCGTGATCGACAGCGCCGAGCCAAGCGGCCAGTTGCGGCCCTGTCCGAACTGCAATTCGATCAGGTTGGACAGCATCATGTTCTTGCCGCCGCCAAGCACGCTCGGCGTCACATAGGCGCCAAGGGCCGGAATGAAGACCAGGATGGAGCCGGCGATGACCCCGGGTTTGACCAGCGGGAAAATGATCTTGCGCAGCACCTTGAAGCGTGTCGCGTAGAGATCGTAGCCGGCCTCGACCAGCCGGAAATCGAGTTTTTCCATGCTGGCATAGATCGGCAGCACCATCAGCGGCAGGTAGACATAGGCCATGCCGATCAGGATCGCCGTGTCGGTGTAGAGGATCTGCACCGGCGCCGAGACGATGCCGAGCTTCAGAAGGATGGTATTGACGATGCCTTCGTTGCGGATGATCTGCAGAACAGCGAAAGTGCGGATCAGAAGGTTAGTCCAGAACGGGATGGTGATCAGGAACAGCCAGAGATCTCTGGTCTTTTCACTGCGCGTCGCCATGAAATAGGCGGTCGGGAAGCCGAGCGCCAAAGTCGCCAGCGTCGTCACCACCGCGAGCTTGATCGAGCGCAGGAAGATGGTGACGTGGGCGGCCGCCAGCGACAGCGTGTCGTCGAAAATGTCGCGTTCCATGAACACCGACACCCAGGCTTCCGGCGAAAATTGCCACTTCACGTCGCCATAGGCGCCGGGCGTCAGGAACGAATAGACGAGCACGATCAGCAACGGGCCGGTCGCGGCGAGCAGAATGACCAGCAGCGCCGGCGCTGACAGCAACCAGCGGGCGCGGACGTCGCGCCGCTCCGCTGCCTTGGCGACTTCTTCGGCGGTGGCCATCAGTCCCTCAGCACTTGCGCGGCGTCGTTGCCGATCAGGATGCCGACCTTGTCGCCGCGCTCGAAACCGCAGCCGGCGCTGCGCGTGTTCTGCTGGCGCACGGTGAAGGCTTCGCCGCTGTCGAGCTGGACATGGATATGCGTGTCGGTGCCGAAATAGACGATGTTGTCGACCGTGCCCGACAGGTCGCCCTTACTCTTGGTCAGCTTGGCATGCTCCGGCCTCACCACCACGGTGGCGTTGTCCTTCGGCTGGAAACCTTCGGCGACGGTCGCCTCGATGGTGGTGCCGGATTTGAGCGTCGCGCGCGCCTTGCCGTTGCCGGTGCCTGATATGGCCGCGGTGAGAAAATTGGTCTCGCCGATGAAGTCGGCGACGAAGCGTTCGGCAGGCTTGTCGTAGATATCCCACGGCGAGCCGACTTGCAGGATCTTGCCCGACGACATCACCGCGATGCGGTCCGACATCGTCAGCGCTTCTTCCTGGTCATGGGTGACGAAGATGAAGGTTATGCCGGTCTCGTGCTGCAGCCGCTTCAACTCGATTTGCATCTCCTTGCGCAGCTTGTAGTCGAGGGCGGAGAGCGGTTCGTCGAGCAGCAGCACCTTCGGTTGCGGCGCGAGCGCCCGGGCCAGCGCCACGCGCTGCTGCTGGCCGCCGGAAATCTGGCCGGTGCGCCGGCCCGCCAGCGCCTCCATCTTGACCAGCTTCAGCATCTCGGCAACGCGCGCCTTGATCTGCGCCTTGGGCTTGCCCAGCATCTCCAGGCCGAAGCCGATATTGTCTGCCACCGTCATGTGCGGGAACAGCGCATAGGACTGGAAGACGGTGTTGACCGGCCGCTTGAAGGGCGGCAATGGCGCGATGTCCTGGCCGTAAAGCAGGATTTCGCCGGCGGTTGGAAAGTCGAAGCCGGCGATCAGCCGCAGCAAGGTGGTCTTGCCGCAGCCGGATGGTCCCAGCAGTGTGAAGAATTCGTTTTCGCGGATGGATACCGAGACTTTGTCGAGGGCAGCGACCTGCCCCTCACCCGATCCGAAAATTTTGCTGACGTTTACTACTTCAATCGCATTCCGATCCGGTTTGTCCGGCACGATTACGCCTCACTGTTGACCCCGCTCTTGCTGGCGGAGCTTTTCCCCTGTTGGATGTGACCACACGGCCGATGGGTTGGCAAGTCCGGCATTGAATCACAGTTCAGTCGGTCATTTCAGTCCGCCATTTCAGCAGGCAAGCCGCATGCCATGTCAGGCCTGGTAGGTGACTTTGCCGCCGCAGATCGTTGTTACCGGGCGCACCTTGTGCAGGTCGGCCGGCATAGTCTTTTCGATGTCGGCCGACAAAACCACCAGATCGGCCATATAGCCCGGCTTCAGCGTGCCCTTGCGGTGCTCGGCGAATTCGGCATAGGCGCCCTCGACCGTGTAGGCGGCAAGCGATTCACGCAGCGAGAAGCTCTGGTCCGGATCGGTTGATGCCCATGGTTTGCGCATCACTGCCGCCTGGATGCCCAGGATCGGATCGATCGGCGACACCGGCCAGTCCGACGCGAACACGACATGCGCGCCGGCATTCTTCAGGGTGCGCCAGGCATAGCTCACCGGCCAGCGCGCCGGCCCGATGCGTGACACGGTCGGCTCCAGCGGAAAATCCATGGCGCCGGGCGGATGCGGCGGCTGCATCGAGGCGATGACGCCGAGTTCGGCGAAACGCGGCACATCAGATGCCGCGATGACCTCTATATGTTCGACACGATGCCGGCTGTCGCGCTTGCCGTTGGCCTTTTGCGCCGCCTCGTAGCCGTCGAGCACGGCGCGCACCGCGCCGTCGCCGATCGAATGCACGGCGATCTGCAGGCCGCGCCTGTCGACGGAGACAGCGAGATCGATGAATTGCTGGGGCGTGAACAGGGGTTCGCCCACCCAGTCGGGACGGTCGGCATAGGGCTCGATCATGACGGCCGTCCAGGAATCGAGCACGCCGTCGTAGAACACCTTGACCATGCCCGACGACAGCCACTCGCCATTGTAGCACTCGGCCATCGCCGACGCCTTGTCGAGCATGTCGAGCGTCATGAAATTCTTGTAATGGAAGGGTATCTGCACCCGGCAGGGCAGCCCCTCCTCGGCCTCGATCTCGGCCAGCAGTTCGAGCTGGTAGAGATTGCCGTCCATGTTCTGGATCGAGGTGATGCCGTGGCGCGCGCACCAGGCGAGGCCTCGCCGCATGATGTCGCGGTCGGCGGCGCGTTCTTCCGCCGATGGCATCGGGTTTGGCTCGCCGCCCGTCGCCAGCCCGAGCCGCACCCGGCCCTCCCCGGCAAGATCGAGCACCGGGCCGAAAGCCTCGCCCTCGCGCAATTCGCCATTGGCCAGGCCATCGTCGCCCATGACGATTTCGTTGCCGGGGCCAAGCGTGCGCCCATTCAGGATGCCAGCCAAGTCCAGCGCGTTGGTGTTGGCCCACATCGTATGGTGATCGGGCGCGGCCATGACGAAGGGCCGGTCCGGCAGGATCGCGTCGAGATGGTGCCGCGTCACCCGCTCGTCGCCGAGCACGGTGTAGTCGACGCCCTGTCCGACCAGCATCTTGGCATCGGGGTGCGTCGACGCGTAGTCGCGGATCGCCTTTTGCAGCGCCTCGAAACCGTGGACGCCCGACAACTGGAGATGGGCAAGCTCGGCCGCGCCTGAAAACAGATGCATGTGGGCTTCGATGAAACCCGGGATCACCGAACCGCCCCTGGCGTCGATGACCCTGGTGGCCGGCCCCTTGAACTCTTCGATGGAGGCGTGGCTGCCGAGAGCGACGATGGCGCCATCCTTGACGGCAACGGCTTCGGCGGTCGGATTGTCATCGTCCATGGTCAACACACGACCATTGATGACGATCAGATCCGCCTTGTGACCCGCACCCGTGACCGACATCGCGACTCCGCGCTTTTGACTGAGACCGACAACCACTGCCCACGAGCTGCCGCTCCGCAGGAGGGGCGATGGGGAAAGATGATGCCGGCGCGCTGTCTTCGAAATTCCCCTTGTTATCCCCAAGGCAGCGTGGATAAAAGAATGCGACTAATCATTCGCGTTTGTCAACATGCGGAATTTGCAATGTATTGTGGACAACACTCTGCGCCGATGTTGGGACTGGGCGGGGAACGAGGACGTCAAGCCGTGAAGCGCAGTCTCGATCGCAAAACCAGGATAGCGCTCGAACCGCGCAAGCAGCCGCGCCAACAACGGTCGAGCAAGGTGGTGGACCGGATCCTCGACGCGGCGCTGATCCTGACCCGCGAGCAAGGCACAAGGACGCCGACCACGCTCGCCATAGCGCAGCGCGCGGGCCTGTCGGTTGGTTCGGTCTACCAGTACTTCCCCAACAAGGAAGCCATTCTCCTGGACCTCGCCCGGCGCTGGCTGTCATCCTTTCCCGAAGTGATCGCGAGGCGCATCAGGGTCGACCCGCCCACCAACCGGGAGGAGTTTCGGCGGGAGGTACGCAGGCTTTTCACGGACACCTCCAGGCTTTATCTCGACAATGCCAGCCTGATGCCGGTGATCGAGGCGATTTCAGGCAACGCCGACCTGAGGCCGATCCAGAACGAATATGACGACCAGATCATCGCCCTCTATGCGGCATGGCTGCGGCACGTGAACCCGGCTCTCGAAGACAAGGTCGCCAGCCGGCTCGGCCTGCTGATGATGGAGGTCGGGCACGCCTGCCGTCTTGTCGGCCTGAAAAGGGATCGCCGGACATACGACCTCATCGAGGACGATGTCGAAACCATGTGGCTCGCTCTGGTGACCCCCTATCTCAACCTTGACTGATTTCGCATTCGAGAGGAATTTCATGAAGACTGTCTATTCGCCGCTTCACGCCGGCCACGCCGGCCAGATGGAACTGGTCACATCGGCGATCGTGCCGGGTTTC
Source organism: Mesorhizobium sp. B2-8-1 (assembly GCF_006440955.1). NCBI lineage: Bacteria > Pseudomonadati > Pseudomonadota > Alphaproteobacteria > Hyphomicrobiales > Phyllobacteriaceae > Mesorhizobium > Mesorhizobium sp. B2-8-1. Next base: position 475,096 of record NZ_VFTX01000004.1, on the reverse strand, counting down.
GAAAAACCCTCGCGCGCCGAGTTCATCAAGGCGCGGATCGAGAGCGAGAAACTCGGAGCGATCATCGCGCCGGCCGAGCATGATCTTGCCGCCGCCAAGCGCATCCACAGGGCCGACTACGTCGATTTCCTGCCGACGGTCTGGCCGCAATGGATCGCCGAGGGCCACACAGGCACAGCCATGCCCTTCACCTGGCCGACACGCGGCCTGCGCGGCGACGTGCCGCCCAAGCGCGTCGACGCCCTGCTCGGCTATTATTCCTTCGACGGCGGCGCCACCTTCGTCGAAGGAACATGGGATGCGATCAAGTCCTCCTACGACGTCGCGCTGACCGCCGCGGGCCTGGTCAAGGCCGGCGAAGCCTCCGCCTTCGCGCTCTGCCGTCCGCCCGGCCACCATGCCGGAGCCGGCTTCATGGGCGGCTATTGCTACATCAACAACGCGGCCGTTGCCGCGCAGTGGTTCCGCGACCAGGGGGCCAGCCGCATCTCGATCCTCGATGTCGACTATCATCACGGCAACGGCACACAGGAGATCTTCTACGACCGCGCCGACGTGCAGGTCCTCAATTTGCACGGCGACCCGATGGTCGAATATCCGTTCTTCCTCGGCCATGCCGACGAGCGTGGCGCCGGCGCGGGCGAAGGTTTCAACATCAACTATCCCATGCCGTTCGGCACCGGCTGGGACGCCTGGAGCGCCTCGCTGGAAGACGCCTGCGCCAGGCTCGCCGCCTACGCGCCAGACGTCGTCATCGTCTCGCTCGGCGTCGACACGTTCGAGAAGGATCCTATCAGCCAGTTCAAGCTGAAGTCGTCGGACTATCCCATGATCGGCCGCCGCATCGCCAGGCTCGGCCTGCCGACGCTGTTCGTCATGGAAGGCGGCTACGCCGTCGAGGAAATCGGCATCAATGCCGTCGGCGTGCTGACCGGCTTCGAGGGCCGGTGACACCGGCTGCCCGAAGCGCGGCAGCTCTCAGGGAAACCACGAAAAAGGGCGGCGTCAGCCGCTCTTTGACATCCTCTAGCCCCTTGGTGGGCGCGACCGAAACAGCCCGGCCGAGATGACCGGCTTGCATGGCTCGGGTATTTCCACGCACCGAAACGCGCGAAAATCGGCTCCTGAGTCGCGGCTTGAGTCCACTCGATTCGATTTTGTCAAATCGCGTTTGATGTCAGATTCATCTACGGGTAGATTAGACCCGAATCAGCCGGTCCTCGGGGGGCACGGCGACCACCCAAAGTCTCACGTGCCGGAATATTCCGGCGCCAGACGCGGACGGCTTCGCGTTCCCTGAATGGATTCCGTCTGATCGGGCGCGACCCCGCGCTTGTGTGTGTCTCGTAAATGTAACGCGTTTTCAGGTTCGGCGGCTGGCTCTCCAGCATCCGGACATCAGCATCGATTCCGGCCAAAAACAGCAAATGAGCAGTCCCGCCGCGCTTCTTCAATCCGACACATTGGGCTCGCGCCTGACGTCGCGCGGCGATCTCACCAGCTTTTTCATGGAGTTGACCGCCGAGATCGGTGCCGACAGCTATATGCTGGTCGCCATCGTCCACGATCAGGACCGCAACGACGCGCGCATCGTCTCGTCCAACTGGATTTTCGACGCCATCGAACTGATCGGCAAGCGGCTGATCGCTGGCCTTGCCCAGGGCGCGCTCACCGTCGCGCCGGGCATGCGTCCAAGGCCGCTGGTGTCGGCGCAGGCACCACAGGCCGAGGGGCTGGTCTCCGGCGAAGAGGCACGTCTGCTCGACGTGCTCGGCCATGCCGAAATCTATTCGCTCAGGCTGAATGTCGGCCGCCAACGCCTGTTCGCGCTGTTCTCGGCGGCAGCCGCCGGTCGGATCGACCAACCGGCGCTGATGAAGGCGCAGCTGAAGTGCTGCTACGCGCTCTCGCATATTCCGCAACTGATCGCCGCCGCCGCCATGCAGGATCCGCTGTCGGACCGCGAGCGCGAATGCCTGTTCTGGGTCTCGGAAGGCAAGACCACGGACGAGGTTGCCGTCATCCTTGGCGTGTCCTCCAACACCGTCAACAGCTACATCACCCACGCCATCCAGAAATTCGCGGCCAGCAACCGCGCGATGGCCATCGCCACGGCGATCAGGAGCGGCATCATTTGAAACAGGCCGACGTCAAGCAGGCCGCCGAGGCCCTTTTCAACGACCAGCGCAATCCGTTCGGTGCCTTCTCGCTCGGCTCCGAAACGCATCACGCCGTGACCATTCCCGATGCTGTGCGGCGCTGCCGGTGGATCGCCGTCGACATCAATGCCTCGGCCTTCGGCCTGTTCTTCGTCAGCCCGTCGCTCGAGCGGGCGCGGCTGGTGCCGTGCTTCGATTCCGACTATCCCGGCATATCGGTGGCGACCAAGTTCATCTCGGGCGCCAATGGCGAGGAGATCGTGCGCCATAGCAGGATCTCGACCGAACCGCGCTGGTGGACGGATGACGGTGTGGCGGCCATGAGCGAGATGTTCGGCGGCCTTGCCTGGACCGAGCAGATGGCGCCGCTGGCGCCCGGCAGCAGCGGCATCGCCTTTCCCGTCCACGCCGATCGCGGCCAGTGCGGCCTCGTCGTCTTCCTCGGCTCGGAGATCGCCCTGCCGCAGGACGCGCTCTATGAAATCCACGCCCGTTGCTTTTCGCTGTTCGCCGCTGTCGCCCGCATGCGTCCGGGCGATGTCGGCAAGACGCGCGCGATCTCCAAGCGCGAGCTCGAATGCCTGAAGCTGACCGCCAACGGCAATACCAGCGAGGAGATAGCGCGGCTGCTGAAACTGTCGGTGCATACCGCCAACCAGTATCTCACCCAGTCGACCCAGAAGCTCAACGCCGTCAACCGCAACCAGGCGGTCGCCAAGGCGCTGCGGCTCGGCCTGATCGAATAGTTAGAACGCCAGCGGCTCGACCTTGCGGATACGCGCCTGTTCGACCACCGCCTCGAGCAGGGCGGTGTTGTGCTCGGGGTCCTCGCCGGGCTTTTCGAACGACACGTAGTTGACCGCGACCGAGGCGCCTTTTTCGCTCAGCGTCAGCTGGAAATAGACCGTGACGCCGGGCGGCCGAAGCTCGAGATCGAGCACGATGCGCGGGCTGCCGCTCCAGTCGACATGCGCCTCGCCGCCATGGCCGAGCCTCAGCGTGCCCGGCTTGAAGAACAGTTCCGCCGCGGAATCGACCAGGTCCGACAGGCAGGCGAAATGCTCCAGCCGGATGAAGGCGATATAATCGGCGACATCGATCAGCCTGAGCTCCGCCACGACTTGCTCGATGGCGCTGGCGACGATGATCTCGCGGGAATTGGCGTGCGGTTGGCGGTTCATGAAATCTGTCTGCGCTCAGCCTTTTTCGAGTAGACGATCCGCACCAGTTCGGCGACGGCCTGGTAGAATTGCGACGGGATCACACTATCGACCGAAACTTGCTTGTACATGGAGCGGGCGAGCGCCACGTCCTCGAAGATCGGGATGTTGTGCTCGCGCGCGATTTCGCGGATCTTGAGCGCCACCAGATCCTGCCCCTTGGCCAGCACCAGCGGTGCCGAATCCTCGTCGCGCACATATTTAAGCGCGATCGAGAAGTGCGTCGGGTTGGCGATGATCAACGTCGCGCGCGGCACCGCCGTCATCATCCGCTTGCGAGCGCGGTCGCGCGCCAGCGAGCGCAGCCGCGACTTAACGATCGGGTCACCCTCGGACTGCTTGAACTCGTCCTTGACCTCCTGCTTGCTCATGCGCAGGTCCTGCTTCCAGTGGAAGCGCGACCAGACGATGTCGATCGCCGCGATCAGGCCCATGACGAAGACGATCGCCACCAGTATGTCGACCGCGATGCCGCGGATGACGAGGCCGAAGGCGACGGGATTGGTGATCATGCCGGCGAGCAGCTTGCGGTGATCCTCGGACAGCGTGAGGGCGAGCACGACGATGGCGAAGCCCACCTTGCCGAGCGCCTTCAGGAACTCGACCCAGCCCTGCACCCCGAACAGCCTGTTCCAGCCCTTGACGATCGAGATGCGCGACAGCTGCGGCCTGATGCGTTCGCCGACGAACTGCGGCATGTTCTGGAACACCGAGGCGCCGATGCCGGCGATGGTCAGGAGCACCAGCAGGCTGAGGATGGCACGGCCCACCTCCAGCATGACGATCTTGTAGAGCGCGATGACGTCGGTCTCGGTGTCCATCGGCCAGGCTTCCGGCTTCTCCAGGAACATCGACAGGAACATGCCGAGATCGACAATGGCATCCTTGGCGTAGAAGACGGTGAACACCAGTATGGCGACGAAGGAGGCCAGGAGCGCGGTCTCCCTCGAATGGGGCAGCTTGCCCTGTTCGATGGTGTCGCGGATCTTCTTTTCCGTCGCTTCTTCGGTTTTGGAATCCTTGTCGACCGCCTCTGCCATGATCCGGCCTTAGGCGGCGGCGTTCTGGGTCGCGGGAAGCTCGAACGCGCCTTCGCGCGCCAGCCGGATTGTCGTCGTCACGATCGTCTTGCGCGCCGCCATGATGTCGGCGAGGGGAACCCCTTCGGATCCTTGTCCGAGTTCGGCTTCGATCATGCGCCGCGAGCGCGCGCCGATCGCCGACAGCGCCGCTTCGGCAAGGATCGCCGAAGTGCCGCGCAGCGCCAGCGTGACCAGTTCGGTCGACAGCCCGTCGAATAGAAGCACGCGCGCTTTCTGGGTAAGCAGCGGCAAATCGTCGAAGGAGAACAGCCGAGCCCGGACGCCGTCGAGATCGGGCGTGCCGGCGGCCTCCAGGTCCTGCATGACCTCCTCGAGCAGCGGCTTGTCCAATTCGTTGAGAACGCTGGCGACGCGCGCCTGTCCGGCCGATGTATCCTTGGTCGCGGTTTCCGCCAGCACGCTGGTGCGCAGCCGGTTTTCGACGATCCTGCTGGCGGCGTCGGGAACATTGGCCATCGTCACCATGCGCTTGATGATCTCGCCGCGCGTCGGCTTGCTCAACGTCAACAGCACGCTCGCCGCCGCCTGCGGCGCCAGCTTCGACAGCACCATGGCCGCAGTCTGCGGATGTTCACCGGCCAGGAAAGTACCAAGCCGCACCGGCTCGAGCTTCTCGAGCTCGGGCCAGATCGGCGGCGGACCTTCCGGCGCAACCTCGAATTTCTTGTCACCCATGATCGCGCTCATCTCTTCGGGTGACAGCGATTCATTGAGGATGGTGTCCATCCTGTCGGCGGAATCGAGCAGTCCCGCCCCTTCGGTGAACTCCGCCTCGAACTCGGCGACGATGCGCTCGAGATCGCCTTGCGGAATGGTCCTGAGCAGCCGGGCGCCCTCGATGAGCGCCTTCAATTCCTCCTGCTTGAAGAATTTCAAGAGGCGGCTGGCCGACGGCTTGCCCATCGCCACCAGTATGGCGGCCGCCTTCTGCGGACGCGTCAGGGAAAGGGACGTCGTCATGCCTTTCGCTCCCGCTGCCGCCGGCAAGACCCGCGACGCATCTTCACGCGCCCTTCGTGCCGGCGATGATTTCGGTCAGCCTGATGCCGAAGCGCGACGGGTCGCTTTCGAGCACGGTGATCTCGCCGCGCGCTATTCTGCGGCCGTTGACCACCACGTCGACCGGTTCGCCGATGCGGCGGTTGAGCGCCACCGTGGAGCCCTTCTGCAGCGCCATCAGGTCGGACACCGGCATCTCGGTGCTGCCGAGGATGATCTGGACGTCGACGGGGATGTTCATGATGACGCTCGAATTGGCAGCGGACGCGGCCTTGAACGCAATATCGGGGCGCTGTTCCTCTTCATGCAGAACCCCGCGCAATTCCTCGATGGCGCGGTCGAGCTGCTCGTCCGGCTGGTCGATTTCGGCTTCTGCCTTGGTCTTGGCCATGCATCGTCTCCAAAAGCTCAGGCGTGCCCGGCACCAGCCGGCATGAGCCCGTCGATAAAATCCTGTCCGGCATCATAGGGATGCTTGATCCGGACGGTGTAATTCTGTCCCAGCTTGCCGAACTCGCATACGAACAGCGTCTTGCCGCGCGCGCCGATACGCGCTTGCGATTGCGCCGTTTCCTCGAATTCGATGATCTGGCCAATTTCGAAATCGGCAAGATCGCCGAGCGTCAGTCGGGCCAGCGGCATGGTCGCCTCGAGCGCTACCGTGGAGCGCATCACTTCTTCCGAAAAGCGCGCGCGCCAGCTGGCGCCCTGATCGTTCTCGCCGCCGGCAGCAGCGCTGTCCCGGCTGGCCAGCACGACACGCTGCGGCATCGTAACCGTGACGGTGCCGCTGTCGGCCGGCGTCGAGATGCCGAAGACGATGCGGATTGCAGCGCCATCGCGCAACACGTGTCGTTTGGCTTCGGTGCCCGACATCGCCCGCGGCACTGGCAGGCGCAGGTCGAGCGACCGTCGTCCCGATCCGTTCAGTGCCTGCGCGACCTGCTGGAACATCATGGTCGAAACATCGACCTCGATCTGCGACAGATCACGCTCTATCGGCGATGCCGGCATCTCCGGGTCGCCGCCGAACAGCGTGCAAAGCGTGACCGCGATCGCCGGCGCATCGATCACCAGGGTCATGGCATCAGAGGACGTGGCTGACGCAACGATGGTCATGGCAAACGTATCGCCGGCACGGGAGCGGGCCTCCGCGACGCGGCTGACCTCGACGCCCCTGAGATCGACGGTGACCGGAACTCCAAGCTCACTGGTCAGGCTCTTCTGCAGCAGCGGCGCAGCGCGCTCTGCCATGCCCCGGCCGGTGCCGATGACCTGGGCGGCCTCGCCGCTGTCGCCGACCAGGCGCTCGATGATCAGCGAGCGCGCTTGTGAGGGACTGCCGGGACTGGTCATGACAATGTCGGCACCGATCTGTCGCGCATCGCTCAGGCGGCCCTTTTCTCGGCGGAGCCGGTGTTCATCGTGCTCTGCTCGACGGCGTCGATGGTCGGCCGCTCATAGGATGATATGGTCTTGCGGCCGAACTCGATCGCCACCTGCGGCAGGGCGCCGTTCATGTAGGCGAGCAACGTCTGCTTGACGATGATGTAGAGCCGGTTCTTCTTCTCGCGCACCGTCTTGATCTTGGTGGCGACGGGCCCGACCACCGCGTAAGACAGGAAGATGCCGAGGAAGGTACCGACGAGGGCGGCGCCGATCAGGCCGCCAAGGATTTCCGGCGACTGGTCGAGCGCGCCCATCGCCTTGACCACGCCGAGCACGGCGGCGACGATCCCGAGCGCCGGCAGGCCGTCGCCGACCGCCACCAGCGCGTGGTAGGCTTTCATCTTGTCGGACTTGATGGTCTGGATTTCCTCATCCATCAGCGCCTCGATCTCGTGCGAACGGGCGTTGCCGATGATGATGATCCGGCAATAGTCGCAGATGAAATGCGTCAGGTCGTGGTTCTTCAGCACGGTGGGGAATGCCTGGAAGATCGCCGATTCCTCGGGATTGTCGATATGCGCCTCGACCTCGCTGCGCGACTTCGAACGCAGTTCACGCATCAGGCTGTGCAGCACGCCGAGCGTTTCCAGATAATCCTGCTCCTTCGGCACGGCCTGCTTGAAGGCTTCGAGGATGCCCCTGCCGGTGTCCTTGACCGTTTTCATCGGATTGGCGACGAGGAAGGTGCCGAGTGCGGCGCCGCAGATGACCACCGCTTCCCAGGGCTGCATCAGCACATGCAGATGCCCGCCCATGGCCATGAAGCCGCCAAGGACGCAGCCGAGCGTCACCACCAGTCCAATCAGAATGCCCACGAGAGGTCCTTCCGCATTTCAAGTCAGGTGCAAGGGATAGTCCCCGTGCCTTGTGTGAGGCTTGAATCGGAGCGGCATCGAGCCGATCGGCGCGATTCAGTTTCGCGCAAGGAAGTGAGTCTATTGTGCTGGCATAGCTTCGGCCGGAGGCGCGTCCTTGCTCAGTACCTATACCAGCTACCAGTTGATCACCAGGGACATCGACAAGTCGATCGACCGCATCGAAAAGCAGCCGACGGTCGATCGCGACACCAAATATTATCTGGACAACATCACCAAGGTGAAATCGATCGACGATTTCGTCAACAATGACCGTTTGTTCAAATATGCCATGAAGGCCTACGGCCTGGAGGACATGGCTTACGCCAAGGCGTTCATGGTCAAGGCGCTCAAGGAAGGCGTTTCCGACCCCGACAGTTTCGCCAACAAGCTGACCGACAAGCGCTACGCCGAATTTGTCAGCGCCTTCAACTTCGCAGCCAACGGCGCCAATACCACCGTTTACAACAAGGCGCAGCAGCTGGTGACCGGCAACTATGCGCTGCAAGTCCAGATCGGCGCCTCGCAGGCGGGCTTCTCTTACTATCAGAGCGAAACCGCCTATTATGTCACCAACATCTCCAAGGTTAAGTCGATCGACGACCTGATGGGCGACAGCCGCCTGCTGACATACGCGATGGCCGCATTCGGGCTCGACGCCGAAACCGAACCGGCCGCAACGGTCAGGGCGATGCTCGAAGGTGGCGTCAGCGATACCAACAGTCCCGCCAACAAGCTGACCGACAAGAGTTACGCCAACTTCGTCTCGGCGTTCGACTTCGCCCAGTATGGCGATCAGACGACCACGCGCGACAACGTCCAGCAGGCGGTGCCTAAGGGCTACATGGCCGGAGCCGGGCTGACGTTGATCAAGCCGAGCGCGCAGTACGTCAAGGGCGAGGCCGACTACTACGCGGCAAACATTTCCAAGGTGAGGTCGATTGACGACCTCATGGCGGACAAGCGCCTGCTTACATTCGCCATGGCGTCCTATGGACTGGATGCGTCAACCGAAACCCCGCGGCAGATCCGCGCCATGCTCGAGGGCGGCGTGAGCGATTCCAACAGCCCTGCAAACAAGCTGACCGATAAACGATACGCCAACTTCGTCACGGCCTTCGATTTTGCCCAATATGGCGATCAGACGACCACGCGCGACGCAGTGCTGAAAGATACACCGAAAATCTACACGACAGAGTCGGCGCTTGGCCTGATCAAGCCGAATGCGGACTACATCAAGTCGGAGACCGCATATTACCTGGCGAACATCACGAACGTGAAATCCATCGACGATCTGATGGCCAACAGCCGCTTGTACAATTATGCCCTCTCGGCCTACGCGCTCGATCCGGCGACAGAGAGCAAGGACCTGATCCGCAGCGTCCTGGCCGGTGGCGTCCGCGACCCCGACAGCGTCGCCAACAAGATAACCAACAAAGCCTATGCCGGGCTCGCCTCTGCCTTCAACTTCGAACAATACGCCGAAGCGGCCACCACGACCAATCCGGCACAGCAGCCGACCGTCGACAAATACATGCGCCAGACGTTGGAGGAGGATGCCGGCCAAACCAACGAGGGCGTACGGCTGGCGCTCTATTTCCAGCGCAAGGCGCCTGATATCACCAGCTGGTATAATGTGCTCGCCGACACCGCTCTTGCCAGTGTGGTGCGCACAGTGCTCGGCTTGCCCGATTCCTTCGCCACCGCCGATGTCGACAAGCAGGCGCAGCTGTTCGAGCAGAAGCTCGACATTTCCGATTTCTCCGACCCCGAAAAGCTCGGCAAGTTCCTGACCCGCTTCACCTCCATGTACGAGATCAACCACCCGACCTCGTCAGCCGTGTCGTCGATCAGCGTGCTCTTCGCCAAGCCGGTCACGGCGGGGATCTCCACCGACCTGATGATGGCCATGCAGAAGTTGAAGTTCTGACCATGCGGGACAGTCTCTACGTCGCCCTTTCCTCGCAGATCGCGCTCGAGCGTCGGCTCGACACGATCGCCGACAATGTCGCCAACGCCTCGACCGTCGGCTTTCGCGCCACCGGCGTGAAGTTCGAGGACGTGGTGTCCGGCACCGGGCCGAAATCCGTGTCCTTCGCCTCCTCGGGCAAGACCTACCTTTCCGGCGCCCATGGCTCCCTGACCGAGACCGGCAATCCGTTCGATTTCGCCATACAGGGCGACGCCTGGTTCGCCATCGAGACGCCGGTCGGCACCGTCATGACCCGCGATGGCCGCTTCTCGATGAACGAGAATGGCGAGCTGATGTCGGTCGAGGGCCATCCCGTGCTCGACGCCGGCGGCGCACCGATCCAGCTCGACCCCCGCAACGGCCCGCCCAAGGCCGGAGCCGACGGATCGTTGCGCCAGAACGATCAGCTGGTAGGCTCCATCGGCCTGTACAATTTCGATCCGGGTGAGAATTTCGTGCGCTACGGCAATTCCGGCATCGTGCCGGCGCGCACGCCCGAGCCGGTGACCGATCGCGCCGATATCGGCGTCGCCCAGGGCTTCGTCGAGGAATCCAACGTCAATCCAGTGCTGGAGATGACGCGGCTGATCATGGTCCAGCGCGCTTTCGAGAACACCGCCGCCCTGATGCGGCAGACTGATTCCTCCACCGACGAGGCGATCAAGACGCTCGGCTCGAAGTAGCATGTCGCTCGACCAGCCTACCCTGCGCGCACCCGAAAGACTGCCCCAGCCAACGCCGGAAGACCGGCTTGCCGCGCTGGAGCGGATATGGCGGCGCTTCAGCGATGCCGAGGGACTGCTCAAACGCGGCGGCCTCGTCACCGAAGTCACATCGACGCATTACAAGGTGCGCGGCCTTTCGGATTTCGCCAGGCTGGGCGATCTTGTCGAACAGCGCGGCCATGCCGGCACGCGCCGCGGCGAGATCGTCAAGATCAGCCGCGACGAGATTGTCGTGGCCCCCTTCGAACGCAGTGCCGATGCCGGCATAGGCGACGCCGTTTTCCGTCGCGGTCCGCTCGCCGTGGCGCCGCATGCCTCGTGGCGCGGCCGCACGATCGACGCGCTCACCCGGGCGATCGACGGTGGCCCGCCATTGATCAGGGGCGACGGCATGTCCGGGGCCGCCACGCCCGGCGCCATGGCGCGCCAGCGCGTCGGCACCGCCTTCATGACCGGGGTCAAGATCATCGACATTTTCACGCCGCTCTGTTTCGGCCAGCGCATGGGCGTCTTTGCCGGTTCCGGTGTCGGCAAGTCGACGCTGCTGGCCATGCTCGCCGGCGCAGACGCCTTCGACACCGTGGTCGTGGCGCTGATCGGCGAACGCGGCCGCGAGGTCCGCGAATTCCTCGAGGACACGATCGGCGACAGCATGGCCAAGACCGTAGCCGTCGTCGCCACCAGCGACGAAAGCGCCATGATGCGCCGGCGGGCGCCGGACACCGCGATGCGTGTCGCCGAACATTTTCGCGACCAGGGCCACCGCGTGCTTCTGGTGCTGGATTCGATCACCCGCTTTGCCCACGCCCTGCGCGAAGTGGCGACGGGAACGGGTGAGCCGCCGGTCGCGCGCGGCTATCCGGCTTCGGTTTTCACCGAGCTGCCGAAGCTGCTCGAACGCGCCGGGCCGGGAGTGGAAGGGAAAGGATCGATCACCGCGATCATTTCCGTGCTGGTCGACGGCGACGACCACAACGATCCGGTGGCCGATTCCGTGCGCGGCATCCTTGACGGCCATGTCGTGCTCGACCGCGCGATCGCCGAACAGGGCCGCTATCCGCCGGTCAATCCGCTGTCGTCCATATCACGCCTGGCCGGCAAGGCCTGGAGCGTCGAGCAGCGCGCGCTGGTGACGCGGCTGAAGTCGATGATCTCCCGCTTCGAGGACACGCGCGACATCCGCCTGCTCGGCGCCTACCAGGGCGGCGCCGACGTGGAACTCGATATGGCGGTGCGCCAGGTACCCCTGATCTACGAGGCGCTGATGCAATCGCCGAAGGACCGCCCGTCCGCTGATCCGTTCTCCGATCTCGCCCGCCATCTCAAGGGAAAGCAGAATGCCGAACAAGGGGACTGAGCTCCAGCATACCGAGCGTATCCTGCGCGAAATGATCGCCGAGGCGAAAGCCGAAGAAGAGATCGAAGCCAGCCGCAACTCGGCCATCGACGGGCTCTTCGCCGCCCCGCAATGGCCGCAGCCGCCCAAGACCGCGTTTCCCAGGCTGGGCAAGAAGGCCGGGCGGCGCAGCGACTTCGTCATCGCCGCGCTCGGCATCACGCTCGGCCTGATCTGCGCGCTGTTTCCCTGGTATATCTTCTTCAATCAGGAACAGTTCGGCGTCCAGGCAATCAAGTTCGGCGGCACCGGCACCAATTCTGGACGCGAGGGCGGCGGCGTGGTTGCCGAGCGCAGCGCGCCGCTGACGGCCAAGGACGTTCCGAATGCCAATATCGACCTGCTTGCCACCGGAACCGTGCAGGGCGATCCCAGCGCCGCCCCGGCACCAGATGACCAGCCCTTTCCAGCCGACGTCACCAAATTCCGCATGGTCCACGTCGCCAATGGCCGCGCCATGATCGAGGACGACACCGGGCTGTGGATGGTCCAGCGCGGCTCGATACTGCCGGATTCCAACAAGGTGTCGTCGATCGAGCAACGCAACGGCAAATGGGTGATGGTCACCAGCGCCAACCAGGTGATCGAGCTTTCCAGATAAGTTCGCCGCGCTTGCCGGTTGCGTCCGCCCGCAAGGTCCGCGCAAGACTGGCGGCCTAGTCTTTGGGCACACGCCCGGAGATTCCCATGGAGCCCGTTTCTCTTTTCGATCTCGCCGCCAAGCAGGCGCAATGGCTGGCCGTGCGTCAGTCGGCGGTCGCCGGCAACATCGCCAACGCCAACACGCCGGGCTATACGGCAAACGATGTCGAGCCGTTCGAAAAGGTGCTCGACCGCGCGGCGGTGTCGTTGCAGACGACACAGGCCGGACACCTCGGCAGCGCCGCGACCAATGCCGGTTTCGCGATCAAGCCACAGGAAGACGACGGCGTCGTCATGCCGTCAAAAAACACCGTCGTGCTCGAGGACCAGCTTCTCAAGGCCGGTGAGGTGCGCCGCTCCTTCGAGCTCAACACGGCAATCGTCAAGGCATTCCATTCGATGATGATGATGGCGGTGAAGAGCTGACCATGGACGCGCTCACAGCAGCCCTCAAAGTAGCAGCCTCCGGCCTCGGCGCCCAGTCGGAGCGGCTGCGCGTGGTTTCCGAAAACCTCGCCAATGCCCAGTCGACCGGCACCACCCCCGGCTCCGACCCCTATCGCCGCAAGACCATCAGCTTCGTCTCGGAGCTCGACCGGACCACTGGCAGCTCAACGGTCGAAGTGAACTCGATCGACCGCGATCCCAGCGATTTTCCCGTGGAATTCCAACCCGGCAACGAGGCCGCCGACGACAAGGGCTACGTCAAGATGCCCAACGTCAACGTGCTGATCGAAATGGCTGACATGACCGAGGCCAACCGCTCCTACGAGGCTAACCTGCAAGTCGTGAAGCAGGCGCGCGATCTCATTTCAATGACCATCGACCTGATGAGGAACCAATGATCGTGAACGGCATCGGCGCGCTCAACTTGAAGCCTGGACTTGGCGACACGGCGACTGAGCTGCTTCAGGGCGGCGTTGCGCCCGCGAGCGCAGGCAACCTCGGCACCTCCTTCGCCGAGGCGCTGAGCCAGGCGGCCACAAAGACCGTCAACACGCTGCAGAACGCCGAGCAGGTCTCGGTCCAGGCGCTCAAGGGCGACGCCGACACCCGTCAGGTCGTCGATGCCGTGATGAGCGCCCAGCAGGCGCTGCAGACCGCCGTCGCCATCCGCGACAAGGTCGTTTCGGCCTATCTCGAAGTCAGCCGCATGGGCATCTGAGGAGTTCGGCCATGAAAGCACTCGCCATCGCCGCCACCGGCATGAACGCCCAGCAGACCAATCTGGAAGTCATCGCCAACAATATCGCCAACATCAACACCACCGGCTACAAGCGGGCGCGGGCCGAATTCTCCGACCTGCTCTACCAGGTCGACCGCACGCAAGGCGTGCCCAATCGCTCCAACGCTTCGCTGGTGCCGGAAGGCGTCTCGATCGGCCTCGGCGTCAAGACCACCGCCGTGCGCAACGTCCACACCCAGGGCGAACTGACCAGCACCGGCAACAGTTTCGACATGGCGCTCACCGGCAGGGGCTGGTTCCAGATCGAAGGCGCCGATGGCGGCACGCTCTACACCCGCGCCGGCGCCTTCAACACCAACGCCACAGGCCAGCTGGTGACGGTGGACGGCGCCAGCGTCATTCCAGCGATCAACGTCCCGGTCGACGCCGTCGAGGTCATCGTCAACAAGACGGGCCAGGTCTTCGCCCGCATCGATGGCCAGACCGACCTGCAGAATCTCGGCCAGCTCCAGATCGTCAACTTCGCCAACGAAGCGGGACTGGCGCCGCTCGGCGACAATCTGTTCCAGGAAACCACCGCTTCCGGCCCCGCCAATGCCGGCGTGCCGGGCGATCCCGGCTTTGCCACCATCCAGCAAGGCTATCTCGAGGCCTCCAACGTCGACCCGGTCAAGGAAATCACCGAACTGATCTCGGCGCAGCGCGCTTATGAGATGAATTCCAAGGTCATCCAGGCCGCCGACGACATGGCCTCGGTCGTCTCCAAGAACATCAGGTAACGACAATGGCCGGTCCGGTCTCCTGCTCCGCGTTCCGCCGCACCGCGCTCGTCCTTGCGCTGGTGACCGGCGGCATGCCGGCTTTCGCGCAGGACGCGGCCAACCGGTCGGCAACGCAGATCGCCAGCAGCCAGCCTGCCGGCGAGGTCGTGCTGATCCCAAACCGGGTCATTTATCCCGGCGAGACCATCGAGCTCGCGGCCCTCAAGCAGGTGACCCTCATCCCCGGCAAGCACAAGCCCGACGCGGTGGCGACCCTTGCCGAGGAACTCCAGGGCAAGATCGCCAAGCGCACGCTGCTGCCCGGCCGCTACATCCCCGCCGCCGCCATTCGCGACGCCTGGCTGGTCGAGCAGGGCGCAGCCGTGCAGGTCTTCTTCATCGCCGGCGGACTGACGATATCGGCCACCGCCGTGACCTTGCAGCCTGGCTCGGCCGGCGATCTCATCAAGGTTCGCAACAGCGACAGCGGCAAGATTCTCTCCGGCACGGTGATGGCCGACGGAACCATCCAGGTCAGCGCTTCATGATGCGTCCGCTTGCTCTTCTGCTTGCAGCCGCGCTCGGCCTGCAGCCTGCCTTGGCCGACGGCCTCACGCCCAAGGCCAAGCGCGAACTCGCCGCCAGGAATGGCGGCGTCTATGACGATCCTGAATATGATCCGGCCACCACCACGCGCATGTTCCGCGTCTCGCCCGGGCCAAGCTCGCTGCCGCCGGGCCAGGTCGCCTCGCGCATCAAGGACATCGCGCAGCTGCAGAGTTCGCGCGACAACCAGCTCGTCGGCTACGGCCTGGTCATCGGCCTCGCCGGATCGGGCGACAGCCTGCGCAACTCGCCGTTCACCGAACAGTCGATTCGCGCCATGCTGGAGAATCTCGGCATCGCCACCGAAGACGGCAGAGCGCGCGCCAAGAACGTGGCCGCCGTCATCGTCACCGCCAACATGCCGCCCTACGTGCAGTCGGGCGCGCGCATCGACATCGACGTTTCCTCGATGGGCGACGCTACCTCGCTCGCCGGCGGCACCCTGATCATGACGCCGCTGAAGGCGGCGGACGGCGAAATCTATGCCGTCGGCCAGGGCGCGGTCATCGTTTCGGGCTTCACCGCCCAGGGCCAGGCCGAGCAGTTGACGCAAGGCGTCCCGACCGCGGGCCGCGTGCCGAACGGCGCCATCATCGAGCGTGCCGTGAAGGCCGAGTTCGATGACCAGCCGATACTGACGCTGCAGCTGCGCAATCCCGATTTCTCGACCGCCATTCGCATCGCCGACGCGATCAATGACTACACCAGCCAGCGCTTCGGCATGCGCGTGGCGGCCGAGCGCGATTCCCGCACCGTGCAGATCAGACGGCCGAAAAGCGTCTCGGCGGCCCGCTTCTACGCCGAGATCGAGAACCTCGTGGTCGAATCCGATACGCCGGCCCGCGTCGTCATCGATGAGCGCACCGGCACCATAGTCATCGGCAACGACGTCAAGATCTCACGCGTGGCCATCAGCCACGGCACGCTGACGGTACGCATCACCGAAGCGCCGCGCGTCGTGCAGCCCGAACCATTCTCCAAGGGCGAAACCGCCGTCGAGCCGTTCACCGCCATCGACGCCAGCCGGCCCGACGCGCGCGTCGCCGTGCTCGACGGCCCGGACCTGCAAACCCTTGTTTCCGGCCTCAACCGCCTCGGCGTGAAGCCCGACGGCATCATTGCCATCCTGCAAGGCATCAAGTCGGCCGGCGCCCTGCAAGCCGATCTGGTTCTCCAATAGGCGATGCCGATGATCTTCCTCCCCTCATTCCATCAAGGATGCCGCCCCGCCGCGATCCTGTTCGCGGCCTGCGCTCTGGCGGCCTTTTCCAGCGGCGTGCATGCCGAGGAAGCCGTCCGCCAGGTCCTGCCGGGGGCGCCGCCCGCACCCGCGCCGCAGCTGTTGGCCCGGGAGAAGGCTCCCGACCAAAGCGAGATCGAGCGCTTCTGCTCCAACATAGCCGACGCCGCCCGCGACCGCCGCTACGTGTTGCAGGCGGAGGAGTTGAAACAGCTCCAGGCCGGCATCGACCAACGCATGAAGGCACTGGACGAAAAGCGGGCCGAATACGAGACCTGGCTGAAGCGGCGCGAGGTGTTCCTGGCCCGGGCCGAGGACAGCGTCGTCAAGATCTATGCCGGCATGAAGCCCGACGCGGCGGCCGAGCGCCTGGCCATCGTCAATGCCGATCTCGCCGCGGCCATCCTGATGAAGCTGGATTCGCGCAAGGCCGGCGTCATCCTCAACGAAATGGACCAGAAGGCGGCGGCGACGCTCACCGGCATCATGGCCAGCGCAGCCCGAAGGGTAGATCCGTCATGATCCGCAGAACGCTCATCCTGTGCGCGGTCGCAGCTTTGTCCGGCTGCGGCACCAATCTCAAGGAGATCGGCAGGGAGCCTTCACTGTCGCCGGTCGGTTCCGGCATCGGCAGTGAAGGAGCTTCGCCCTACAGCTATCCTGAGCCGCCTGCCGCGCCGGTCAAGAAATTCTCGCTGTGGGACGATCGCCAGAGCCGGCTGTTCACCGACCCCAGGGCGTTGCGCGAAGGCGACATTCTCACCGTCAGGATCAAGCTCAACGACAAGGCCAACTTCAAGAACCAGAACGACAGGAGCCGCACCGCCTCGCGCAAGCTGGGTTACGACGTCACGCTCGGATGGGAAGACAAGAGCACGAGCGGCAAGGGCGACGCCGGCCTGAGCTCCAGCACCGAAACCAATGCGGACGGCGAGATCAAGCGCTCGGAGAACCTGGAGCTCAACGTTGCTGCCGTCGTCACCGAAGTCCTGCCCAATGGCAATTTGATGATCAGGGGCTCGCAGGAAGTGCGTGTCAATTATGAGCTCAGGGTGCTCACCATCGCCGGCATGGTGCGCCCGTCGGATATCGGCGCGGAGAACACCATCTCCTATGAACGCATCGCCGAGGCGCGCATCTCCTATGGCGGCCGCGGCCGCGTCAGCGAGGTCCAGCAGCCGGCCTACGGCCAGCAGATCCTCGACCAGGTTCTTCCGTTCTAGGGCATTGGAGACCGCAGCACCGTGGCCAGCGTCGAACAGGTTCCGTCTCGCAAGGGTCCTTCCCTTGCCGTCCAGGGCGCCATGCTGCTCCTGGTGACGGCTGCCGCCATCGGCATGGGCTGGCTGTCCGGCGGCTATCTCAAGGGTGTGGGGGCACCGGCATCGGTACCCGTCGCGCCGGAAAACGAGGGCAAGGTGCCCAAGCCCGCCGACGCGCAAGAGCCCGGCACGGGACCGTCACTCGTCGCGCTGGCGCCGATCACCACCAACATCGCCTCGCCCGCCGAGACCTGGATCAGGATGGAAGTGTCGGTGGTCTACGACGCGCCGCAGCCGCCGGCAATGTCGGATGAGATCCATCAGGATCTTCTGGCCTTCGTGCGCACCCTGAAGATGCACCAGATAGAAGGCGCCAGCGGCTATCAGCACCTGAAGGCCGATATCGAGGAGCGCGCCTCGATCCGCAGCCAGGGGCATGCCAAGCAGGTACTCATCAGGACGTTGCTGCTCGAATGAAGAAATTTCTTCTTGCCGCGGCGCTGCTCGGCGCCGCCACATCGATCGCGACGGCCCAGCAACTGGACCTCGGCGGCATCGGCAAGGCCGACGGCACCACCGTCGGCTACATCATCCAGATGTTCGGCCTGCTCACCGTGCTTTCGGTGGCGCCGGGCCTGCTGATCATGGTGACAAGCTTCACCCGTTTCGTCATCGCCTTCTCGATCCTGCGCGCCGGCATCGGCCTGCAGTCGACGCCGGCGAACCTTATCCTCATTTCGCTGTCGCTGTTCATGACCTTCTATGTCATGGCGCCGACCTTCGACCAGGCCTGGAATACCGGCGTCAAGCCGCTGATGGACAACCAGATCAGCCAAACCGAGGCTTTCGAGAAGATTTCCGATCCCTTCCGCACCTTCATGCTGCACAATGTGCGCGACAAGGACTTCGACCTGTTCGCCGACCTCGCGCGCGAACGCGGCCAGACCGTTGCGAAGGAAACCGTCGACCTGCGCATCCTGGTGCCCGCCTTCATGATCTCCGAGATCAGGCGCGGCTTCGAGATCGGCTTCCTGATCGTGCTGCCGTTCCTGGTCATCGACCTGATCGTCGCCACCATCACCATGGCGATGGGCATGATGATGCTGCCGCCGACGGTGGTGTCGCTGCCGTTCAAGATCCTGTTCTTCGTGCTGATCGACGGCTGGAACCTGCTTGTCGGCAGCTTGGTGCGCTCCTTCAACTGATCGCGCCCGGCGCCGAACCGCGCCCTCCCGTTTTTTTCGACAATATTTTTCGATTAACCGTCCGGTTTAGTCCTTTGGTAGGGACTTGCCGCCATATTCCTCGCAGATGGCGGGTGATCGGGTCTCAGACAGATCATTGGCATGATGCCGCTCCGTCATACCGGCCAATCCGGTATGTCAAAAAACACCTGTAAAAAGTAAGGTACGAGTAGACATGGCCAGTATCATGACCAATGCCTCGGCGCTGACCGCGCTGCAGAGCTTGAACGCCACCAACAAGAACCTCGAAACCACCCAGGCCCGCATCTCGACGGGCTATCGCGTTTCCCAGGCTTCGGACAACGCCGCTTACTGGTCGATCGCCACCACGATGCGTTCCGACAACCAGCAGATGTCGACCGTTTCGGACGCGCTCGGCCTCGGCGCCTCGAAGGTCGATACCGCTTACACCGGCATGAACAGCGCGATCGACACCATCAACCAGATCAAGACCAAGCTGACCGCCTCTTACGGCCAGACGGATGCCGACAAGGAAAAGACCCAGACCGAAATCGCCGCCCTTCAGAAGCAGCTGAAGGCCTATGCCGATGGCGCCAGCTTCTCCGGCACCAACATGCTGTCCGTGGACAGCGGCACGGGCACGTCCGTGGCGGACATCAAGATCGTTTCGGCCTTCAACCGTGACGCTTCCGGCGCGGTATCGATCTCGACGATCGACGTCAACGTGGAAAGCACCAAGCTGTACGAGGCGGGTACCACGGCCGGCACCGCGAAGGGCATCCTCGACGCCGCGCGTCTGGGCACCGACGGCAGCGTCACCGCCACGGCGGCTACTCCGGCTGCTGGTGCTACCGTTGCGGCCGGCGACACCTATTCGGTCGCCAGCCTGAAGATCTTCGACTCCGCAACCGGCAAGGGCTTCAGCGACGACCAGATCTCGGGGATGATGAACGTCGTCGACGCCGCGCTCAAGGACATGACGAACGCCGCCACCACGCTCGGCGCCGCCAAGAGCAGCATCGACCTGCAGAAGACGTTCACGCAGAGCCTGATGGACTCCATCGACCGCGGCGTTGGCCAGCTCGTCGATGCCGACATGAACAAGGAATCGACCCGCCTCCAGGCCCTGCAGGTTCAGCAGCAGCTCGGCATCCAGGCTCTGTCGATCGCCAACGGTTCGTCGCAGTCGATCCTGTCGCTCTTCCGCGGCTGATCGCCTTCACCATCCACGAACAGCACCAAGATATCGGGCCGCGCCAAAAGCGCGGCCCGATTGCGTTTGCTCCAGCCCCGCGCAATCCTCGTTCCTTAACTGTCGAAAGCTGACTTTAACAGGGCGTTAACCATATCGCGCTAGCTATGGTTAACCAATAGCTTACGACAGGTTGTCGAATCGGCCCGACCGGCACGATCGCAGCCGATGGGCAGGCCGACCAGGCCTGTGGGCATGCCGGCTTAGAGAAGGAGCGAGTTTCTTGGCGAGCATCATGACGAACGCTGCGGCGTTAACTGCACTTCAAAGCCTCAACGCCACCAACAAGTCGCTCGAGCAGACACAGGCCCGCGTCTCGACGGGCTATCGCGTCTCCGAAGCCTCCGACAACGCCGCCTACTGGTCGATCGCCACCACCATGCGCTCCGACAACCAGGCGCTCTCGACCGTGCAGGATGCGCTCGGCCTCGGCGCCTCGAAGGTCGACACCGCCTATACCGGCATGAACAATGTGCTGGACACGATCGGCAAGATCAAAACCAAGCTGCTTTCGACCGTCGGCCAGACGGATGCCGCCAAGGCAAAGACGCAGACCGAAATCACGGCGCTTCAGGCGCAGATGAAATCCTTTGCCGACGCCGCCACCTTCTCCGGTTCGAATTTCCTGTCGGTGATTTCCAAGCAGGTGTCGGCCGCCAATGACGGCGTCCAGCCCGACTCCAAGATCGTGTCCTCGTTCAACCGCACCTCCTCCGGCGCCGTCCAGCTCGGGACGATTGACATCGATGTCGAGAGCACCAAGCTTTTCGATTCGGGTCTCGCCGGCGAGGTCAAGAACCAGGGCATTCTCGACCGCAAGACATCGGTCTATTCGACCGCGGCCGCGCAGACCCTCTATGACACCGCCTATGCGGCATCGATCGCGGGTGGATCAACGGATATCGCAGCCAACACCGCCGGCCAGACCGCGGCGGGGGCGGTCGCCAAGGTCGACAATATTTCCGCCTACAATCTCGACATCACGGCGGCAGGCGTGACCGACGACATCATCACCCAGATGATCACCAAGATCGACAACGTCATGAGCCAGCTGACCGATTCCGCCACCATCCTCGGTTCGGCCAAGAGCAGCATCGACCTGCAGAAGACCTTCACGCAGAGCCTGATGGACTCCATCGACCGCGGTGTCGGCCAGCTCGTCGACGCCGACATGAACAAGGAATCGACCCGCCTTCAGGCGCTCCAGGTGCAGCAGCAGCTTGGCATCCAGTCGCTGTCGATCGCCAACAGTTCCTCGCAGTCGATCCTGTCGCTGTTCAAGAGCTGACCGCTCACTCGACGTCTTCACCTCAAGGTTGACGGGCCGCGCGCCGAGCGCGGCCCGATTTCATTTTCGCACAAGCTTCGGGGGCTAGTGTTCCAGCGGACAGTCATGCTGGGAGTAGTCGACCGTGCCGGAACAGATCCAGAGCATCATCGCGAATCTCCGCGGGTTTGGCGTAAAGCGCCTGGCCATGCTGGCGGGCATCGCCGCATTGGTGATGAGCGTCATCGGTGTCGCTTCCGTCTATCTCAACCGTCCGGCCTACGACACGCTCTATGTCGGGCTCGACCGCGCCGACGTGAACCAGATCGGCCTCGTGCTGGGCGAGGCCGGCATCGGCTTCGACGTCGGCTCCGACGGAACCTCGGTCCTGGTCCCGGCCGGCACCACCGCGCAGGCGCGCATGCTGCTTGCCGAAAAAGGCCTGCCGACCAGCGCCAATGCCGGCTACGAACTGTTCGACAATGTCGGCTCGCTCGGCCTGACCTCCTTCATGCAGCAGATCACGCGTGTGCGTGCGCTGGAGGGCGAGATATCGCGCACCATCCAGTCGATCGCCGGCGTCAAGGCGGCGCGTGTCCATATCGTCATGTCCGAGCGTGCCAATTTCCGCCGCGACGAGCAGCAGCCCTCCGCGTCCGTCGTCATCCGCTACGCCGGCATCGACGCCGAGAAAAGCGCCATGTCGATCCGCCATCTCGTCGCCGCCGCCGTTCCCGGCCTGTCGGCCGACAAGGTGACGGTGCTCGATTCCAACGGCAATCTGCTGGCGGCGGGAGATGATCCCTCCAACACAAGTGCCGCCCGCACGCTTGGCGTCGAACAAACCGTCGAGGCGCAGATCGGCGACAACATCCGGCGCGCCCTCACCCCGTATCTCGGCCCGGACAATTTCCGCGCCAGCGTCAAGGCCGACGTCAACACCGATACCCGCCAGACGGAGGAGACGATCTTCGATCCGGAGTCGCGCGTCGAGCGTTCGGTGCAGTCGGTGCGTGCCAACGAGAACAACAACCAGAAGCAGGCCTCCACCCCGGCCAGCGTCGAGCAGAACCTGCCCGAGACCCAGACGACCGCCACCGAGGGTCCGCAATCCTCCTCGCAGAACGACCGCAGGGAAGAGATCACCAACTACGAGATCAACTCCAAGAAGATCGCCACCGTCTCCAACGGCTACAGCGTCACCAAGATGTCCATCGCCGTGGTCGTCAACCAGGATCGGCTGAAGGCGATCCTGGGCAAGGACGCCACGCCCGAACAGATCGCCAAGCGCGTCGCCGACATCCAGAAGATGGTGACCTCTGCCACCGGCTTCGATGACAAGCGCGGCGATGTCATCGACGTCTCGGCGGTCGAGTTCATCGACGGGCTCGACGGCGAGGCGGTCCCGCAAGCCGGAATGCTCGATTCCGTCGGCCAGCATGCCGGCACGCTGATCAATGCCGGCGCCTTCATCGTCGTGGTGTTCCTGGTGGCCTTCTTCGGCCTGCGCCCGATGGCGGCGGCTCTGACAGCAAAGGCGACGCCGGCCATAGCCGGTCCCAATTTCGACGAGGTCCAGCGCTCGCTGCCGACGCCAGAGGGCACGGCTTCCGCCGAAGCCGGCTCGGCCGTCGGCGCCTTGCCGGGCGTGCGGGCCGGCTCCACGCCGCTCGACGACCTGCGCCAGAAGATCAGGCCCGCGCCGCAGGAGCGGCTTGCCCGCATGGTCGACCTCAACGAGGAGCGCACAGCGCAGATCCTGCGCAAATGGGCGGCCCAGGAAGTCGCGGTGTAGTCCATGCCTTCCCTAGCCCTTTTCGATCTCCTGCCGGATTTCGGCACGCGCCCGCAACGTGTCAGCCAGCCGAAGGCCGCCGCCGAGCACGAGCCGGAAGCAGCCGCGCCGCAAGCCGATATCGGCACGCTGATCGCCGAAGCGGTCGCCCAGGCGGAGGCGGCGCTTGGCGAGCGGCTTGCGGCTGCCCACGAAGCAGCGATGGACGCTGAACGCCGGGCGAATGCCGAGGAAGCGAAGGCCTTTCTCGAGAGCTTCGGCGGCGATGTCGGCGAGGCGGTCTCGCTGCGCATCGATGCCATGGAGGCGCGCGTGACGGACCTCGTCGCCGCCACGGTCGCCCGCATCATCGGCGGCATCGTCAGTGATGACCTGCAAAAGCGCTCGCTTGAAGCGCTTGCCGGTGCGGTCCGCGAAGCGGTCGGCGATGGCGAAGCGGTGCGCATAGTCGTTCGCGGCCCGCTTTCCCTTTTCGAAGCGCTGAAGGCGTCGCTCGGAGCGCGCGCCGCCAATCTCGACTTCATCGAAGCTCCCGGGTTCGATCTCACGGTCTCCATCGACGAAGCGGTGTTCGAGACGCGCATGGCCGAATGGTCGGCAACGCTCTCCCAGGTGTTGGCATGAGCGTCGCCGATGCCGATCAGGCCAGGCACGAGATCATTATCGTGCGTCGCGGCCATGACGACCACGAGGAGGGCCATCACGGTGGCGTCTGGAAGATCGCCTTCGCCGACTTCATGACGGCCATGATGTGCTTCTTCCTGGTCATGTGGCTGATCAACGCCGCCAACGAACAGACCAAGGCGGCGGTCGCCAGCTATTTCAATCCGGTCAAGCTGGTCGACCGCACGTCGAGCCGCAAGGGCCTGGAGGATCTCGGCGACGGTCCGCGCGCCATCGGGCTGACCGCCGACAATCCGGAAGAGGCGGCCACCAAGGCCGGACAGGATGGAGCCGGCGGCGCGGGTTCATCCGATCCGAAAAAGGAAAAGCAGGAGCCGCAGCAGTCGGAGCAGTCCGACGAACACCTGTTCGCCGATCCCTACGCGGTGCTTTCGGAAATCGCCACCAACACCGGCATCATGCAGAACGTCAGCCAGAAGGGCGATGGCGGCGCGCAGAGTGCCGGCCCGGCAACGGGCGCTTCCGGCGGCGCCTCCTATCGCGATCCGTTCGAGCCTGATTTCTGGTCTCAGCAGGTGGCCTCGCCGGGCGCCGAGGCCAGCGCGCAGCGCGCCAGGATCGAAGGTGATCCGGTGAAGCCCGGCGACAAGGCCGCCGAGGCGCAGGTCGCCAAGGTCAAGGCCGTGCCGCCTGCGCCGCCGGTCATCGCGGCGCCGCTTGAACCTCTGGCAAATGACGGCAAGGCCACAACGGCAATCGCCGAGGCGGGTGATGCGAAAGCCGGCGCTGCCGGGCTCGCGGACGCCAAGGTTGCCGCCGTCGCCGAGGCGGCCAAGCCCGATGCCGGCGAAAAGAAGCCGGGCGCGGCCGCGCTTAAGGCTGCGGCCGATGTCAGGCAGCAGCTGGCCGAGGCCTTCAAACCTGGCGACAAGTTGCACGACGGCGTCTCGGTCGAAGCCACCGACAAGGGCGTCCTCATCTCGATCACCGACCAGCTTGACTTCGGCATGTTCGAGGTCGGCTCCGCGATGCCGCGCCGTGAGCTGGTGCTCGCGATGGAAAAGATCGGCCGCATCGTCAACAGCCAGAAGGGCACGATCAGCATCAACGGCCACACCGACGCGCGGCCGTTCCGCAGCGCCGGCTACGACAATTGGCGGCTGTCGACGGCGCGCGCGCATTCGGCGTACTACATGCTGGTGCGCGGCGGCGTCGACGAGCGCCGCATCACCGAAGTCGCCGGCTTCGCCGACCGCCAGCCGAAGGACCCCGCCGATCCGCTGTCGGCGGTGAACCGCCGCATCGAGATACTGATGGCGACCGGCGGATGAGGCGGGCGGTCTTCACCAGCCGCTTGATGGGCCTTTTGCTGTTGGCCGGCCAGCCTACGGCCGCCCTCGCGCAGGATTCGTTGCAACCCTATCAGCTGGTGCGCTCGCTGCAGCTTATTCAGGACCGTATCGCCGTCGGCGACCACGCCGCGCTGCCGATGCAGTCCAAGCTGCTGGAGATGATCGATACGCGCTTGCGCGAGGCGGACAAGGACGATTTCAGGGATCCGAAGAATTTTCGCGCGCTGCTGGTCTACGGCATGAGCGGCGGCAACCCGGTGACCGTCGAGGCGGCCGTGTCGCGCGCCACCGCCGATGCGCGGGACCTAGCCCTTGCCAGGGGCGTCATCGATTACCTGAACGGCCGCCCCGGCGAGGCCATCGAAGCCTTGAAGCCGGTCGATCCGATGGCGGAGCCCAGCGACCTCGCCGCCTTCCTTGCCCTGGTCAAGGGTTCGCTGCTCGCCAGCGACCAGCCGGCCGCGGCGCTGGTGCTGCTCGAGGAGGCGAAATTGCTCGGCCCCGGGACACTGGTCGAGGAGGCGGCATTGCGCCGCTCGGTCGGCATTGCGGTCGCGCAGCGCGACGCGGCGCGCTTTGCGCTTGCCTCCACACAATATGTCGAGCGCTATCTCTATTCGCCCTATGCCAGCCAGTTCGCCGACTCCTTCGTCTCGGGCGTGATTGAGCTGCACATGTCGATCAGCCAGGACAAATTGGCCGATATCACCTCAATGATGGATCCCGAGCGCGAGAAGGTCATTTATCTGCGCATCGCCCGCCGCGCCGCGATCGACGGCCTGAACGAACTGTCCGCCTTCGCCTCGGCGCGGGCCGAGCAAGGCCGCGACGGCAACACCAATCAGGGCGATCCGCGCGCCCTGCTCTACTCAAGCCTGTCCACCGTGACATCGGGTACCATCGAGGACGTGCGCGCCAAGCTGGGCAAGATCGACCGCAGCCGGCTGTCGGACGGCGACCGCGCGCTGCTCGACGCCGCCGAGGCCATCGCCGGCGAAGTGGTGGCGCCGCCCGCTTCCCTTCCGACCGCCAGCCCGGCACCTGCAGAGGTCATACCATCGCACGAGCCCGAGCCTGCCGCCGCGCAGTCCACCGACGCCGCCGGATTGCCGCCCGTCGAGGGTGCTGTCTCCGAACAGCCGGCCGTCGCGCCATCCGGCGACACAGTGGCAGCTGCGCCGAACCCGCCGGCTCCGGGCGATGCGGCAACTGTCCTGCCGGCATCGGCGCCGGCGGCCGCGGCCAGCACCGACACGTCAGACCCGACCGATGCCGCGATGGTCAAAACCCGTCGACAGCTCGACCTGATCGACCAGATGCTTGGAGCCGCTCCGAAATGACCCCCAGCCTCGGTCCGGCGCTGCCGGGAATCACCACCGCGCGCACGACGGCGGAACAGCCGGCGGCGACCGGAAAGAATGACGACACGGGTTTCGGCAAGATGCTGGACGACAAGGCCGGTCCGGCCCACCCGGACAAGCATCCGGCAGCCGGGGCCGAATCGCGCGATGAGCGCTGGAGCAGGCTTGCCGCCGGTCCTGCCGGGCAGAAGGACGAGCCACTGCCGGCTGGCAAGGCAAGGATCCCATCCAGCGGAATGCTGGCCGCGAAAGCAGCCAGGGACGACAAGACCGCCGAGACGGACAAGGACGCCGATGGCGCAGCGGCCGAGACAGGTACGACGCCGCTCGAGGACCATCTGCCGTTGCTGATCGCGTTCCATGACCTGCGCCATTTCTCGACATCGGCCAGACCGGCCGATACGAGCGAAACCGGACAGGAACCGGCGCTCGACGGGCAGTTCCTGCCGAAGGCCTACCGGCCGAAATCCGCCGCCGGGCATGATGACCTCGAACCGATGTCGAAGCCCGAGCGGACATCGCTCGTCGATGGGGCGCTGACCAAGCTCGATGGCCAGACCGTCAACGACGCCGCCGGCACGCCAAAACGCGATAATACGATCGCGGCCGGGCCGCTGCCCCAGACGGCGCCGGCCGAAGTGCCGGGCGTGGATCCGAAGCACGCGGCACCGCAGCTGAGGTCCATCGCCGATGTTCAGTCCTCGTTGCGGTCCGAGCCCGGAAAACAACCTTCGGCGGCAGGACGCATCGACGTGGTTTCCGAGCGCAGCTTCCCTGCCCCGCCGCAGGCGCCGATGAGCCAGGCCGCCCTCAATGTGATCGGCGCCATAACAGCCGATGGTGGCCCGAAAACGACGCTTTCGACACACTCCGCAACTGCGCAACTGACAGGCCCTGTTGCCGCCGCGACACATGTGTTGAAGATCGAACTTCATCCGGCCGAGCTTGGCATGGTCACCGCCAATCTTCGCCTCTCCGGAGAACAACTTTCGATTGAGTTGAAGCCTCAAACACATGACGCCTACCACCGGCTGTCCTCTGATAGCGATGCCATCGTCAAGTCCCTGCGCGGACTCGGCTTCGAGGTTGACAAGGTCACGATACTACAACCTTCGGTAGCGGTCCCCGCAACGACCCGCACTGATGCGACCGCATCCTTGCAGATGGCGGCGGGCCGCGACCAGTCGTCCTTTCAACCCGGGAATTCCGGCGGCGGCAACAGCGGCGCTGGCGGCCAGCAACCGGGCCAGCAATCCGCCGGAAGACACAATGATGACGCGCAAGCACACGGCCGCCCCGCTTCGCCTTCTCGCGAGCGCGCTGGCGGCGATATCTTTATCTAGTCTTGCGAGCGCCGCCGCTGCCGCCGCCAATGCTTGCGAACCGGAGATCCTGCGCGCCGCCGACCACTATGGCGTGCCGGCCGGCATCCTCTATGCCGTCGGCTTGACCGAGACCGGCAAGAAGGGAAGCTTGCAGCCCAACGCATTGAATATAGAAGGAAAAGCAGTCTTCCCGACAAGCCGCGCCGAAGCTCTTGCCACCTTCGCCAATGCCCGACGCGAGGGCAAGACGCTGATCGATCTCGGCTGCATGCAAATCAATCACCACTACCACGGCGCGCATTTCCGCAGCGTCGAGGACATGCTAGATCCGCGTCAGAACGTCGACTATGCAGCGCGTTTCCTGGCCAGCCTTCATGCCCGTCACGTGACCTGGTCGATGGCCGTCGCCCGCTATCACGCGGGGCCCGACAACGACCCGGCGCAGAAGGTCTATGTCTGCCGCGTGATATCAAACATGGTGGCCACCGGCTTCGGCAAATGGACCGGCAACGCCCGCACGTTCTGCAACCCATGAGTGTATTGTTGCATCTCATGCAATCAGTCGCAAAGTCTCGGCGTTGCGCTTCGACTTGGCCGGGACTTGGAGCACCAAGCATATCTCACCCCATGCTAATGCAACCGATGCGATTCCAGACTCCCAAGAAACTAGTTACAAGAAATGACGGTTGTTCAGGATTCCTGCCAGCGGATACGGCTTTCCCCACGGGGCAGATGAGCTGATTCGGAGGCGGGGCCGATGATCGTTATCGTTGACGAGCGAGAGCTCGTGACAGACGGATACAATTCACTTTTTGACCGCGAGGGCATCGCCTGCGCGGGCTTCGCTTCCGGCGAATTCGGCGAGTGGGTGAACTCGGCGGCCGATGCCGATCTGCGCTCGGTCCGGGCCTTCCTCATCGGCGACTGCCGCGAAGGCGCGATCTCTCCGCGCCAGATCCGCGACCGCACCGGAGCCCCGGTGATTGCTCTCAGCGAGCAGCATTCGCTGGAGAACACGTTGCGGCTGTTCGAGAGCGGTGTCGATGACGTCATCCGCAAGCCGGTCCATATCCGAGAGATCCTGGCTCGCATAACAGCCATCCGCCGCCGCGCCAACGAGGATGCCGCCTTTACCGAGATCGGCGCCATGCGCATCTTCATGGATGGCCGCGACCCCGAAATCAATGGCCAGCCGCTTCCCTTGCCGCGCCGTGAGCGCCGCATTCTCGAATATTTGGCAAGCAATCGCGGCCGCCGCGTCACCAAGACCCAAGTATTCAACGCCATCTACGGCATCTTCGACGAAGAGGTCGAGGAGAACGTGGTGGAAAGCCACATCAGCAAGCTGCGCAAGAAGCTGCGCGAGAAGCTGGGCACCGATCCGATCGATTCCAAGCGCTTCCTCGGTTACCGGCTGGTGTTCTGATGCACCGCCGCGCCAGCCTCGCGCAAGACAGGACGCGTAGCCTCGCTGCCAGTGGCATGGACATTGCGGAGACATTTCGATGAGCCTCTACGGGATGATGCGGACCGGCGTTTCCGGCATGAACGCGCAGGCCAACCGTCTGTCGACGACAGCCGACAACATCGCCAATTCCGATACCACCGGCTACAAGCGGTCCTCCGCCGAATTTTCAACACTGGTCATGCCCTCGACGGGCGGCGCCTATAATTCCGGCGGCATCACCACCACGATCCGGCAGGCGGTCAGCGATCCCGGCGTGCTCCAATACACTACCTCTGTCTCCGACCTTGCCGTCAGCGGCGACGGCTTCTTTGTCGTCCAGGACCCGAGCGGCACGCCTTTCCTGACCCGCGCCGGCGCCTTCGTTCCCGATGGGCAGGGCAGGCTGGTCAACTCGGCCGGCTTCCAGCTGATGGCCTACAGCTACGAAAACGGCGTGCCGGCGGCGACGGTGAACGGTTTTGAAGGATTGGTCCCGGTCGTCATCTCCGACCAGGGAATGACCGCGACCCCGAGCACCGAGGGTCTCTACAGCGGCAACCTGCCCGCAGGCGCGACGCCAGTCGCGGCCGGCAACCTGCCCACCACCAATGCCGCAGGCGCGCAGTACACCTCGAAATCCTCGATGGTCGCCTATGACAATCTCGGCAACAAGAAGCTGCTCGACGTCTATTTCACCAACACCGGCGCCGGCACCTGGCAGGTGTCGGTCTTCGACCAGTCGAAGGCGACCGCCGGAACGTCATTCCCCTACACCGGCGGCGCGCTTGGCTCGGCCAACCTGACCTTCGACACGACCACGGGCAAGCTCACCGGCGCCGTCGACAGCGTCTCGCTCACCGTGCCCAACGGCAGCACCTTTTCACTGGATCTGTCGGCATTGACTCAGCTCGGCACCGGCTTCACGGTTTCGGACGCTCAGGTCAACGGCAACGCGCCGAGCACCATCGACAAGGTGCAGATCAGCAAGGACGGCACCATCTACGCCCAGTACAAGGACGGCTCCACCAAGCCGCTCTACAAGATCCCGCTGGCCGATGTGCAGAGTCCCGACCAGCTCACCGCGCTGCCCGGCAATGTGTACTCGCAGGGCACCGAATCCGGCGCGGTCCGCGTCGGCTTTGCCAATGAAGGCAAGCTCGGCTCCATCATCTCCGGCGCGCTCGAGAATTCGAACGTCGATATCGCCGAGGAACTGACCAACATGATCGCGGCGCAGCGCAGCTACACCGCCAATTCGAAAGTCTTCCAGACGGGTTCCGACCTGATGGACGTCCTT
Source organism: Mesorhizobium sp. B2-8-1 (assembly GCF_006440955.1). NCBI lineage: Bacteria > Pseudomonadati > Pseudomonadota > Alphaproteobacteria > Hyphomicrobiales > Phyllobacteriaceae > Mesorhizobium > Mesorhizobium sp. B2-8-1. The sequence continues at coordinate 444,597 of NZ_VFTX01000004.1, read as the reverse complement.
GTCAACCTGAAGAGATAAAACCGGGCAACGCCCGTGAAAGACCCGCATGTCGCTTTCCACCGCATTGAGCATCGCCCAATCGGCGCTTATGAACACCGCTCGGCAGACCAGCGTTGTCTCGCGCAACGTCGCCGACGCTTCCAATCCGGACTATACGCGCCGTATCGCCGTCGTCACCAGCACGGCGCCGGGCGCGCGCTCGGTTGATATCCAGCGTGTAGCCAACGACCTGCTCTTCCGCCAGAATCTCAGCGCCCTGTCGGCATACAGCGGCCAGAACGCGCTCTATAGCGGCCTGGATCAGCTGGATGTTTCGGTCAATGGCGTCGACAATGCGTCCTCTCCCTCGACCGCGATCGGCAATTTGCAGCAGGCGCTGCAGCTCTATGCCACCTCGCCGTCCAACCAGAATCTCGGCTCCAGCGTTATCGACGCGGCCAAGCAGGTCGTGCGCTCCCTGAACGAAGGCTCCAGGGCCATTCAGGACTTTCGCACCCAGACCGACGGCCAGATCGCCACGGCGGTAGACGATCTCAACTCGCTGCTCAGCCAGTTCCAGGACGCCAACCAGGCTGTCATATCAGGCACGCGCTCCGGCACCGACGTTTCCGATGCGCTGGACCAGCGCGACGCGCTTTTGAAGAAGATCTCGGACTATGTTCCGGTCTCCACCTTCACGCGCGGCGACAATGACATGGTCATCACCACGGGTGACGGCACGACGCTGTTCGAAACCATCCCGCGAACGGTCAGCTTCGCCCCATCCTCCGGCTACAGCGCCGGTACCGTCGGCAATGCCCTCTACATCGATAATGTGCCGATCTCGGCGGGAACCGGCGGCAACACCAGCGCCAGCGGCAAGCTTGCCGGATTGCTGCAATTGCGCGATGGCGTAGCCTCGACCATGCAGAGCCAGCTCGACGAGACCGCGCGCGGCCTGATCACGGCCTTCGCCGAGACCGCGCCGTCAATGCCCAACGCCGCCGGGCTGTTCACCTGGTCGGGCGCGCCGGCGGTGCCGGCCGCTGGCACGCTGGTCAATGGCCTTGCCGGCACGATCAGCGTCAATGCCGCCATGGATCCAAGTGTCGGCGGCAATCCGGCACTGCTGCGCGACGGCGGCGCCAACGGCGCGGCCTATGTCGTCAACACTGGCGGCGCCTCTTATTCCAGCCTTCTGGTCGCCTATGGCGACCGGCTCGATCAGCCGATGACATTCGACCCCGCCGCCGGGATTTCGGCGACGTCGAGCGTTGCCGATTATGCCGCCAATTCGATCGGTTGGCTCCAGGGCGTGCGCCAGCAGGCGTCGACCGCAGCCGACGCCAAGCAAGCCCTGGCGTCGCGCAGCGCCGAGGCGCTGTCCAACGCGACCGGCGTCAATGTCGACCAGGAAATGTCACTGCTTCTCGATCTCGAACATACCTATCAGGCATCGGCCCGAATGATGAAAACCGTCGACGACATGTTGGCGGCTCTGCTCAGCGCGGTGGGATAATCCATGACCTCAGTCTCTTCGGCCGCCCTCTCGAACGCCATGCGTTATCAGCAGATGCGCATGCAGGCCGAACTCGTCAAAGCCACGAAGGAGTCCTCGACCGGCAGGGTCGCCGATGTCGGCCTGGCACTGGGCGGACGCACCGCCCAGTCCGTAACCTTCTCGCGCGATCTCGACCGGCTCAATGTCATTATCGATTCCAACGGCCTGGTGGCCGCCCGGCTCTCCTCGACGCAGACCTCGCTCGGCCAGCTCTCCAGCGTCGCGCAGACCTTGCTGTCGAGCCTGACCACCTCAACGTCGGGCGATTCTTCCGCCAACCTCACCCAGTCGGCCGGCAAGACGGCCGTCCAGCAGCTCGCCTCGATCCTCAACACCAGCGTCAACGGCGAGTATCTGTTTGCCGGCACCAACACCGACGTCAAGCCGATCAACGATTTCACAGCGGCCGGATCACCCGCCAAGGCTGCCTTCGACGCCTCCTTCGTCGCCAATTTCGGTTTCACGCCGGATGACCCCGCCGCGGCAAACATCACTGCGGCCCAGATGGACGATTTCATCACCAACGACGTCGAGCCGCAGTTCTTCGGTTCGGGCTGGCAGGCCAACTGGTCGAACGCCACCGACCAGCAGATCGTCAGCCGCATCGCGCTCAACGAAACCACCGCGACCTCGACCAGCGCCAACAGCGACGGCATCAAGAAGCTCGCCATGGCGGCGGCCATGGTCTCCAGCCTGATGTCGACCAACATCAGCCAGGCGGCGAAGGACACCATCGTCGGCCGCTCGCAGTCGCTGGTTGGCGAAGCGCTCAGCGGCATCGGCCAGGTTCAGTCCGAAACCGGTATCGTCCAGAAGCGCGTGTCCGACGCCGTCGACCGCATGAAGACGCAGGTCGACCTGTTCGAGCGCCACATCCTCGATCTCGAAGCGGTCGACCCGGCCGAAGCCGCGACCCGCGTCGCCGACCTGACGCAGCACATCGAGACCTCCTTCGCATTGACGGCGCGGCTCCAGCAGCTCAGCCTGTTGAATTACCTGACCTGACAACTCTGAACCGGAACGGTAGAGCCAACGATGTACCAATTCTCCTACGCCGACATCCAGAGCACCTCTGTCGCCGATGCGAAGGACCGTGAACGGGAGCTGTTGACCCGCTCGATCGACATGCTGGCGGCGGCCGCCGCCCTTGGCCCCGCTTCGATGGAGGCAGTGGAGGCGCTGCATTTCACCAACCGCGTCTGGACCGCCTTTGTCGAGGATCTCGGCTCCAACGACAACGCGCTTCCCAAGGAACTGCGCGCCAACCTGATTTCGATCGGCCTTTGGCTGCTGCGCGAGGCGGAAGACATCCGCCAGGGCCGCACCCAGAATTTCGAGGGACTGATCGAGGTATCCCAGATCATCCGCGACGGCATTCAATGACCAACACGCTGAAGATATCGCTGAAGCCGAACGAGAAGATCTACATCAACGGTGCCGTCATCCGCGTCGACCGCAAGGTCACCGTCGAACTGATGAACGACGTGCAGTTCCTGCTCGAAAGCCATGTGATCCAGGCCGATGACGCCTCGACGCCGCTCAAGCAGCTGTATTTCATCCTCCAGGTGATGCTCATGAATCCGGCCGGCGCCGGCGAGGCGCGCGAAATGTTCCGCCGCTCCCTGCCGCTGCTGCTTGCAAGTTTCGAGGACGCCGAGATCGGCAGTGCGTTGAAACAGATCGACCGCATGGTCGGCGAGGATCACATCTACGAGGCGCTAAAGGCGATCCGGTCGCTCTATCCGCTCGAACGCCGCGCGCTTGGCGGCAATGACGACGTTCCGGGCGCCTCGCGTCCGCTGGCTGTGGGAGCACGCTGATGACCGTGGACATGACGACGACGATACCGGTTGGCGCCAATCAGGCCAGCCAGCAGACCTCCAAGACCGCTGTCGACTACCAGTCCTTCCTGAAGCTTCTGATCGCCGAGATGAAGAACCAGGATCCGACCAAGCCGATGGATTCGACACAGTACGTCGCCCAGCTCGCCACCTTCTCGCAGGTCGAGCAGTCTGTGCAGACCAATACCAAGCTGGACCAGATCATGCAGTCCTCGGCGCTGTCGCAGGCCGATGCGCTGATCGGGCGCTCGATAACCTCCGCCGACGGCAACACGACGGGCACCGTCGCGTCCGTGCGCCTTGCCAGCAGCGGCCTCATCGCCGTGCTGGGCAACGGCACCGAGATCGCGGTCGGCCCCGGCGTCTCGGTCAAGGCGGCAAGCTGACGGCTCCGGCGGGCCGACCCCATGAACGAGGCCGACGCACTCGACATCGTCCAGTACGCGGTGTGGACGGTGCTGACCGCATCCGCCCCGGTGGTGCTGGTCGCCATGGCGGTGGGTATCGGCATCGCCTTGATCCAGGCCCTGACGCAGGTCCAGGAGATCACCTTGACCTTCGTGCCGAAGATCGTCGCCATCATGCTCGTGGCGGCGCTGACCGGTCCCTTCATCGGCAGCCAGATATCGGCCTTCACCAACGTCGTCTTCGAGCGCATTGAAAACGGGTTCTAGCTGCTTGCGGCGAGCCCGCCCGTTCTGTCCCGACCACTTACCGGCAGCAGCCCTGCTGTCGCCGATGCGGACCGTGTACGGCATAGGGGCTGCATCCGCGGCGCGGCGTCGAAGCAAAGCCGCACGGCTGCGTGGTCCTCCTCTATCCCCTTGTTGGACCATGATCTTTTTTTCGAGACGGTCGCTCTTTGCGGCACGATGCCATAGTTTCGGCAAACCATCCGGGGAAACGGATCACCGCAACGATCGGCAAGCCATGGCAGGGCCTTTCCTATGATTGACGAAAAGCCGGAGAGCGAGAGCGTTTCGGCGCTGGCGCCGTTCCGGCACGGCATCTTCCGCGCCGTGTGGTCGGCCAGCCTCGTGTCGAATTTCGGCGGCCTCATCCAGGGCGTCGGCGCCGCCTGGATGATGACCACGATCGCCACCTCGCCCTATCAGGTCGCGCTGGTCCAAGCCTCGACCACCTTGCCGATCATGCTGTTCGCGCTCGTCGCCGGCGCCATCGCCGACAGCTTCGACCGGCGCAAGGTTATGCTGGTCGCCCAGACCTTCATGCTGGTCGTCTCGGTGCTTCTGACCCTGTTCACCTATTCCGGCCTGATGACGCCGTGGACGCTGCTTGCCTTCACCTTCCTGATCGACAGCGGCACGGCACTGAACAGCCCGTCCTGGCAAGCCTCCGTCGGCGACATCGTGCCCCGCAACAAAGTGCCGGCCGCCGTCGCGTTGAACTCGATGGGCTTCAACCTGACCCGCAGCGTCGGTCCGGCGATCGGCGGCATCATCGTCGCCGCAGCCGGGGCGGCGGCCGCCTTCGCGGCCAACGCGGTGAGCTATATCGGTCTCATCGTCGTGCTGGCGCGCTGGAAGCCGCAGGTTCAGCCATCGACGCTGCCGCGCGAATCGCTTGGCGCGGCCATGGGCGCAGGCCTGCGCTATGTCGCCATGTCGCCCAATATCGGCAAGGTGCTGGTCAGGGGCTCCGCCTTCGGCTTCAGCGCCGGCGCGGTGCTGGCGCTCCTGCCGCTGGTGGCGCGCGACGTCGTCAAGGGCGACGCCCTGACCTACGGCATCATGCTGGGCGCCTTCGGCATCGGCGCGGTCGGCGGCGCGCTGATCAGCGTGCGGCTGCGCCAGCTTTTGTCCAGCGAGACCATGGTGCGCTCGGCCTTCGCCGGCTTCGCCGTCTGCGCCTTCAATGCCGCCGTCAGCCACAACGCCTGGCAGACATCGCTCGGCCTGCTGGTCGGCGGCGCGTGCTGGGTGATCGCGCTTTCGCACTTCAACGTCACCGTGCAGATGGCAACGCCGCGCTGGGTCGTCGGCCGGGTGCTGTCGGTCTATCAGACCGCGACCTTCGGCGGCATCGCGCTCGGCAGCTGGATCTGGGGCATCGTCGCCGACGCGCATGGCGCCGGGACAGCGCTGATCGCGGCGGCCATCGCCATGCTGGCTGGCGGCGCCATCGGCCTCGTGCTGCCGCTGCCGCAGCAGCAGGTGCTGAACCTCGATCCGCTCAACCGCTTCAAGGAGCCGCACCTCGCGCTCGACCTGAAGCCGCGCAGCGGCCCCATCGCCATCATGATCGAATACATCATCCGCGACGAGGACGTGCCGGAGTTCCTCGCCACCATGGCCGAGCGCGGCCGCATCCGCCGCCGCGACGGTGCCCGCAACTGGACGCTGGCGCGCGATCTCGAAAATCCGGCGATCTGGATCGAGCACTACCACACGCCGACCTGGCTCGAATATGTCAGGCACAACGGCCGCATCACCCAAGCCGACGCCATGGTCGGCGAGCGCCTGCGGGCACTGCACAGCGGCGACGAGCCGCCGCGGGTGCGCCGCGTGATCGAGCGCCCGACAACCGCGGGCACGGCGCTGGTCATGGCAAAGGGGCCGATCGAGCATTAGGAGTGCAGGAAAGCGCGAAGACGTTTTCGTCCGGGCTTGCATCAGACAAAGCGTTAGAGCGGACCCAGCCAGCGGAACGCGCGCTTCAGTTCGGCGACGCCATCGTGTTCGTACCAACGGCCGTGCGCCATGATCACGCGTTCCGGATTCCATTCTATCATCTTTTCGACTGCCGCCTTGAGTTGCCCCCTGGGGAAGGTCAATCGCAAATCGCGCGGCGTCTTGCCATCGGGATCAACGACACCAGCCGCCCTGGCAAGCCAGCGCCACGGCCAGCCAAGCTTCCGCGGTTCGAAGTTCTCGATCAGGTCTGTCAGGATCAATGTTCGGCTGACGGAATGGAAGAAAACCATCTCTGTCATGAAGCTGCCTTCCACCGGCAGCGACTTGAGGTCATCGTCCCACGGGTAGCCGCTCTCGGCACCAAGCTCGTTCGCCTCGAAATCGATCCTGTCGCCCGCCTGCTCGCGAATCCGCGGTGCCAGCCAGATGCCCGCATCCGCAAAGGCCCTGCGCCACATCGGAATCCACCAATAGTGGATCCGGTTCGGCCCGATGATGTGGCGGACCTTGCCCAATCCAGCGATCTCGGCCTCGAGGCTCCCTGTCAGCAAGGTGGGTGAATGGACGAACAAATCGCCATCGTTGACGCGGATGACGGTCATCCGCGTCGGAACCCGCATTTTCGGCCAAGGCATGCCGAAGCGGATGACCGGGCCATCCACGATCCAGATGTCCTTCGAAACCAGCTTTAACGTGTTGAGCGGCGGATATGGTGCGCGGTCGGCCATGATCTGCTGAAGTAGGGCGGAGAACAAGCTTGGCCACGGCAGCTTCGCCCTGCACGAGCTCAGCTAGGCCGGCTCGGCAGCCTACCTTCGCCCGACCTACCCTTCGCCCGACAAGTCCCGGCGCGCTTTTTCCAGCTCCTCGGCATAGCGCCGCATCAGATGGCCCTCGGTCAGCAGTCCGAGCACGATGTGGTCGGTGAAATCCTCGACCACGGCCAGCTCCTCGGCGCCGGCCCGCTGGAAGGTCTCGGCGGCCGACTGCACGTTCATGCTCGGCACCAGGACGGCATCCTTGTATTGCGCGAGGTCGCGCACCGCCGTCTCGCCGTCGGACAGGTCGCTGTGCAGTTCGGCAACGATCAGCACGCCGACATACTGGTCACCCGCGTCGACGGCGATGACGCGCTGGGCCGAGCCCAGCGGTACCTGCTTGCGGAAGGCCGCAAGCGTCGTGTCGGCATTGATGGTCTTGATGTCCTTGCGCATCATCGAGCCGACGGTCAGGCTGCGCATCCAGCCGACGTCATGGGCGCTGCGGATCGTTTCGCCGCGCAGATGAAAGCGCCACGTCGAGAAGGAGTAGCCGAAGGTCTCGCGCACCAGGATCGCCGCCATGATCGAGGCCGCCAGGACGACGCCGGTTAGCGTCAGGTCGCGGGTCGATTCCAGCGCCAGGAACGTCATCGTCAGCGGCCCGCCGACGACGCCGACCGCCAGCGATGTCATGCCGACGACGGCAGCGACGGCGGAATCGATGCCGGTCGACGGCGAGATGAAAGCCATCACATCGGCGAATGCCTTGCCGAGCAGGGCGCCAAGAAACAGCGAAGCGAAGAACAGTCCGCCGCGAAACCCCGAACCCAGCGAGATCGCGGAAGCCGCCAGCTTCAGCACGAAGACGCTGGCCACCACGCTCAGCCCATAGTTCATGGCGAATTCGCGATGCAGCGCGCCGTGGCCGCTCGACAGCACCTGCGGCGTGACCAGCCCGAGCAGGCCGACGATGACGCCGCCGATGACGGGACGCAGCGAGGCGTCGACCGACAGCTTGGCAAAGGCGCGTTCGACCAGCGTCACCAGATGCATGATGGCGATCGAGGCGGCCCCGCCAAGCAGTCCAAGCAGCAGGAAGGGCACGTACTGGCTGGCCGTGAGTGCCGGCAGGCCCGCAAGCTCCAGCGGGAACGGCACGCCGCCGAACATCTCGGCGGTGAGCGAGGCGGAGATCGCCGCCGTCATGACAGGCACCACATTGGCGACCGAATAGATGCCGATGACCAGTTCGAAACCATAGAAAGCACCGGTCAGCGGCGCATCGAAAGCCGCCGCGATGGCGCCGGCGGCGCCGCAGCCGACCAGGATGCGGACATCATTGCGGCGCAGCTTGAACAGCCGCGCCAGCCGCGAAGCCAGGCCGGAACCGACCTGCGTATAGCCGGCTTCCAGCCCGACAGAGGCGCCGAAACCGCTGGAGATCATGGTCTGGCCGGCGATGATGAACGTATCGGTCAGCGACATGCGACCGCCATAGAGCGCGTTGGCCTCGATCGGGTCGACAGGCGTGCGAAATCTCCGCTTTCTCAGCCAGATCACCGTCAGCCCGAGCAGGATGCCGCCGATCGCCGGGATCAGGGCCTGCATGGGGTGGGCGAGCGAGAACATGCCGGAAAGCCGGCCGCCGGGCTGTACGCCGAACAACAGCCCGTGCAGGTCCTGCACGATCTGGCTCATCGCGGTGACCAGTATGCCCGCCATGACGCCGACGATGCCGGCAAGGACGACAACCGCGATGCCTCGCGCTTCGAGCAGCGGGATCGAATTGATGAGCACCGCGCGCAGCCGGCGAGCGTAGACTTGCGGTTGATTCCTGGGCGATTGGTTTTTGGTAAGCACCGGAGCGGCTCGCCGACATCAGCAAGGCATTGAAAACACTGCCGTGCTGATACGCCGAGCGGCACCGCATGGCAACCACAATGACGGCGCCCGCGCGCCCTTTGGGAGGGAGCCCGTCCGGCCGCCGATGGTCAGGTCGGCTTCGGGTCGCCGGCCTCGTAGAGCACGAGATTGCGCTCGCCGATGCCGAGCGCCGGCCAGCTTGCGCGCCAGTCCACAAGGTGCGGCGCGGCGAAATGTGCGTCGAGCGCCGCCCTGTCACTCCAGACTTCCGTGACCCGAATCAACCCGGCGTCGAGGACATCCCGCGCATAGGAGTATGCGAGGCAACCGGGCTCGGCACGGCTGGCAACAACCATGCGTTCCATCGCTGGCCTTGCCTGTTCGAGCTTGTCGGGTGGCAGACGAACCGTGCCGATGACCAGCAGCATGAGATTTCCTTTCGATGGTTGGGCAGGCCACTCTCCCACCCTCGCGCAAGCTTGGCCAGCTACCCTCGCCGGGCTGTCGCATGCTCGGCAGCCCACGGTTTTCGAGGACTAGAATGGCGATAAGCGAAAGCATCCAGCCCGGCGCCGTGGCCAAGAACGGTCGCGACGTCTTCTTCGCGCTGGGCATCGTCATCATCCTGGCCGTGCTGTTCCTGCCGATCCCGGCCTTTCTGATCGACGTCGGCCTTGCCTTCTCGATCGCCCTTTCGGTGCTGATCCTGATGGTGGCACTGTGGATCCAGCGGCCGCTCGACTTCTCCTCGTTTCCGACCGTGCTGCTCATCGCCACCATGCTGCGGCTATCGCTTAACATTGCCACCACGCGCATGATCCTGTCGCACGGCAATGAAGGCACGCACGCCGCCGGCTACGTCATCGCCGGCTTCTCCAAACTGGTGATGGCCAGCGATTTCGTCATCGGCCTGATCGTCTTCATGATCCTGATCGTGGTGAACTTCATCGTCATCACCAAGGGCGCCACCCGTATCGCCGAGGTCGGCGCCCGTTTCACCCTCGACGCCATCCCCGGCAAGCAGATGTCGATCGACGCCGACCTCTCCGCCGGCATGATCGACGACAAGACAGCGCAGTTGCGCCGCCGCGAGCTGGAAGAGGAATCCTCCTTCTTCGGCTCGATGGACGGCGCCTCGAAATTCGTCCGCGGCGACGCCATCGCCGGCCTCATCATCACCGCCATCAACATCGTCGGCGGCATCGCCATCGGCTATATCAGGCACGGCATGGGCATGGGCGAGGCCGCCGACGTGTTCATCAAGCTGTCGGTCGGCGACGGTCTGGTCACCCAGATCCCGGCGCTCATCGTCTCGCTCGCCGCCGGCCTGCTGGTTTCCAAGGGCGGTACACGCGGTTCGACGAACCAGGCCGTGTTCGGCCAGCTCGGCGCGCATCCGCGAGCGCTCTATGTGGCGGCGGCGCTGCTGGTGCTGCTCGGCCTGATGCCCGGCCTGCCCTTCTTCCCCTTCTTCGCGCTCGCCGGCGGCATGGCCGGCCTCGGCTATGTCATTCCGATGCGCCACAACCGGGCCATGGCCGAGGCCGAGGCGCTGAAGAACCAGGAGAAGGCGACCAAGGCCGAGGAAGAGAAGAACTCGGTCAAGGCCTCGCTGGCCACCGCCGAGATCGAACTTCTGATCGGCAAGCAGCTTTCGACCCGGCTGCTGGTCTCGCATCAGGAGCTGGTCTTCCGCATGGCCAAGATGCGCAAGAAGTTCGCCCAGCAATATGGCTTCGTCGTGCCCGAAGTGCGCGTCGCCGACGATTTCGCCATCCCGCCGAAAAGCTATCAGATCAAGGTGCACGGAACGGTGGTCGCCGAATATTCGATGCGCGTCGGCGAGATCATGGTGCTGCTCGGCAACCGCGACGTTCCCGAAATTCCGGGCGAGGAGATCCGCGAGCCGGCCTTCGGCATGCGCGCCTATTCCGTCATGGAAACATTCGCCGAGGATCTGAAGCGCGAGAACTACACCTTCGCCGACAACATGTCGGTGCTGCTCACCCACCTCTCCGAGGTCATCCGCAACAACCTGCCGCAGCTCCTGTCCTACAAGGACATGAAGGCGCTGCTCGAGCGCCAGGATCAGGAATACCGCAAGCTCGCCGACGAGATCTGCACCACGCACATCTCCTATCCCGGCCTGCAGGCAGTGCTGAAGCTGCTGCTGGCCGAGCGTGTCTCGATCCGCAACCTGCACCTGATCATCGAGGCCATCGCCGAGATCGCGCCGCATGTGCGCCGCACCGAGCAGATCGTCGAGCATGTCCGCATCCGCATGGCGCAGCAGATCTGCGGCGATCTTTCGGAGGGCGGCGTGCTCAAGGTGTTGCGTCTCGGCAACCGCTGGGACCTCGCCTTCCACCAGAGCCTCAAGCGCGACGCCAAGGGCGAGGTGCGCGAGTTCGATATCGATCCGCGCCAGCTGGAAGAATTCGGCCAGGACGCCACCAAGGCGATCAAGAAATTCCTCGAAGCCGGCGAGCGTTTCGTCCTCGTCACCGCGCCCGACGCGCGCCCCTATGTGCGCATGATCATCGAGCGGCTGTTCACCACGCTGCCGGTGCTCTCGCATGTCGAAATCGCCAAGGGCGTCGAGATCAGGGTGCTCGGGACCATATCGTGAGCGTTCTCTCGCAAGCGGTCGTCATCGCGGCGTTCCTCGCCTTCTGCCGCATCGGCGCCTGCTTCATGCTGATGCCCGGCCTGTCCAGCGCCCGCATCCCGGTGCAGGTCAGGCTGTTCGTTGCGGTCGCCGCCACCGGCGGCCTGCTCGCCTTCCTGTGGGACAAGATCTTTCCCTTCGTCGATCCGCGTCCGCAGATCCTGGTGCCGATGATCGTTTCCGAACTCCTGGTCGGCGGTCTGATCGGCGCCATGACCAGGCTCTACATGGAAGCCCTGCGCTTCATGGGGTCGGCCATCGCCATGCTGATCGGCTATGGCGGCTCGGGCGGGCCAGCGATCGAGGAGCCCGAACCGCAGGCGGCGCTCGCCGCCATGATCTCGTTCTCGGCACTGCTGCTGCTGTTCGTCTTCGACTTCGACCATGAGATCATACGCGCGCTGGTGACGTCCTATACGGTCGCGCCGGTCAACGTCTTCTTCAACCCGCAGGCGGCACTGGTCGATGTCGCCGACACGGTGTCGGACACCTTCTTCCTGGTCATCCGCCTCGGCAGCCCTTTCGTCGCCTATGCCATTCTCGTCAACCTGACGATCGGCTTCGTCAACAAGCTGACGCCGCAGATCCCGATCTATTTCATCTCTCAGCCCTTCGTCATCGCCGGCGGCATGCTCATCTTCTATTTCGCCGTCGGCTCCATGCTGTCGCTGTTCGTCGACGGCTTTGTCGACCTGACGCTGGCGAGGTGACATGAGCACGCGCAAGGACCGCCTGAAGAAGCTGGTCAAGGTTCAGGAACAGTTGAAGGCGCTGCACGAGACGCGCCACGCCACCCTCCTCGCCGCCGCAAATGCCGCCGAAGCCGAGGCCAAGGAACTGGTCGAGCATTTCGACAAGGACAATTCCCTCTCCGGCCTTTTCCCCGATCTCTACCACCGCCGCATCGCCCAGGCCGTCGTGCGCCAGGAGGCGAACCTCGAAAGCGCCAGGAAGGAGGCCGGCCTCGTCGCGTCGGCAACCGCGCGCACCAACATGGTCGAGCGCGCCTACAAGGACGTGCGCAACCGCGACGAACGCGAACGCTCCGACCGCGAACGCCTCGATCTGATCGCGCAGAAGCGGGGACAGGAGTAGAGGAGGAGGTCTGGACGCAAAGCAAGCCTTCGCAGCGGAATCCTGACTGACCGCTTTGCGCCTCGTACGGGCTATGGATGCAATTTCGCGTCTACCCAGAAGCCGCCCGTACAGCCTGTCGAAGAATGTGCCGAGCCTCCGCATTGCGGAGGATCGTAAAAAGGCGACGTTTCAGCTAGCTTGTTATCTGTTCGGCGGCAGCTTCTTCGAGGCCCGCTGCCGCTTGGAGGGCAAGACCGCGAGCCGCTGCCTGTGAATCGTAAAATTCCTCCAGCGCATGGACCCTGCCCCACCGCAGGGTAAACACGTGGAGACCTCGGTTGATGTACGACGTGTCGCCGTTGAGCAGGGTCGCGGTGCCATCCCACTGGGCAAACACAGTGGTATGCCATGGCCAGCCCTCCACCCAGATGTGATTGACCGTGAGATGGAGGGTGGGCAGAACACGGCCGAGGCGTTCAAACCAGCGGCGCAGGGCTTCCTTGTCGTGGCGCTCTCCACCAAGCGCGTGGGCGCCGCCAACCCGATGATGGACATGCGGCGCGAGTGCTTTCACCGCCGCATCCCAGCGATGATTGTTGACGTCATCGAAGCTCTTTCGGATCGATTTCTCGACAAAATAACTATATAGCATATCACTCTCCTCCAACTCATTCGGTAGTGCGATCGAAGGCACCTGTGGCAAGCTGTTCGGACGCAGCCGACACCATGCAGGGTCTGCGCGTCAGCGCATTGTCGCGTCGGCTCGCAGGTATGTGTCGGTCTCGGTCGAGATCGTGACCTCCTCGCCCGACCTTGAGAACGCATAAAGCGAATCCTGATGGCCCGGCATGGAAAAGGCCACGGAGTCGCCGTCAGCAAGGCCCATGACGAAGCGCAGCGGATCACCTCCGATCTTCGGCGCGAAGGTGGTGGTGACCTCCAGCAGGTCGCCGTTGACCGGGACGTAGTAGACCACCATGTCGAGCTGTCCCTCGTGCAGGCTGGCAGCTTCGATCGGGCGTCCGATGGTCGCTTCCTCGGCAAAAGCCGGTTTCGCAAGAAACATCGCGGCCAGAACGGACGCACTCAGGGTTTTGCGGATCATCTCATATCTCCTTTTTTGGATTGCGTTCGACCTCTATATAATGTATAGATTACGAATGCAATCTAAAAAAGGAGATGGCGATGCGCGTAAGTCGCACTCAGGCCGCGGAAAACCGCGAAACCGTGATCAATGTGGCAAGCCGCCTTTTTCGGGAGCGAGGTTTTGACGGCATTGGCCTCAAGGATCTGATGAAGGGCGCCGGGCTGACCCAGGGCGCCTTTTACAAGCAGTTCGAGTCAAAGGACGACTTGGCGGCGCAGGCATCCAGGCGCGCGATGGAAAGCGCCACCGACAAGTGGTCGGCCGCGACAGCGGCAAACCCTGGGAAACCGCTCGACGGGGTGATCTCATTCTACCTCAGTATGGATCATCGGGCGGAAAAGATGGACGGCTGCCCGGTCGTAGCGCTCGGCTCGGATGCGGCCAGGCAAGGCGCCGAGGTGAAGGCCTCATTCGAGGCCGGCATCAAGGAGTACCTCGAGATGCTCGGCAGTTGGGTTGGCGAGGACGACAGCGAAAAGGCCGGCGACAAGGCAATGGCCGTTCTCTCGACAATGGTCGGCGCGGTCATGCTCTCGCGGGTGGTCAACGACCCCGACCTCGCGCAGGCTTTTCTGGATGCGGCGGCCAATCAGGTTCGCGAGACAGTCGCCATCTGAACCATGCGGGCAGCGGCGCCTGATCCATTGCTCGCCGCTCGGACCGAACCGTCGCGCGCGACTGCGAAGAAGTAACGGATACCGTCCCAGTCGATCATGGAGAAGTTCGCGTCGTCATGTGAAGCTCCCGGTGCAATTTCGCACCACCGTAATGCGTATCTTCCGACTGCATGGCGCGCTTGGGCACGCCTACCTCTTGGCGTGAGGCAGCGGCGATGCGTCCGCCCCCCGAAGGAGAATTGCGATGAGCTATTCGATCATAGATTTGGGGCTGTTGGCCAGGCGCTGGCCCGTATGTTCGCCCGCCAGGAAATGGCGGTGTCCCTGGCAAGAGCCCGGGCTCGGCGTCCTTCGGCACTAGCATTCGGAACGCCTGCGTGCGCTCGCGCGGCTTATCTAGCTGAGCGGCATCAGCTGACCTCCGGGCCATCCGTCCGGTCGTCCGGCCACCTATAATCGGAGATCAAGGGCATGAACATCGAACTCAAGGGCCGCAAGGCCATCGTCACCGGATCGACCGCCGGCATCGGTCGCGCGATCGTCGAAGGGCTGGCGCGCGCAGGCTCCGCCGTCGTCGTCAATGGACGTACTGAAGAGCGGGTCGCCGGGACGCTCCGGGAACTGCGCGCGCTGCTGCCTGACGCCGACCTCACCGGCATTGCCGCCGATCTCGCGACGGCCGAGGGCTCGGCGGCGCTCGCGGCGCAGGCGCCGGATGCCGACATCCTCGTCAACAATGTTGGCACTGCGCGTCCCAATGGCTTCTTCGAGCAGGACGACGCCGCATGGCTCGACCTCTTCCAGCTCAACGTGATGAGCGGCGTGCGCGCCGCGCGCCACTATATGCCGGGTATGGTCGAGCGCGGGTGGGGACGGGTCGTCTTCATCAGTAGCGAATCCGCGCTCGCGATCCCCAAGGAGATGATCGACTACGGCATGACCAAGACCGCGTTGCTGGCCGTGTCGCGCGGGCTGGCCGAACTTGTCGGTGGCACCGGCGTCACGGTCAACGCTGTCCTGCCGGGGCCGACCGACTCCGAGATTCTCGGCGACTGGATGAAGGCCACCGCGAAGGAGCAGGGCATCACGCAAACGGACGCCGAGCATAATTTCCTGAAATCGCTGCGTCCGACCACGCTCATCAACCGGTTCGCGACAACCGAGGAAGTCGCGAACATGGTCGTCTACACCTGCTCCGAGCAGGCCTCGGCGACCACCGGCGCCGCGTTGCGCGTCGACGGTGGTGTGCTCCGCTCGATCGGATGAGCCGCGTCCCACCGCCGCGGTGGCATGAGGGTCGCCGCGGCTGAGCCGGCCTCAAATCGGCGCCGGCTCGGGTGACTCATATCGGCGGCGATTATCGGATCGTCGGAGCCGCCTGGGGTGCCCCGATCAACCGGGCCGAGGTCAAGATCGACGAGCGGCCGTGGATAGATGCCAGGAGCCGCCGTCTGCTCTCGGCCCCTACGCGGACGTGCAGCAATGCGCCACTGTCCGGAATTACGGTTGAGAAGAGCGCCCGTCCGCCGGTTGCGGGAATTGCCCTTCGTTGTTCATGCTTACTTCCGTGACCAGCTTGCGGCGAAGCGCCGTGCTGTAGTCGTTTGGCCCTTTTGGCGTCATGACGAAGGCCTGGGAACCGCCAATGACCGATTTGGCAAAATAAGATGCCAGCGGATTGCCGGGATCGTCGTCTTCGGTGGGAATGGCGATCGCGTTGATCGTATATCCCTTGGCAATGGCGTTCAGCCTGCTCGGCTGAACAGGAAGTCCGTCGTTGTTCTCACCATTGGAGGAGATATCGATGACCTTCTTGGCGGCATTTCCAGGAAACTGGTCCAACAGAAGACTGCCAATGTCGATAGCCGAGGAAACCGATGTTCCGGATCGCCCTCGACGGATGACGCCGGTATCCCCTTTCCTGCTGATCTCCGCCGCCGCCGCTCTTGCATCTTCCAGTCCGCAGATGCTTGTCCACGGCAGTATGGTGCGTGCGTGTCCGGGGCTCGACCATTCAAAGTAGGCCACGCCGATGCAGCCGACGTAATTCCGGCCGATGGCGGCGATGATCTCGGGCGAAGTGAGTGCCGCGGCATGTCCCTCGCGTTGCAGATCGGCGATCTTTGGATCAATCGATGCCGAGAAGTCGACCGCGAACACGATGGCGACGTCGACATTCGCTGCATGCGCCGGGAGATTCCAGAACGCAGAAGCTGCAAGTATCCCCGCCAGCCTCAGGAGTGAATTGGCTCGGCTTGCCAGCCCCCTTCCCGATGTCTTTGTCGGCGAAAAAAGATTGCCCCGGCCTATCGACTGCACCCGCCCGCGAAAGGAGACCGCTCCAGAAGAGGGACCGGCGTCCTGATACATATCTGTAAACATGCCCATTCTCCATCTCGACAACCGATCGTTGTCAAAGCCGCCCATTTTCAACATGTGGAAATTTGACGAGGGACCTTGGACCCAACGCCGAACAGCAGCAGATCGGCCTTGGTCCACAAAAGATAACAGCCGAGTAACGTCAGCGGCATGATGAGTGCCGCGAAGGACTCGCCCGACCAGACCGCCGGCAAAGCCTGGCCGAGGGCGACGGTTGTCGCCACCACTGCCGGCAACCTGCTGGCGAGAACCGCACTGCGGAACGGATCGGGCCAGGCGGTCGGCCACACCGGAACCCGCCTACCCGGGCTGTGAAAGGTGCTGCCGAACTTGCCGAGCGCATGCAGCAGGCCGGAGGTCGCCGCAAGCAGCGGGTCGCCGAGCAGCAAGAGCGCGGTGCCGAGCCCGATTGCGCCTAGTCCCGAGAGGAAGTCGCCCAGACGATTGAGGGTGGGATCGGGAACATCCGGCTTTGCCCAAGCCCGGTGGTAGGCTTCGCCGCCGCAGAAAAAGACGAGGGTAGCCAAGGTGAGCGCAACAGTGCCATGGCTGCCTGCGAAATAGTCCATCACCGCCGCGATGACAGCGCTTTCCTCATGCTGGCCGACTGGCGCGGCCGCAATTTGGGTTGCAAGACCTACGACGAGGCCAAGCGCGTTGCCACTGTTGTAATAGCCGCCGGGTCCCTTCATGCGGGCACCAAGGGCCGATCTCAAATGTGCGAGCGGAAGAAGGACTGTCCACGCATTCATCGCAGCGCCCCCGCGGCCTGTCCGGCCGCGCTCGACACGGCGACGTTCGCATCAGCGGCAGTGGTCATCGCATTCCTCCACCGGACCTGAACTGTTGACGCGGCGTTCGCCTGCCCCGCTTGCCGGCGCTGTTGCAAAGGCAGGGGCAATGTCGAAGAGTTGGTTCGAAGCGGTCCGCAAGGACTCACGTGCCTGCGGCGTTCGGTTCGATCGTGCTACGGAAAGGATCGCACCGAGAATGATCGCGGCTCCCAAGGCGCCCGGCCACGAACTCCGCTCGCCCAGAAAGATCGCCGCGCCCAGCGCCCCGAAAACGCTTTCGGCACTGACGATCACGGCGGCGTGGCTGGCCGGCGTGAAGCGGAGGGCAACCGTCTGTATGCCGAAGGCTATCGCGGTGGAGAAGACGCCGAGTATCGCCAATTCCGGACCGGCTGCGAATGCGGCGGCCAGCGACAGGTTGCCTTGCATTGCCCCAAGCGGCAGGGCGAAGACTGCGGCGCCGAGGAATTGTGCGGCGGCGGCGGTGAACGGCCGCGCATGGGCCTGCATGTGCCGGCCGAGCTCGACCGCCCAGAGCGCATAGCAGGCAGCCGACAGGATGGCGGTGAGATCCCCGCTGCCGAGGCCGCCGATCCCATCCGACAAAAGCAGGGCTCCGACCAGGGTCAGCCCGGCAGCGATCGTGAGGCCCGCTGTCGGACGCTCGCCGACGAGCAACCAGGCGGCCAGAGGTGTCATTACGGTTGCCGTGCTCACCAGAAAGCTTGCATTGGTGACCGAGGCTCCGACATAGCAAAGCTGCTGAAGCGTGATGGAGATGGCGAACAGCGCGCCCACCCTGGCC
Source organism: Mesorhizobium sp. B2-8-1 (assembly GCF_006440955.1). Taxonomy (NCBI): domain Bacteria; kingdom Pseudomonadati; phylum Pseudomonadota; class Alphaproteobacteria; order Hyphomicrobiales; family Phyllobacteriaceae; genus Mesorhizobium; species Mesorhizobium sp. B2-8-1. Next base: position 426,451 of record NZ_VFTX01000004.1, on the reverse strand, counting down.
AGGCTCGGAAAATAGCCCGCCCCGATCGCCACTCGCCTTTCGGTCAAGACAAAGGGCAGCACCAGCAGCCCGCCGATCAGGCAACGCAGACTTACCGCGCTCATGGCGTCGAGATGGACCAGCACCGTCTTTTGCGAGACGTTGCCGAAGCCCCACAATGCGGCTGCAAGGAGCAGCAGCAAATTGGCTCTTGTTCTGGACACGCGCCCCCCTTGAACCAAGCATTGCGTTGACTTGGCCGCCTAATTTAGCGAAGTCTAAATGACATGCCGTCACGGGGGCGTTTGAAGCGCGGTGACGGACGATTGCGGAACGTTAGATTTGCGTTAGAATTTCGTCAGGCTGAGGCAGCAGATGCAAAGTGACGACGGCGGCGCTGCAAATAGAATCTCACTCTTCGGCGGCTTCCGTATTGAAACAACTGGCCCGCTTCGACTGGTCGGGAAACGCGGCCCGGCAATCGTTGCTTATCTGGCCCGATGTCCGGGCATGGCAGCGACGCGGGAAAAACTGGCTGACCTGCTATGGGGCGACAGCGATGGCGGGCATTCGCGCAACAGTCTTCGCCAAACCCTCAGCGTCCTGCGCCGCGATCTCTCGGGTGTCGATCTTATCCATTCCACCGGAGAGTTGATCCACCTCAGGCCAGAGGCGTTTCGGGTCGATGTGGAGGAGTTCGAGACGGGTTTATCGGCCCGCTCCGCGCAGGAACTCGAAAAGGCTCTGGCGAACTACACTGGCCCGTTTCTCGACGGTCTCCATGTGGGAAGCAATGGCTTCGACGACTGGGTCGCGTCGGAACGCGACAAGTTGCTCGGTCGTGCGCTTGAATCATTCGAGAAACTGGCTCGCCTCGTCGACGCTGAAGCGGGCCTCGTCCTGGCCGATCGCGTCCTGGCCATGGATCCGGCGCGGGAAGAATCCTATCGGCTCAAGATGGAATTGCTCCTTGCTTGTGGTCAACGCGACAAGGCGCTCAGGACATACGAGGCCTGCAGAAGCATGCTGAAGAAGGAGTTCGGCGTCGAAGCCGGCCCAGAGACGCGGGCACTATGGCAGTCCCTGCTGCTTGCTTCCGACACGGCGCCACACGCGCCGTCGGCAAGTGGTGTTGCGGCCAGCCATCGCCTCGGACACCCCTCCATTGGCGTTGCCGACTTCACCAATCTGACCGGAAAACAAGGCGACAATTTTTTCTCCAAGGGACTGGTCCAGGACATCACGACAGCCCTTTCCGAGGTGGCCGACTATGTCGTGCTCTCCGCGGCTCCCCCCACAGATAAGGTCGGCCTGCGCCAAGAAGGTAACGCGCCGGGAGCGCTGCGGGCACAATATGTGCTCAGCGGCAGCATCCAGAGATCCGGCAATGGGTTGAGGGTGAACATCCAGCTTGTCGATGCCGTCGGCGGTCATCATGTCTGGGCCCAGAAGTTCGACGGCCAGTCCGAGAATGCGCTCGAATTCCAGGACAGGATCGCCCAGTCCGTCGTTCTGGCGGTGATCCTCGAACTTCAACTGACCAACTGGAAGGTCCGCGACAAGAGTCCGCCTGGTCCCCCTGAAGTGCGCAGGTTGGTGAACGAGGCGCTCATGAAATATTTTGAGATGACCCACGACTCGCTGCTGGTCGGGATGGAACTTGCGACGAAGGCGCTCTCGACAGGGCCCGACAACGCCCGTGCGAAGCGGACGCTCTCGATCATGATTTCCATGGGCATCGCGTTTGGCGCGCTGCCCCGCGAGCAGGGCAATATCGAGTATACGCTGGCGCTTGCCGAGGCCGCGGTGCGGGCGGTGCCGGACGATGAAATTGCCCGGTGCATCTTGTCATTCGCTCTCGAAAGTTGCGGTCGTATCGACGAGGCGATCGTCGAATGCCGGCACGCGATCAGCCTCAACCCAAATTATCCGAGCGGCCACGGCGATATTGCGATGCTCTTCGCGCTGCGCGGGCAGGTCAGCGAAGCCGTGCGCGAGGCGAACGAGGCGATCCGGCTGGGAACCCATGACGTCATCGACTACTGGCGTCACCACGGGCTCGTTATGGCGCTGTTTGCCGGCGGAGACGATCAGCGGGCGCTCGAGGTCGCGCGCAAGGTGGTCAGGACAAAGCCGGGCTTCGTTCGTGGCGCGCTTTATTGGGCCGCAGCCGCGGCCGCAACCGGCAATCGCGATGAAGCGTCGCGGGCCATCCATCATTGCCTGTCACAACTTCCGCATCTCAATCTGAGCAATGTCTGCCCTGGCTTTGTGCCGCGCTATGTGAAGGATCATCACCATTCCCGGTTCCTTGAAATGCTGTCGAGGGCCGGTCTTCCCCCGTCCTGAAGCCCCTCGCGTTCGAACGGATTCGGGCGAGACGCTTTCTGCAGGTCGTTCTCCCAAAACCGGAAGCCACTTTTTACGCGACATGCGTTGTTGAAACTCTGGCTACGCGGCTGGATACAGAGAACCCTGGCCTTCCTTCCTCCGCCCGCAAGCCTGCCACAAGCTTGTTGAGGCATGGTCTGGCCAAGGAAAACCGATAAAAGGCCGACTTTCTTGGCGATCTCTCCACCCAGCGACATCGTGATGGATGTTGTCCGAGCAGCCGAGCCGGCGGATCTCGCGGCCGCGCGCGCCGCACTGACCAGGCATGCGGGCGGCGTTGCCGGCAGCTTTTCGGTCGAGGCCGCTTCGGCCGGGACGATGCTGTCGCGCGCCACCGCCGACCAGGCCATGGCGGCCGATCCATCCAAGAAGTTCAAGAAATTCGAAGCCATGGTGCTCCAGACCTTCATCCAGAACATGATGCCCAAGGACACCGAGGGCGTGTACGGCAAGGGCCTGGCCGGCGACATGTGGAAATCGCAGCTCGCCGAGCGCGTCGCCGACGTCATGGCCGAGCGCGGCGGCATCGGCATCGCCAAATCGCTGCTCGCCGACCATTATCTCGAAGGCAAGCGCAAGGTGCCGATCGGCCCAGTCTCCGGCGGGCCTGAAAAGACCGAGATCGACCGGCAGAGCCGTCTGTCCACCTCGCTCGTCCAGGAACTGCAGCGCAAGGCCGCCAGGTCCATGACCGGCGATGAAACGACCACAAAGACAGACATCAAGATCTAGACTGGGAAACGCCATGGCCGACTTTTCGGAATTCACCGCCAACCTGCCGGCGCGCACGGCCACATCGGAAGCCCCGGTCGCACTCGCGCGGCCCGGAAACCTTGCCGCCATCATCGGCCGCATCGAGGAAGTCGTCGAGCAAGAAACGGCCGGGCTGCGCAGCGACACCGGCTACGACCTCAAGGCATCGAACGCGCGCAAGAGCCGCTATCTCTATGAACTGACCCGTGCCATGCGCGGTGGCAGCGAAGCCGAGTTCCTCGAACAGCACCGCGAAGGTCTTGTCCGGCTTCGCCAGAAGCTGGCGAAGAACGAGGCGGCGATCCTGGCGCATCTGAGCGCCGTCAACGAGGTCGCAGGCCTGTTGCGCACCGCCATCCAGCGCGCCGAAACCGACGGCACTTATTCCGCCGGCGAATTCGGCCGGGCGCGCGGTTAGCGCGCGGTGGTCGCCGGCTCGGGTGCCTGAATGGTCAAGGTCATCGCCATCGCGGTCTGGATCTGCGTCGCCACGCTCGGCGCGGTGTTCTATTCGTTCCAGGCCGCCGGCGACCGCGGCGTCGGCGAAAAGCCGAAGCCGATGCTGGGCGGACTGGACTACGTCAAGACCGAGGTCATCTCGGTGCCGCTGATCCGCAACGCCAGGATCGACGGTTATTTCCTGACCAAGTTGGTCTACACGGTCGAACCCGAGCAGATCAAGAAACTGTCGATCCCGGCCGAGGCGCTGATCACCGATCAGGTCTATTCCTACCTCTATTCCAATCCGCAGATCGACTTCACCAAGAAGGAGACGATCGACCTCGACGCCTTCCGCGCCGCGATCCGCGATACCGTCAACACACGCGTCGGCGCCACACTGGTGCATGAGGTTCTGGTCGATCAGGTCAATTTCCTGAGCAAGGATGAGATTCGCGACAACTGGCTGCGCCGCCGGCAGGAAGCCGGCGCCACGGCGTCCGAGATGACCAAGGCCTTCAAGTCGCATTGAGCCCCCGGCATGCCACTGGCCAGGCACGGTGATCCGGTCCCTCGCCCGGTGCGGCGATAGAACCAGGCCCTGCAATTCGCATTGACGTAAACGTCAATCCAAAGCTATATGCGGCAGCGACCGTGGCCGCGAAGATGCATGGGTTTCGGGCGGATCATGCCGGGGCGCCACAGATGCAAGCAGACAAGCAGATGCAACCGAACAGGCAGATGCAACCAGACAGGAGAACAGCGTGAGCGTTCAGGAGATTGCCGACAAGATCAGGTCGCGCGTGGCCAGCAGCGGGTTCGATCGTTCCGTGAAATTCGACACCGGCAGCGATGGCGTCATCGTCATCGACGGCGCCGATGTCTCGACCGCCGACGGCCCCGCCGACTGTACCATCAAGCTCTCGCTCGACGATCTGGACTCGCTGATATCGGGCGATCTCAACCCGACCATGGCGTTCATGACCGGCAAGATAAAGGTCGAAGGCGACATGTCTGTCGCCATGGCGCTCAGCCAGTTGATCGGCTGAGACAGAAGACCGCCGAGACTGTCCTCGGAACGAAAACGCCGCCGTTTCGGGCGGCGTTTTTCGTTCGTTTGGGGCTCAGCGCCTCAGGCCGCCAGCGCCTGCGCCTTCAGCTTGCGCCCCGCGGCCTTCAGCGTGCCATGGACGCCGTCGAGCGCGCCCTCCACCAGTTCCACCGCGAGCAGCCGATGCCGCTCATACGGGCCCGGCATGGCCAGCGAACCGGTCTTTGCGGCCGAGAAGCCGAAGCGGCCGTAATAGGGCGCGTCGCCGACCAGCAGGATCGCCGCGTGGCCGAGACGCGCGGCTTCGGCGACCGCATGGCGCATCAGCGCCGAGCCGATGCCGGCACTCTTGAGCGAAGGGGCGACCGCCAGGGGCCCAAGCAACAGTGCTGCCGGACCGCCCTCGCCCAGCGTGACGTCCCAGAGCCGCACCGTGCCCATCACGGCGCCCGATGCGTCGCGCGCGACGAAAGCCAGGCCTTCGGAGGGCCGCCGGCCCCGCCGCAGCTTCTCCGACGACTTCGTCTTGCGCTTCGGCCCCATGGCGGCATCGAGCAACGCCTCCCGCGCCACGATGTCATCAGGCGTTTCGGCAACGATGGCGAAAGCACGGGCACTCTCCCCCCTCGAGGGGGAGATGTCGCCGAAGGCGACAGAGGGGGTCGCCGCGCGTGAAGCGCTAGCCCCATGCGGTCCAAGAGACGTCGAGGCGGCTGAGACAAACCCCTCCGGCCACTTCGTGACCATCTCCCCCTCAAAGGGGGAGATGTCGCGCGCAGCGCCTTCGACAACGAAATTTGCAATGTCCATTTCCGCGCTCCCTTCACGAGCGGAGACTGTTCCACAGGCGAGCCCGGATGGGCGACAAACGCCCACCTGGGATGATCCGACGGTTCTTTCGACCGTCAGATCACGTAGGATCGGAGAGGCTCGAAACCGTTGAAGGCGACCGCCGAATAGGTGGTCGTGTAGGCCCCGGTGCCTTCGATCAGCACCTCGTCGCCGATGGTCAGCGACAGAGGCAGCGGATAGGGCGTCTTCTCATACATCACGTCGGCCGAATCGCAGGTCGGGCCGGCGAGCACGCAAGGCGCGGTTTCTGAGCCGTCATGCGCGGTCACTAGGGGATAGCGGATCGCCTCGTCCATCGTCTCGGCCAGGCCGCCGAATTTGCCGATATCGAGGAACACCCAGCGCACATTGTCGTTGTCCGCCTTCTTCGAGATCAGCACGACTTCCGACTTGATGACGCCGGCATTGCCGACCATGCCGCGGCCCGGCTCGATGATGGTCTCGGGAATGGCGTTGCCGAAATGCTTGCGCAGCGCCGAGAAGATGGCCTGGCCGTAAGCCTGGGCCGCCGGCACGTCGCGCAGGTAGCGCGTCGGGAAGCCGCCGCCCATATTGACCATCTTCAAGACGATGCCTTCCTCGGCGAGCGTCGAAAACACGGTCTTGGCGTCGGCCAGCGCGCGATCCCAGGCCGTCAGGTCGGTCTGCTGCGAGCCGACATGGAACGACACGCCATAGGCGTCGAGCCCGAGCGCCTTGGCATGGCGCAGCACGTCGACGGCCATCGCCGGCACGCAGCCGAACTTGCGCGACAGCGGCCATTCGGCGCCCTCGCCATCGGTCAGCACGCGGCAGAACACGCGGGCGCCTGGAGCGGCGCGGGCGATCTTCTCGACCTCCTCGACGCAATCGACGGCGAACAGCTTGATGCCGAGCTGGTAGGCGCGCGCGATGTCGCGCTCCTTCTTGATGGTGTTGCCGAAGGAGATGCGGTCCGCCGGCGCACCGGCGTCCATCGCCATCTCGACTTCGGCAACGGAAGCGGTGTCGAAGGACGAGCCCATCGCAGCAAGGAGGCGCAGGATTTCCGGCGCCGGGTTTGCTTTCACCGCATAGTAGATCCTGGAATCGGGCAGCGCCTTCTCGAAGGCACGGAAATTGTCGCGCACGACATCAAGGTCGACGACGAGGCAAGGACCGGTCGGACGTCGGGTGGCGAGGAAGTCGAGGATGCGCTGCGTGGCCATCGGGTTTCTCCATCACGCCTTTCGGCGCGCACAAGGGTGCGGACGCGGGCTGTCGGCCTCGCGAACACGCGGTGGACAAAGGCGGGACGGAAATCCATGGAACCAGCCGGTGGAGACCCCGGAACCATGAAACGCCGTCTCGCGGCGATGAACCTTGGCCTTGCCCGGCTTCGGTTCGCTTTGTCTGCCTTGGCTTGGATTGGGAGAACCCCGTTCCGCACTGCCGGCAATGATGGTGTGCCTCTTCAGTAACCCCGGTCTTTGGACAACCGGCAGAGAACCAGAAAGGCCCGCACCGTCGTTGCTTCAAGGTGTCCTCGGTCTGGCGGTTGGCCGCTAAACCGACTGGAGGGGTTGGCTCCAGTTACCTTACCGATTTCCCTCACCATTCAGAGGATCGGCGGACACCCACAGGCACGTGCGACTTTGGGCAAGCGCGATATAGGGGCAGAGAGATTCACAATCAATAAAAATCGTATCGCAGGTTGTAAAAATTCCGGCATCGAACAATGTTGGTTTCACCGTATCCGGATATCGAACGATGACAGGCACGCACGACCCTCTCGACCCCCTTCTGCACCCTCGCAAGATACCGGTGGGCCGGCCTGTCGCTGGCCCTTCCGGCGGCGACATTGCCCTGATACGGCTCGGCCGAAATCTCGACGCCGCACGAAAGGCCTGATTCATGGACACACTGACCCGCATGCGCGCCTTCATCGACGTGGTCGAGGCCGAGGGCTTTTCGGCGGCGGCGCGCAAGATCGGCCGCTCCAAGGCGCTGCTGTCGAAATATGTGCGCGAGCTGGAGGACGAGCTCGGCGCGCTGCTGCTCAACCGCACCACCCGCCAGTTCTCGATGACCGAGGCCGGCCACACCTATTATCGCCGCGCCTCCGAGATCGTGCGCGAGGTCGACAGTCTTGCCGACGCCGTGCGCGAATCCTCCGGCGACGTGCGCGGCAGGATCAAACTGTCTGCGCCGCGCACCTTCGCCGACGCGCCGATCGGCCAGTCGCTGATCGACTTCGCCAAGCAATATCCCGACATCGTGCTCGACATCCAGCTGGACGACCGCTTCGTCGACCTCGTCGAGGAAGGTTTCGATCTCGCGGTGCGCATCTCGCGCCTGGAGAACTCGTCGCTGATCGCCAGGCGTCTGGCGCCGTTTTCGACACGGCTGTGCGCATCTCCCGAACTCATCGCAAAACATGGCATGCCGGTACGGGCGCAGGATCTCGGCCGCATGCCCTGCATCGTCGACACCAATGGCCGCGGCTTGAACAACTGGCAATTCAAGGGAGACGGCGAGGATACGGTGAGCGTCTCGGTCTCCGGCCCGATCGAAGTCAACAGCCCGATGGCGGCGCGGGCTGCTGCCCTGTCGGGGTTGGGATTTGCCATCCTGCCGGATTTCATCGCCGTGCCGGATATTGCGAGCGGCCGGCTGGTGACGGTGCTGGATGACCGCACCCTGTCGGGTGCCGGCATTTTCGCCGTCTATCCGCACCGGCGCTATTTGCCCGCCAAGGTGCGTGTCTTCGTCGATTTCCTGGTCCAGTGGTTCAGGACGCGCGAAACCGCATGACCGCCTTCAATTGCGGCGCGGTCCCATTTTCGCCCCCTTTCTGGTAACTGTCCACTTCTCTCCGAAGCCAAGGGAATCGCGACCGCGAATGCATCTGAGACGGCACGCAATCATGCTGGCTTCGGCCCTGGCGGCGACATTGGCCGCCGTTGGACCGGCCGAGGTGCATCCGCACGTTTTCGCCGAGGCCCGCCTCGACGTGATCCTCTCCCCGGATCACCAAAGCGTGAAAGCGCTGCGCCATCTCTGGCGCTTCGACGATCTGTTTTCCAGTACTGTCATGATGGAGTTCGACAAGAATTCCGACCTGAAGCTTGACGACAAGGAGTTGAAGGAGGTCGCCGACACGGTCCACGCCTCGCTGGCCGAATTCAACTACTTCCAGCTCGTCACCCAGGACGGCAAGGACGTGCCGATGACGCCGCCGCCGCATCTGATGGCCAATTTCGACAACGACCAGCTGATCATCCTGTTCGAGTCCGAACCGAAGGCGCCGATCAAGCTCGCCGGCAAGATCGATATCGGCGTCTACGATCCGACCTTCTACACGGCGATCGATTTCACCGAGGACGCCAACATCACGGTCGAGGGCCTGCCCCCGAACTGCACCGACAAGGTGGTCCGCCCCGACCCGGATGAGGCCATCAAGGAAAACCAGAAGACCCTGACGGACGCCTTCTTCAACGACCCGACAGGCACCGACATGAGCAAGATCTTTGCCACCAAGCTCGAACTGACCTGTCAGCCAGAAGGATGAACCCGGTGATGAGACCGTCCCTGCGTTTGGCATTCGGCCTGTTGGCCATCAGCTTCGCGATGGTGCATTTCGCCGGCTCGGCTCATGCCCAGAGCTCGCTTGGCATCGGCGTCAACGATGGCATGGCGCCGACCACCGGCCCGTTCGCCCACATCCTGATGTGGATCAATCTGCGGCAGCAGGAATTCTATCGCGCGCTCGCCACGGCGATGAAGGCGATGCGCCAGGACAACAGCAAGCTCTGGGTGCTCATCGGCCTGTCCTTCGCCTACGGCATTTTCCACGCCGCCGGCCCCGGCCACGGCAAGGCGGTGATCTCGTCCTACATGGTCGCCAACGAAGTGGCGCTGCGGCGTGGCATCCTGTTGTCGTTTGTCTCGGCCCTGCTGCAGGGCCTGACCGCGGTCGCGGTCATGGCAGTCGCCTATTTCGTCCTGCGCGGCACCGCCGTCTCGATGACCGACGCGGCCTGGTTCATGGAGATCATGAGCTTCGTCTTCGTCACCCTGTTCGGCGCCTGGCTGCTGTGGCGCAAGCTCGGCCCCTCCGTCCTGCGCCTGTTCGGCAGAGGTCCCGCCTACAGCCTGTCGGCGGCTCACGCGGGGCATTCCCATGCGGGCCATTCGCATGCCGCTCACAGCCATTCGGCGCACGCGCTGCATCAGCATGATCATCATGACCACGGGCATGAGCATTCGCACGATCATCATGACCACGGCGCGCATGACCATCACCACGATCATGGCGCGCACGATCACGCGCACGCGGCGGGCGAGGTCTGCGAGACCTGCGGCCACTCGCATGCGCCAGATCCGGCGCTGCTGTCCGGCGACCGCTTCGACTGGCGCACCGCCTGGACGGCGGTGGCCGCGGTCGGTATCCGCCCCTGCTCCGGCGCGCTGATCGTGCTCAGCTTCGCCCTGCTCAATGGCCTGTGGCTCGGCGGCCTGCTGTCGGTGCTGGCGATGTCGATCGGCACCGCCATAACCGTCTCGGCGCTGGCCACGATCGCGGTGACCGCAAAGAACTGGGCGGTGTATTTCGCCGGCGACGGCCGCATGGGCAACCGCATCCATTCGATCGTCGAGATCGGCGGCGCCGCCTTCGTGTTCCTGTTCGGACTGCTGCTGCTGTCGGCGAGCCTGACGGGCGGCGTTTGATCCGGAAGTAGCGCCCGAAGGTGTGTTGAGGTTCAGGTCAGGCCGCGCCGAGAACGGTTGATATCGAGAACCGAAGCGGAGCGTACTTAAAGTACGTGAGCACCGGAAGCGCAGGTATCAGCCGTTCGCAGGCCGGCATCACCTGAATATCAATACACCTTGCCGCCCAGTTCATCCTCGATATGAGCGCGGATAATCTCGTCAAAACTCTTCTCGGCGCTGAAACCGAGTTCCCTTGACCGCCGCGCCTCGAACCGCGTCGGCCAGCCCTTGACGATCGCCCAGATCGTCTCGTCCGGCTCCTCGCGGATCAGGCTCACCGCCTTCGGCCCGGCGATGCGTTCCAGCGCCTCGATCTGCTCGCCGACAGTGACGGCGACGCCTGGCATCGTCAGGTTGCGGCGCGGCCCGACGGCGGCGCCGTCGATCCCGGCCGCATGGATCAGGAAATTCACCGCCGAGCGTGGGCTGGCGTGGGTATGGACGACGGTGCGCGGCACCGGCAGGATCGCCTCCTGACCGTTCAGCGGCTCGCGGATGATGCCGGAGAAGAAGCCGGAGGCCGCCTTGTTCGGCTTGCCCGGCCGCACGCAGATGGTCGGCAGCCGGATGCCGATGCCGTCGAAGAAGCCGCGCCTGGAATAGTCGGCCAGCAGCGCCTCGCTCATCTGCTTCTGCGTGCCGTAGGAGGTCAGCGGCGTCGTGTGGAATTCATCGGGAATGACGTCCGGGAACGGCGCACCGAACACCGCGATCGACGAGGTGAACACGACGCGCGGCGCAAACCCAGCCAGGCGGATGGCATCGAACAAGGCGCGCGTGCCGTCGAGATTGACGCGGTAGCCGAGATCGAAATTGGCTTCCGCCTCGCCCGACACGATGCCGGCGAGATGGAACACGACGTCGGGTCGCGACGCGACCAGCCTCTCGGCGGCGCCCGCCTCGGCGAGATCGCCGGTATGGCTGTGGATGCTGACGCCATCGATGGCCGGCGCCTGTGGCGGTACGATGTCGTGTAGGTCGAGCGCGGTGATCTTCTGGCCGCGCAGCCTGCCGTCCTTTGCCAGCCGTGCAATGAGCTTGCGGCCGACCATGCCGGCGGCGCCCGTGATCAGAATGCGCATGTCGAACTTCCCTTATTTGCTCTGATTTTTGCGTTGGCTGCGCGCGCGCAGCCAGAACACCAAGAAAAACGCCAGCACGAACGCGGTGCCGAAGATGCCGGCCAGCACGGTCGACAGATCGCCGAGGGCCAGCATGATGTTTGGCAGGAAATAAACGGCAATGCCGAACAGCAGCATGATCGACAGCGCGGCGATGGCGGCGTTCTTGCTATCGCGATCCATTATGCTGTCCCTGCGTGGCCAGGGGTCGTCGAGCTCGGATTCAAGGCGCTTGGATTCCCTGCGTCAGTGATGATGGCCATGATGCAAAGCCGCGTCATGCCCCTGGTGGTGATCATGGTCATGACCATGGTCGTGCTCGTCGCCGTCGTCGGCGCACTGGCCGAATTCAGGTTCCACCGTGGCATGGCTGATGCCATGCTCCGACGCAAGCCGCTTCTTGATCGCGCTGACCGCCTTGTGCGCGTCCACGCCCTCGTTGAGGCATGCATGCAGCGTCGCCATGCTGCTGGTGCCGTCGATCGACCAGATATGCATGTGGTGCACCTCGCGCACCCCCTGGACCGTCGTCGCGATGTCGCTGGCGATCAGGTCCCGGTCGAGGCTCGGCGGCACCCCTTCGAGCAGGACGTGGGCGGCCGCGCGCATCAGCGACCATGCCGTGGACAGGATCAGCAGCGAGACCAGCACCGACAGGATCGGATCGATCGGGGTCCAGCCGGTGGCCAGAATGACGATCGCCGCCACGATTGCCGCGGCCGAGCCGAGCAGGTCGCCGAGCACATGCAGGATGGCGCCGCGCATGTTGAGGCTCTCACGGTCGCCGCCATGCAGCACCAGGAAGGAGCCGATGTTGACCAGCAGGCCGAGGATCGCCACCACCAGCATCGGCCCGCCCAGCACCGGCGCCGGCGTCTGCAGGCGCTCCCACGCCTCGTAGACGATCCACAGCGCGATGACGAAGATGGCGATGCCGTTGGTGTAGGCCACCAGCGTCTTGACCCGGCCGAAGCCATAGGTCAGGCGGACGGTCGCCGGCCGGTCCGCAAGATGAAACGCGTACCAGGCAAGGCCGAGCGCAATGGCGTCGGCGAGCATGTGGCCGGCATCGGCCAGCAGCGCCAGCGAGCCGGTGAAAAGACCGCCAAGCGCCTCCGCCACCATGAAGCCCGCCGTCAGGCAGGCCGCGATCAAAACGCGCTTCTTGTCGGTCGAGCCATGACTATGCGCGCTGTGGCCGTGCCCGCTGTAGCCGTGCCCGCTGTGGTCGTGCCGGCTGTCGTCGTGCCGGCTGTCGTCGTCACTGTGCGCCAATGGCAAACTCCCATGCCCGGATTCAGCTCAAGCGCCGAATTCCGCGCGAAAATCCTCGAGCCGTCGTTTCTGCTGGCCGGCACCGTCGAAATTGGCCGGATCGAGCCACGCCTCGTAGGCTTTGCGCAAGGCCGGCCATTCCTTGTCGATGATCGAATACCATGCGGTGTCGCGGTTTTCACCCTTGACGATCAGGTGCTGGCGGAAAACGCCCTCGAACTTGAAGCCGAACCGTTCCGCGGCGCGCTTCGACGGCTCGTTGCGGTTGTTGCATTTCCATTCGTAGCGGCGATAGCCGAGCTCGTCGAAAATGTATTTCATGAACAGGAACTGCGCTTCCGTCGCCGCCGGCTTGCGCGCGATGAGCGGCCCCCAATAGATGTTGCCGATCTCGATGACGCCATAGGCCGGATCGATGCGCATCAACGTCTGGCGCCCGGCGACCTTGCCGCTCGGTTTGTCGATGACGGCGAAGAACAGCGGATCCTCGCTCGCCTCCACCTTGTCCAGCCAAGGCTGGAAGGCGGCGCGGGTTTCCGGCGGATAGTCGGGCAGCCAGGCGAAGCGGCCATCGACGTCGGCCACGGAAGACGCTTCATAGAGGCCATCGCCATGCTTCGCGGCGCTCAGCGGCTCAAGCCTGACATAGCGGCCCTCCAGCACCTTGCGCTCCGGGCGCGGACGCGGTTGCCAGTCCTTGAGATTTTCCGACACCGAAAGCTCCAATCCGTTTGACTTTTGCGGGCCGAAGCTCACAAAAACGCAACCGCATAGCAAGAACCACACGGACGGGAAAAATGCTCCACACGATTTCGGCCTTCGATCGTCTCGGCGAGGAAAACGCCTTCGCCGTGCTCGCGAGGGCCACGGCACTCGCCCAACAAGGCCGCGACATCGTCAATCTCGGCATCGGCCAGCCCGACTTCAAGACGCCGCAGCACATTGTCGAGGCGGCGATCAAGGCGCTGCGCGACGGCCACCACGGCTACACGCCGGCGAACGGCCTGTTGGCGACGCGCGAGGCGGTGGTGCGCCGCACGCTGACCACGACCGGGGTCGAGGTATCGCCCGAGGCGGTGATGATCCTGCCCGGCGGCAAGCCGACCATGTTCGCCGCCATCCTGATGTTCGGCGAGCCCGGCGCCGAGATCCTCTATCCCGATCCCGGCTTTCCCATCTATCGCTCTATGATCGAGTTCACCGGTGCGGCACCCATCCCCGTGCCGATGCGCGAGGAGAACGGCTTTGCCTTCTCGGCCGAGGAGACGCTGGCGCTGATCACCTCTAAGACGCGGCTCCTGATCCTCAACTCGCCGGCCAACCCGACCGGCGGCGTCACACCGCGCGCCGAGATCGAGAAGTTGGTCAAGGGACTGGAGGCACATCCGCGGGTGGCCATCCTTTCCGACGAAATCTACGACGTGATGACCTATGACGGCGAAAAACACTGCTCGCTGCTCGGGTTTCCCGAAATCCGCGACCGGCTGATCGTGCTCAACGGCTGGTCGAAGACCTGGGCGATGACCGGTTGGCGCATGGGCTGGTCGATCTGGCCGAACGGCGACAAGGGCGCCCATCTCTACGACAAGGTGCGCAAGCTGGCGGTCAATTGCTGGTCCTGCGTCAACGCGCCGAGCCAGTTTGCCGGCATCGCGGCCATCGACGGCCCACAGGACGACGTCGACAAGATGATGCGCGCCTTCGACCGCCGCAGGAAGATCGTGGTCGAGGGACTGAACGCCCTGCCAAACATATCCTGCATCACGCCCAAGGGCGCCTTCTATGCCTTCCCCAACGTGTCGAAGACCGGCTGGAAGGCGAAGAAACTCGCCTCCGCCCTGCTTGACGACGCCGGCGTGGCACTGATCGGCGGCCCCGATTTCGGCATTCTCGGCGAGGGCTATGTCAGGCTCTCCTACGCCAATTCCGAGGAGAACATTTTGCGCGCGCTGGACAGGATCGGAGCGTTCCTGGCCAAGTGAGGCCTCCGGCGTTCGCCGCGAGTCCGCATCGATTGCCGCTGGCGGCATGGCAATGTCATGATGCGTCGGGAGGCGCATGGCCAAAGACTGTGCCTGCGTGCGGGGAGCCGCTACGATCGTCGGATCAGGATCGAAATGGGGTGCCTCGATGTTTTATGCAATTCTTGCCTATCACGTGGAAGACGCGATCAAGGCACTGACGCCGCAGGAAGATGCGGCACTGATGACCGACCTGCTCAAGATCCACGACGGGCTCTATGCGAACGGCAGCCTCGGCCCCTCGGCGCGGCTTGGAGCGACCCAGTCGGCCTGCACCTTGCGCGGACCCGGCGACGGGATCGTCATCGACGGCCCCTTCGCCGAGACCAAGGAACAGCTTCTCGGCCTCTATGTCGTCGATTGCGCCAAGCGCGATGACGCGATCGCCATCGCGCGCGATCTGCGCCGCGTCAACCCGACCGCCGTCTACGAGATCCGCCCGATCGCGCTCTATCTGCCGGGCGTGGCGCTGGCGGGGGCCTAAAGCAATTCCGGGAAAAGCGAGTAGCGCTTTCCCTTCGGAATTGCGCAAAAATAAAGGCTTGGTCAGCCTCTGCCCACGAACGGCATCTTGGTCGCCATCACGGTCATGAACAGCACATTGGCCTCGAGCGGCAGGCTGGCCATGTGGACGACGGCGTCGGCCACGTGCTGGACGTCCATCACCGCTTCGGCGGCAATGGAGCCGTTGGCCTGTGGCACGCCGACCGTCATCGGTTGCGCCATGTCGGTTAGAGCGTTGCCGATGTCGATCTGGCCGCAGGCAATGTCGTAGGGGCGGCCGTCGAGCGCCAGCGTCTTGGTCAGCCCGGTGATGGCATGCTTGGTCGCGGTATAGGGCACCGATCCCGGGCGCGGCGCGTAGGCCGAAATGGAGCCGTTGTTGATGATGCGGCCGCCCATCGGTTTCTGCTTGCGCATGGCGCGGAAGGCCGCGCGGGCGCACAGGAACGAACCGGTGAGATTTACGCCCACAATATCGTTCCACACCTCGACCGGGATCTCGTCGATCGGCGCCGACTTGTAGCCCATGCCGGCATTGTTGAAGAGCAGGTCGACGCGGCCGAACGCCTCCGCCACCGTCTCGAACAAATCATCGACCTCGCCGGGCTTGCTGATGTCGCAGGCGACAGCCAGTGCCTTGGCATCCGTCTGCTCGGCCGCGGCGATCGCCTCGTCCAGCAGCGCCTTCCGGCGTCCGCAGAACACGGTGTTCCAGCCGGCTTTGAGCAGCGCGGTGGCGACGCTCTTGCCGATGCCCGTGCCGGCGCCGGTGACGATGGCGGTTTTTTCGGTCATGGCAGATATCCTCCGGCTGCGCCGCGTTTTGCTCGACTGATTTTCAGGTGGTCCAGGGACAAAAGGCATCGCAAATGACGGCGGCGATGGCAAGCGGGACACTGGTATCCAGGGCAACGAATCCAAGCTGACAGGTCTCTTCGGGCCTTCGACCGCGCGCTGTCGAGGGAGCATTGAACGGAAAACCCGCCTGTGCGGCGGGTCCCTGGCGCAACTCAGCACCATAACCAAATATCTACCATAGTTGCCTTCACCCAGTCAAGGAAAAAATTCCTATCAAAGGTTCGGAGCCTGGCCGGGTGCCGAAAGTGCAATTCGTTTTTGGGAGAAACCCGGAGGGCCGACAAAAAGGGCGGTCATTGGCGACCGCCCTGATCTGGACCGGACTTGGGAGGAGGAAAGCCGATCCGACTGTCTAGAAACATGCGCTTCCTGGGTTAACGAGAGGTTAACGCCACGAAGGCCCGCCTGTTCCGTTTTGGCCTACCAGCGTGGATTGGGTGAGGTCCCGGCCTTGGCAGCCGGCACTTTGACCGCCGAAACCGTTGCCTCGACATGGTCGATCAGCGCATCCGGCAGGCCGAGCCGGCCCGCGAGGAGATCGAGATAGCCGCGCTCGGCGCGTGTGTCGGGATCGATTGTAAGGCGCGACGCGGTGTAGAGCTCAAGCTTCTGCGCGTCGGTCTTGGCGCCGGCCACCAGCGTGTCTAGGTCGATCGGGCTCTCCAGCTCCGCCATCAGGAATTTTTCCGCATCGGAACCGATCCCCGCGAGGCTCAGCTTGCCGGCGATCTTCTTGCGCTCCTCGTCGTCGACATGGCCGTCGGCCTTGGCCGCCGAGATCATCGCCCGCACCAGGGTCAGCGTGAATTCGTCCTCGCCCTGCGGCGCTTGCGACGGGTGGAAGGCAGTGTCCTTCGGCGGCGGCAGCAATTCCGGTTCGCCGGCCGCCGGCGCCTGCTCGGGTGCATTGCCGGCCTTGTAATTCTGGTAGGCCTTGTAGGCGAGGCCACCGATCGCTGCCAACCCGCCGAGCTTGACGGCGGCACCGGTGACCTGGCGCCCGGCGCCGGTTCCAAGCAGCACCGCGGCCAGCGCGCCCGCCGCAAGAGGATTGTCCTTGGCCATCTGCACCGCCTGTCCGGCCTTGTCGCGGACCGTGCCGCCGGTGCCGGGAATTTGCGAGCCGAGCAGATCGTCGAGAAGCTTCTTGGGATCGAACATCAATGCCTCCAGGATTGCCCGGCCGAACGGGCAGGTTTCGAACGCCGAAGACGTAGGTCCCGAAACCTGGCATTGCAATGACGGGCGGCCGCTTTGCCCCGGCCCAGGCGCCTTGATCAGGACCCGATATGCGGTCCCCTGCCCCGCGCCTGCGCCAGCTCGACCTGCCGCTGGCGCTCGGCATAGCGCTGGCGGTCGTCGTCCGACCGAGCGTCGAAACAATGCGGGCAGGAGACGCCGGCGGCAAATTTCGGCGATGTCAGCTCGTCCAAGGTCAGTGGATGCCGGCAGGCGCGGCACAGCTCGGCATCGCCCTCGGCGAGGCCGTGCGACACCGAAACCCGTTCGTCGAAGACGAAGCATTCGCCTTGCCACAGGCTGTCTTCGGCCGGTACCTCTTCGAGATATTTCAGGATGCCGCCCTTGAGATGGAACACCTCCTCGAAGCCGAGCGACCTGACATAGGCCGTCGCCTTTTCGCAGCGTATGCCGCCAGTGCAGAACATGGCGACCTTGCGGCCTTCCAGTTCCGCGCGGTGCTCTTCCACCCAGGCCGGGAATTCGCGAAAGCTCGCGGTCGCCGGATCGATGGCGCCCTTGAAGGTGCCGATCGACACTTCGTAGGCGTTGCGCGTGTCGATGACGATCGTGTCGGGTTGGGAAATCAGCGCGTTCCAATCGGCCGGCGCGACATAGGTGCCGGCACTCTTCGCCGGGTCGATGTCTTCGACACCCATGGTGACGATCTCGCGCTTCAGCCGCACCTTCATGCGGTGGAAGGGCGTTTGCGCGGCGCTGCTGTATTTCACCTCGAGGCCGGACAGCCCGTCGATGGCTTCGAGATGTTCGATCAGTTCGGCAATCGCCGCATCGCTGCCGGCGACCGTGCCGTTGATGCCTTCATGCGCCAGAAGCAGCGTACCCCTGATGCCGCGCCCACAGCAGAAGGCAGCCAGTGGCGCTCGCAGCGCCTGGAAGGCGTCGAGCCGGGCAAATTTGTAGAGCGCGGCGACGCGGACAGGCTGGGATGGCGCGGACGGTGTCATTGCCAGAGCAACTAGACGCTCGTAAAAGCCGTTTCAAGGTGAAACGGGTTTGACGGCCTGTCAGGCCCTGTTCCGGAAGAGCCCGTAAGCTACCCGGCGTGCGTGACATCACGACACGCCCGGTTGCGTGGACAGGAAAATACCCGTCTGCTAATCGGTTGAATTGACAACGATATGGAGAAGAAGATGCCCAGCAAGACCGAAAAACTCCTGTCGTTGCTCAACGGTCAGCCGGTCATCCCGGTGTTGAAGATCGCTGATGTTGCTAATGCGGTGCCGTTGGCCCGCGCTTTGGCGCGCGGCGGCCTGCCGGCGATCGAGATCACGCTCAGGACCGCGGATGCGCTGGAAGCGATCCGGCGCGTGGCGGGCGAGGTCGAGGAAGCCATCGTCGGTGCCGGCACCATTCTGGATGCGCGCCAGTTTAACGAGGCGGCCGCCGCCGGCTCGCAATTCATCGTCAGCCCGGGCATAACCCGCGAGCTTCTGGCCGGCGCCGCCGACAGCGAGGTTCCGCTGCTGCCCGGCGCCATCACCCCCGGCGAGATCATGGCCGCGCGCGAAGCCGGGCTGCGCTTCCTGAAGTTCTTCCCGGCCGAGCAGTCCGGCGGCATCGCCTCGCTGAAGGCATTCGCCTCGCCGCTCGCCGACGTGAAATTCTGCCCGACCGGCGGTATCACCGGCAAGAACGCGGCCGACTATCTCAGCCTGCCCAATGTTATCTGCGTCGGCGGCTCCTGGGTTGCCCCCGACGACATGGTCAAGGCCGGCAGGTGGGACGAGATCGAAGCTCTCGCACGCGCCGCGAGCAAGCTCACCGGATAAGCGCTTTCGCGTTCACCAGCGCAGCGGGCCATTCTCGTCGAAATAGCCGGCAGTCGGACCATCGGCATCCAGCGTCGCCAGGCGCACGATGATCTCGGCTGCCTGCCGCACCGTGCGACCGCCCCTGTGCCCGTTGAGATCGGTCGCGGTGTAGCCGGGAGCAGCGGCGTTCACCTTGATGCCGCGCGGCGCGAGTTCCCTGGCGAACGCCACCGTGATGGCATTGAGCGCCGTCTTGGAGCTGCCATAGCCCATTATGTTGGGCGACTGGTTTTCGCCCGTTGCGTCCTGCGCGCGGGCGATCGAGCCGATATAGCTGCTCACCATGACGATGCGGCCGGCGGGCGATGCCAGCAGAAGCGGCAGGAATGCCTGGGTGACGCGGACCGGGCCGAAGACGTTGACATCATAGGTGGCCTTGATGTCGGCGATATTCTCCCGGCTCGGCGGCAACTCATACCGCCCGTTCGAGCCGAGCGCGTCGACATATCCAGGAGCAATGCCGGCATTGTTGACCAGCACGTCGAGGCTGGCTACCCGCGCCGCGACGGTCCTGGCGGCGACCGCCGCGCTTTCGTCATCGACGACGTCGAGTTCGAGCCACTCGACGTCGAGCCCTTCGTTGCGCAGCGCCTGCGCCGCCGCGGCGCCGCGTTCGGCGTCGCGGGCGCCGAGCCAGACCTTGAATCCTGTCGCCGCCAGGCGCCGTGCGGTCTCCAGGCCGATGCCCTTGTTGGCGCCGGTCACCAGTGCGCGCTTCGATGTCGTCATATCCAAATCTCCTTTGTGGAGGCCTGATGCCTGTCGCCTGGAAGTGGCCCGGTCCGGGAAAACGACATGCATAAAACAAAGGCCCAAAACACGCCGCCAAACGCGACGCGCCTTAGAGATGGCGGATTGCCGCCCGCCTCGCGCGCCGAAAACTCTCTTGCTCTTGCCCGATCCTCTCACCTGGTTGCGCGGCCCACGCGGATCGGCAATGCTGGAACGATGAGAGAGGCGCTGCTGGAATTGATCGCCATCGCCGCCCGCCATGCGCATGGACGGCGGACAAGGACGGCGATCCCTCGCGTTACGGTCGGCCGCAGCGAGGTCCCGACGCCGCCTATGCCCGAGCTTTGTCAGCCGACGGCGCTGTTCGTGCTGCAAGGCACGAAATCGGTGCTGATCGGCGAGCGTACGCTTCGTTATCAAGCCGGCAGCTATTTCGTCTACGCAGTCGAGACACCCGCCACCAGCCAGCTGATCGAGGCGAGCACCGCGCATCCCTATGTGGCCATCGGCTTCGCCCTCGATGTCAAGGCGATCGCAGCCCTGCTCATCGAGCACGAGCCGGCCGTCGGTGGCGACGATTTCATGACCTACCTGGCCAATGACGACCTGCTCGACGCGTGGCGCCGGATGCTGCGGCTGCTCGACAGGCCTGCCGAGATTCCCGTGCTCGCTCCCCTGCTCGAGCGCGAGATATTGTTTCGCCTGTTGCAAGGCCCGCAAGGCGCGAAGTTGCGCCAGCTCGCCGGCGCCGACAGCCGCTTGTCACAGATCCGCCGGGCGACCGCCTGGATCCGGGCTCACTATGACGAGCCTATCGAAGTGCGGCGGTTGGCCGAGCTCGCCAATATGAGCAGCGCTGCGTTTCATCGCCACTTCAAGGCGGCGACGGCGATGAGCCCGATCCAGTACCAGAAGCAGGTCCGCCTGTTGGAGGCCCGCCACCTGCTGCTGGCCCAGCCGGGAAACGCCGCGCAGGTTGCCTTTACCGTGGGCTATGAAAGCGCGTCACAGTTCAGCCGGGAATATGCGCGTCAGTTCGGGTTGCCGCCTGCACGCGATGCCGCGCGGCTTCTGGCGCGGGGCGAAGCGGCCGCGCTGGATATCGACTGAACCATCCCGGCGGCACGAAAAAGCCCGACCGGCTTGCGCCGATCGGGCTAGTTTGGTGCCATGGCAGTCAGCCTTGGCGGTCAGTTGCAGACCCTGACCTTC
Organism: Mesorhizobium sp. B2-8-1; assembly: GCF_006440955.1. Classification (NCBI taxonomy): domain Bacteria; kingdom Pseudomonadati; phylum Pseudomonadota; class Alphaproteobacteria; order Hyphomicrobiales; family Phyllobacteriaceae; genus Mesorhizobium; species Mesorhizobium sp. B2-8-1. The sequence continues at coordinate 405,459 of NZ_VFTX01000004.1, read as the reverse complement.
TCGACCACCTTGTGGTGATGCTTCCAATGCGTGACCACCTTGGTCCGGCAGTGATGCTTGCCATTTTTGATGATCACGGTTTCGGCTTGCGAGGGCGCAATAGCCGCCGATGCCGCCACCAGCGCCAGGACGGATGCCAATAGAATCTTCTTCATGGTTATCCCCGGGTTGGAACGCAGCCATTCTAGCCGGGAAATAGGCGGCTTTTACGTTTTCACGAGAAGTTCAGGCACCCGTGATCCCGCAGGCCCGGGGCCGGCTTCATGCATGCCGGTTGTGCCCGCACACAGCCGGCACACACAAAAAAAGCCGCGCCGGTTGCCCGGCGCGGCTTTCGGAATGCCCGGTCTTTACTTCGTCTGGAAGCGCGCGACGGACAGGAATTTTACGGCATTGCCGGTGAAACGGTTGGCATCCGCCATCTGGTCGCCCTGCTGGAAGCCGGCCGTGTAGACCTCGCTCGGCGGCGTGTGGACCACGTTGTAGGCGTAGCCCGGCGCCGTCGTGGCGCTCGAAACCGTCGCGACATTCTCGCCGCTGGTCAGCGCCCAGCGGGCGGCCTGCGGTGCGGCGGCAACCACGATGGCCTTGGGACCGGGTTTCAGGTCGCGGGCGGTGGCTCTGGCCTCCTTGCGGGTCGTCTTCACGCCGGCGCCGATCGCGGCGACCGGATCGGAACCGGCAGCGCGGGCGACGACGGCCTCGCGCGGCGATGCGGCATCGACGCCGGACGGGTCGTTGAAAGCCGAACGAGGCTCGGACAACGACGCAACCCGATAATAGTCAGCCTGCACGGGAAGCGCCTCGGCCTCGTCGAGCACGGCCTTGACCGCATCGGGCTTGACCGCATCGGGCTTGGCCGCATCGATATTGGTCATATCCGGCCGCGCGCTCGGCAGCACCGAGAAGGCATCGGTCGCGGTCTTGCCACGCTCGGCCGTCTCGGCCAGCGCCATCAGCACATCCTTGCTGGGCGCAGGCGCCAGCACCGCCGGCAACGTGTGTTCGGGGCGCCATGTCGGCAAAGGTATGTTGTTGGCGGCAACCTGCGTTGCATCGGCGGCAACAGCCGAGGGATCAGCCTTGCCGAAAGGCATATTCGCCGGCGTCTGCACGGTTGCCACGGCCTGTTCGGTGCTGGCCGTCGCATCCGCCATGCCGAAGGGAACATTTTCAGGCGGCTGCGCGCCGACATCGACTTTCGGCCGCGGCGCGAAATCGGGCAGCGGGATGCTGCGTGCCGGCAACGCCGCGATGATGGTCTCGGGCGTATCCTTTTCCGGCTCCGGAGCCTGCTCCTCGGCGACCTGCGGGATCTCGGCGCGCTTGGCGTTCTCGGGCGCCACGATCGCGATCCCCGGCAGGGTGTCGCTCTTGGCGGTGCTCGCCGGTGCCGGCTTCACGCTTCTCGGCTTGGGCGCCGGCTCCGCGGATGCGACATCGGCGCTGTCGTCGGCCTCGTCGTCGCCGCCGCCGAAAAAGGCAGCCAGCAGTCCGCCGGACCTCTTGGAACCGCCGCCGGCGCTGGCCAGCTCGATGGCGGCGCCGCCGGAACCCTTGCGTGCCTTGTATGAGGCAAGCGCCTGCTCAAAGCCGGGCAGCGGCCGGCCGTCGCTCGGCACGTGCAGCGTCTTGCCGTTCGGGAACAGGCTCACCAGCTCCTGTCGGCTGATGCCGGGCCAATGGCGCACATTGCCGACGTCCATGTGGACGAACGGCGAACCGGATCTCGGATAGTAGCCGACGCCGCCGCCCTGCATCTTGAGCCCGATATTGCGCAGCTTCTTCAGCGGCACGCCCGGAATGTAGAAGTCCATCGCCTTGCCGAGCATGTGCTGGCTCTTCTCGGCGACGCCCTTGCTGCGGCTGCGCAGCATCGAGTTCGTCGACGGCGAGCGATAGCCGCAAACCACCTGGATATAGTCGGTGGCGCCGCTTTCCCGATAGGCTTCCCAGACCAGGTCCAGCAGGCGCGGGTCCATCTTGGTCGGCTCGTTGCGGCGCCAGTCGCGCAGGATGATGTTGATCTTCCTCAGCCCGGCCTGATCGTAACGGCCGTTGCGCTTGTAGACGATCTCCGCCTTCTCGTGCGTGTGGAGGTGGTAGAGCTTCAGAGAACGGACTTCGGCGCTGGCGCCGGTTGCGGCAGCGGCAAGAAAACCAAATGCGACAATCATGGCCGCCAGCCACTTCGGCCAGACGCTCAAATGATAGTGCCGCCCGTTTGTGTGTCGTTCGATTCTGTTCAAATCAAAAGGCCTTGCAGGCTGCCGTTTGTCCCCGGATTTGCCCAAACGGACGTGTCGTTGTCACATCCGAATATCGATCCTAATGGTTAATCATCGCTTATTGAAGCCGAAATGCGGTAAGACCGTGGCGATATCCCGCCAAAAATTGTCCACAAGGTTTCTTGGTAAACCGCTGGTTTAGATCATGATTCCTCGTTTGGCCGAAACACGATCTGTTACCGTTAGCCTTAATGCGTGAACGGGACCGTCGGGGACGTCGCCATCGGCGCGCCACACTCCGGTCCAGTCAATGCACCGGCGACATGATGGCAGCGCAAGCTGGTCCCGGCCTTGCGTGACCGCACTCGGGCCGACCGCTCTCAGGCCGGACATCGGGCGGCTGTGCGCGATAGCGCCCTCAGGAAGCGAGCCGGTCGAGCCTGCCGGTTTCCGGATCGATGCCGTATTCCTTGAGCTTGCGGTAAAGCGTCGAGCGGCCGATGCCGAGGCGGCGGGCGACTTCGCTCATCTGGCCGTTGTAGTGATCGATGGCGAGCTTGATCATCTCCAGTTCGACATCCGCCAGGGCGCGCACATTGCCGCGTTCGTCGAGCGCGCGCAGCGTGCCGAAGCGTGGCTGAAGCCGCATCGGCGATTCGGGTTCGGCAGCCGAAACGCCCTCGCCGGCCAGCGCCCGCTCATCGCGCGGTTCGACAGCCAAGAGCGGCCCGGCCGGCGCGATGTCCACATCGAGGCGGACCGTGCCCTCCACCTGGGCGCGGATTTGCGGGAAATCCTCGACGCCGAGCACATCGCCTTCGCACAGCACCGAGGCGCGGAAGACGGCATTTTCCAGCTGCCGGATATTGCCGGGCCAGTCATAGGCCTGGAGCACGGCGAGCGCCGCCGCCGAAATGCCCCGCAGGCGATGGCGCGGGTCCGCCGGAGCCACCTTCTCCATGAAATGTGCGACCAGATCGGGAATGTCGTCGCGGCGGTTCCGCAGGGGCGGCACATAGATCGGGTAGACGTTGAGCCGGTAGAACAGGTCCTCGCGGAACTTGCCGTCCTTGACCTGCTGCAGGAGATTGCGGTGCGTCGCCGAAATCAGCCTGATGTCGACCCGGACCGTGGCGCGGCCGCCGACCGGATCGACCTCGCCATCCTGGACGGCGCGCAGCAGCTTGACCTGCACGTCGAGCGGCAGGTCGCCGATCTCGTCCAGGAACAGCGTGCCCGAATGCGCTTCGACGAATTTGCCGGTGTGCTTCTCCGTAGCTCCGGTGAACGAGCCCTTCTCATGGCCGAACAGGATCGATTCGACCAGATTGTCGGGAATGGCGCCGCAATTGACGGTGACGAAAGGTTTCGAGCGGCGGTCGCCGCTGCCCTGTATGGCGCGCGCCACCAGTTCCTTGCCGACGCCGGATTCGCCCTCGATCAGGATCGGGATGTTGGATGCCGCCGCTTTCTGGCCGAGGCGGATCACCTTGTCCATGGCGGGACTGTGCGTGATCATGTCCCTGAAGGTCAGCAGCCCGCCGCGCCGGCGCGACGTGCGCTTGACCTCGCCTTCGACAGCCTCGACCTTGAGCGCGTTGGCGATCGAGGCCTGCAGCCTGTCGGGAGAGGCCGGCTTGACGACGAAGTCGAAGGCGCCGTGGCGCATCGCCGAAACCACGGTCTCGATGCCGCCCTGGGCGGTCTGCACGATGACCGGGATGGTGATGCCGCGCTCGCGCATCGCCTTGAGCACGCCGATGCCATCGAGATCGGGCATGACCAGGTCAAGGATGACCACCGACACGTCGCGGGCGCCGGGTCCGTCGAGGGCGTCGAGGCCGGCAGCGCCCCCGTCGACCACGATTGCGGTGTGGCCGAACCGCGTCACCGCCGCCTCGAGCAGCCGGCGCTGCACGGGATCGTCATCGACTATGAGTATGGAACCTGTCATGACTGTCTTGAGCCGCCCGCCTGATATCCCCATGGACCATCTTGGCACAGGGTTCTAAATAAGGTTTCAAAAAACCCGGTGAACGAATTCCTTAGGATTTGACCGGCTTCTCCGTTCTCCTTGATTCTGGCCCTGGCCCGGCCACTTGATTCAAAAGAAGGTATTGTCGATGCGCGTGATGTTTGATCGGCGGCTTGCGGCGCCAGCTTCCGGTCAGGGCGCCGCCGAGCTTGGCGATCTGCCGGAATGGAATCTTACCGACCTCTATGCGGGCATGGAGGCGCCGGAGTTGAAGCGCGACATCGCCAAAGCCGCCGCCGATGCGATCGCCTTCGAGAGCCGCTGGAAGGGCACGCTGGCCGCCGAGGCCGAGCGCGGCAGCGCAGGCAGGCTGGGCGAGGCGCTTGTCGCCTATGAGGCTCTGGAAGAGCTGATCGGCCGCATCGTCTCCTATGCCGGCCTCATCTACGCCGGCAACACCGCCGATCCGCAGCGCGCCAAGCTCTATGGCGACATCCAGGAGAAGATGACCGACGCCAGCGCGCATCTTCTGTTCTTCGCGCTCGAACTGAACCTGATCGACGACGCGGCCATCGAGGGCGCGCTCGCCGCCGACCCCGCCTTCGGTCATTACCGGCCCTGGGTGCTCGATCTGCGCCTGGACAAGCCCTATCAGCTCGAGGATCGCGTCGAGCAGCTGTTCCACGAGAAGTCGATCACCGGGCGCGGCGCCTGGAACCGGCTGTTCGACGAGACTATGACGGACCTGCGCTTCGACGTCGACGGCGAGGAGCTGACGCTGGAACCGGCCCTGAACCGATTGCAGGATGCCGACGGCGAGGTGCGACGCCGCGCCTCCGAGGCGCTCGCCCAGACCTTCCGGAGGAATTTGCGCACCTTCACGCTGGTCACCAACACGCTGGCCAAGGACAAGGAAATCTCGGACCGCTGGCGCGGTTTCGAGGACATCGCCGATTCACGCCATCTCGCCAACCGCGTCGAGCGCGGTGTGGTCGATGCGCTGGCTTCGGCGGTGCGCGAGGCCTATCCGCGCCTGTCACACCGCTATTACCGGATGAAGGCGCGCTGGCTGGGCATGGAGGTGATGAACCACTGGGACCGCAACGCGCCGTTGCCGGAGACGCCGCAGGCGGTGATTGGCTGGGACGAGGCCAGGAACACGGTGCTGTCCGCCTATCAGCGCTTCTCGCCCGAGATGGCCGAGATCGCGCGGACTTTCTTCGACCGCAACTGGATCGACGCGCCGGTGCGCCCAGGCAAATCCCCCGGCGCCTTCGCCCATCCGACCGTGCCTTCGGCGCACCCCTACGTACTGCTCAACTACATGGGCAAGCCGCGCGATGTGATGACGCTGGCGCATGAGCTTGGCCATGGCGTGCATCAGGTGCTGGCCGGCGGCCAGGGCGCGCTGATGGCCTCGACGCCGCTGACGCTGGCCGAGACGGCGTCCGTTTTCGGCGAGATGCTGACCTTCCGCTCGTTGCTCGAGCAGACCACCGACAGGCGCGAGCGCAAGGCCATGCTCGCCCAGAAGGTCGAGGACATGATCAACACGGTCGTGCGCCAGATCGCCTTCTACGAATTCGAGCGCAAGGTGCATGCGGAGCGCCGCAACGGCGAACTGACATCCGACAGGCTCGGCCAATTCTGGCTGGAGGTGCAGGCGGAAAGTCTGGGCCCGGCGATAAAGTTGCGCGACGGCTACGAAGTCTTCTGGACCTACATCCCGCACTTCATCCATTCGCCCTTCTACGTCTACGCCTATGCGTTCGGCGACTGTCTGGTGAACTCGCTCTACGCGGTCTACCAGAACGCCGAGCGCGGCTTCCAGGACAAATATTTCGAGATGCTGCGCGCCGGCGGCACCAAGCATCATTCGCAGCTTCTGGCGCCTTTCGGCCTCGATGCCACCGATCCCGCCTTCTGGCAGATCGGGCTTGGCGTGATCAGCGGCTTGATCGACGAGCTGGAAGCGCTCGACAACTGAGGCGTCTTCTGTACGTCGTCCCCACCTGCTCAGAACAGTTTAGCCGGAATGCATATTGGGCCCACACTATTCTTGGTCTAAATATCTGTTCTTGAATAACTCTCTTTCGTAGTTTTCCCATAGCTTTCCGGAAGCTCTATGATAGCCTCCCCGCCAAGCTCAGCCGGAGCATGCGGGTCGGGCGGGGAAGTCTCAGCCGATCGCGGCGTTCCGGTGCACGCGACGACGGCCATTGGCCATGGCTTGCAAAGCCGACGCCGACGGCTCGACTGAGGCCGGCTGTTCCGCAGGCGGCCGAACCATCATCGAGTAGTCCTTCGCCGAAGGTCATTAAGTCCAATGCCGCGGCAGACGGATCTGACTGGAGAGAGAGACAATGGGCACTTTTTTCTACATGCTCCTGGCGTTCCTTGTGGGTGTGCTGGTTGGCTGGTTCATCTGGGGACGCCTGCGCGGTGAGCTCGACAGCTTGCGCGGCGACCTCGACCGCACACGCAGCGAGCGCGACCGGCTGCGGGCCGACAGCGATCGCCTGACCGGCGAGTTGGATGCCTGCGGGCGCACCCGCGCCGACCTCGAGCGCCGGCTGCGCGAGGCCTCGACCGGCTCCGGTCCGGCAAAAGCGGCGACCCCGGCGCCGGCCGCCTTGATGTCGACGCCCACCCCTGCCAAATCCGCTCCGGCGGCCAAGCCGGCGCCCAGGAAGCCGGCTGCGGCCAAGGCCGCTTCCAGCGCCGCGAAGACCGGCGCGCCGAAGGCCGCTGCCGCCAAGGCGGCACCCAAGGCCAGCGCGGCACCCAGGAAGGCGGCACCGGCGAAGGCCGCGCCGGCCAAGGTGGCTTCCGGCAAACCCGACAATCTGCGCCGGCTGATCGGTATCGGCCCGGTCAACGAGAAGCTGCTCAGGGCACAAGGCGTCACCAGCTTTGCCCAGATCGCCGCCTGGACAGCCGCTGATATCAAGCGGATCGAGGACGTCATGAATTTCGACGGCCGTATCGCGCGCGAGCGCTGGATCGAGCAAGCCAAGCTGCTCGCCGCCGGCAACGAGGCGGAATTCGCCAGGCAGTTTCCGTCGGCCGGAACCGCCAGCAACACCTGAGCGACAGGGCAGATCCGACGATTGCGGCCGGCGGCGCGAACGAAGCGTCGCCGGTTTGTTTTTGGCCGCAGGTCTGTCCACAGGTCGGGCCAAAGGTGGGGCCAGAGGTCGGCTTTAAGTGGCAAGGTGCCGCTCCCTCGATTGCGCGCGGCTGGCCCCCCATATAGAGCCATCATTGGCTTCATCGATCCACGCGCCGAGTTCCATGCCCCTGCCCGCCGCAATTTTCCGCAATGACGAAAGCGCGCGCCAGCTCGTTTTCGATCGACCGGACGACATCATCACGGCGCACGAGGCCCGGGATTTCTCGGCCGCGGTGCAGGCGGCCCAGGCGGCGCATGATGCCGGCAAGTGGCTTGCCGGCTACTTCTCGTACGAGGCGGGCTACCTGCTGGAGCCGAAGCTGGTTCCGTTGCTGCCGGCCGGGCGCCGCGCCCCGCTGGTCTGCCTGGGCGTCTTCGACGCGCCGGTGCAAGAGCCGGTGCCGCCCCGCAAGGCGGCGGCGACCAACGGCCCGATCTTCGATGCAAGGGCGACATGGTCGTTCGAGGATTACGAGAAGCGGTTCTCGCGGCTGCACCGGCACATCAGGCAAGGCGACTGCTACCAGGGCAACCTGACCTTTCCGGTGCATGCGCAATGGTCGGGCGATCCGCTGGCCGCCTTCGACGCGCTGACCGAACGCCAGCCGGTGAAATATGGTGCCCTGGTTTCGCTTGGCGATCCGGTCGTGCTGTCACGCTCACCCGAACTGTTCTTCGAGATCGACGCGCAGGGCATGGTCGAGACGCATCCGATGAAGGGCACGGCGCCGCGTGGTGCGACGGAAGCAGACGACGAGCGCCAGAAAACCTTCCTGCGCAATGATGAGAAGAACCAGGCCGAGAACCGGATGATCGTCGACCTGCTCCGCAACGACATCTCGCTGATCAGCGAGGTCGGCACGCTGGAAGTGCCCGAGCTGTTCCGCATCGAAACCTATCCGACCGTCCACCAGATGGTGAGCGACGTCAGGGCGAAGCTGCTGCCGGGCCTCACGATCCGCCAGATCTTTGCCGCGCTGTTTCCCTGCGGCTCCATCACCGGCGCGCCGAAAATCCGCGCCATGGAGATCCTGCATGACCTTGAAGGCACGCCCCGTGATGTCTATTGCGGCGCCATCGGCTGGATCGCACCAGGCGGCACGATGCGCTTTTCCGTGGCGATCCGCACCATCTCGCTCTTTCCCGGCGGCGAGGCCGTCTACAATGTCGGCGGCGGCATCGTCTTCGATTCAACCGCGCAGGAGGAGTATCAGGAGTGTCTCTTGAAAGCCCGCTTCGCGACGGGAACGCCGCCGGTTTCGAATTGATCGAGACCATGCGCTGGGAGCCGGCCACGGGCTTCCTGCGCTTGGAGCGGCATCTGGCGCGCCTCTATGGTTCGGCGGCCGAACTCGGTTTTGCCTGCGACCCGCAACGCATCGGTGACGTGTTGGGCAAGGCTGTCGATGGCGCGCGCAACGCCTTGCGCACGCGCCTGGCTTTGGCGCGCAGTGGCGACGCGGCCGCCTCGGTCCAGCCCTATGAGCCGCTCGCCGCCGATAAGGTTTGGACGCTGCGGCTGGCGCGCACGAGGCTCGATTCGAACGACATGCTGCTGCGCCACAAGACCAGCCGCCGGCAGGTCTACGCGCATGCCCGTGCCGAATACCTCATCACCCAGGCCGACGAAGTGCTGTTGGCCAACGAGCGTGGCGAGATGTGCGAAGGCACCATCACCAATGTCTTCGCCGATTTCGGCGACGGCATGCTTTTGACGCCCCGCCTCGATTGCGGGCTGCTGCCTGGCGTATTGCGCGGCGCGCTTCTGGATGAAGGCCGCGCCCGCGAGGCGATCTACAGCTTTGACGACTTGAAATCCGCCAGGGCGCTCTATGTCGGCAATTCACTGCGCGGCTTGATCCCGGCAAAACTGATCTGAAGCATGACATCGCTGCCCACCCACACGCCCTATGATGGCTCGTCCAAGCTGTTCACCATCGGGCTGAAGCCGCTTGCCCTGGCCGACTGGATCGAAGTCGACGAACATCTCCTGCCGTTCCTCGCCGAGAAGCAGCGGCTCTATGCCGAAATGCCCGGCACCGTGTTCGTCGAGGAAGACGGCACGCGCGATGCTCAGCGCGAAGTGCTCGACCTGCTCGAAGCGCACTTGCCGCGGGCATTTCCCGAGACCCATCGGCGTGCCAGTGGCGGGGTCGAGGTGATCGGCGCCGCCGGCAATCCCGAGGGCGACTTCGCCAAGGCGCCGCTTGTCGCGGCCTCGCTGCTCGTCCAGGAAGACCTGATCCTGATGCGCCGCGGCGAAGACGGCTGGCGGCTCGCCGCCGGCTCGCTCTGCTTTCCCTCGTCCTGGTCGCTGCTCGAAAAATTCGGCAAGCCGTTGCAGCAGATCCATGCGCCTGTGCCGGGTTTTGGCCCTGGCACGCGGCCGGCCGAGCTGATCAACCGCATGTTCGACGGCCTCCAGGGCCAGGCCGTGGAGCGCTACAACTGGTCGATTCAATCGGGCGATGCGCTCTACCACCCGCTGTCCAATGTCGAGCGAATCGAGCGCGCCGCCAGCCGCCCGTCGCGATTTGCCGATGGCGACGCCAATGCCCACGCCTTCATCCGCGTCGAGCGGCAGACGCTTCGAAAACTGCCCGTCTCGGGCGACATCCTGTTCACCATCCGCATTCATCTCGACCCGCTGGCGGCGTTGGCGCATCACCCCGACCGGGCGACGCTGGCTCCGGCTTTCGCTGCCCAGCTCGAAGCGCTCGACATCGCCCAGCTCGATTACAAGGGCTTGACATCAGACTGCGACCGGCTGGTCGGCGTCCTTAACCAAATGGCGAACGCCGCCTGACCGGCGGTTGGCGCTTTTCACTGGTTTATGACAATGATCTGTGATGTAGCGCATGCCCGTTGGGCGAGAATGCCCGGGTTTTGCACCTGTCTGAAGGAGTGCTCGATAAAATGGCGAATGAAAACTGGCCCGTTTACGGTGAGATCACCGGCCCTGTGGTGATGATCGGCTTCGGCTCGATCGGACGGGGCACGCTGCCGCTGATCGAGCGCCATTTCAAGTTCGACAAATCGCGCATGACGGTCATCGACCCGCTCGGCACCGACCGCGCGCTGCTCGACGAGCGCGGCATCACCTTCATGCAGGATGCGGTGACCGAGAAGAATTACAAGAAGCTCCTGACCCCGCTTCTGACCAATGGCGGCGGCCAGGGTTTTTGCGTCAACCTGTCGGTCGACACCGGCTCGGTGGATCTGATGCGACTCTGCCGCAAGCTCGGCGTGCTCTACATCGACACGGTCGTCGAGCCATGGCTCGGTTTCTATTTCGATGCCGAGGCCGACAATGCCAGCCGCACCAACTATGCGTTGCGCGAGTCGCTGCTCAAGGAAAAGCACGACAAGCCCGGCGGCGCGACCGCGGTCTCCACCTGCGGCGCCAATCCAGGCATGGTCTCGTGGTTCGTCAAGCAGGCATTGGTCAACCTGGCCACCGATCTCGGCCTCGAGTTTTCGGAACCCGCGCAGGAAGACCGCGAGGGCTGGGCGAAGCTCATGAGGAAGGCGGGCGTCAAGGGCATCCACATCGCCGAGCGCGACACCCAGCGCACCAAGAAGCCGAAGCCGATGGACGTGTTCTGGAACACCTGGTCGGTCGAGGGCTTCATTTCCGAGGGCCTGCAGCCCGCCGAACTCGGCTGGGGCACGCATGAGAAATGGATGCCCAAGAACGGCAAGAAACACAAGCATGGTTCCAAGGCTGCAATCTATCTGGAGCAGCCCGGCGCCAACACGCGCGTGCGCTCGTGGTGCCCGACGCCAGGTGCGCAATACGGCTTCCTGGTGACCCACAACGAGGCGATCTCGATCGCCGATTTCTTCACCGTGCGCTCAAAAAAGGGCAAGGTTCAGTACCGCCCGACCTGCCACTACGCCTACCATCCCTGCAACGACGCGGTGCTGTCGCTGCATGAAATGTTCGGCGCCGCCGGCAAGGCGCAACCGGTACACCATGTGCTGGACGAAAACGAACTGGTCGATGGCGTAGACGAGCTCGGCGTGCTGCTCTACGGCCATGACAAGAACGCCTACTGGTACGGCTCGCAACTGTCGCTTGCCGAAGCGCGCAAGCTGGCGCCTTACCAGAACGCCACCGGCATGCAGGTCACCTCGGCGGTTCTGGCCGGCATGGTCTGGGCGCTGGAGAACCCCGAGGCCGGCATCGTCGAGGCCGACGAGATGAACTACAAGCGCTGTCTGGACGTGCAGTCGCAATATCTCGGACCGGTGAAGGGCTATTATACCGACTGGACACCGCTCGATAATCGGCCCGGCCTGTTTCCGGAGGACCTCGACCGGAACGACCCGTGGCAATTCCGCAACATCCTGGTGCGATAGCGTCGCGCCAAGCATGCCTCACTGCCTTGCAATCGCCCGGAAATCGGGCGATTGAAGGATGCGGACGGGAGCAAGCCGCGTCCATCTGGACGCATGAACTGCGCTCTTGAAACTTGGATGCATGCACCGTGCTTTCCGAAAGTCGTTTTCCGATTTCGGGCCGACGGGCGAGGAGAGGATTTTTACATGACCATTGCGCGCAAGATTCTTTCGATGAGTGTTGCGGCGGCCACGATGGTGGGGCTGGCCGCTTGTGCAACCAGCGGTCCCGACGAGCCGTCGATAGGGGCCGCGCCGAAGGGCGTCGAAGGCTCCTGGATCGACGCCAAGGGCACCGGTCTTTCGACCTTTGCCGGCGGAACCTTCACCACGGTAGCGACCGATACCGGCCAGAAGCTGTCCGACGGTACCTATACGATGACCGGCGCCACTTCGGTCGAGATCCACGGTACCTCGCTGATCCGGCAGACTCCGGTGAGCTTCAACTGCTTGCTGGTGTCCACCAGCCAGCTCAACTGCACCAGCGGCTCCGGCCAGAATTTCGTGTTGACCCGGCGCGCCTGAACCGCCAGGCATTCAGACATCCAAGGACGGCGGCCAATGGCCGCCGTCCTTTTTTGTGCCCCGCAGAGATCAACGGGGTTTTGCCCCGATTTTCCCTTGCATGCTCCGGAACGCGATGGGAACATGGCTGAAAAAGCCGGCTGTTAGAGACCGGTCAAGCAAGAGCGCTAAACGGCTCTGATCAGCCTATCCGGGAGACGAAGATGAAAAAGCTTGCCGCCATTGCCGCCCTTTCCGCGTCGACGCTGGGCCTGTCGGCCGGCGCATCTTTTGCCGACTACACGCTGAATATCCTGCACATCAATGATTGGCACAGCCGCATCGAAAGCAACAACAAATACGAATCCACCTGCTCGGCGGACGAGGAGACAAAGGGCGAATGCGTCGGCGGCGCCGGCCGGCTGGTCACGGCGATCGCGCAGGAGCGCAAGAAGCTGGAAGGCCAGAACGTGCTGTTGCTCAGCGCCGGCGACAATTTCCAGGGCTCGCTGTTCTACACGACTTACAAGGGCAAGGCCGAAGGCGAGTTCCTCAACGACATGAAGTTCGATGCAATGGCGCTGGGCAACCATGAATTCGACGACGGCGAAACGGCATTGGCGCCGTTCCTCGACATGATCAAGTTCCCCGTGCTCGGCGCCAATGTGAAAGCCAACGCGCATTCCAAGCTCGGTGACCGCGTCAAGCCGTCCATCGTCGTCGAGGTCGGCGGCCAGAAGATCGGCATCATCGGCGCCGTCACCAACGATACGCCCGAACTCGCCACTCCCGGCCCCAACATCGCCATCGAGGACGACGTCAAGTCGATCACGGCCGAGGTCGAGAAGCTGAAGGGAGAGGGCGTCAACAAGATCGTTGCCGTGACCCATATCGGCTACAACAGGGAGCGCGATGTCATAGCGAAGATCGCGGGCGTCGACGTGGTCGTCGGCGGCCACAGCCATACGCTTTTGTCCAACACCGATCCGAAGGCGGCAGGCCCCTATCCGACCATGGTCGACAATCCGGACGGCTACAAGGTGCCGGTCGTGCAGGCGGCGTCCTATTCGAAATATCTCGGCGAGTTCAAGGTCGTGTTCGACGACAATGGCGTCGTCAAGTCGGCGAGCGGCGACCCGATCCTCCTCGACAAGTCGATCACGCCCGATCCCGCGGTGCTCGCCCGCATCAAGGAGCTCGGCGCGCCGATCGAAGCGCTGAAGAACAAGGAAGTGGCCGAGACGACCGACGTCATCGACGGCAGCCGCGAGAGCTGCCGCGCCCGCGAATGCGCGATGGGCAATCTCGTCTCCGACGCCATCCTCGACCGCGTCAAGGGACAGGGCGTCGAGATCGTCATCTCCAATGGCGGCGGCCTGCGCGCCTCGATCGACAAGGGCACCGTCACCATGGGCGAGGTGCTGACCGTGCTGCCCTTCCAGAACACGCTGGCGACCTTCCAGATCTCGGGCAAGGACCTCGTTGCCGGGCTCGAAAGCGGTCTCAGCCAGGTCGAGGACGGCGCCGGCCGCTTCCCGCAGGTGGCCGGCCTGAAATACGCCTTCGACAAATCCGCCCCGGCCAATGCCGGCCGCGTCAAGTCTGTCGAGGTGATGGAGAACGGCGCCTGGACGCCGCTCAATCCCGACAAGGACTATCTGGTCGCCACCAACAACTATGTCCGCCAGGGCGGCGACGGCTACAAGGTTTTCGCCGAAAAGGCCAAGAACGCCTATGATTACGGCCCCGGCCTCGAACAGGTGGTCGCCGACTATCTCGGCGCGCACCGGCCCTACACGCCCAAGCTCGACGGCCGCATCACCGAGATCGCCGCGACGACAGCGGCCGCGCCTGCGGCGGAGCCCGCCAAGCCAGCCGAAGCAATGCCCGATCTGCCTGCCAACTCCGGCGATATCGCCAACACGCCGCCGGCCGTGTCGACCGAGGCCGCGCCTGCGCCCGCACCGGCAACGCCTGCCGCTCCGGCAACGCCAGCACCTGCGGAACCGGCAAAGCCTGCCGAAGCCGCCCCTGCCCCGGCAACACCCGCGCCGGCTGAGCCGGCAAAGCCCGCCGAGGCCGCACCGGCCGAAACCAGCCATGTCATCGTCGCCGGCGATACCTATTGGGACCTGGCAAAGAAGGCCTATGGCGACGGCACCAGGTGGAAAGTCATTTCCGAAGCCAACAAGGGCTACGAGCCGCGCCGGCTTCCGGTCGGCGCCACCTTGACCATACCGCCGAGGTAACCGCCTTCGCCTTTGCGCGCAGGGACACCCGCCCGAAACAGGGCGGGCATCCTGTTTCGGGTAAGGTGCGGCCAGACGCTGCATTGAAAAGCAGCGCCGCATCGCTACTTTCGCGCCGTGTTCGGAGACCCGCAATGCCGCCTTCCACTCCTGTCGACGCCAAGCCCGCGAGAACCGTGGGGCCGAGACCGGCCGGACATTCGCCGGCCAAGGCGGGCAAGGTCGGCGTCATGCTGGTCAATCTCGGCACGCCGGACGGCACCGATTTCAGGCCGATGTGGCGCTATCTCCGCGAATTCCTGTCCGACCCGCGCGTCATCGAACTCAACAAGGCGATCTGGTATCCGATCCTCTACGGCCTGGTGCTGACCACGCGACCGAAGAAGTCGGGCGCCAACTATGCCAGGATCTGGAATCGCGAGAACAACGAGTCGCCGCTGCGCACCTATACCCGCGCCCAGGCCGAGAAGCTGACCGTGGCATTGCGCGACCTGCCCGACGTGGTCGTCGGCTGGGCGATGCGCTACGGCAATCCCTCGACCGCGAGCGTCGCCGAAAGCCTGGTCGCGCAGGGCTGCGACCGCATCCTGACCTTTCCGCTCTATCCGCAATATTCGGCCACCACCACGGCGACTGCCAATGACCAGTTGTTCCGGGCGCTGATGAAGATGCGTGCGGCGCCTGCCGTCCGCAGCGTGCCGCCCTATTATGCCGAACCGGTCTATATCGAGGCGCTCGCCCATTCGATCGAACGGCATCTGGCCAGCCTCGATTTCGACCCGGAGGTGGTCATCACCTCCTATCACGGCATCCCGAAACCCTATTCCGACAAAGGCGATCCTTACCGCGAGCATTGCCTCGAGACGACACGGCTGCTGCGCGAGAGGCTCGGCTGGGACGAGAAGAAGCTGATCACCACCTTCCAGTCGCGTTTCGGCGCACAGGAATGGCTGCAGCCCTACACCGACAAGACGGTGGAGAAACTGGCCAAGGACGGCGTGAAATCGATCGCCATCGTCAACCCCGGCTTTTCCGTCGACTGCATCGAAACGCTGGACGAGATCGGCCGCGAGGCGGCGGAAACCTTCCATCATGCCGGCGGCGGAAGATTCGCGCACATCCCCTGCCTCAACGACAGTCCCGAAGGCATGGCGGTGATCGAGGCGATGGTGCGGCGCGAACTGTCCGGCTGGATCTGAAACCGGGAACAATGGACGTTCCGGGGCGTTGAGGCGCGCCTTCCGGAGACCATCGATGCCCCGCAAGCTCGACCTCAGAAGCGGGCGGCCAGTCTGGTCCGCCTATCGGGCACCCGCTGTCCCGACAAGCGCTCTGACCCGTGACGCCAAGGCCGATGTGCTGGTAATAGGCATGGGCATCAGCGGCGCCATGATCGCAGAAGCGCTGACGGCGGACGGCCGTTCGGTGATCTGCATCGACCGGCGCGGCCCGCTGAGAGGGTCGACGTCGGCGACCACCGCTCTGGTGCAGTTCGAGATCGACCAGCCGCTGACGGCACTCGGCAGGATGATCGGCAAGGCCTCGGCGGAACAGGCCTGGCGGCGCTCGCGTCTGGCCGTTTCCAACCTTGCCGGCCGCATAGCCGAGCTCTCCATCAACTGCCGCCTGAGCCGCGCCCCCTCCCTCTATCTGGCCGGTACCGTGCTCGGCCCATCGCAGTTGCGTGACGAGACCGAGGCGCGGCGACAGGCGGGCATCGCCGCGACCTATCTCGCCCCTGCGCCGCTGGCTGCGCGATTCGGCATCGAGCGCGACGGCGCCATCCTCAGCCATGGCAACATCGTGCTCGATCCGCGCAAACTGACCGCCGGATTGCTGCTGAAGGCGCTGGAGCGCAAGGCGCGCCTCTACGCCCCGGTCGAGGCGACCACGATCGAAGACAGCGCCAAGGAGGTCGTCGTCGCCACCAGGGGCGGCCCCATAATCAGCGCGCAGCACGTCCTGCTCGCGACCGGCTACGAGTTGACCGACATCGTGCCGGCAGCCGCCCACCGCGTCATCTCGACATGGGCCATCGCCACACGCCCGCAGCCGCGAAAGATTTGGCCGAACGCGGCCCTCATCTGGGAAGCGTCGGACCCCTATCTTTATGCAAGGGCGACAGCCGACGGCAGGGTGATCTGCGGCGGCGAAGACGAGGATTTTATCGACAAGGAACGGCGTGACGCGTTGATCGCCGGCAAGAGCCTGAGACTGGCCAGGAAGCTCGGCCGCCTGTTCCCGGATCTGGACACCAGGCCCGATTTTGCCTGGACCGGCTCCTTCGGCACCACAACCACCGGCCTGCCCTATATCGGCGCCATCCCTGGGCATCCGCGCATCCAGGCCGTGATGGGCTATGGCGGCAACGGCATCGCCTTCTCGCAAATCGCATCCGAAATCGTTTCTGCCGCCATCGCCGGATCGGAAGATACGGACGCAAGCCTGTTCGCCTTCAGGCACCGGCAGCAGCGACACAAACAATCCCTCATCACCTGATTGTAACGTTGTTGAAACACACTTAAGTGTTTGCTGAAGCCGGCTGCGGGAGAATGGCTCCCATGGCTTGCCTCTTGAGGGAGAGCCAAATGGATTTCAGTGGTTTCGATATCGCGATTATTGTTCTGGTCGCTCTTGTCGTGCTGGTGCTGTTCAAAGGCATAAAGACAATCCCGCAAGGTTACAATTATACGGTCGAACGCTTTGGCCGTTACACGAAAACGCTGTCGCCAGGCCTCAACCTCATCGTGCCGTTCATCGATCGCATCGGCGCCAAGTTGAACATGATGGAGCAGGTGCTCGACGTCCCGAGCCAGGAGATCATCACCCGCGACAACGCCATCGTCGGCGTCGACGGCATCGCCTTTTTCCAGATCCTCAACGCGGCGCAGGCGGCCTACCAGGTTTCCGGCCTGCAGAACGCCATCCTCAACCTGACCATGACCAACATCCGCACCGTGATGGGCTCGATGGACCTCGACGAGCTGCTGTCGAACCGCGACGCGATCAACGAGCGCCTGCTGCGCGTGGTCGACGAAGCGGCCCATCCCTGGGGCATCAAGATCACCCGCGTCGAGATCAAGGATATCAATCCGCCCGCCAACCTGATCGAATCGATGGGCCGGCAGATGACGGCCGAACGCAACAAACGCGCGCAGATCCTTGCCGCCGAAGGCCTCAAGCAGTCGCAGATCCTCGAGGCCGAAGGCCGCAAGGAAGCCGCCTTCCGCGATGCCGAGGCACGCGAGCGCTCCGCCGAAGCGGAAGCCCGCGCCACGCAAGTGGTGTCGGAAGCGATCTCCAAGGGAGATGTGCAGGCGCTCAACTACTTCGTCGCCCAGAAATACACCGAAGCGCTGGGCAAGATCGGTTCGGCCACCAACAGCAAGATCGTGCTGATGCCTTTCGAAGCGTCGTCGCTGATCGGCTCGCTGGGCGGCATCGGCGAGATCGCCAGGGAAGTGTTCAAGGGCGACGGGCCGGCCGGCACGCAACGGCAGGTCTCACGACCTCCGGTCGTCAGGCCGAGCGACAACTAATGCCTTTGTGAGTGGATCAAAACCATGATCGACCGCATCGTTTCCGAACTCGGCCCGTGGAACTGGATGGTTCTGGGCTTCGTGCTTTTGGCGATGGAAATCATCGCACCGGGCATCTTCATGTTGTGGACCGGCATCGCCGCGCTGATCGTGGGCGCGGTATCGCTGCTGGTCTGGGATGCGGCCAGCTGGACTTGGCAGGTCCAGGTGCTCGTCTTCCTCGCGCTGTCGCTGGTCTCGGCATTGGTCGGCAAGAAACTCATCGGCGGACGCGACGAACCGACCGACCAGCCGCTGCTCAACCGCCGTGGGGCGCAGATGATCGGCAGGATGGCGACGCTGTCCGAGCCGATCCGCGACGGCCGCGGCCGCATCAAGCTCGGCGACACGCTGTGGCGCGTCTCTGGCCCTGACCTGCCGGCCGGCACCCAGGTGCGCGTCACCGGAGCCGCCGACACCGATCTCGAACTGACCGTCGAGCGGGTGTGAAACCGGCTCCGCGCTAGCGCAATTCCAGGAAAAGTGTGTACGGTTTTCCGTCCGGAATTGTGCAGAAACAAAGAGATAGAGCAGTTCGCCGTTTCCGTGAAACGGTGGACTGCTCTACGCGGCGCCGATGCGCAAGAGATCGTGCAGGTGGACGAGCCCGACAGGCTTGTTGCCCTCCACCACCATCAGGCTGGTGATGGCTGAATTGTTGATCGTCTGCAGCGCGGTCGCCACCAGCGTGTCCGGCGCGGCGGTCTTGGGGGATCTCGTCATCACCTCATCGACCGTCATCGCCGTCAGGTTGCTGCCTATGTGACGCCTGATGTCGCCATCGGTGACGATGCCGATCAGCGCGCCGTCGGCGGCGGTGACCGCCACGCAGCCGAAGCCCTTGCGCGACAACTCCAGGATCGCGTCCTGCATGCCGGTGCCCGAAATGACCAGCGGCAACCTCTCGCCGACATGCATGATCTCGCGGATCTGCATCAGGTTGGCGCCGAGCTGGCCGCCGGGATGGAAGGTGCGGAAATGATCGGGCGTGAAACCCCGCGCCTCGAGCAGGGCGATCGCCAGCGCGTCGCCCATCACAAGTTGCAGCAGTGCCGATGTCGTCGGCGCCAGGCCATGCGGGCAGGCTTCCGGCGCACGCGGCAGCAAAAGCACGACGTCAGCGGCGCGCGCCAGCGCCGATGTCTCACCGGACGTGATTGCAATGAGCGGGATGGAGAAGCGCCTGGAATAGGCGACGATGCCCATCATCTCCTTGCTTTCGCCCGACCATGACATGGCGATGATGGCATCGTCCCTGGCGATCATGCCGAGATCGCCGTGGTTGGCTTCAGCGGGGTGGACGAAAAAAGCCGGCGTTCCGGTCGAGGCCAGGGTCGCGGCGATCTTCGAGCCGATATGGCCGCTTTTGCCGACGCCGGTGACGATGACCCGGCCTTCGATCCTCGAGATCATGTCGACCGCTTCGGCAAAGGGCTTCGCCAGCCCATTTTCGAGCGCCTCGGCCAGCGCCGCCACTCCCGCCTGTTCGGTCGCCACCGTTCTTAGTGCCGAAGCGATAGAGGCCTGTCTGTCCAACGGCTTCTTGTCGAGGGATCGCGCATCCATGGCCGATGCGATTAGCGCTTTGTGCCGCGCCTGTCCAACGGAAATGCCTCCCCCGACCGTCTAGGAGAGCGGTTCGAATGAACGAAGCGCAAGGTCACGAATGTCGAGACCTGGAACAATGAGCGCTTGGAAAAGCAATCGCCCCCCGCCTCAACCCTCCGTTAACCATCCCCATTTACGGTTCGGTAAGTATGGCGCGCGCTCGCGCCGCGCAAGCAGTGGTGGCGATGTCCGGGGCCCAGTCAGAAAAGACGAGAAGGCGAAAGAGCAAGGCTGCCTGCGCCTTGCTGCTGGCGACCAGCATCTTCGGCCTGCCGCGACCGACGCTGTCCTTCGCCCAGGAAACGGAGCTGCGCGGCGAGGTCTCGGAATCGGCGATCCTGTCCGACCAGCAGCGCAAAGCGAGACTGGCCGCCATAGCCGGTCAGGGTCAACAGCAGCCAGCGAATGCCGCCGGTCAGGACGACACGCCGTCGCGCACCTATCTGCCCGCCAGCGCCGGCGCTGCTCCTGACGATAGCGGTGCCGCCTCGCCCACTGGCAGCATCTTCGACCCGCCGGCGGCCGGTGACGACGTGACCGCCGACAATCCGCCTCCGCCCAAACCACGCCGGCCATCGGCCACCGGGCAGGCCAATGCGGACAAGACCGCCGACAGGGCGAAGACAAAGAAAAAGAACACCACCGCGACGACCGACGCGACCACCACCGCCAGCACGGCCGACGATGCCGACGCCACCGTCACCGGCACCGGCACCGACCAGGAGACCGCCAACCGCCGCGCCGTCACGATCGACAGCGTCGACCGGCAGCAGCTCGATCCGGGCGCCGAACGCACCGCTTCCATCGAAGGGCAGAAGAAGAAAATCGAGGACGATCCGTTCACCGCTCCAGGCATCAAATGGGGCTCCTTCGTCATAAGGCCGACGCTGGAGCAGGGCCTGACCGCCACCTCGAACGGCGATTCCAGCAGTGCCGGCAAAGCGGCGCTGCTGTCCGAGACGGCACTGCGCTTTTCCGCCGCCTCCGACTGGCGCGAGAACTCCGCGACCATTGATGGTTATGGCCTCTTCCGCGAGACCGTCTCGGGCTACCCGGTTCACAATGAGCAAGGCCGCATCGAAGGCCAGCTCAATGTCGACCTCGACAACGAGCAACGCGCCGTCGCCAAGCTCGGTTACGAGGCCGTGCCGGAATCGGCCTCGTCGCCCGACGCCATTGCAGGCGTCAGCAAGCAACCGCTGCGCCAGACCATCGACGGCAGCCTCGGCATCGAAAAGGACGTCGGCAAGGCGCAATACACTTTGACCGGCGCGGTCTCGCACGACTTCTATGGCGACGCCAAGCTTTCTGACGACACCTCGCTGTCGCAGAAGGATCGTAACTCCACGCTTTATACGGCGACCTTGCGCACCGGCTACGAAATCTCCCCTGCCCTTACGCCTTTCACCGAAATCGAGCTCGGGCGCAGGGCCTATGATCAACGCTTCGACAATGAAGGCTTCGAGCGTTCATCAACGCGGCTTGGTGCCCGCGCCGGCCTCGAGCTCGACATGGGCGAGAAGCTCGCCGGCGAGTTCTCGGCCGGCTGGCTGCGGGAAGCGATCGACGACGACCGCCTGGGGGCGATCGCGGGTGCCACCGTGGACGCCGACCTGAAATGGTCGCCCGAACGCGGCACCACGATCGGCCTGACCGGGCGGACCACGGTCGAGCCCACGACCACCGCAGGTGAAAGCGGCGACATCCTCTATTCCGGCCGCCTCACGGCCGAACGCCAGATCCGCGCCAACCTGACCGGCAATGCCGCGCTGGGCCTGGACTGGCGCGATTATATCGGCATAGACGGCCATGACAGGGTGCTGAGCGCCGAAGCCGGGCTGACATGGTGGCTGAACCGCTATGCCGGCCTCACCACCCGCGCCAGGACCGAGAAGCTCACCAGCAACCTGCCTGGCCGCGACTACACCGCCAACAGCATCTATCTCGGCTTGAAGGTGCAGCGGTAAGCGCGGGCCGCTAAGCTGCGTGCCGCATCCGAGACATCGGCCAGACAGCGCCTCCCTTAAAGCGCCGCCACAACGTCCTCCGAAGGCGCCATCTCGTCGAGAAGCCTGCGGATAACGCCGGCCATGCTCTGGTTCATGTCGTTGCGCCAGAGCGCGAAGGCCACATTGGCCTCGACGAACCCTTCCGGCGATCCGCAATCGAAGGTGCGGCCCTGAAAGTGGTAGCCGTAGAAGGGCTGCTGCTTCTCCAGCTTCAGCATTGCGTCCGTGAGCTGGATCTCGTTTCCGGCGCCCTTCTCCTGGCCTTCGAGGATTTTGAAAATCTCGGGCTGCAATATGTAGCGGCCATTGATGTAGAGATTGGAGGGCGCGGTGCCGGTCTTCGGCTTTTCCACCATCTCGGTGATGCGGAAGCCATGATGGGTGGCTTCGCCCCGGCCGACAATGCCGTATTTATGGGTCTCGGCGGGATCGCATTCCTGAACCGCGATAATGTTGTTGCCGGTCTCGGCATAGAGGTCGACCATGTCCCTCATGCAGCTCTTTTCCGACTGCATGATCATGTCGGGCAACAAGAGCGCGAACGGCTCGTCGCCGACCAGTTCGCGCGCGCACCAGACGGCATGGCCAAGTCCGAGCGGCACCTGCTGGCGAGTGAAGCTGGTCTGTCCCGGCCCGGGCTGCAGCCGCTGCAGCCTGGCGAGCTGGTCGTCCTTGCCGCGCTGGGCGAGCGTGTCATAGAGCTCGAACTGGATATCGAAATGATCCTCGATGACCGCCTTGTTGCGCCCGGTGACGAAGATGAAATGCTCGATGCCTGCCTCGCGCGCCTCGTCCACCACGTATTGGATGACGGGCCGGTCGACCACGGTAAGCATTTCCTTGGGGACGGCCTTGGTGGCCGGGAGAAACCGCGTGCCGAGACCTGCGACCGGGAAAACTGCCTTGCGAACTCTCTTCATGCCTTCAATTATCCGTTTGCAGGCCGGCTCCGCAATCCCGCGCCGCGACATTTTCACGCCGGAATTGAGGATTATCGGGCGAATGAAGGGAAACTTGCACCGGTAGAAGCATCGAGGCGCCTTTTCGTTCCAGGGGCGGCCTATGGTAAACCAATTCCTAACCTGGTTCGGCGATGAATGGTCTTTCCCAAGACGGAGAAGGAGGAAAAGATGTCCGTTCGCAATGCCGCAAAGCGTTTCACCAGCGTCATGACGGCCGCCAGCCTCTCGCTCGCCATGCTGATGCCTGCCGGGCCGGCCTTCGCCGATGCCGGCTTCCGGCAATGGGTCGCCGGCTTCCGCGCCACCGCGGTGCAGGGGGGCGTTTCCGGCGCCGTCTATGACCGCGCCTTCAGGGGCATCGACGAACCCGATCCGGTGGTGCTGGAAAAAGCCCGAACCCAGCCGGAATTCACCGCACCCGCCTGGGATTATTTCGACAACCGCGTCCACGACCAGTCGGTCGCGGTCGGCCAGCAGATGGCCAGGAAATGGAAGCCGTGGCTGGACAGGATCGAGGCGAGGTTCGGCGTTGACCGCAACGTCCTGCTGGCCATCTGGTCGATGGAATCCAACTATGGCGAGATCCTCAAGCGCGACGACATCATGCGCAATGTCGTCCGCTCGCTGGCGACCCTGGCCTATGGCGATCAGAAGCGGTCGAAATATGCCCGCACGCAACTGGTCGCCGCACTGAAGATCCTCCAGACCGGCGACATCGACGAGAGCCACCTCATGGGCTCCTGGGCGGGCGCCATGGGCCAGACCCAGTTCATCCCGACCAGCTACCAGCACTATGCGGTGGACATGGACGGCAACGGCAAGCGCGACATCTGGAATTCCATTCCCGATGCCTTGGCGACATCAGCCAATCTGCTCAAGAAGAATGGCTGGCAGGCCGGCAAGACCTGGGGCTACGAGGTGGCCTTGCCGGCCGGCAAGCTGCCTGCAGGCTCCAGGACGCTGGCGCAATGGCAGGCGCTCGGCGTGGTCAGGGCGAGCGGCAAGCCGTTCAGGAACCTCAGCGACAAGGCGACGTTGAAAGTACCGGATGGCCGCGGCGGTCCCGCCTTCCTGATGATCAGGAATTTCTCGGTCATCAAGGCTTACAACAATGCCGACAAATACGCGCTTGCCGTTGGCCTTCTTGCCGACGAGATCGCCGGTTCCACCGGCCTCGTACAGGACTGGAAACGGCCTTTCACCAAGCTGACGTTCGAGGAAAGGCAGGAATTGCAGAAGCGGCTTTCCCAGCACGGCCTTTATGATGGCAAATTCGACGGCAAGATCGGCGACGGGTCGAAGTCGGCCATCATGGCCTATCAGGCAAAGGTCGGCTTGACCCAGGACGGCTATCCGAGCATGGAAGTGCTCAAATGGCTCAGGCAAAAATAGGGCCTGTCATGAACTGAGGAGGAGCGATTGGCTTGGGCTGCGCGCATCGGGACGTTCATTCCCCGCATGCTGGTGCTGTTCCTGGCCGTCGCCGTGCTCGCCGTCGCCATGGCAGGCGCCTTCCATGCGCCCGCCATGGCGCAGGAGCAGCAAAGCCGCGGCTGGTCATTGCGTGACCTTCTGTTCCCGCGCCGCAGCGAGCGGATCGAGCCGCCGCTGGACATCCAGAAACCAAGGCCCAGGCCCAAGGCAAAAAAGCCGCGCGCGCCGCGTCCGCCCGCGGAACCGGAAATCCCGATCGCCGAGAAGGCGCCGGACGCCCGGGTCGTCCTGGTGGTCGGCGATTTCATGGCGGCCGGGCTCGCCGAAGGTCTAGACACCGCCTTTGCCGAGAATACCGGCGTCAGGATCGTCGTTCGCTCCAATGGCTCGTCGGGCTTCGTGCGCGATGATTTCTACAATTGGCCAGAACAGATCAAATCATTGATAGAGACCGAAAAGCCCGCCGCCGTGGTCGTGATGCTGGGTTCCAACGACCGCCAGCCGATGAAGGTGGGGGATGTGCGCGAGCAGCCCCGTTCCGAGACCTGGACCAAGGAATACGAGCGCCGCACCGAAGCGTTCGGCAAGGCCATCGCCACGGCCAAGGTGCCTTTCCTGTGGGTCGGCATGCCGGCGTTCAGGGTTTCGAAGATGACATCCGACATGCTCGCCTTCAACGACATCTACCGTCAGGCGGCCGAAAGCCATGGCGGCGAATTTGTCGATATCTGGGATGGATTCGTCGATGAGAACGGCGCCTTCGTCACTAGTGGCCCCGACATCAACGGCCAGCCCGTGCGGCTGCGCTCCGATGACGGCATCAACATGTCGAAGGCCGGCAAGCGCAAGCTCGCCTTCTATACCGAAAAGCCGCTGATGAAGGTCCTGGGCCTGGCCGCGCCGGGAAGCGTCGCCCCGACCGCTGCTCCTGCCGGCGCGCCGGTCGAGGCGCCGGCGCCGGCCGCCGCTCCCATCGTCATTGACCGCACCGCGCCGATGCTGCTCAGCGATCCGGCGCTCGACGGCGGCACGGAACTGCTCGGCGCCGGACCGCCCGCGAAGGCCAACCCGGGCCTGCCCGGCGAAAAACTGGTGGTCGAGGGCAAGGCGCCGGTGGCTTCGCCCGGCCGCGCCGACGATTTCGCCTGGCCGCCGAAGACAAATCCGGCAGCCGCGGCCGCCAGGGCTGGCACGACGACGGCCATCACTCCTTAGCAACGCGGAGGGCCCGAAACCGTTTTCGGAACTCGCTGCTGCGAGTCATATGATGGCGTTTTCGAGAACCGGAGCGGAGCGTACTTTGGGGTACGTGAGCACCGGAAGCGCAGAAACGCCTTCAGATGGCCGCAGGAGTAGAGTTTCCAAACGGTCTCAGCGGGGCAGGACGCTCGAACCCATCAATGCCTCGTCGATCGAACGCGCCGCCTGGCGACCCTCGCGGATGGCCCAGACCACCAGCGACTGGCCGCGGCGCACGTCACCCGCGGCATAGAGCCTGTCGACGCTGGTCCGGTAGTCGCGGTCATTGGCCTCGACATTGCGGGAGCGTCGGCTGTCGGTGACGATCTTCATATCCCCTTCGAGCTCCGACACCACGCCGGCCATGGCCGGCCCGGCAAAGCCGATGGCGATGAAGGCGAGATCGGCGCGGATGACGAACTCGGTGCCGACGATCGGTCGGCGCTTATCGTCGACCTCGCAGCATTTGACACCGGTCAGCTGGCCTTCCTCGCCGATGAATTCGAGTGTCGCCACCTGGAATTCGCGCTCGGCGCCCTCGGCCTGCGAGGAGGAGGTGCGCATCTTGGTCGCCCAGTAGGGCCAGACGGCGAGCTTGTCTTCCTTCTCCGGCGGCTGCGGACGGATGTCGAGCTGCGTGACGCGCACGGCGCCTTGGCGGAAGGCGGTGCCGACGCAGTCGGAAGCGGTATCGCCGCCGCCGACGACGACGACATGCTGGCCGCTGGCGATGATCGGGTGCGACGGCCACGCCACCGACTGGATCGGCTCGCCGCCGACACGCCGGTTCTGCTGCACGAGATAGGGCATCGCGTCATAGACGCCGCCGAGATCGTCGCCGGGGATATTGGCCGCGCGCGGGGTCTCGGATCCGCCGCAATAGAGCACCGCGTCATGCTCGGCGAGCAGTTCGGCCACGGGCTTGTCGATGCCGACATTGACGCCGCAATGGAAGGTCACGCCTTCGCCCTGCATCTGCTCGATGCGACGATCGATATAGTGCTTCTCGATCTTGAAGTCCGGAATGCCGTAGCGCATCAGCCCGCCTGGCCGGCTTTCGCGCTCGTAGACATGGACATCATGGCCGGCGCGGCCGAGCTGCTGGGCGGCGGCCATGCCGGCCGGGCCGGAGCCGATGACGGCGACGCGCTTGCCCGTCTTCCTCTCCGGCGGATAGGGCCTGATATGGCCGTTCTCGTAGGCCTTGTCGGCGATCGCCTGCTCGACCGTCTTGATGGCCACCGGAATGTCCTCGAGGTTCAGCGTGCAGGCTTCCTCGCAAGGCGCGGGGCAGATGCGGCCGGTGAATTCGGGGAAATTGTTGGTCGAATGCAGGTTGCGGATCGCATTGTCCCAGTCCCTGTTATAGACGAGGTCGTTCCAGTCCGGGATCTGGTTGTGGATCGGGCAGCCGGTCGGCCCGTGACAGAACGGGATGCCGCAGTCCATGCAGCGCGCGGCCTGTTTCTCGACCTCCTTGTCCGACATCGGCAGCGTAAACTCGCGGAAATGCCGGATGCGGTCGGAGGCCGGCTGGTACTTGTGCACCTGCCGGTCGATCTCGAGAAAGCCTGTTACCTTGCCCATAGTCCAGTTCCTGCTGTCCAGATGGTGCGGTTTTCGCCGCACCCGTTAACCTCTTCAGGCAGCCGTGGCAACCTTCCGCGAGAGGTCAAATTATCAGTGACATGGAGCCGGGAAGCCTGGGCTTCCCGGCCTTTGCGAAGATCTATTCGGCCGCCACGCTCATGCGCATGCGTTCCATCTCGATCAGCGCGCGGCGGTATTCGACCGGCATGATCTTGCGGAATTTCGGCCGGAACGCCGCCCAATTGTCGAGGATCTCGCGGCCGCGCACCGAACCCGTATAGTGCACGTGGTTCGAGATCAGCTGATAGAGCCGCTCCTCGTCATGGCTGGTCATGTCACCCGAGACGTCGACGCGGCCCTTGTGGTCGAGGTCGCCGCCATGATGCAGCAGCTTTTCCATCAGGTCGTCTTCTTCCGGCACCGGCTCCAGCTCGACCATGGCCATGTTGCAGCGCTCGGCGAAATCGCCCGCCTCGTCCAGCACATAGGCAACGCCGCCCGACATGCCGGCGGCGAAGTTGCGGCCGGTCTTGCCGATGACGACGACGATGCCACCGGTCATGTATTCGCAGCCATGGTCGCCGACGCCCTCGACGACGGTGACGACGCCCGAGTTGCGCACCGCGAAGCGCTCGCCGGCGACACCGGCAAAATAAGCCTCGCCTTCGGTAGCGCCATAGAGCACCGTGTTGCCGACGATGATGGACTCGGCCGCGACGATCTTGGCTTCATCCGGCGGCCGGATGACGATGCGGCCGCCCGACAGGCCCTTGCCGACATAGTCGTTGCCGGCGCCGACCAGCTCGAAGGAGATGCCGCGCGCCAGGAAGGCGCCGAAGGACTGGCCGGCGGTCCCGGTCAGCTTCACCTGGATCGTATCCTCGCGCAGGCCCTTGTGCCTGAAGCGCTTGGCCACCTCGCCCGACAGCATGGCGCCCGCCGAACGATCGACATTGCGGATGTCGACCTCGATCTTGACCGGCTGCTTGGCCTCCAGTGCCGGCTTGGCCAGCTCGATCAGCTTGCGGTCGAGCACGTCGTCGATCGGGTGCTTCTGCCGCTCGGTCCAGTGCACCGCCTCATGTGGCGCATCGGGCTTGTAGAACATCCTCGAGAAGTCGAGCCCGCGCGCCTTCCAATGCTGGATCACGTCGCGCTTTTCCAGGAGATCGGCGTCGCCGATGATCTGGTCGATATGGGTGAAGCCCATTTCGGCAAGCAGTCCGCGCACCTCTTCAGCGACATAGAAGAAGAAGTTGATGACGTGCTCGGGCGTGCCCTTGAAGCGCTTGCGCAGCACCGGATCCTGCGTCGCCACGCCGACCGGGCAGGTGTTGAGATGGCATTTGCGCATCATGATGCAGCCGGCCGCGATCAGCGGCGCGGTCGAGAAGCCGAACTCGTCGGCGCCGAGCAGCGCGCCGATGATGACGTCGCGGCCTGTGCGCAATCCGCCATCGACCTGCAGCGCCACGCGCGACCTGAGACCGTTGAGCACCAGCGTCTGGTGCGTCTCGGCAAGGCCCATCTCCCACGGGCTGCCGGCATGCTTGAGCGATGTCAGCGGCGAGGCACCCGTGCCGCCATCGTAACCCGAGATGGTGATGTGGTCGGCGCGCGCCTTGGCGACGCCCGCCGCGACCGTGCCGACCCCGACCTCCGACACCAGCTTGACCGAAATGTCGGCCGCCGGGTTGACGTTCTTCAGATCGTAGATCAGCTGCGCCAGATCCTCGATCGAATAGATGTCGTGATGCGGCGGCGGCGAGATCAGGCCGACGCCGGGCGTCGAGTGCCGGACCTTGGCGATGGTGGCGTCGACCTTGTGGCCGGGCAACTGGCCGCCCTCGCCGGGCTTGGCGCCTTGCGCCACCTTGATCTGCATGACGTCGGAGTTGACGAGATATTCGGCCGTCACGCCGAACCGTCCGGAAGCGATCTGCTTGATCGCCGAACGTTCGGGGTTCTTGCCGCCGCCGGGCAGCGGCAGATAGCGGTCTGCCTCTTCGCCGCCCTCGCCAGTGTTCGACTTGCCGCCGATGGCGTTCATGGCGCGCGCCAGCGTCGTATGCGCTTCCCTGGAGATCGAGCCGAACGACATCGCGCCGGTCGAGAAACGCTTGACTATCTCGGCCGCCGGCATGACGTCGTCGAGACGGACCTTCTTGCGGCCGGTATCTTCCGCCAGCTTGATCTTGAACAGGCCACGAATGGTCTGCGCGCGCGCCGTCTCGCTGTCGATCTGCGCGGAATACTCCTTGAAGGTCTCCCAGGACCCCTGACGCACGGCGTGCTGCAAGGTGGCGACCGCGTCGGGCGACCACATATGCGCCTCGCCACGCATGCGGAACAGATATTCGCCGCCCACATCCAGGCTGTTGCGCAGCACCGGATCGTTGCCGAAACCATCCGTATGACGCCTGAACGTCTCCTCGGCGATCTCGTCCAGCCCGACGCCTTCGATCAGCGTGGCGGTGCCGGTGAAATACTTCTCCACGAAATCGGTCTTCAGCCCGATCGCGTCGAAGATCTGCGCGCCACAATAGGACTGGTAGGTCGAGATGCCCATCTTCGACATCACCTTGAGGATGCCCTTGCCGATCGACTTGATGTAGCGCGACACGACTTCGTAGGCGTCGACCTCTTCCGGCAATTCGCCGCGCTTGTGCATGTCGAGCAGCGTGTCGAAGGCGAGATAGGGATTGATCGCTTCGGCGCCGTAGCCGGCAAGACAGCAGAAATGATGCACTTCGCGCGGCTCGCCGGATTCCACGACGAGCCCGACCGAAGTACGCAGCCCCTTGCGGATCAGATGATGATGCACCGCGGCCGTGGCCAGAAGCGCGGGAATGGCGATGCGGTCCGGCCCGAGCTGGCGGTCGGACAGGATGATGATGTTGTAGCCGCCGGCGACCGCCGCTTCCGCCCGCTCGCACAGCCGATCGATGGCGCCCTGCATGCCGGCCGCGCCCTCGATCGAGGCATAGGTGATGTCGATCGTCTTGGTGTCGAACCGATCCTCGGTGTGGCCGATGGAGCGGATCTTTTCGAGATCGCCATTGGTCAGGATCGGCTGGCGCACTTCCAGCCGCTTGCGGCGCGAACTGCCGACCAGGTCGAATATGTTGGGCCGCGGGCCGATGAAGGACACCAGGCTCATCACCAGTTCCTCGCGGATCGGGTCGATCGGCGGATTGGTGACCTGGGCGAAGTTCTGCTTGAAATAGGTGTAGAGCAGCTTCGATCTGTCCGACATCGCCGAGATCGGCGTGTCGGTGCCCATCGAACCGACGGCTTCCTGGCCTGTGGTGGCCATCGGCGACATCAAGAGCTTGGTGTCTTCCTGGGTGTAGCCGAACGCCTGCTGGCGGTCGAGCAGGCTGACATCCTTGCGCAGCGCGCGCGGCTCGACCGGCTTCAGGTCCTCCAGGATGAGCTGCGTATTGGCGAGCCAGGTCTTGTAGGGATGCCTGGTGGCGATCTCCGACTTGATCTCCTCGTCGGAAACGATGCGGCCCTTGGCAAGATCGATCAAGAGCATGCGGCCGGGCTGCAGCCGCCACTTCTGGACGATCTTTTCCTCCGGCACAGGCAGCGCGCCGGCCTCCGACGCCATGATGACCCGGTCGTCGTCGGTGACGATGTAGCGCGCTGGCCGCAAGCCGTTGCGGTCGAGCGTGGCGCCGATCTGGCGCCCGTCGGTGAAGGCGACCGCGGCGGGCCCGTCCCACGGCTCCATCAGCGCCGCGTGGTATTCGTAGAAGGCCTTGCGGTCGGCGTCCATGAGCTTGTTGCCGGCCCAGGCTTCCGGGATCAGCATCATCATGGCGTGGCTGAGGCTGTATCCGCCCTGGAACAGGAACTCGAGCGCATTGTCGAAACATGCGGTGTCGGACTGGCCCTCATAGGAGATCGGCCAGAGCTTGGAGATGTTGTTGCCGAACAGCTCCGAATCCACCGACGCCTGGCGCGCCGCCATCCAGTTGTTGTTGCCGCGCACGGTGTTGATCTCGCCATTATGCGCGACCATGCGATAGGGATGCGCCAGCTTCCACGAGGGGAAGGTGTTGGTGGAGAAGCGCTGGTGGACCAGGATCAGCGCCGTTTCGAAGCGCGGATCGGACAGGTCCTTGTAATAGGCTCCGACCTGATAGGCCAGGAACATGCCCTTGTAGACGATGGTGCGCGCCGACAGCGACACGCAGTAGGCGCCGATGTCCTTGTTGTCGTTCTCGGCGTAGATGCGGCCCGATATGACCTTGCGCAGCAGATAGAGCCTGGCCTCGTACTCCTCGTCGTCGGGAATGTCGGCCGTGCGTCCGATGAAGACCTGCCGGTGGAACGGCTCGGATGCCACGATATCCGGGGCCTTGGAGAGCGACGAATTGTCGACCGGCACGTCACGGAAGCCGAGCAGCGGCAGCCCCTCGGACTGCGCCGATTCGGCAATGATGTCCTCGACATGGGCGCGCAGCGCGGCATCCTGCGGCATGAACCAATGGCCGACGCCATACTGCCCCGCCGACGGCAGCTCGACGCCCTGCGCGGCCATCTCCTCGCGGAAGAAGCCGTCGGGTATCTGCACCAGCACGCCCGCGCCGTCGCCCATCAGCGGATCGGCGCCGACGGCGCCGCGATGCGTCAGGTTTTCGAGCATGGAAAGCCCGTCCTCGACGATCGTGTGCGACTTCGCGCCCTTCATGTTGACGATGAAGCCGACACCGCAGGCATCGTGCTCGTTGCGCGGGTCGTAAAGGCCCTGGGCGGTCAAACCGGTGCGGCGGGTATTGGCCAGGGTTTTGACGGCTGCCGCTTTCGTCTGCGCGGCCTTGCCGTTCGTCGCAGCGTGCGTCAATTCCGTCATCGTCCTGTCCTCCATTCCGCGTCCTTGCGGGCGCTGGTTTGCCTCGGGAAGCGCATTGCTTCCCCTTCATCCTTACGGCACGTCTTGCGAAATCCTTGCCGAACCATGCGGCTCGCCGCGCGGTTCGCATCCGGTATCGTACAGGCCAGAGCACGGCCGTCCACCTGTCGCTCGCGGCAAAAGCCGGAGAGGCTTAGAATACGCCAATCCAGCCTGTTTTGCGCGACAAAATAAGACAGCACTACTGTCCTAAATTTTTATGGCAGAAAAGCCGGGCGCATACAAGACCGATTCACAAAAAACTTCGGCGTTCCGCGACACAAAGTTTCGTGAAATACCCGCTAAACGCAAGCTTCGGTCCCTGCCGGTTTTCGGCAGCTCGCTGGCTTTACCCGTTTTCTGGCGTCTGGCCCTTGCGAGCCAGCCATGAAACCGGTCAAGGTTGCAGCGATTTTCCCAGCACAGGCAGATGCATGTTCTTCGCTTCCGACAATTGGGCAGGCGCCCACCCCAACATCGCCTCCGGCCTCTCGGCCCACGCCGGCGGCTTTTCCACTGCCTATGGCGATGGCGCGCTCGACCAGGCCGTCTGCCAGCGCTTCAGCGAAATCTTCGAACGCGAGGTTGCGGTGTTCTTCGTGGCCACCGGCACCGCCGCCAATTCGCTGGCGCTGACCGCCTACAACAAGCCCGGCGGCATTTCCTTCGCTCATCGCGAATCGCATGTCATCGAAGATGAGTGCGGCGCGCCAGAATATTTCTCCGGCGGCTCGCGGCTGCATGCCGTCGACGGCGCGCTGGGCCGGATCGATCCGCACAATCTGGAAACGGCGATCGGCCGTTTCGCCGGCGAGGTGGTCCATTGGGGCCGGCCGATGGCGGTCTCGATCACCCAGTCGACGGAGGTCGGCACGGTCTACGGCCTGCATGACATCGCCGCGATCTCGGCCATCGCGCGGCAACATTCCGTGCCATTGCATATGGACGGCGCCCGCTTTGCCAATGCACTGGTCGCGCTCGACACGACGCCCGCCGAAATGACCTGGAAAAGTGGCGTCGACATACTGTCTTTCGGCGGCACCAAGAACGGCTGCTGGTGCGCCGAGGCGATCGTGCTGTTCGATCTCGAGCGTGCCCGGGAATTGGCCTTCCTGCGCAAGCGCGCCGCCCAGCTGTTTTCCAAATCGCGCTTTATCGCGGCACAGTTCGAGGCTTATTTCCGCGACGGCCTGTGGCTCGACACCGCCAGGCACGCCAATGCCATGGCTGCCCGCCTTGCCGCGGCGATCGAGGATTCCCAGACGGCGAAACTGGCTTGGCTGCCGCAAGCGAACGAGGTTTTCGCGGTGATGAAAAAGGCTGAAGCCGACAGGCTGCAGGCGGCGGGTGCTGTTTTCTACGACTGGCACAAGCCGCATGGCTTCGAAGGCCATATCGGCGAGGACGAATTGCTCTATCGCTTCGTCACCAGTTTTGCGACGACGTCAGAGGAAGTCGACCGCTTTGGCCAGTTGATCGCCGGGTAATTGCTGTTCCCGGCAAATAAAAAAGAAGCGGCGCCTTTCGGCGCCGCTTCCGTCTCGGGAGGAGACTTAGGGATTACGCAGCGGTCTTGGCCTCGATCTGCTTGGCCTTGGCCGGAGCCGAAGTGATCGCGATCTTGCGCGGCTTCAGTTCCTCGGGGATGTTGCGCTTCAGGTCGACGAAGAGCAGGCCGTTCTTCAGCGTGGCGCCCACGACCTCGACGTGGTCGGCAAGCTGGAAGCGGCGCTCGAAGGCCCTGGAGGCAATGCCGCGATAGAGCAGTTCGGAACCCTCGCCGGTGCCCTCATCCTTGCGCTCGCCTTTCACGGTTAGCACATTGCGGTGGGCCTCGATCGAG
Source organism: Mesorhizobium sp. B2-8-1 (assembly GCF_006440955.1). Classification (NCBI taxonomy): domain Bacteria; kingdom Pseudomonadati; phylum Pseudomonadota; class Alphaproteobacteria; order Hyphomicrobiales; family Phyllobacteriaceae; genus Mesorhizobium; species Mesorhizobium sp. B2-8-1. The sequence continues at coordinate 371,764 of NZ_VFTX01000004.1, read as the reverse complement.
ATCTCCTCGTCCGAGAAGCCGGCGACAGCCATCGAGATGCGGTAGGCATCCTCACCGGTGCGCTCGATATTGTAGGGCGGATAGGTCTGCGCGCCGTCGGGCTGCGCAAGCGAATCAAGCATGGTGAAGAGACGGTCGAAGCCGACGGTCGAGCGATAGAGCGGGGAAAAATCAACGTGACGCATGGTGTGTTCTCCTGTTGAGCAACAAGGTTTGCGTTTGGCCGGTGCGAAACCCGTGAGCGGCGTTCCGGTTTGACCAGCGGCCCCGACGTTGGCGGCCGCAATCCACATTTGGGGAGCGGGCAAAGCCATTTCAAGATTTTGCCTCCCGGCAAAAATCGAGGATGAACGGCAGATGAACCGGCGCTTTTGCGCGCGTTCAGACAGCCCCCGCTAGACTGCTCTCGACATCAAGGACAAGCGGCGCCGGATTTGCATGGACCGGGCGCCGCGACGAGGCCGAACCGGGTGCAACGTCCCTTCCTCCCGGATCGACAGGGGCCGGAAGCACGCTCATAGCGGCTTCCGGCCTTCCCTGCTGCCGATCCGATGCCTCCCGGAATTCCTTTGCTTTTGGCCCATGGACGGCTATCAACCTTGGCGAGGCCGGCCATGACAGGCAGGCATGCGAGACGCCGAGCACGAAGCGCCGAATGACGTATCTCCTCCACGAAACGCCCCCCTTTCCCGACCCCCCCCTTTTTCATGAAACTGAGGGCAACCCGCGACCGGAAAACGCCACCGGCGGCTTTTTCACGGCACGCGACGGCAAGAAGATACGCTATGGCCTGTTCGCCGCGGTCGCCCGCCCGATGAAGGGCACCGTGGTGCTGCTGTCCGGCCGCAACGAGTGCATCGAGAAATATTTCGAAACCATCCGCGATCTTGCGGCGCGCGGTTTTGGCGTCGCCACGCTGGACTGGCGCGGCCAAGGCGGCTCCGACCGGCTGATCCGCGATCGCCAGCGCGGCTATATCAAGTCCTTCCGCGACCACACGGCCGATCTTGAACAGTTCTTCGAGGAGATCGTGCTGCCGGATTGTCGCGGGCCGTACTACATCCTTGCCCATTCGGCCGGCGCCGTGATCACGCTGCTTGCTTCGCCCTCCATGGTCAACCGCGTGCGGCGCATGGTGCTGATCGCGCCGTTCTTCACCTTGCCCGACCTGCCCGTCTCGATCCGGACGGTCCGCCGCGTCTGTTCGCTGTTTTGTGCCCTGGGCCTTGGCCGGCTTTACGCCGCCTGGGGGCCGCGGCCGAAGGTTACCGCTCCCTTCGACACCAACAAGGTAACGACGGATCCGGAACGCTACCGCCGCAACACCAAGATCTACGAGGATCACCCGCAACTGGCGCTTGGCGGCCCGACGATCCGCTGGCTGAGAGCGGCTGCCGAAGCCGCGGAAGCGGTAAGCGATCCCGAATTCATGGCCCGCATCCGGGTCCCCCTGCTGGTCATCGCCGCCGGTGCCGATCAGGTCGTCTCGACCAAGGCCGTGGAAGCCTATGCCAGGCGTCTGCGCCTCGGCTCGCTGCTCATGATCGACGGCGCGCGTCACGAGATCCTGCAGGAGGCCGACATCTACCGCGAGCAATTCCTCGCCGCCTTCGACGCTTTCATTCCCGGCAGCGACGACCCGACGGCCTGAGGGCGCGTATTGCCGAGCCGGCGCCGGTTCCGGCTCATGCTTGGCGAAAACTCCATGATCCGGTTGGTCCCCAGGTCGCTCGCTATCCGCTGACAACGCCCGTTCCCAGCGCCCGCGTCTTGCGCGATCAATGTCGGACGATGATCGCGCCGACGCCTCGGCAATTCTAACGGCTACGCCTGCCTCCTGCTCAACCGGAGGCAACTTGACGCCAGTTCCCGTTCGGGGCCCGAGCGCTAGTTACCGTCCGCAGAGGTCAGTCGACGGATCGGGAGGAGCGGCCATGAACGCATCGGACACGCTGCCACGCCAGGGGCATCGCCTGCTGCAGCTCGGCATCGCCCTCCTGCTGTTTTCGTCAGTCGAAGGGTTCGCCATCCCATCCCTCGCCGCACCGCGGCTCGGATTGTCGGTTCACACGCTCGGTGCCTTGCAAGGCGTCCTGCTGCTGGTTTTGGGTCTCGTCTGGTCCAGGCTTAATCTCGGCGTCGCGATGTCGCGGATTGCGTTCTGGTTCCTGATCTATTCAGCCTTGGCCGTCCTGGCAGCCTATGTGATGGCCAGCCTCTGGGGAGCCGGCAACGAGACGATGCCGCTGGCGGCAGGAGCCGCGCATGGAAGCGCCTTTCAGGAGTACGCGATCAAAGCCATCGCCTATTCGTCCGCGCCGACCGGCCTCATCGCTTTCGCGCTCATTCTATGGGGCCTGCGTCTCTCAGACGCCTAAAGCGCATCGCGGCGAAACGGATGCTCAGCCGCGCAGGGCCGCCATCGCCGCTGCATGGAGCTCGGGCGTCGCCGCCGCCAATATATCGCCGCCATTCTCGGCCGGCCCGCCGTCGAAGGTGGTGACCACGCCGCCCGCCTTCTCGATGATGGGGATCAGCGCCACGATGTCATAGGGCTTCAGTCCGGGATCGGCGACGATGTCGACGCTTCCCGCGGCGACCATGGCGAAGGCGTAGCAGTCGGTGCCATAGCGAGCGAGTTGCACCTGCCTCTCGAACTGGTCGTAGCGCAGGCGCGCCTCGCCCTTGAACAGCGCCGGCGTCGTGGTGAACAGCGTTGCTTCAGCAAGGCTCGTCGTCTTGCGCGTGACCAGTTTTCGCGGCCCGCCCGGCCCCTCATAATGAGAACCGGAAGCGTTAGCGTAGAAGAGCTCGCCGGTGAAGGGCTGCGACATCAATCCGGCAACGGCATCGCCCTCCACCGTCAATCCGACCAGCGTCCCCCACACCGGCAGGCCGGAGATGAAGGCGCGCGTGCCGTCGATCGGATCGATTACCCAGACATGCCTGCTGGAAATATTCTCGCTTCCATGTTCCTCGCCGAGAATGCCATGGTCCGGATATTGCGCCGAGATCAGCGCCCGGATGGCGCGCTCGGCTTCGCGATCGGCGTCGGTGACCGGATCGAAGCTGCCCTTTTCCTTGTTGGCGACCGCACCCTGGCTGCGGAAGCGCGGCAAGGTTTCCGCCGCCGCCGCTTGCGCGATGCGGCGCATGAAATCGATGCTGATGTCCAACTGATTCTCCCGCATTGCAGCATGGCCGAGCCCACGTGTGCCGCCAGTTCCGCGCCAAGACAAGGGTGTTCCAGGATTTTTCGCCGCGCCGACTGTTGCCAGAATAACACGCCGGCGCCACCGAAGCGCAATTTCCACATCACTCTGAATTAAAAAAGCCGGTAGGTCGCTTGACATTTGTGCAGCGCACCATACCCTTGATCTCGGACAGGGTTTCCTGTCCATGCCCTCCTTGGGCGTTTCCTCCCTAGACTTCGACCGTATCGTGCGAACGATGCGGTCTTTTTTTCGCCGCCAATTCCAATCCCCGCCAATCCCGATCCATGTCGCCCAAGACTATGCGGCGGTTGAGGATGGCGCCATCTAATGAAACCAGGATCTATTCACTCCGCGGCCAGCGGCAGATCCATGAAATGGTGGTCGGGCATGGCCATCAGGTCGGCCGAAAATCGCGCCAGGTCGTCGGTCAGCGCATCGAAACCGGCCGCTTTCTCGAATGTGCGCTCATTCATGTAGAGCCCGCGATTGACCTCGATCTGCAGCGCATGGAGATGGCGCGCCGGGCGACCGTAGTGTTCGGTGATGAAGCCGCCGGCATAGGGCTTGTTGTGGGCGACGGTATAGCCCATGGCGTTGAGCAGGCCGATCGCGGTCTCGGTCAATGCCGCGGTGGCTGAGATGCCGAAGCGGTCGCCGATGATGAAATCGGGCCGCAGGCCGCTGTCTCCGACGCGGATGCTCGCCGGCATGGAGTGACAGTCGATCAGCACGGCAAAGCCGAAACGCGCGTGGGTTCGCGTCAACAGCCGTTTCAGCGTCTCATGATAGGGTTTGTAGACGGCCTCTATGCGGGCAACCGCTTCGGCCAGCGGCAGGCGACCGGAGTAGATGTCGAGGCCTTCACCGACCAGCTTCGGAACGGTGCCGAGCCCGCCGGCCACGCGCGCGGAACGGATGTTGCAGAAGGACGGCACCGGCTCGGCGAACATGCGCGGATCGAGTTCCCACGGCTCGCGGTTGACGTCGAGATAGGCACGCGGGAAATTTGCCGCGAGCATCGGCGCGCCAAGCGCCACCGCGCCGCCGAACAGCTCGTCGACATAGCAGTCCTCGGACCGGCGAATGGCGTTGCGGTCCAGCCTCGCCATGGCGAGGAAGCGCTCCGGATAATGGCGCCCGCTGTGGGGTGAGTTGAAGAGGAAGGGGACGCGCTGCTCGGCGCCCGACCGGATTTCGAAGGGGGGAACGACCGAAAAATCCTCGGCTGCCGTCTTCAATTTGAACGAACCCGAAAACACCAATGCATCATAGGATGAAAGTGCCACCTTGACGGCCGCATGTCCAGCATTTCGGCGCCGGCACCGCCTTTCCGAATGCGGATTATGCCGCGCCTCGTTCACTTGATGTTTACCCTCGCCTCCTCATATACAGGATGGTTAACGGCCCTGCCTTTCGGCAGAGTCCGGGCGGGTGATTCGGACGGGATATCATGGCACGCATTCTTCTGGCGGAAGACGACGACGATATGCGTCGCTTCCTCGTCAAGGCGCTGGAGCGCGCCGGTTACCAGGTCAGCGATTTCGACAACGGCGCCAGTGCCTATGAGCGGCTGCGCGAGGAACCGTTCTCGCTGCTTTTGACCGATATCGTCATGCCGGAGATGGACGGCATCGAGCTGGCCCGCCGCGCCACCGAGATCGATCCCGACCTCAAGGTCATGTTCATCACCGGTTTCGCCGCCGTTGCGCTGAACCCGGATTCCAAGGCGCCGAAAGACGCCAAGGTGCTGTCGAAGCCGTTCCATCTGCGCGACCTCGTCAACGAGGTCGAGAAGATGCTGCAGGCGGCCTGAGCCGTTTTTGCCCAAGGCATCGGCGACTATCGGCCGGTGCGGCAAAACGGAGCCTTCTTTCCCCTTTCCTGCTATTGACGCGCCGGATCAAAAATGGTGTATGCGCGGCTTCGGATGGGCGTGTAGCTCAGCGGGAGAGCACTGCATTGACATTGCAGGGGTCACAGGTTCAATCCCTGTCACGCCCACCATCCTTTCAAAGACTTAGCTTCTTGGGCCGATTGGCACAGAACGGCACAAAACGCCCACTGAGCTCCTGAATGGTGCCCTTGAGTATTCCGATGCGGCCGATCCGTGACAGCTTGTGTGTTACGCCCGATATGGCGGGGTCAAGAAAAAGCCGAACGGAACAACCAGCGCCGTGAGAAGTTAGCCGGCACGCTTCCCTCCGCCCTCCGTCGGCTCAATAGCCCCGTCTGCGCTCCCGGGGTTTCTGCGTTTTGGGCATCTACCTCCAATTGCCGACCGAATCGCTCTTTCGGGTGACTTTCTTAAAGGAGTGAACTGTTCAAATCTGGAGTCTCTCTAAGCGGGAGGAACGGATGGGCAGCGATTTCGAGGCCGCACGACGACACCTGAAGCGCGCGCGTCAGTGCCTTCATGGCGATGATCACGTGAGCAGAGAAACGGTTGAGAGAATCGATGAAATGATCATAGCCCTGGCCGCGGAGGAGTGCTCTTCGTTTGGCTCCCTCTTCCCCTTCGGCCATCGAACGACGCGGAACTCTGAGGCCGCCTCGTCCAAGGCATAGCTCTACCTGCTGAAGGCAAACACTCGCGGTCCGTCGAAGGCCCCGCTGGCTCCGGCCGGCCGGCTCTTCGAACTTGCCGGAGGCGGTTTCGTCTCGCTGGGCAACAAAGGCTTTTTGTCATATAAGCGGAACCTGATATTCGGCGGCTGATTTCCGTGGCGGCAGCGTTCCCACACGCTGCTGGCCGAGGTTCCGAACCTTGGTCGGGCCCGCATCGCCCCGCCAGTGGTGCGGGCCCACAAAGCGGCACCTAGAACCAAGCCGCTGGCTTCGGCCGGGGCTACGGCTTGTTCATGGGTGTTGTCTTTGACGCGGGATCGAGCGCGATGCGCGACCTTCTGTAGACTTGATGAAAAGGCCGGAGCCAACAATCGCTCCGGCCCTGTTTCGTCGTCAGTCATTGCAGCTGTCGTCGGCCTTTGCCGCCGCGGTCTTGCCGCCATGCTGCTGCGCCTCGATATCCTGCTGCGATGTTGCGAGATTCTTGTCACCGCCGCCTTCCGCCCCCGCCAACGGCATTGTGCTGCCATCCTTGGCGGCCGGTTTGCCGGCACTATCCTTGGCCTTCGGAGTTTCCAAGGGCGCGTGGGTACCATCTTTCGAAATACCGGCGGTCTGTTGGGTGTCGGCGCCCGTGTTGGCAGCCGACTTGTCCGGACATGCCGCGATTGCAGAGCCCGCAGAAAACGACACCGCAAGCGCGATTACCAAAGCCATTTTCATCATGCTCGTCCTTCTGTTTGAGTGCCCTGCGGGTGAAACTAACGGCGCTTTTCTTTGTTCCGGGCCGGGCCGGGCCGTATGTCGTCATCGACGCACCACAACCGGCACGTTGATGCCACGGCGACGGCGCCAGATACTCCACGGAAGCGTTCGCCGACTCCCTTGTTATGCGGCCGAAGGGATACTCACCAGGAGTGAATGATGAAACGACTTCTTCTCGCTTCCGTCGTAGTGATTCTTTCCGGCGGCCTTGCCCTGGCGCAATCGACCAATACGACGTCGAGCGGCTCCTCCTCCACGACGACAACGATGCCGACGGATCAGAACACGGACTCGACCACGACCAAGTCGACCAACTCCAACTCCGCCAAGGATTGCGCACCGGGCCAACAGACAGGCAGCGCCAAGGAGTCAGCTCCCGGTCAGCAGGAAACCAGCGCCAAGTCCGCGGCCCCTGGCCAGATGGAAACGACGACGGAAGGTTGCTGACCGCATTGCCGCTGATGTCTCGACTCGCAACCTTGGCCTCCAGGTGCCTCGCGTCAGTTGGAACCACCTGCTGGGCTGATAGGCCGTCGGCTTCGGCCGGCGGGCGTCCAATGAATGCGGCTGTGGACTCGGTGACCCCCTACGCAAACGTGACCAAGTTCTCTGAAAAGTGACTGACGATTGTTCGCCTCGACGCGATAACGTTCCTCGACATCAGGAGGAACGCCTTGAAGCTCAATTCGCAGCAGAAGAAAACCGTCCTTGCCTCATTCCTGGGCTGGACGCTCGACGCTTTCGATTTCTTCCTTCTGACATTCCTGCTCACCGACATTGCGTCTGAATTCCAGACCGACGTCCCGGCGGTGTCAAAGGCGCTTTTCCTGACCCTTGCGACGCGCTTCATTGGCGCGTTCTTCTTCGGCACGTTGGCAGACAAATTCGGGCGCAAGCCCATCCTGATGCTCAACATCGTCAGTTATTCCGTGATCGGCGCTTTGGCCGCCCTCTCGCCCAATCTCGGCATATTCCTGGCGCTGCGCGCACTGTTCGGCATCGCCATGGGCGGCGAATGGGGACTTGGCTCCTCGCTTGCCATGGAATCCATCCCGCCCAGCGCCCGCGGCATGGTCTCGGGCATCCTGCAATGCGGCTATCCGGCCGGCTACCTTCTAGCGGCGGTCGTCTATGGCCTGCTCTATCACCAGACGGTCGGCGGCTACACGATCGGCTGGCGCGCCATGTTCCTGCTCAGTTTCATCCCGGCGCTGATCGTCCTTTTCATCCGCTCGCATGTTCCGGAATCGCCGGCCTTCGTCGAGGCGCGGAAGACCGCGAGGCCCGGCATGCTGGAGACGCTGCAAAAGCACTGGGGCGTCGCCCTCTATGCGGTGGTGCTGATGATGTTCTTCAACTTCTTCAGCCACGGCACGCAGGATCTCTACCCGACATTCCTGAAGAAGCAGCATGGTTTCGACCCGCACACGGTGAGCTGGATCACCATCGTCGCCAACATCGTCGGTCTGGCGTTCGGGGCGCTGTCCGAGAAGATCGGCCGCGTCAATGCGATCACGCTCGCCTGCCTGATTGCCTTGCCGTCCATCCCGCTATGGGCCTACAGCTCGACGCCCTTCATGCTGGCCATCGGCGCCTTCGTCATGCAGGTCGCGGTCCAGGGCGCCTGGGGCGTCATTCCGGTGCACCTCAACGAGCTCTCGCCCGGCGCGGTGCGCGCGACCCTGCCCGGCTTCATCTACCAGGCCGGCAATCTCGCGGCCTCCTATGGCGGTCCCTATCAGGCGGGCATAGCCGAGGCTCCCGGAGGCAGCTATGGCTACGCGTTGGCGCTGTTCGCCGGCGTGGTCGCCGTCTGCATCATCATCGTCATCCGCTTCAGTCCGGAACGGCGCGGCCAGGTGATGACCGTGCTGGACCACGACGTCAGCCGAGTCTGAGCGCCACGACGCCGGCGACGATGCTGAGCGCGGCGGCGCCGCGCCAGCCCGTCATCTTCTCGCCGAGCGCGAACACCGAGATCACCATGGCGAACAGGATGGAGGTCTCGCGCAGCGACGCCACCGAGGCGATCGGCGCCTTGGTCATAGCCCACATGACGATCCAGTAGGCAGCGCCGCTGAGCACGCCGGTGAACAGCCCCGCTTTCCAGTCGCGCGCCAGCACCGGCAAGGCCCGCGGGCCACGGAAGATCAGGCACAGCACCAGCGCTCCAAGCGCATCGCACACGAACAGCCAGGCGGCATAGCTCTGCGCCGTGGCCGCCAGCCGCGCCCCGCTGCCGTCGGACAGTGTGTAGCTGGCGATGAAGATCGAGGTCCCCAGCGCAAAGCCGACCGCGCGCAGGTTCAATCGTTCCAGATGCGCGCCGCCGCGAAACGACATCACCAGCGTGCCGGCCGACAGTAAAAGGATACCCAGAATGGCGAGCGGCGCCGGCACTTCGGCGACCACGAACATACCGCCAAGCGCCGCCAGCAAGGGCGCGGTGCCGCGCGCCAGAGGATAGGTCTGGGCGAAGTCGCCGGCCTGGTAAGCGCCGATCAGGAAGGTCCGGTAGCCCATGTGGAAGACGACGGAGGCAATGATATAGAGCCAGACTTCCGCCCTCGGCACCTCGACGAAGGGAAGTGCGAAAAGCGCGGCAAATCCCATGCCAAGCGTCATCAGGGTGATCGACAGGAAGCGGTCGAGATGGACCTTGACCAGCGCATTCCAGATCGCGTGCATCGCGGCCGCGGCAAGCACCGCGAAGAAGACGAAAAGCGTCATTTGGGCCTCATCCGCCTCCGGGGCCGGCGGGCGTTTCGAGATCGATGTCGATCCTGACCGGAAAATGATCGGAAGCCACTTCGCCAATGTCCGAGCTGACGGAGCGCACACGACCGGCAAACAGGCCGCCGACGAAGCAATGATCGAGCCGGCGCTTTGCCAGCCTGCCGTCGATGATCTTCTCATGCGTGTGGAAGTCATCCGCCGGTTCAATCGCCACGGCAGCGGCATCGACGAACCCATCCAGATAGGCGGCACCGCGATGATAGGGCGTGCCGCCGACGATGCGGCGGTATTCGGCGCTGCCCGGCTCCATGTTGAAATCGCCCATCCAGATCGCCGCCAGCGGGTTCTCCGGCTCTGGCTCGCCATTGCTCCAATTGCGCGCCGGCTCGTCGTCGGCGCCGCTCCACGGCCCCCCATCGGAGGGCGCCCGGCGATGCTCGGCAAGCAGATAGTCGATCTGCTCCAGCCGTTCTTCAGCCGCGACATGGGCGAGATGCAATGAAAGCACCCGCACCGGACCCGCCGGCGTGCGGATCATGCATTCGAGCGCCGCGTTGCGGGTGTTGAGCGGCCGCAGTGTGCGGCGCATCGGCAGCGCATGCAGCCGCGACCAGACGATCGGCAGCTTCGACAGCACCATGGTGCCGAACTGCCGGCGCCGGTTGACGATGCGGCCGTCGCGCTGTTCGCTGGCGTCCATGTCGAAGGCCGGGCCGTACACCCAGTGATAGTCCGGCAGCAGCCGCGAAAGCAGCTCTGGCTGGTCGTCGAAATTGCTGCGCTGCCAGTGCCGCTCGACCTCCTGCAAGGCGATGATATCGGCGCCGGCAACAATGCGCGCGGCGCGCGCCGGATCGTAGAGGCCGTCGCTGCCGAACCCGTATTGGATATTGTAGCTGACCAGCTTCATTCTTGTCCGGCTCAGTTTGGTGACGGCAGTACCGTTTCGACGGCGACCTTGCAATGGACCGCCGCGGCGGCCCGGCTGGGCCACGACGCAAAAGCCCCTCGCCTCGCCTAGGTCGTCAGCGGCTGGAACCGTCCCGCCGGGGAAGCCGCCAGCTCCGACCAGTCGATTTCTTCCTCCAGCCGGTGATAGGCCTCGTCACCGATCGTCCCGTTGCGGCGAAGTTCTTCCAGCGCGTCGCGCTGGCGCTTGATGGCATAGAGCCGAAGCCGGTCGTACTCGGTTGCTGCCTGGGCGTCGTCGGGGTTCTTGGCGACCTTGCGCTGTGCGGCATACTGCTCGCGCACCGCCGCCGCCGCGGTCGAGGTCTTGCCGCTCAATATGTCGAGGGCCGCTTGCATGATGGCGACACGGGCCTGCGCGACCTCGCGGTCTATGGTCTCGTCCGGTTCGAGACGAAGCAGGCGCAGCAACGGCTTCAGGCTCATGCCTTGCAGGACAAGCGTGCCCAGCACCACGCAAAAGGCGGTGAGCACGATCGGATCGCGGCCGGGGAAGTCCGCCGGCAATGCGAAGGCAGCCGCCAGCGTCACCAGGCCGCGCATGCCGCACCAGCCGATCAGCACCCCGCCGCGAAACGACGGCACCTCTTGCCGCTGCTCCGCATTGCCGAAGCGGGCAAGCCATCGGATCACGGCGCCGCAGCCCAGCACCCAGGCAAGGCGGGAAACGATGACGACCGCCAGGATCGTCCCTGCAAACAGGAACGCCTCGGACTGTCCCTGCTCGGCCAGGCGACCGACGATCAGCCGCGCCTGCAGGCCCATCAGCACGAAAGCCAGCACGTTAAGCACGAACACCGCCGTCTCCCAGACGGAATAGGAGCTGACGCGCTTTCTGGCCGACATGCGCCGCGGTGCGGTGCGCGCGATGGTCATGGCATAGACGACGATGGTGATGATGGCCGAGAGCCCCAGCCTGTCAGCCAGGATCCAGACGCCGAACGTCCCGGCGAACTGCACGACGGTGCCGCTCGCCGCATCTTCGATACGTCCAAGCATCGCCTGGGACAGGCGGCCGAGCAGATAGCCCGCGGCCAGGCTGCCGATGGTCGACAGCAGGACCATCGGAACGGCACTGCCCAAAAGAACGGGACCGGCGGCGGCGGTGATCGCGATGCGATAGATCAAAAGCGCGGTGGCGTCATTGAGCAGGCTTTCGCCCTGAAGGATGGCCGTGATGCGGTGCGGCACCTTGAACTGCCCGAGCACGGCGCTCGCGGCAACCGCGTCCGGCGGCGCCACGATGGCGCCAAGGGCTATGGCGGCAGCGATCGGCAGGCCGGCCATTTTCCAGCCGACCAGTGCCACGACGGCGGTCGTGAAAACGACCGCGCCAAGCGCCAGCAGCACAAGCGGCAGCCTGTAGCGGTTAAGATCGCGCAGCGATGTGTCGTAGGCCGCGTCGAGCAGCACCGGCGCAATGAACAGCGCAAGCGCCAGTTCCGGATCGATCTCGATCGTCGGCGCGCCGGGCAGGAAGCCAAGGCCGGCGCCCGCCAGCGCCAGCAAGGCGGGGTAAGGAACCTGCAGGCGCCGCGACAGCGCCGTCAGCGCAACGGCGATCAGCAGGAGGACAAGGGTGAGCTCAAATAGCGCCATGGCTCATCGTAGCGGCGAAGCGGAGCTCTTGGCAGTGGCAAAGCCGCAGGATGCTGTTGATTGTCCAAGAGGAGTGCATCGTCCGGCAACTGGACCGGTGACCGGATCGACAGGGCGCTTCGGCCGCGTCAGTGCAGCACCAGCAGGTCGCCCGACGAGAAGGAAATCTCCGCCTTCTCGCCAACGGCCGGCGGTGGCGTCGTCGAACTGTTGAACGTGTCGAGCGAAACGGTGTTGCCGCCGATGCCGACCCGGACCCGGATCACCGAGCCGAGAAAGTGCACTTCGGAGATCTCGCCGGACAGGCTTGAATCGCGGCCGGGCTGGCGGCCGAGCGAAATGGCTTCCGGCCGCAACGCCAATGACAGCGTATCGCCGGACTTCGAGCCGTTGAGCCTGCCCTTGAGCGAGACTTCCTCGGTGTTGACACGAACCTTGCCCGACGCCGCGTCGGTGACGGTGCCTTCCAGCACGTTCAGCGTGCCGACGAAATTGGCGACGAACTTGGTTGCCGGCCGGTTGTAGATCTCGAACGGCGTGCCGACCTGCTCGGCCTTGCCGCCATACATCACCGCGATGCGGTCGGAGATCGACAGCGCCTCTTCCTGGTCATGGGTGACGAAGATGGTGGTGATGCCGAGCTTCTTCTGGATCGAGCGGATTTCCTCGCGCAGCGAGACGCGCACCTTGGCATCAAGCGCCGACAGCGGCTCGTCGAGCAGCAAGAGCTTCGGCTTCGGTGCGATGGCGCGGGCCAGCGCGATACGCTGCTGCTGGCCGCCCGAGAGCTGATAAGGATAGCGGTCGGCCATCTGCGGCAGCTTGATAATGCCCAGCATTTCGGCGACACGGGCATCGATATCAGCCCTGGACATGCCGGCGACTTTCAGTCCGAAGCCGATGTTCTGCGCCACGGTCAGGTTCGGGAACAGCGCATAGGCCTGGAACACCATGCCGACATTGCGCTGGTTCGGCTTCAGCCTGGTGATGTCCTTGCTGCCGACGACGATCTTGCCGGCCGACGGCTCCTCAAAGCCGGCGACCATGCGCAGCACCGTCGTCTTGCCGCAGCCTGACGGGCCGAGGAATGAGACGAACTCGCCCGGTTCGACGTCGAGATTGAAATCCTCGACAACGGTGGTGGCGCCGAAGGATTTTCGCACATGCTGGATGGAGAGGAATGGCTCGGCCATGGCTTTTTCTTTCGGGTCAGTTCGGACGATTAGCCGATTTCGGCGCGAAGCGCGACAGGATCTGGATCAGCGACATGCAGCCCCAGGTGATGACGAAGGCGATGATGGCAAGGGCCGCCGGCTCATAGGCGCGGTTGGCCCCGACATTCTGCAGGTACGGGCCGAAAGCCGGCCGGTTCAGCAAGCTCGCCATCGTAAACTCGCCGATGACGATGGCGAATGTCAGGAAGGCGCCGGACAACACCGCAATCAGCACATTGGGAAGGATGACGCGGGTGATGATCGTGCCCCAGCCGGCTCCGAGGATCTGGGCCGCTTCCGTCAACGTCCGCACGTCGATGGTTCTGAGCCCCGTATCGACGGCACGATACATATAGGGCAGCGCCAAGGTCGCATAGCCGATGACCAGCAAGGCATTGGTTCCCATATCGGACCCGAGGAACGGCAAGGGTGAATTCGAGCCGTACATCCTGATATAGCCGAAGACGATGACGATGGCCGGAATGACCAACGGCAAAAGCGTGATGAACTCGACGATCGGCCTGAGCTGCGGCAGCCGCAATCGGATCCAGTAGGCTGCCGGCACCACGATCAGCACACCCAGAATGATGGTGAAGATGGCGGCGACCACCGAATACAGGAAGGTCGCCTGGAAACGCGCGTCGCCGAGCACGATCCGGTAGGCGTCGAAGGAATAGGCCCCGCGCCGCATGCGCATGGAAAATTCCACCGTCGCGATCAACGGGATGAAGAAATAGGCCGCGCCGAGGATGAAGACCACCCAGGCCCAGAATCTGCCCGACTTCATTTCAGCCACCTCTCGGAACGGGTCCGGAACCAGATGTAGAAGACATTGGCCAGGCCGGTGATGACGATCATGCCGAAGGCGATCGCGTAGCCGAGATGGGCATTGTGCAGCACGTCGCCGCGGATTTGCGCGTAGAGCAGGATCGGCACGATGTTGAGCGACGAGCCGGTCAGCGCATAGGCGGTGGCGATCGCCCCGAAGGCGTTGGCGAAAAGCAGGATCACGGTGCCGAGAAAACTCGGCCAGATCACAGGGATGACCACGATGCGCCAATATTGCGCGGTGGTCGCGCCAAGCGTGGCGGCAGCTTCACCCCATTCCTTCTTCAAGCCATCGATTGCCGGCGTGATGATGACCACCATCAGCGGTATCTGGAAATAGACATAGGTCAGCGTCAGGCCCCAGAAGGACAGGATGTTGAAGCCGTGGGCATAGATGTTGAGGCCGAACACGGTGTTCAGGATCACCGTGGCAAGACCGAGCCGGCCGAGCGTGGCGAGGAAGGCGAAGGCCAGCGGCACGCCGGCGAAATTGGAGGCGACGCCGGAAAAAGTCAGGGTGGCCGAGCGTATCCAGTCCGGCAGCCCGCCGCGCACGATGGCGATGGCGATGGCCAGGCCCGCGAAAGCGCCGATCAGCGCCGAGGCCAGGCTTACCTTGATCGATATCCAGTAAGCGGCAACGATCGACGGCTGCGCCAGAGCGACAATGTTCTCGAGCGTGAACTCGCCGGCATCATTCTGGAATGCGCCCAGCATCAGATAAAGCGTGGGCAAAATCAGGAACATGATGGCGAAGATGAAGAACGGAGCGACGCCTAGCCATTGCGTCGGCAATCGCAACGCGCGTGCCTCCGCGGGCGGCGCGGTCTTGCCTGCGGTATCGTGACTGGAAAGCGAGAGATCGGTCATGCGCCGGCTACCGTCTTCGAGGGGGAACCGGGCGGCCGCGAAGCCGCCCGGTGGATTCAACTGTTACTTGACGTTGGCACCGACAACGGAGTCCCAGTTCTTGGTGACGGCTTCCTTGGCCTTGCCCTGCTCGTCCAGCGTCGGGAACACCGCCGAAGCATAGGCTTCCGCCGGCGGCAGCTTGGCCAGGACGTCCGCCGGGATCTTGCCGTTCTTGGCGAGATCGTTGAAGCGGATCGGGTGGCAATAGCCCTTGAGCCAGCCGATCTGGCCTTCGTCTGAATAGAGGTATTCCATCCAGAGCTTGGCTGCGTTCGGATGCGGCGCATAGGCGCTGATCGCCTGCACGTAGACGCCGGCGACGACGCCGGTCTTCGGCACGACGACGTCGACCGGCGGGTTGCCCTTCAGCGTGTCACGGCCGGCGAGCGCGTTGTAGTCCCAGTTGATCAGGATCGGGGTCTGGCCCTGGGCGAGTGTCGCCGGCTTGCCGATGACCGGTACGAAGTTGCCGGCGGCATTGAGCTTCTTGAAGAAGTCGAGGCCGGCGGTGCCCGCGGCTTCGCCAGCCGCGGCTCCACTCGAAAGGCCAGCGGCATAGACCGCCTGGATGGCCTGGTTCGAAGCGCGCGGATCACCGGCGAGAGCCACCGAATTGGCGAATTCCGGCTTCAGCAGATCGGCCCAGTCCTTCGGCGATTCCTTGACCAGATCCTTGTTCACCATCATCGCCAGAACGCCGTAGTAATCACCGTACCAGGCGCCGTCGGCATCCTTGGCGCTGTCGGGGATCGAGTCCCAGGTCGACACCTTGTAGGGCATCAGCAGGCCGTCGGCCTTGGCGGTCGGGCCGAAGGACAGGCCGACGTCGATGACGTCGGGCGCCTGCGGGCCCTTATTGTCCTTGTTGGCCTTGATCGCCTCGACCTCGTCTCCCGAACCGGCATCGGGATTGAGCTCGTTGATGGTGATTTCCGGATATTTCGCCTTGAACCCGGCGATGACGTCGCCGTAACCGCACCAGTCATGCGGCAGCGCGATGGTGGTAAGCTGGCCTTCCGCCTTCGCGGCCTTGACGAGATCGTCCAGCGGAGCCGCGGACGAAATCACCGTCGACGCAAACAGCGCCGCGGCCGAAAGGGAAAGCACTTTCCCCGTGAATTTGAACATGTGTTCTCTCCGTTGAACTGACGCCGTTGGACGCCTGCGATGCGGTATCGTTTTCGTGTGACAGCCAGATGAAAGCTTTATGAAACCCCACCGCTGGCAGCACGAAAGTTAACTCCTTTTAATCGACTGTAGCAATTAGCCATCACTTAATTTTCCGGCTAATTACTTTTTGCTTTGCACTTCACCCTTTCCCCTTGGTTGCCCCTGATTTTCCAGATCAATTGTACCCTTAAAGCGGTATCACACCGTCCCGGCGATTGCATTTTCGAGCAGCGTCAGCGCTGCTTTCTTGGTCAGCTTGACCGGGTTGCCGCCGGCTGTCGGATCGACCACCGCCATATCGGCGATCAAGGCCTTGCGCTTCTTGTCCATGTCGAGCCCCTTGATCAGGCCTGGCAGCGCATGCGGCACCTTCAATTCCTTGCGAAGCTTGATGACAGCCTTGGCGAAGCCGTCGAAGCCGCCTCTTATGCCGCAATAGGCGGCGAGCCGCGCGATGCGGTCCTCGATCGCCTCGCGATTGAAGGCGAGCACATAGGGCATGAAAACCGCATTGGTCATGCCGTGATGGGTGTCGTAGAGCGCCCCGATGGGATGCGACAGCGAATGGATCGCCCCCAGCCCCTTCTGGAAGGCTGCCGCGCCCATCGCCGCGGCGCTCATCATGTTGGCGCGGGCGACCAGATCCCTGCCGTTGGCATAGGCCTTTGGCAGGTTCTCGAAGACAAGCCTGATGCCTTCCACGGCGATGCCGTCGGCCATCGGATGATAGCCCGGCGCGCAATAAGCCTCGAGGCAATGGGCCAGCGCGTCCATGCCGGTGCCGGCGGTGATGAAGCCCGGCATGCCGACCGACAGCTCCGGATCGGCAATGACGATCGCCGGCAGCAGCTTCGGATGGAAGATGACCTTCTTGGTGTGGGTCGCCTCGTTGGTGATGACGCCGGCGCGGCCGACTTCGGAGCCGGTGCCGGCCGTGGTCGGCACCGCTATGATCGGCGCGATCGCATCCGAGTTGGCGCGCGTCCACCAGTCGCCGATGTCCTCGAAATCCCAGACCGGCCGCGTCTGTCCCGCCTGGAAGGCGATCAGCTTGCCGAGGTCGAGCGCCGAGCCGCCGCCAAAGGCGATGACGCCGTCATGCTTGCCCTTCTTGAACACCGCGATGCCGGCGGTGAGATTGGAATCGACCGGATTCGGCTTCACTTCGGAGAAAACGCCGTAGGGCACTTTTGCGTCATCGAGGATTTTCAGCGTCGAAGCGACGACCGGCAGTTTCGCCAGCCCCGGATCGGTGACGAAGAGCGGCCGCTTGATGCCGGTGGCGGCGAGCACCTCGGGCAATTCCTTGATGCGCCCGGCGCCGAAGCGAACGGTGGTGGGGTAGTTCCATTTGGAGATCAGCTTGGACATGTTTGTCTTTCAAAAAATCAGATGGCTTCGCGCAGGTGGAAGGATTTCGGCCGGGTCAGGTTGTCGTAGCCGATGGCGGACAAGCCGGCCCCCTTGCCGGTGTCCTTGACGCCGGTCCAGACCAGCGCCGGGTCGAGGTAGTCGCAGCGGTTCATGAACACCGTGCCGGTCTCGACGCGGTCGCCGATCGCCACCGCATGCTCGGTGTCGCGCGTCCAGATCGAGGCGGTCAGGCCGTAGGGGCTGTCGTTCATCAGCGCGATCGCCTCCTCGTCGTTGCGCACCTTCATGATGCCGACGATCGGGCCAAAACTTTCCTCGCGCATGACGCTCATCTGGTGGTCGACGTCGGTCAGTACTTCCGGCGCCAGATAGGGCGAGCCGGCCTTGTCTTGAGCCACCTTCATGTTGATATGCGCCTTGGCGCCCTTGCGCAGCGCCTCGGCCTTCTGCTCGCGGATCAAGTCGGCGAAACGGGCCTGCGCCATCGGCCCCATCGTCGTCGCCTGTTCGAGCGGGTTGCCGACGACATAGTGTTTCGTCTCGGCGATGAAGCCTGCGACGAATTCGTCATAGACCTTCTCATGCACATAGACGCGCTCGATGCCGCAGCAGCACTGGCCGGAATTGTAGAAGGCGCCATCGACCAGATTGGCGACTGCATGGTCAATCTTGGCGTCGGGCAGCACATAGGCAGGATCCTTGCCGCCAAGCTCCAACCCGAGCGTCATGAAGGTGCCGGCCGCTGCCTTTTCGATGGCGCGGCCGCCGGCGACCGAGCCGGTGAAATTGACGTGGTCGATCTTGCCCGAGCCAAGCAATTTTTCTGTCTGCGCGTGGTTCAGCACGATGTTCTGGAACACGCCCTTGGGCAGGCCGGCTTTGTCGAAAGCCTGCTGGAAACGCTCGCCGACAAGCAGCGTCTGCGCGGCGTGTTTGAGGATGACGGTGTTGCCGGCCATCAGCGCCGGCACGATCGTGTTGACCGCGGTGAGGTAAGGATAGTTCCACGGCGCGATCACCATGACCACGCCGAGCGGATCCTTCTTCACATAGCGGCGGAACCCGTCCTTCGGATTGGAAGCCGGGACCGATTTCAGCGCCGCCTCGGCGATCTCGACCATATAGCTGGTGCGTTCCTTGACGCCGCCGAACTCGCCGCCATAGCGCACCGGACGCCCCATCTGCCAGGCGATCTCCGGCACGATTTCGTCGGTCATGGCGACCAGCGTTTCGAGCATCGCCAGCATGTACTTGCCGCGCTCGACGATCGGCGTCCCGGCCCACTTCTCCTGCGCCGCTTTGGCGCGCTCGACAGCGGCATTGACCGCCTGATCGGTGGCGATCGGACGCTCGGCATAGACCGAACCATCGATAGGGGATTTGAGTTTCACGATTTCCAAGAAGATGTCTCCATATCGAAAGGCAAAGCGTCAGCAGGCAAGGGCGCGAACATGCCCCGCTCTCGCATAATCCAGTATCGACTGATCGCGCGTCACGAGCGTCAGATCGAACGCCCGTGCCGTCGCGATCAATATTCTATCTGCCGGATCGCCGTGAAGCGATCCGGGCAAGAAGGACGATTCAATCAACAAGCCCGGCGAAAGAGCCTCCACCTTGATGCCTGGCGTGGCGATCACTTCCCCAAAAATGCTTGTTGGCGACTTTGCTGCCGCCAACCGGCCCTTGGCGCTCAGCAGGCCCAATTCCCAGGCCGAAATGGGGGAAACCCGGATCTTCTCGTCAACAGCCGCGGCGGTATTGATCGCAGTCTTGGCTTCCGGCCTGATCGGCTCGTTCAGCGCTATCCATATGATCGCGCACGTGTCGAGCAGCAACCTATGCGTCACGGCTGCACATCAGGCTCAAAAGCCGGCCTGGTGTAATCATGCCCTGGGCAAAGCGTAACCTTGCCTGTCCATATGCCGAAAAGCGGATGGTCGATATTTTCCCGTGGAAGTTCGTAGCTAGCCTGCGCTGGCTCCGCCATTCCCGGAGGAGTCTTGTCCATGGTAGCCATGTTCGGCTTTCGATAGCCCTCGGGCCATCCCTCCAGTTTAAAATCCACGCGTTCGTTCGCAAGGTCGACATGGGACGCCCGATAGTTTGCGCGCAACCAGGCGCGTGCCTGGCTGTGCCCGTTCGGGCTGTTCGCCCACCATTCCTCCCGCTGTCGCGCCGACGGCGGCAAGCGGCCGCCTATTATTTGCTCAATCTCCGCGAAGCTCATGGACATATGGCCTTGGCCCGAGAACAGAAGATGCTCGAAAAGCGGATGGTATTTGGTTCCTTCGGTCATCGCATAAATCTAGTTCAATCCGCGTTTCCGATCAAGGTAAGGGTAGTAACTTACTATCTTTCTAGTATCGCTCGAACCCCCTGTGCAGTTCCCAATCCGTAATGCGGCGGTCGTATTCGAACTGCTCCCATTTGGCGGTGTGGACGTAGTGTTCGAGCACGTCCTCGCCGAGCGCCTGTTTCAGCATCTTCGACTTGGCCAGCGTGTCGGTGGCGTCGCGCAGCGTCTTCGGGATCTCCGGCAGGCGCGAGGCCTGATAGGCGTCGCCGACGAAGGGCTTCTGCAGCTCCAGCTTCTCGTCGATGCCGGCAAGGCCGGCGGCGATCAACGCCGCGAAGGCGAGATAGGGGTTCAAGTCGGCGCCGCCGATGCGGCACTCCATGCGGATGCCCTTGGTGCCCTCGCCGCACAGGCGGAAGCCGGCGGTGCGGTTATCTTCGCTCCACATGATCTTGGTCGGCGCGAACGTGCCGGCCTGGAAGCGCTTGTAGGAATTGATGTAGGGCGCCAGGAACCAGGTGAACTCCTTGGCGTATTTGAGTTGACCCGCCGCCCACTGCTGGCCGAGGCTCGATAGCGTCCAGTCGGCTTGTCTGTCGAAGAAAAGCGGCGTCTTGCCGTCGGCGCTCCAGAGCGAATTGTGGATGTGGCTGGAATTGCCGGCGAGCCCGTAATTGTACTTGGCCATGAAGGAAATCGCCTTGCCTTCGGATTCGGCGATCTCCTTGGCGCCATTCTTCAGGATGACGTGGCGATCGGCCATGTCGAGGGCCTCGGCATAGCGCACATTGATCTCTTCCTGACCCGGCCCCCACTCGCCCTTCGAGTTCTCGATCGGGATGCCTGCCGCTTCCATTTCGTTGCGAAGCCGTCGCATGACGCCTTCTTCCTTGGTGGTGATGCCGATCTGATAGTCGCCGATATAGGGCGAGGCGGTGTCGAGGCCCTGCCAGTGCTTCTTGCGGGCGGAATCGTAGGTCTCGCTGAAGAGGTAGAATTCGAGTTCGGAGGCGAAATAGCCGATATAGCCCCGCTCCGTCAGCCGCTTGACCTGCTTCTTCAGGATGGCGCGCGGGGAATGCGGCAGGTCGTCATGGGTGTGGTGATCGAGCACGTCGCAGATCACGAGCGCCGTCTTTTCCAGCCACGGAATGCGCCGCAGCGTCGCGAGGTCGGGCTTCATGACGAAATCGCCATAGCCCTTCGACCAGCTTGCCGCCTTGTAGCCGGGCACCGGCTCCATATCGATGTCGGCGGCCAGGAGATAGTTGCAGCCATGCGTCTCGTCATGCGCGGAATCCACGAAGTACTGGGCCAGGAACCGTTTTCCCGCCAGCCGTCCCTGCATATCGACGATGCAGGCCAGCACCGTGTCGATCTCCCCGCCGGAAACCGCTTTCTTCAACTGATCGAACGAGAAATTTCCGGCCATTCCTTTGGCGCTCCAGTGCTTGTCATTTTGGGCTTGTCGATTTCGAAGGGTCGAAGCCATGGCCGGCGATACGCGGGCCATGGCTGTGAGATGCTGGCCTCAGTGGCCGGTTTCGCCGACGGCCTGCTCAGCCGCCTTGATCGCCGCTTGGCGCGCCGCGATGATGTCGCCGAGCGGCGGACCCTGGAAGCGGTTGCGCTCGAAGGCAAACCAGACGATCGCGGTCAGGATGAAGAAGCCGACGGTGATGTAGAGCGCCCAGTCGTTCGGCGGCTGGATGCCAATGACGAAGATCAGGATCATCGACACGATCGACAGGACCGCAAACAGCATGAACACGCCGCGCCCCATGTTCCACGGTCCCATCTTGTCCCATTTGGGCGTGCCCCAGGCCAGCATGCCGAGCACGATCGGCACGGTGAAGGACAGGAACAGGAAGATGACGGTGCAGGACACCACGATGGTGTAGGCCGAGGTGCCGGCGACCGAAACCAGCGTCGAACCCCAGACGAACAGCACCGACAGGATCGATGCCGTCCAGATCGCGGCCACCGGCGTGCGGTAGGTCGGGCTGACCTTGGCCAGTGCCGACGAACCCGGCAGGCCGCCGTCACGCGAGAAGGCGAAGATCATGCGCGAGGCTGAGGTGACGGTGGCGAGGCCGCACAGCAGCTGAGCGATGAACACGACGAGGTAGACGAACTCCTTGAGGCCAGGGCTGACGCGCTGGTCGAAGGCCCAGAAGAACACGTTCCAGCCTTGCTTGGCGGCATCGTCCATGTTCGGGATCATCAGCACGAAGGCGGCCAGGAACAGATAGCCGAAGACCGCCGACCAGATCACCGACATGAC
The DNA here is from genome assembly GCF_006440955.1 of Mesorhizobium sp. B2-8-1. Taxonomy (NCBI): domain Bacteria; kingdom Pseudomonadati; phylum Pseudomonadota; class Alphaproteobacteria; order Hyphomicrobiales; family Phyllobacteriaceae; genus Mesorhizobium; species Mesorhizobium sp. B2-8-1. Next base: position 349,837 of record NZ_VFTX01000004.1, on the reverse strand, counting down.
CATGGCGCGCGGCACCGAGCTGGCCGCCTTGATGGTCTCCTCGGACGTATGCGCCGAGGCGTCGTAACCGGTGATGGTATAGATCGGCAGCAGGAGGCCGAGCGCGAACACCCAGGCATTCGAAACCGACGGCCAGACGCCGCCTCCGGCATCGCCGGAGTAGTTATGGAAGGTGAACAGCCGGCTGAAATCCCAGGTTTCGGCGGAGAGCAGGCAGACCACCGCGATCAGGATCGAGCCGAAGAAGATGAGGTAGCCCGAGAAGTCGGTGAGCTTGGCCGTCAGCTTGATGCCGAGATGGTTGATCAGCGCCTGGGCGCCGGTGATGATGACCAGAAAGATCATCTGGTTGGTCAGCGTGCCTTCGATGCCGAGCGCCGGTCCGAAGGCGCCGATGAAGAACGTCCAGGTGCCGACATTGATGGCGCCGAGCACGGTGATCAGGCCGAGCAGGTTGAGCCAGGCCGTGACCCAGCCGGTGCCGCGGTTGCCCAGGATCGAGCCCCAATGATAGAGCCCGCCGGCCGTCGGATAGGCCGAGCTGATCTGCGACATGGCGACGGCGAACGTCAACGAGACGAAGCAGCCGACCAGCCAGCCGATGCCGATGCCGATGCCGCCGGCGCCCGACGTTGCCTGCGCCAGCGAATTGATGCCGCCCGACAGAATGCAGATGATGGAGAAGGAAACGGCGAAATTCGAAAAGCGGCTGAGGCGCCGCTCCAGTTCCTGGGCGTAGCCCATGCTGTGGAGGACCTTGACGTCCTCCGCCTTGTCAACTTCGGTATATCCAGGTGCTGCCATTTTTAGTCCCCTTGCGTTCTCAGCTAGCCGATTGAACTGACTTTCCCGTTGCGTGTTCCCTGGCGCCCCTGGTCTCCTCGGGTTCCAGATCCGAAAAGATGCCTGTGAGCAAATCCGCCCATTTCCGCTGCCCGGTCTCGCCGGAGATTTCATCGTTGCGGATTTCGATCATCGCGCAGGGCAGCCCGCGCGGGCGCGCATGGCGTTCCAGCGTGAAATAGACGCGGTCGGCCGGCGAATAGGGTTCGTTGACGCCGACGGTGATGCCGGCAAGGTGCCGCAGCGCCGATATCAGCGGCGCCGCCAGCCGGCGGTCGTCATCGTGGATGATGCCGATATGCCAGGGTCGGTCTCGGCCTTTGTAGACCGGCGTGAAGGAATGCACCGATACCAGCCGCGTCTCCTGGCCACGCGCCAGCCTGTCTTCGACAATATGCTCGATGGCGTTATGAAACGGCTGCCAGGACAGGGCGACCCGCGCCGCGCGCTGCTTTTCCGACAGGCCGGTGTTGCCCGGTATGGCTGTGGTTTCGCTGACCGGCGGCACCAGGTCCGGCGCGTCAAGCGGCCGGTTGCAGTCGATGACGAGACGCGAAATGCAGGTTTCGACCAGCGTCGCATCGAGCGCCTGCGCCATGCGCAGCGCAACGGGCAGCGCGCCCGGGTCCCAGGCGATGTGACGCGACAGGTCCTCGGCGGTGAGGCCGAGCGTGCCGAATTCGGCGGGCAGGAAATTGGAGGCGTGGTCGCAGGTGAGCACGAAGGGACTCGATCCGCCCGGGTTGGTCACCCTTACGGCATCAGGCGATGCAAGGCTGGCGGGCCGTGCTTTCTCCATAGTCTGCGGTCCCCGGGGAGCGCTGTATCGTATGTTACGTATTTTGCCTCATTGCGTCCCTATGGATGATTTCATACAGTTTGCCCGGCTTTGTCAAATGCGATTTGGGGAAAACACCGTCGGCCGGCCATGGATGGGAAAGATGATTTCCAGTATTGCCGAATTGATCGCCGACCGCATCGGCACAATGCCGGCCGGCGAGCGGCGCGCGGCCCAGACGCTGATAGCGAGCTATCCGATGATCGGTCTGAAGACTGTCGCCGAATTCTCGTCCGCGGCCGGCGTGTCCTCGCCGACGATCCTGCGTTTCGTCGCCAGGCTCGGCTTCCAGAACTATCCGGAGTTCCAGTCGAGCCTGCAGGACGAACTGGCGGCGCAATTGCAGTCCCCTGCGACCCGCACGCTCAATCCGCCCTTGCCCGGCGGCACGGCGTCGCCGATGCTGGAGGCAACGCTCGACAATATGCGCGAGACGTTCCGGCACCTGTCCGACAAGCAGCTTGCCGACATCGCGTCCCGCCTCGCCGAGCGTCGCGGCAAGACATTCCTGATCGGCGGCCGCTTCACCGATCCGCTGGCGCGCTACATGGCCGCCCACCTCGCCATCATCCAGCCTGACGTCATTCACCTCGCCGGCCAGGAAAGCATGTGGCGCGACAGGCTGATCGATATCGGCAAGCGCGACGTGCTGGTCATTTTCGACATCAGGCGCTACCAGGACAGCCTCATCCGCTTCGCCGAGAAGGCGCATCAGCGTGGCGTGCAGATCGTGTTGTTCACCGACCAGTGGCTGTCGCCGATCGCCCGCTTCGCCCGTCACGTCATCGCCGGGCGAACCGCCGTGCCTTCGGCGTGGGACTCCTCGGCGGCGCTCTTCGTCGTCGCCGAAACGCTGATCGGCGCCGTCACAAGGCAACTCGAGGCCGACGGCGCCCGGCGCATCCGCGAGATGGAAGGCCTGCGTTGATGCAGCCCGGGATAAGTCTGGAACGATTTCGGTCCGAAACTGGCGTCGGGGCGGCATAGCCACCGTTGTAATCTCGAAAGCCCGGCTCGAAGTGAACTAAAAAATCAAAACGGCACGAACACCGGCAACGTTACGCATATTTAATGTGCGCGGACACTGAAGAATTGTCATAAAGGCACGATATCGGGGGCTTGCTTCTTGCCTTAGAATAGCCCCGCTGCGTCTGCTTATTTCGGGAAACCGGTGGACGGAAGGATTGTTTTGCCAACCGGAGTGCCGATGGCCGCCTGGAAACAGATACTTTTCGCCCTTGTGGTGCTGGTGGTGGCGGTTGCCGCCTGGCTGCGCTTTTTCCCGGGCGCGCCGGACGTGCTGGCGCGCTGGGGAATAGACTGGGCCTACGCGGCAACGCCTCCGGCTGAAACCGGCGCCGGCACGAAATCCGCTGGCGGCGAGCGAGCCCGTCAGGTCAACGTCGTCGTCGTGCCCGCTATTTCCGCGACCATAAACGATCGGCTCCAGGCCATCGGCACCGGCCGCGCCAATGCGTCGGTGACGGTCAACCCCTACTCCTCCGGCCGTCTCGCCGAATTGCTGGTTTCGTCCGGCACCCATGTCGACAAGGGACAGGTCATCGCGACCCTTGATTCCGAAACCGAAGTGATCGCCCAGGACCGTGCCCGGCTCGCGCTTCAGGACGCACAGGCCAAGCTCGACCGGGTCAGGTCGCTGCGCGCCTCCAATGCGGCGACACCGGTCGCCGTCGCCGATGCCGAAGTGGTGCTGGCCGGTGCCAAGCTGACGCTACAGGATGCGGAACTCGCCCTGCACCGCCGGTCTGTTCTCGCCCCGATCTCCGGCACGGTCGGGATCCTGCCGATCTCCGCCGGTAATTATGTGACCAACCAGTCGGCGATCGCGACGCTCGACGACCGTTCCTCGATCCTTGTCGATTTCCTGGTGCCGGAACGCTTCGCGGCCGCCGTCAAGATCGGCGCGCAATTGTCGGCGACGCCGATCGCCAATCCCGGCAACAGCTATACCGGCACGGTTTCGGCCATCGACAACCACATCGACGAGAACAGCCGTACGCTTCTGGTCAAGGCGACGATCGCCAACCCGGCCGATTCGCTGCGCGCCGGCATGTCGTTCGCCATCACCATGAAATTCCCCGGCGAGACCTATCCCGCCGTCAGCCCGCTGGCGATCCTGTGGGGCTCGGAGGGCGCTTACGTCTGGGCGGTCGAGAACGGCAAGGCCAAGCGGGTGCCGGTGCGCATCATCCAGCGCAACACCGAAACCGTGTTGATCGACGCGGAGCTGGACAGTGGCGACATGGTGGTGACCGAAGGCACCCAGAGCGTCAGCGAGGGAGGCGAAGTCCGCATCGCCCGCGGAGAGCAGCGCGCCGCGAACGCGGCCGAAGGCTCATGACCGGAGCCGTCAACGCCGCCAGCGAGACTGGCTTTACCGCCCTGTTCATCCGCAGGCCGGTCATGGCCTTGGTGCTGAATGTCCTCATCGCGGTCGCCGGCCTCGCCGCCTTCTATGGCGTCGAGATCCGCGAGCTGCCTGATGTCGACCGCGCCGTCGTCACCGTTTCCACGACTTTCGAAGGCGCGGCGGCCGAAACGGTCGATCGCGAACTGACCGACACGATCGAGGGAGCTGTTGCCCGCGTTTCTGGCGTCAAGTCGATCTCCTCGACCTCCTCCTTCGGCTCGAGCCGCGTCACCATCGAATTCAACGACGGCGTCGATCTCAATGTCGGGGCCTCGGATGTGCGGGATGCCGTCGGCCGCGTCGCCAACCAGATGCCGGAGACGGCCGATCCGCCGCGCATCGTCAAGGCCGACGCCAACTCCGACCCCGTGATGCGCCTGGCCGTCACCTCCGACACCATGTCGGTACAGGACATGACCGTTGTGGTCCAGGACCAGATCGAGGACGAACTGGCTGCCGTTCCAGGCGTCGCGGACGTCCAGGTCTATGGCGACCGCGACAAGATCTTCCGCATCGACGTCGACCAGAACAAGCTCGCCAGCCTGGGCTTCACCGTCGCCGACCTCAGGACCGCCCTTGCCTCGGTCGCCTTCGATTCACCCGCCGGCTCGATCACCACGACCAATCAGGACCTGATCGTTCGCACCACGGCCGATGTGACGACGCCGGAAGAATTCGAGAACATCATCATTGGCGGCACGACGCGCATCCGCGATGTCGCTACCGTCACGCTCGGCCCCGACATCGGCCAGACCACGTTGCGTTCGGACGGCAAGACCGGCATCGGCATCGGCATCATCCGCCAGGCGGAATCGAACACGCTGGATATCTCCACCGGCGTCAAGGCCGCCGTCGAGAAATTGCAGGCAAACCTGCCGGAAGGCATGTCGATCAAGGTCACCAGCGACGACGCGGTGTTCGTCAACGGCGCCGTGCACGAGGTGGAGATCGCGCTCGCGCTTTCCGTCTCCATCGTTCTGGTCGTCATTTATGCCTTTCTTCTCGACTGGCGCGCCACGCTCATTCCGGGCCTGTCGATGCCCGTCGCCATGATCGGCACCATTGCGGCGATCTATCTCGCTGGTTTCTCGATCAACATCCTGACGCTGCTGGCCCTGGTGCTGGCGACGGGGCTTGTCGTCGATGACGCGATCGTCGTTTTGGAAAACATCGTGCGGCGGCGCAATCAAGGCATGGGGCCGCGTGCCGCCGCCGTGCTCGGCGCACAGGAGGTGTTCTTCGCCGTCATCGCCACCACCCTGACGCTGGTTGCCGTCTTCGTGCCGATCTCCTTCCTGCCGGGCCAGACCGGCGGCCTGTTCCGCGAATTCGGCTTCGTGCTCGCCATGTCGGTGCTGTTGTCCTGCGTGGTCGCGCTGACGCTTTGCCCCATGCTTGCCTCGCGCATGCTGTCCACTGCTGCCCTCCACCACGAGGGCGGCAACGGCGTCGGCGCACGCATCGGCGGCGCGCTGAACGCGGCCTACCGGCGCAGCCTGCATGTCTGCCTCGACGCGCCGTGGATCGTGGTGCTGGTGGCGCTGCTGTTCGCCGGCACCGCATTCGCGCTGTTCGGCACCATCCGCCAGGAATTGACGCCGACCGAGGATCGCGCGGTCGTGCTGCTTCGCATCAGCGCCCCGCAAGGCGTCAGCCTCGACTACACGACGCAGCAGATGCAGAAGATCGAAAAACTGATCCAGCCGCTGCGTGATTCCAGCGAAATCGTCAGCACTTTCGAGAGCGCCGGCCAGAACGGCGCCTATAATTCAGGCTTCATGGTGATGACGCTGGCGCCCTGGGACGAGCGCAGCCGCAGCCAGCAGGAGATCATGGCCGAGATCAGCCAACTCACCCGCCAGGTGCCCAGTGTGCGTATCTTCCCGGTGCAGCCCAACAGCCTCGGCATCCGTGGCGCCGGCAACGGCCTGCAGTTTGCGCTGGTCGGCAACGACCGCAAGGCGCTCGGCGACGCGGCCGTCAAGATCATCGCCGAGATGCAGAAGGATCCGCGTTTCCAAACGCCACGCCTTTCCATCGACCCGACGCAACCGCAGCTTTCCGTTGCCATCGACCGCGAGCGCGCCTCCGATCTCGGCATCGACATCACAGGACTGGCCAACACCATGCAGGCCATGCTCGACGGCAACGACGTCGTCGATGTCTACATCGCCGACCGCAGCTACGGGGTGAAGCTGGTTTCGACCACCAACCCGATCAACGATCCGACGGACCTGGAGAACGTCTTCCTAAAGACGGCTGACGGCCGTTTCGTGCCGATGTCGACCATAGCCACGCTGACCGAGCGTGCCGTGCCGCCCTCGCTGTCGCGCGAGCAGCAGCAGCCGTCGGTGGCGATCACGTCCAACCTCGGCGGCGATTTCGCGCTCGGCTCGGCCCTTACGCGCGCCGAGGAAATCGCAACACCGCTTCTGCCGCCGGGCAGCCGCATTGTGCCGTTGGCCGAGGCGGCGACGCTGGGTGAGACCAACAGCGCCATGGTCACCATCTTCGGTTTTGCCCTGGTCATCATCCTGCTGGTGCTTGCCGCGCAATTCGAGAGCTTCGTCAGCGCCATCATCATCATGGCGACAGTGCCGCTCGGCCTCGCCTGCGCCATCTTCGCGCTTCTGCTCTCGGGCACCAGCCTCAACGCCTACAGCCAGATCGGCTTGGTGCTGCTGGTCGGCGTCATGGCCAAGAACGGCATCCTGATCGTCGAATTCGCAAACCAGCTGCGCGATCGCGGACTGGGCGTGCGCGAGGCGATCGAACAGGCCTCGACCATTCGCTTGCGCCCGGTGATGATGACAATGATCTGCACCGTGCTCGGCGGCGTGCCGCTGGTGCTGGCGGCGGGCGCCGGCGCCGAGGCCCGTATCGCGCTCGGCTGGGTGATCGTCGGCGGACTGGGCCTGGCCACCGTCTCGACGCTGTTCCTGACCCCCGTCGCCTATCTCTTGCTCGGCCGCTTCGTCACGCCGAAGACCCACGAGGAGGCGCGGCTGAAGCGCGAACTCGAGGAAGCCGCCTACACCGATGTGGAGCCGGCTGAATAGGGAAATTCCAGGAGACCGTGTAGCGGGTCCGGAATTTTCGTGGGGAAACAGCCTGCTATTTCAAGAGACGGCCCTCGATCGACCAGCGCGCGGCGAGGAAATTCAGCACCGCCGCCACAACCACCCCGCCGATCTTTGCCGGCCACACGCCGACGACGCCGGCGAACACCGCGATCGCGAGGCTGGAGACACCAAGCGAAATCAGCGCGCCGAGCGAGGCGAAGCGAAGAAAGGCATGATGCAGCCGGATGGCCGGATCGCGCTCGAACGACCAGAAGCCGTTGGCCGCGAAGGAGAAGGTGACGGCAATGAACCAGGACGCAACGTTGGCGGGCAGCGGCGGCACGTGCAGCTTGAGCAGCAGAAAGAAACCGGCAAGGTCGATGGCCGTGTTCACCAGGCCGACAATGGCGAAGCGGATAATCTTGTTGCCGGTCGAACGCCGGGACTGATCGGCACTCATGCTGTGCCGTCCATGATGCCGACACGCGCGCGAGCCAGGTTTGCGCCGAAATGATCGGAGGCGAGAACCGCGAATTCGACTTCGCGCACATCTTGCATCGGGTCGCGTGCACGCAACGTCTCGTCGACATGCCCGGGATGGCACATGAACAGTCCCTCTTCCGGCAGGCTTTCAACGGCGGTTTGCAGGGCGGGCGCGAACTTTTCCGGCTGCCGCCAGTCATAGATGCCGGCGAGCGGCGCCCTCACGGTGAAGCCGGCGCGCCGCATGGATCGGTTGAAACCAGTTGCCAGGGCGGCGATCGCCGCAATTTTCGATGCCGCCGCTCCGCTGCCGGCCAGTGCCGGCGCGCCGCGCAGCCACGGTCTGCCGGCATCTCCGGCGAAACGCCCCCGCAGCCATTTGCGCACGACAGGCAGGAAATGCACATGCTGGTGGCCGTCGATGAAATCGGGCCGGTGTCCGAGCGCCTCGACGAAGCGGCCAAATTGGGCGTCGAGCTCGGCATGGACGTCGCGGGTCTCGATGCCGCCACGCAGGATCGGCAATGCCAGCGAGCGGAGCGGCGGCAGCCGGCCTTCCGGCGCCAGGCTTGACGGGCCGGTCACGGCCGGCTGGTCCGTCAAGGTCAGATGCAGGCCGACGGCGACCCGGCCGCACAGCGGCTTGATGCGTTCCGCCTCCCCCGGCCATTCCGCGAAACCGGTCATGCAACCGGTGCCCGTTAGCCGCCCGCGATCGAGCAGGTCGAGGATCGCCGCCGAGACGCCGGGCGCCAGGCCGTAATCGTCGGCGATCAGGCGGATGCCGCGCATCATGCCCCGGAAACGCCCGGCGCCGACCTGGCGGGAACATCGCTGCGCACGATATCGCGCACGATGTAGACCGGGCGATCCTTGCTTTCGCTGAGCGTGACCCAGACATATTCACCGATCAGCCCGAGAAGTGTCAGGTTGAGGCCGCCGAGCAGCACCACGGCGACCAGCAGGCTCGGATAGCCTGGAACGGCAATGCCGTAGAACAGCACCTCGAAGAGCACTTTCGCGCCGTAGACCGCGCCGGCAAACGCCGCAAGCAGTCCGCTGAGGCTGATCAGGCGCAGCGGAATCACCGAAAAGGACGTAAACCCCTCTAGCGAAAAGGCGATCAGGTTGAGCCGGCTCCATTTCGACTTGCCGCTGGCGCGGTTTTCCGGCGAATAGGATATGGCCTTCTGGCGGAAGCCGGCCCAGGCGAACAGGCCCTTGTTGAAGCGCCTTTTGTCGCGCAGGCTGGTCAATGCGCGCGCCACGGTGCCGCGCATGACGCGAAAGTCGCCTGCATTCTCGGGAATATCGAACCGCTGGCTGCTGTTGATCAGGCTGTAGAACAGTTTCGCCAACTGGCTGCGCCGCCAGCTTGCCCCGCGCCGGTCGTTCTGCGCGTAGACGACGTCGACGTCCGGATTCTCAGCCAGCTCGACGATCATCTTCAGGCTGGTCTCCAGGGAGTGCTGCAGATCCGCGTCCATGACAAGCACCATGTCGCCCCGCGAGTGGTCGAGGCCGGCGAGCACGGCGACCTCCTTGCCGAAATTGCGGCTGAGGCGCACGATTTCCCAGGATCCCGAAAGTGCCTGCGAAAACCGCCCGGCGCTATCGTCCCGGCTGCCGTCGTCGACCAGGATCTTGTGGACTTGCATGCCGAAGCGGCTCGACACCGCCGCCTCGAGCGCGTCGAGCAATGCCGCGAAAGCCGTCGCCGATTGCGCCTCGTTGAAGAACGGCGCCACGATATCGAGTGTCGGGCGCATCTCAGCCATGGGCGACAGGCTCCGCATTCACCAATTTTTGCCGCGCCTTGGCCCAGAACCACCATATCAGGAAGCAGGCGATGAAAGTGACCGTGATCGGCCGAAACCAGGGATAGAGAAAGTCATGCATGTGGCGCTCGACACCGGTCAAACCTGTCAGGAATAAAGTCATGGACAGCACGCAGGCCAGGACGCCACCTTTTTCTTCGCGCCACAACAGGGCAATGGCAAGGCCGGCGGGAACCGCGATCATCGCATAGGTGTTGGGCTCGACGCGCGGGTTGAAGACGCACATGTAGAAGGCGGCCGCCAGGAAGATCGCGAGTCCGGCCGCTCCTTGTTCGAGCTTGCGGTCGAACCAGAGCACGATCGAGAGCGTCAGCAGGCCGATCACGACGCGCACCGCCGTGGCAGCCGAGTCCGGAACGGGCAGCCCCATCTCGATAAAGGGCGCTGTGAAATCGGTAGGAACAAAATGGCTGGTCTTGTCGACGGCCATCGACGTCAGCATGCGGGCAAAATCGCCATACTGCTCGTTCAGGTAGCCGGCGGGAGCGAAAGCGTAGGGGATGGCGAGCACGAACAGCACCGCGAGCACCAGCACCGGTATCAGCCGCGGGCGCAACGCCCCCACCAACAGCAGCATGATGATCGCGGTCGGCTTGGCCGTTATGGCAAGCGAGGCCCAGAAAAAGGTCTCCGCACGCCGTCCTTCCAGTGCCGACAGGGTCAAGAGCCAGCAGGCGCCGGTCAGCAGGATTGTCGCCTGGCCGTTGCGAATGGCGCCCAGTGTCATCGGCAAAGCGAGAAAGAGGCCGAAGGAAAGCAGCCAGGTCTGCTCCTGCCCGCCCAGCTTGCGCACCTGCCGCGCCGCGGCAAGGGTGAGAACGGCGAAACCGAGGGCATGCCAGACCAGCCCGCCAAGATGCGGTCCCAGATTCAAGAACGGAATATAGAGCGCGGCGAAGGCGGGCGTGTAAAGGTATCCCATCTCGGACTCAAGGTCGTAGAGCGGCCGGCCGGCGAGAAACTCCACACTGCCATATCTGTAGGCGTGCAATACGGTGCGCGCATCGGGCGACCACAGGACCAGGCCAAGCACGACCGCGAATGCCCCGATCCACAGGCTAAGCCCCAGGCGGTCGAAAACCGGCTTGGAAATCCTCATCAAGCACCCCACACCAATCCGGAACAGGCCCGGTCCGGCACTGTCCCAGCGTTCATTGGCGGCGGCATATCACGGACAAAGCGGGGTGGCATAGGGGGATCGAACGGCGTGGCCGCCGATGACATTGAACCATCGCAGCCAACAAACCACCCTCTTTCCGGCCCTCGAACATTATAGCAGCTGTGCTCTGGATGGACCGGAATGCAGTTCAACCGCACACCCCTGCTTTACGGCCGAATGAACACCTTGCCATTGGGCTTGGCCAATTCCGCCGGCACGCGCGCCATCGCCTCGGCCAGCGGCACCACAGCCGTCACGTCGGTCGTCCAGCGCCCGTCGGAAAAGCGCTTCTGCGCCTCGAGGATCGCAGGACCGCGGCGGTCCTTATGCTGCCGCATCCATTCGCTCAGCCAGAAGCCCTCTATGTGCTTGTGCTGGAAAATCAGCTGGCCGGGTTCGCGGATGATCGTGGCTTCGGGATCGAGGCGTCCATAGATGATCCAGCGCGAGCGCTTCGGCATGGCGTTGAAGATGGCCGAGGCCAGTGGCCCGGTCACCGCATCGAGGAAGATGCGCGGCTGTTCGGCCCTTATAACTTCGCGCAGCGAGGCTTCGAAATCGGGAGACTTCTCGTTGAGCACATGGGCGGCGCCGATTTCCTTCAGCAGCGCGATCTGCTCGTCGCGGCGCACGGTGACGATGGGCCGGAACCCTTCCTCCTTGGCCAGACCGAGGATCAGCTTGCAGAGCTGGCTGGCGCCGGCGGTCATGATGAAGGCCTTTTCGCCCTCTCGGCTGACGATGTCGAACATGGCGAGCGCGGTGAGCGGATTGACGATCATGGCAGCCCCATCCTCGTCGCGCACGGTGTCGAGGAGCGGAATGCAGCCGGCGGCTTCGGCAATGGCATATTCGGCCCATGAGCCCCAATTGGAGAGCCCGGTGGCGAAGGCAACGCGCTTGCCGACGAGGCTCTTGGGATAGGACTCGTCGCCGCCGGCAACGATCACGCCGACGCCTTCGAAGCCGGCCGGCCGGCCCTTGAGCCGCGGCTGGCCGTACTGGCCCTTGATGAAGGCGACATCGGACGGATTGATCGACGCAAGGCTGACCTTGATCAACACTTGGCTCGGTCCCGGCGCCGGCACTGCGATACTGCCTGGCTCAAGATAAGGCTCCATCGCCTCCAGCACGCTGCCGCTCGGCGTCCTGGTGTAGCCGTCGCCGACCAGCAGCAGCGCCTTCATTTCGGACGGGATGCTCATCGGCTTTCTCCCCGCTCGGACCGGGCCATCTCAGACCTTCTCCTGCGTGTATTTCTTCAGCTCCGCCCGCGCCACTTGGCGGCGATGCACGGCATCCGGCCCGTCGGCGAGGCGCAGCGTTCTGAGATGCGTCCACGAGCGCGCCAGCGGCGTGTCCTGGCTGATGCCTTGCGCGCCGAACATCTGCACCGCCTCGTCGGTGACCTTCAGAGCCATGCGTGGCGCGACCACCTTGATCTGGCTGATCCAGGGTGCGGCGGCGCGCGCGTCGCCCTGGTCGATCATCCAGGCCGCCTTGAGGCAGAGCAGGCGGGCCATCTCGATCTCCATGCGGCACTCCGCGATGATATCGAAATTGGCGCCGAGTTTCGCCAATGGCTGGCCGAACGCTTCCCGGCGGACCGAACGCTGGCACAGCAGCTCCAGCGCCATCTCGGCCTGGCCGATGGCCCGCATGCAGTGATGGATGCGGCCGGGGCCGAGGCGCCCTTGCGCGATCTCGAAACCCCTGCCCTCGCCGAGGATCAGGTTCGAAGCCGGCACCAGCACATTGTCGAAGCGGAGATGCATGTGGCCATGCGGCGCGTCGTCGTCGCCATAGACCTGCATCGGGCGCAGCTTGCTGACACCCTTGCTGTCCGCCGGCACAAGGATCATCGAATGGCGCCTGTGCTTCGGCTCTTCATCGGAGGTCTTCACCATGACGATATAGATGGCGCAGCGGGGATCGCCGGCGCCAGAGGCCCACCATTTCTCGCCGTTCAGCACATAGCTATCGCCGCGCCGTTCGCAGCGCATCGAAATGTTGGTGGCATCCGACGAGGCGACGTCCGGCTCGGTCATCAGATAGGCCGAGCGGATCTTTCCGTCGAGAAGCGGCTCCAGCCAGGCGTTCTTGTGCTCCGCCGAGCCGTAGCGCTCCAGCACCTCCATGTTGCCGGTGTCGGGCGCCGAGCAGTTGAAGGTCTCGGCGCCGAGATGCGCCTTGCCCATCTCCTCGGCCAGATAGGCGTATTCGACAGTGGAAAGACCGTAGCCGCGTTCCGAGCCGGTCAGCCAGAAATTCCAAAGGCCGCGCTCCCTTGCGGTCGTCTTCAGCCCTTCGAGGATCTCGGTCTGGCGCCGCGTGTATGTCCAGCGGTCGCCCGCCTTGCCGACTTCACCGAGGAATTCCTTGTCGAGCGGAATGATCTCGTCGCGCACCATGGCCGCGACGCGCGCGTGGATCGGCCTCAGCCGCTCCGTCATGCCGAGATTCATCTCCGTCATCGGTCGCTAACCCTTCATTCAGGCCGGGCATTTTGTCAGTGGCTAGGATGACCGTACTTCGGATAGCCTTGTCAACGCGAACGCTTTCCCCGATCCGCCGATGAAAGGCGCAGGAGTTCGATGAGCTATCTCGACGATCTTTTTTCGGTGGCCGGCAAGACCGCGCTGGTCACGGGCGCGGCGACCGGCATCGGCCGCATGGCGGCGACGGGCCTCGTCAAGGCCGGCGCAACGGTGATGATCGCCTCGCGCAAGGGCGAGGACTGCATCAAGGTCGCCGAGGAATTGAACGGGTTTGGCGCGCCGGGCCGGGCGGAAGGCTTTGCCGGAGACGTTTCCAGCGAGGCCGGCATTGCCGCCTTGGTCGGCGAGGTCAAGACGCGGGCCGAACGGCTGCATATCCTGGTCAACAATGCCGGCGTGTCCTGGGGAGCGCCACTGGAGAGCTTCCCCTATCATGCCTGGGCCAAGGTGTTCGGCGTCAACGTCACCGCCGTCTTCCACCTGACCCGCGAACTGCTGCCGCTGCTCGAAGCCGCCGCCAGCGACGAGGATCCAGCCCGGGTGATCAATCTGGGCTCCGTGATGGGCACGCAGCCGCTGGCCGACGACGCCTACTCCTACACCGCCTCCAAAGCGGCCGTTCATCACCTGACGCGCACCCTGGCGCTGGAATTCGCCGGCCGCCGCATCACCGTCAACGCCTTTGCCCCTGGGCCCTTCCAGAGCCGGATGACGGCGTTTGCCACTGCCACTGAGGAACAGGCCAGGCATGTCGGCAGCCACGTTCCGATCGGCCGTATCGGCGCCCCGGATGACATTGCCGGCGCAACGCTCTATTTGTGCAGCCGTGCAGGCAGCTATGTCACCGGCGCCATCCTGCCGATTGACGGTGGACAGTCGGTGCAGCATGGGCTGACCCTGTTCAAGGAATGACATGTCCGGCCGGGGAAGCCGGGGATGAAACTGGAGGACATCCGCGTGGAACCGATCAGTCTCGATGTGCTTCTGGCCAGCGTCGGCAAGGAGGTGGGCGTCTCGCCATGGCGGGTGGTCACGCAGCGCATGATCGACCAGTTCGCAGACGCTACCGACGACCACCAGTTCATCCATTGCGATCCCGAGCGGGCCAAACGCGAGACGCCGTTCGGCGGCACCATCGCGCATGGCTTCCTGTCGCTGTCGCTGTTGTCGGCAATGACCTTCGAGACCATGCCGCCGCTGGAAAACGGCAAGATGGGCGTCAACCACGGCTTCGATTCGCTGCGCTTCCTGGCGCCGGTGAAGACCGGCGCGCGCATCCGCACCCGTTTCGTGCTGGCCGACGTCAAGGTCAGACCCTCGGGCTGGGTGCAGACCGCGCATGACGTGACGATCGAGATAGAGGGCTCGAAGAAGCCGGCGCTCACCGCCCGCTGGCTGACGCTGACCCTGATCGAACGCCAGCCAGAGACCGCATGAGCGACCCGAACGCGCTCGACCAGGCAGCGCTTTCGCCCTATCTCGAGGCGCGGATCCCCGGTTTTGCCGGGCTTTCCGCGATCGAAAAATTCAAATCCGGCCAATCCAACCCGACCTATCTGCTGACGGCGGCCAGCGGCTGCTACGTGCTGCGCGCCAAGCCGCCGGGGCAATTGCTGAAATCGGCACACCAGGTCGACCGTGAATTCAGGGTGATGAGCGCCCTTTCGGGCACCGCCGTGCCGGTGCCACGGATGCTGCACCTCTCAGCCGAGAACTCACCGATCGGCCGCATGTTCTACATCATGGATTTCATCGACGGCCGCATCTTCTGGAATCCGGCACTGCCGGAAGCGCGCGACAATGGCGAGCGCGCCGCCATCTACGATGCCATGAACGCCACGCTCGCCGCCCTGCACGGCGTCGATATCGAGGCCGTGGGTCTCGGCGATTTCGGCCGGCCGGGCAACTATTTCGAGCGCCAACTGGCGCGTTGGACCAGTCAGTACCGCGCCTCGGAGACCGGTGCCATTGCCGACATGGACCGGCTGATCGACTGGCTGGAGACGCACAGGCCCGCCGACGACGGCCGTGTCTCGCTGGTGCATGGTGACTATCGGCTGGACAATCTGATATTCGCGCCGGACCGGCCGAAGGTGATGGCGGTGCTCGACTGGGAACTGTCCACATCAGGCCATCCATTTGCCGATATCGCCTACCAGTGCATGCAATGGCGCCTGCCGCATAGCTCGGGCTTTCGCGGCCTGGGCGGTATCGACCGCGCCGCGCTCGGACTGCCTTCGGAAGAGGACTATGTCGCCACCTATTGCCGGCGGCGCGGGCTCACCGGCATCGGCGACTGGACGTTCTTCCTCGCCTTCTCCTTCTTCCGGCTGGCCGCGATCTGCCAGGGCGTCTACAAGCGCGCGCTGGACGGCAATGCCTCGAACCCGGAAAAGGCCAGGACCTATGGCGAGGCGGTGAAACTGCTTTCGCACCTCGCCGCGAAACTGATCGACCGAAACTGATCGACGAGAAATAATCGATGGGCCGCTTCGACGGAAAAACGGTGTTGATCACGGGTGCCGCGGGCGGGCTTGGCCGCGGCGCCGCCAAAGCTTTTGCCGCCGAGAGCGCGCGGCTGGTCCTCTCCGACCTCGATGAACCAACCTTGAGGAGCTTTGCCGAAACGCTCGATGCCGAGACGGCGGTCCTGGCCGGAAACATCGCCGACGAGGCGCTGTCGCAGGCGCTGGTGGCTCTGGCGGTCGAAAGATTCGGCCGGCTGGATGTCGCGGTCAACAATGCCGGCATCGTCCAGAGTTTCGTGCGTTTGCCGCAGGTCGCCTCGGAGGAGGCGCGCCGCGTGATCGAAATCGATCTGCTCGGCGTCTTCTATGCCATGAAACACCAGATCCAGCAGATGGAGCGGCAGTTCAAGGCTGACGGCAAGGGCGGCGCCATCGTCAACATCGCCTCCGCCGCAGGACTGGGTGGCGCGCCGAAGCTCTCGATCTATGCCGCCGCCAAGCACGGAGTGGTTGGGCTGACCCGGTCGGCGGCAATTGAATACGCCAGCAAGGGCCTGCGCATCAACGCGGTCTGTCCGGCGCACACGAGAACGGCGATGGTCGACAGTTTCGTGCGCGTCTCCGGCGCTCCGGAAGCTGACGCCTTGGCCGAACTGACGCGCGGCGTGCCGATGAGGAGGGTGGCCGAAGTGGATGAGATCACCACGGTGATCCTGTTCGCCGCCGACCCCGCCAACTCCTTCATGACCGGCCACACATTGGCTGTCGACGGCGGCGTCGGCGCCATCTGACGCCTGCCGCCTGGGAACCTGCGACGGGAACCAGCGAGGCCCTTGTCCGTTTCCGTACAGCGTATATAATTCAGTTGGCCCCCAACCAGCAGAGGCAGGCGATATTGCCGGTGAGCGCCCAGACACGCCGCGAGAAACAAAAGGCCGAACAGCGTTCCGAACTTGTGGAGGCCGCGCACAAGCTCGTGCAGGAGGAAGGCTATGAGGGCCTGACCATCCGCAAGCTGGCCAAGCGCGTCGGCTACGCGCCGATGTCGGTCTATTCCTATTTCGCCGACAAGCAGGACATATTGTTCGCGCTGGCCGAAGATGCGTTCGAGACGCTCGCCCGGCGCATCGAGGAGCATCCTTCCGACGATCCGATCGAGGCGCTGCAAGCAGTGATGACGGAATACGCCGCGTTCGGACTTGGCAATCCCAATGAATACCGCACCGTCTTCATGACCGAAAAGACCAAGCTGCCGGCAGGCCGGAGCTACGAGGACATGGAAGAAAGCAACCCGGCGATGAAGGTGCTGATCAGCAGGGTCGAGGCCTGCGTCGCCGCGGGGAAGTTGCAGGGTGATCCGCGCGCCATCGCCACCATGCTGTGGGCGGTCGGCCACGGCACCATCTCGCTGCTGATCACCTTCCCCTTCTACCCTTTCGGTGATCCGCAGGCTTTCGTGAAACGGATGTGCGATTTCACCCTTGCCACCCTCAGCACGCAGAACGTGCCCCCGCTGACCGAGACACCGGTCAACTGCTGAACGATATCTCCTTGCGTTTCCACGCTTCATCGCCGCTCCGCGTTTTACGTGCCAAGCGGGATGGATTTTCTTGGTTAACAAAAATTTCCGTACGCGTACGATTCTGGCTTGAACTCCGCGATCAGTGGGCGTATTTGTACGGAATACCGTACATGTACGAGAACAAATTCACCCATCGAACCCGGAGACGGACAATGAAAAAGACCCTCCTCACCCTCGCCGCCGTGCTGGCACTTTCGGGCTCGGCCCTTGCCGCCAACACGACCCACCCGGTCAAGCACGTGCCCGCCGCGACCTGCGTCGACACCAAGGCCAATGTGAAGCTCGATTGCGCATCGACCGGCTCGCTCGAGAAAAAGGGCGTCACGGAAACCACCGCTGAAGGCAAGGGCCCGCGCCTCGGCATCAGCATCAATCCCTGGATCGTGCCGAGCGCGTTCTGATAGCGGCAACACACGCCTGGCTGGTGCAGCCGGCCAGATGTGATTCAGGCGATCGTGACCGGCAGTCTGGACGACGAACTCTCGAAGGCCGCGTCGATCAGCCTCTGCATGTCGGCGGCGCGACGGAAGGATGGATCGCCGTTCCTTCCCCTATCGAGCGCTTCGGCGAAACGCAGCGCGTTGCGCTTCACATCCGGCAGCGCCAGTGTCCGCCAACGTTGCTGGTCGATGTCCTCGCCCAGGCAGGCCGACAGGCGCGAAACCTTGCCGTCTGTTTTGACCTTGATGGCGCCCTTGGTGCCATGCATGGCCAGCGACAGGTCGTTGGCGTGGCCGGTCATGTAGCGGCTGGCGACGATCGTCGCGAGCGCCCCGCATTTGAACCGCGCCGTCATTGCGACACTGTCGTTGGCATCAAGCACATAATCGCCGATCCGATCGCCTTCGGCCTTGGGAAACGTCACCAGGTCGGCGTGCAGGGTGGCGATGTCCTGGTCGGCGCCATAGCTTGCGAAATCCAGAATGTGGATACCGACATCGCCGAGCACGCCCGTCGAGCCGTGCCGGTTGGACAGGCGCCACAGCCATTTGTCCTCGATGCGCCAGTCGCCCCATGACTTGCTGACCAGCCAGCTCTGTTTGTAGCTCGCCTCGACATGGCGCAATGCGCCGATCTCGCCGGCCTGCACCATGCGTCGCGCTTCCTCGATCGCCGCCGAGTTGCGGTAGGTCAGGTTGACCATGTTGACGACCCCGGCCGCCTCGGCCGCTTCCGTCATTGCAAGCGCGTCGGCATGGTTCGGCGCCAGCGGCTTTTCGCAAAAGACGTGTTTCCCCTGGGCAAGCAGCGCCAGCGTCGTGGCCTTGTGCACGCCATCCGGCGTCGCATTGATGGCCGCATCGAACGCACCCCAGCCGATCGCCGCTTCCAGGCTCTCGAAAGACTGGCTGATCTTGTTGGCGGCGGCGAACATCGCACCGCGGCCCGGCACCTGGTCGACGCAGGCGACGATTGTGCATCCTGGAATCCTGGCGAACTCCTCGACGTGATGTCCGGCAATGCCACCGGTGCCGAGCAGAAGGAGGCGGTGCATCTTCAACTCACGCCTAACTCAGGCCCTTGTCGCCGTCGGCATGCAGGCGCAGGCCCTTCTGGACGATCTTCTCCTTGGCCTGGTCTGTCGGCACGTTCGGCGCATTGATGATGCCGGACCATGCGGGTGCGGGATTGTGCGCCCAATGCACGGCGTTGCGCAGCACCTGCTGCACGCCTTCATTGTGGTAGATCGGGTAGGTCTCGTGGCCGGGCGAGAAATAGAAGATCCGTCCGGCGCCGCGCTGATAGGTCAGCCCCGACCGGAAGACTTCGCCGCCTTCGTACCAGGAGACGAACACCGTCTCCAGCGGCTCCGGCACCGCGAAGGGCTCGCCATACATCTCCGTCTCGCCGATCTCCAGGCACTCGCCGATGCCTTGCGCGATCGGATGGCTGCGGTTGATGGCCCAGACGCGCTCGCGCTCGCCCGCTTCGCGCCATTTCAGCGAACAAGGCGTGCCCATCAGCCGCTTGAAGATCTTCGAATAGTGTCCGGAATGGAGCACGATCAGACCCATGCCTTCCCAGACCCGTTTCTGCACGCGCTCGACGATCTCGTCCTTGACCTCGCCATGGGCGGCATGGCCCCACCAGAGCAGGACATCGGTGGCAGCCAGCCGGCTTTCGCTCAAGCCGTGCTCCGGCTCCTGCAAGGTGGCGGTGGTCGCCTCGATGCCCTTATCCTGGTTGAGCGCGGCTGCGATGGTCCCATGCATGCCCAATGGATAAAGGCCGCGCACGGCGGCATTGGTCTGCTCATGGACATTCTCGCCCCAGACGACGGCTTTTACCGGCATTTTACGATCTCCCAAAGCGCTTTGAATATCCCACTTGGCGCCGTCTTGGAAAGATGGCTCCTCAACCGAAGCTGGGGAAATCAGCGCGGTTTGCGTCCGGGAACGGTCTTGGCTTTGCCCGGCCTTGCGGGGGCGCCGGGGATAGCCGTCCCCGTGATCGACACAGGATCGCTGGCCGGGAACGTATCCTCGAGGCCTTCCTCGAGTTCCTCTTCGGCGTCGGCGCCGTGATGCCGCTCATGCTCCAGGGAGCGCACGGCCGAGCTTTTCCCGGGCGACTTCGGCGTGGACTTCGATGGCATCGGCATTCTCCCTCGACCTGTTGCCGCAAATGGGCGCGGGCGGCAAACGTTCCGGGATCAGGCCGCCGCGTCGCGTGCTCCCTCGGAGAGGAAAGTAAAGACATAATCCGAGAAGGAACGCCAGCACTCGACCCGGAAAGCGTCTTGCGCCGTGCGCAGCAGAACGATCTCGGCCTTGCCGAGAATGGTACGCGAGGCGGCACCCACCGGGAAGGCTTCGAGCGACAGATCCTGCGGGCAGCCCGAATTGATTGCCGCGGCCGCGGCCGGACCGGCGACCGATATCGCAACGTTGCGATGCGAGATGCCGACAGCGGAATGCAAGGCGGAAATCTTTGCACAATCGGCGAGCGGGTCTTTGCCGGCCTCGTCGATGATCATCCATTCATCCGGCCCAAGCCACAGCGCGGTGCGCCCGCCTTTCGACACGGACGTCTTCGGCTTTTTCGGCATGGTCACGCCGAGCGCCTTCGACAAGGCGGCAAGCGACGCCTCCGGAGCGCGCAGCGAGATCCGTTCGGCCGGCGGCAGCACCTCTACCTTGACGCCGGCGGCGGAGATAGCGCGCCCGGCCAGCGCCGGACGGCGCTCGGCCGCCGGCGATGCGGCCGAAGCCGTCTTTTTCGCGACTGCCTTAGCCATTGAGGCGGCCTCCCGTTTCGTCGAAGAACACCATGCCGGAAACCTCCACTTCGATCGTCCCGCCAGGCATCGGCACGTAGAGCGTGTCGCCCGTGCGTGCGCGACCGCCGGCGACCAGCGCCAGAGCGATCGAGCGGCCGCAATTCTGCGACCAATAGCTCGACGTGACATGGCCGATCATCTTCATCGGGATCGCCTGCCTGGGATCCTCCACGATCTGCGCGCCTTCCTCCAGCACCACCTTGGGATCCTTGGTCTTGAGGCCGACCAGTTGCTTGCGGCCCTTGGCGACCAGGTCCCGCCGCGTCAGGCCGCGAATGCCGACGAAATCGGCCTTCTTCTTGCCGACGGCCCAGTCGAGGCCGGCATCATTGGGCGTCACCGTGCCGTCGGTGTCCTGGCCGACGATGATGTAGCCCTTCTCGGCGCGCAGCACGTGCATCGCCTCGGTGCCGTAGGCGGTGGCGCCATGCTTCTGGCCCTCGGCCCACAGCGCTTCCCAGACGGCCTGGCCGTAATCGGCCGGCACATTGACCTCGAAGCCGCGCTCGCCGGTGAACGACATGCGGAACAGCCTTGTCGGCACGCCGCAGATCTTGCCCTCGCGTACCGACATGTGCGGCAGCGCCTCGTCCGACATGTCGATGCCTTCGACCAGCGGCGCGATGATGTCGCGAGACTTCGGCCCCTGCACGGCGATGACAGCCCATTGCTCGGTGATCGAGGTCAGCCAGACATTGAGATGCGGGAACTCGGTCTGGAGATAGTCCTCCATGTGGTTCATGACGCGCGGCGCGCCGCCGGTCGTCGTCGTCACATGGAACCGGTCGGGCGCCAGCCTGCCGACGACGCCGTCATCATAGATGAAGCCATCCTCGCGCAGCATGATGCCGTAGCGGCAGCGGCCGGGCTCCAGCTTTTCCCACGGATTGGTGTAGAGCAGTTCCATGAACTTGGCCGCATCGGGACCGACCACCTCGATCTTGCCGAGCGTCGAGGCGTCGAACAGGCCAGCCGTGTTTCGAACCGCGACGCACTCGCGGTCGACCGCCGCATGCATGTCCTCGCCACCCCTGGGGAAATACCAGGCGCGCTTCCACTGCCCGACATCCTCGAACACGGCGCCTTGGGCTTCAGCCCAGGGATGGATCGCCGTCTTGCGCGTCGGATCGAACAGCGGACCGCGCGCATGGCTGACGATGGCGCCGAAGGTCACCGGCGTATAGGGGGCGCGGAACGTGGTGAGGCCCACCTCGGGGATTGGCTTGCCAAGCGTCTCGGCGGCAATCGCCAGGCCGTGCATGTTCGAGGTCTTGCCCTGGTCGGTCGCCATGCCGTTGGTGGTGAAGCGCTTGACGTGCTCGATCGAGCGCATGCCCTCATGCACCGCCTGGCGGATGTCCTTGGCGGTGACGTCGTTCTGGAAATCGACGAAGGCCTTCACCGTCGTATCCGGACCGGCGCCGGGGGCGGCGCCCAGCATGCCACGCGACCAGCTTTCCGAGGCGTCGACTTTTGGCCTTGTACCCTTGGCAGTCTTTGCGCCGGCGTCCCTTGCCGCCTTGGCCCCTGCCGCATAGGCCTCGTCGAGGGTCGCCGACAGGCCGTCCGTGCCGTTGCAGGCGCCGACAGAGACGCAGTCCTGCGCGTAGGTGCCGGGCACGAAGCGCTTGGTTTCGTCGTTGAAGGCGACCTTGCCGCGCGACTGCGAGAACAGGTGCACCGACGGCGTCCAGCCGGCCGACATCAGGATCGCATCGACCGCAATGGTGCGCTCGCCGCCACCATTCTTCGGCTGCACCGTCATCGACGAGACGCGCAGCTTGCCTCCGGCGCGGATCACCGCGCGGCCGAAATTGATCTCGATGCCGAGCATCCTTGCTTCATCGATCACCGGCCCTGTCGGATTGTCGCGCAGATCGACGATAGCCGCGATGTTGACGCCGGCCTTCTTCAGGTCGATCGCCGCCGCGTAAGCGGAATCATTGGCGGTGTAGACGCCGACGTTTTTTCCGACCGCGACGCCATGGTGATTGAGATAGGTGCGCGCGGCCGAGGCCAGCATGATGCCCGGCCGGTCGTTGTTGGCGAACACCATGTGGCGCTCGATGGCCCCGGACGCCAGCACCACGCGCCTGGCGCGCACCTGCCACAGCCGCTCGCGCGGCAGGTCGTGGCCGGGATTTTGCAAATGATCGCTGACCCGTTCGACCAGGCCGACGAAGTTCTGTGCGTAGTAGCCGAAGGCAGTCGTGCGCGACAGCACGCGGACATTGTCCATGCCTTTCAGCCTGGCGATCGCCGCCTGCGCCCAGGCAAAGCCGCCCTGGCCGTCGATTTTCGCGCCGCTCTCGAAGCGCAGGCTGCCGCCGAATTCGGCCTGCTCATCGGCCAGAATGACCCGCACGCCGGTTTCAGCCGCTGCCAATGCAGCCGCGATGCCGGCCGCACCGCCGCCCAGCACCAGCACGTCGCAATGAGCGTAACGCGACGAATAATGGTCGGGGTCCGGCCTGTCGGGGGACACGCCAAGCCCGGCGGCTTCCCGGATCTTGGGTTCGTAGAGGCTCTTCCAGGCCGCCTTCGGCCACATGAAGGTCTTGTAGTAGAAGCCGGCCGAAAACAGCGGCGACGCCAGATCGTTGACCGCGCTGACGTCGAAGGACAGCGACGGCCAGCGGTTCTGCGAGTTGGCGGCGAGTCCGTCATAGAGTTCCTGCACGGTCGCGCGAACATTCGGCGTTTTGCGCGCGTCGTCGCGCACGATCTGCACCAGCGCGTTGGGCTCCTCCGCGCCGGCCGACAGCACGCCCCGCGGCCGGTGATATTTGAACGAGCGGCCGACCAGGTGCACGCCGTTGGCCAGCAGCGCCGAAGCCAGCGTATCGCCTTCGATGCCGACGAAGGACTGACCGTCGAAGCTGAAGCGGGCGGTCTTGGCCTGGCTCAGGCGGCCGGCGCTCGGTATGCGGAACGCGCCGCTCATTTGGCAACCACTTCGCTGGAGTTTTTGGGCAGCTTGGAAGGCTTCGGCTCGCCGGCCTTGTAGGTCATGACGAACTTGTCGGTGACGGTGTCGCGCACGGCGTTGAAGAAGCGCGCACAGCCATGCATGTGTCGCCAGCGCTCATAGATGATGCCTTTGGGATTCGAGCGGATGAAGAAGAATTTTTCGAAATCCTCGTCGCTCTCGCCTGACATGTTGGCCGAGCGCGCGATATGCGCCTCGCCGGCGTTGCGGAACTCAAGTTCCGGACGCTCTTCCTCGCAATAGGGGCAGCGGATGAGAAGCATGTTTTCGTTCCTACAGCTCAGTCATCGTCAATGCGCCACCGCCGCCGCCGCCGCCTCGTCGATCAACCGGCCGGTGCGGAAACGCTCGATGGTGAAGGGCGCGTTGATCGGATGCGGATCGTCCCTGGCGATGGTGTGGGCAAAGACATGGCCGGAGCCGGGTGTCGCCTTGAAGCCGCCCGTGCCCCAGCCGCAATTGACGTAGAGGCCGGGCACCGGCGTCTTGGCCAGGATCGGCGAGCGGTCGGGCGTGACGTCCACGATGCCGCCCCAGGAGCGCAGCATCTTCATGCGCGTGAAGATCGGGAACATCTCGCAGATTGCGTCCAGCGTATGCTGTAATATGTGCAGGCCGCCGGTCTGCGAGTAGGAGACGTACTGGTCGGTGCCGGCGCCGATCACCAGTTCGCCCTTGTCGGACTGCGAGATATAGGCATGCACCGTGTTCGACATCACCACGCAGGGAACGACAGGCTTGACCGGCTCCGACACCAGCGCCTGCAGCGGATAGCTTTCCAGCGGCATGCGCACGCCGGCCATGTTCATAATGACCGAGGAATGGCCGGCCGCGACCACGCCGACCTTCTTGGCGCCGATGAAGCCGCGCGTCGTCTCGACACCGGTGACCGCGCCATTGGCCGCCCGCTTGACGCCGGTGACCTCGCAATTCTGGATGATGTGCACGCCCCGCGCCGAGGCGCCGCGCGCATACCCCCAGGCGACCGCGTCATGGCGCGCCGTGCCGCCGCGCCGCTGCAAGGCGGCACCGACGACCGGGTAGCGCGCATCCCTGGAAATATTGAGCGGCGGGCAGAATTCCTTCGCCTGCTCGGGTGTGAGCCATTCATTGTCGATGCCGTTCAGCCGGTTGGCGTGGATATGGCGCTTCAGCACCTGGATGTCGTGCACATTGTGCGCCAGCATCATGACGCCGCGCGCCGAATACATGACGTTGTAATTGAGCTCCTGGCTGAGCCCGTCCCACAATTTCAGCGCATGGTCGTAGATGCCGGCGCTCTCGTCATAGAGGTAGTTGGAGCGGATGATGGTGGTGTTGCGGCCGGTATTGCCGCCACCGAGCCAGCCCTTCTCCAGCACCGCGACATTGGTGATGCCGTGCACGGTGGCGAGATAATAGGCGGTAGCCAGGCCATGGCCGCCGGCGCCCACGATGACGACGTCGTATTCCTTCTTCGGCTCCGGCGAGGACCATTGCTCCTCCCAGCCCTTGTGGCCGCGCATGGCCTCACGCGCGATGGCGAATACAGAGTATTTCTTCACGTTCCAGCCTCGCGCCAAAGTCTCGCGGATTTGCGGCCGGGCTAGCAATTTCCCCCGGCGCGCGAGGTGTATCACTAGCGAAACAGCGCTGCCACCCTTGCGCTGTTTGCGACGGCTCTTGCCGTTTTGCGCCGCAACCGGCCGCGGCGTGCGAGGCCAGGGAAAATCGGCGGGTTCGCAGCTTTCGGGTGGCTGCGGCCATGCTCATTTGCGACGACGCATCCGACCGCCGGCAAGGCCGGCTTAGCGGAAGGATGACAGAAACATGCTCGCACTCGCCAACAAGATCGCCATCGTCACTGGCGCCAGTTCCGGCATCGGCCGCGCCACTGCAAAGCTCTTTGCCGAGGAAGGAGCCAAGGTCGTCGCCGCCGCGCGCCGTCAGGCCGAGCTCGATAGGCTTGTCGAGGAGATCGTGGAAACCGGCGGCACTGCGATCGCTCTTGCCGGCGACGTCAGGGACGAAGCCTATGCGAAGGCGCTGGTCGATCTCGCGACCGGTAGCTTCGGTGGTCTCGACATTGCATTCAACAATGCCGGCGCTGTCGGCATGATGGCGCCGCTGCCGGACCTGCCGCCGGCGTCGTGGCACGACACGATCGATACCAATCTGACCAGCGCCTATCTGGCCGCCAGGCATCAGATACCGGCGATGCTGGAGCGCGGCGGCGGATCGCTGGTCTTCACCTCCAGCTTCGTCGGCTACACCGCCGGTATGCCAGGCATGGCGGCCTATGCCGCGGCCAAGGCCGGCCTGATCGGTTTGACGCAAGTGCTGGCCGCCGAGTGCGGGCCGAAGGGGTTGCGCGTCAACGCACTGCTGCCAGGCGGCACAGACACGCCCGGCGCGACCACAACCACGCCCGAGGCCCGCACGTACGTCGAAGGCATCCATGCCTTGAAGCGGATGGCCCGGCCGGAAGAGATCGCCCGCTCGGCGCTTTATCTTGCCTCCGAGGCGTCGAGCTTCACCACCGGAACCGCACTGTTCGCCGACGGCGGCGTGTCGATCAACCGGACGTGAGCGGTTTCGGCGCCGGCATGCGGATCAACGCGGGCCGCGATGTCGCAATCCGGGCTTGCATTTGGGCTCGAATTGACGATTCCGTTCTCTCGTTGGAAACGGGCCGGAACCATGCTGCTGATCAAAACCTATGTCGCCCAAAGCGCAATCGAGGGCGTCGGCGTGTTCGCCGCCGAGCCGATCAGGAAAGGCGCCTCGATCTGGCGGCTCGACCCGGATTTCGACCGGCTGATCCCGCTGGAAAAATACCAGGCGGCACCCTCGCATCTCAGGGAACTGCTCGACCGCTACGCCTATCCCAGTCCCGACCGGCCCGGCTTCATGGTCTATGAGGTCGACAATGGCCGCTTCATGAACCATTCGGCGACGCCGAACACGGACTTTTCGCAATATGGCGGGGCAACTGCGACCCGCGACATAGCGGCGGGCGAAGAGATAACCTGCGACTATGGCGAATTCTTCGAGGATTTTGAGCGGTTGCATCTGGCTACCGCGTAGTTGGCTGCCTATCTTGCGAGCGCCCGCTGGGCGAATTGGCCGCCTCCGTTCATTTCGGCTGTGGACAGCGCGGCGTGATTCTGCTATCAGCCGCCACAATTCGTGGTGTAAATCGCCGCGGAGGCTAGTGGCTATGGCCGCTTGCCTGTTGATATCAAACCCGAAAGACAGGATTGCCCGTGCAGGTACTCGTCCGCGACAACAATGTTGATCAGGCGCTTCGCGCTCTCAAGAAGAAGATGCAGCGCGAAGGCATCTTCCGCGAAATGAAGATGCGCGGTCACTACGAGAAGCCTTCCGAGAAGCGCGCCCGTGAAAAGGCCGAAGCCGTGCGCCGAGCCCGCAAGCTGGCCCGCAAGCGTGCACAGCGCGAAGGTCTGCTGCCGATGACGCCGCGTCCGGTGGCTGCCGGCGGTGCCGCCGGTGCAGCGCGTCCGCCGCGCTGATTAACGCCTATATTTCGTCCTTTTCGAAGGATACCAGGGGTGGCGCGATGCGGAATCGCCGCCACCTTTTTATTTTGATGTGACCCGGCCCGGAGGGGGGATCCGGACCTGAATGACGCGGCAAGTGAGGACAGGGCAGACATGAACGCAATCAGCGTGGAGAGCAAAACCACATTTCATGGCTTTGCCCTGGCGACAGCCCTGCTTTCCGGATTGATGCTTGCCGGCTGCCAGACCTCGGGCCCGACCGGCGAGTTCAACAACATCGACAAGGCGCAAGGGTCGAGCGAGAACATCTCATCGCTGTCGGCGGTGATTCAGCGCAATCCGCAGGATCCTGAAGGCTACAATGTGCGCGGCTCGGCCTATGGCCGGGGCGGCCAGTACCAGGCGGCGCTCAAGGATTTCAACCAGGCCATCCAGCTTAACCCGAATTTCTACCAAGCCTATTCGAACCGTGCGCTCATCCAGCGCTTCCTCGGCAATCAGGAAGCAGCGCTGGCGGACTACAACCGCTCGATCCAGATCAACGGCAACTACGATGCCGCCTATATCGGCCGCGGCAATCTCTACCGGAAGGCCGGCCGCACCCAGGAAGCCTTCAACGATTTCCAGAAGGCGATCCAGCTCGACACGACCGATGCCCGCGCCTATCACAATCGGGGCCTGATCTATCAGAGCCAGGGCCAGCACAAATTCGCTATCGAGGATTTCTCGACCGCCATCTCGCTGGCCCCGGACGCCGCCGAGCCGTATAATGGCCGCGGCCTTTCCTACCTCGCCACCAATGACGAGGACAATGCCTTCTCCGATTTCAACATGGCCATCAAGCTCGACGGCAAGAACGCCGAGGCCTGGTCCAACCAGGCGCTGATCTACGAGCGGCGCGGCGACAAGGCCAAGGCGGCCAAGTCCTACCGCGAAGCCGTTCGGCTCGATCCCACCTACCAGCCGGCCAAGGATGGCCTCGCCCGCGTCAGCTGAGATCAGGCAAGGCCGGCCAAGCCCACACGCGTCGGATGCGTGTCCGAAAGGACACGTATCGCCGCAGATCGCCATCAATCCGGCAACCGCGCGCTGACCCCGCTGCAAGCCGTGATCGCCTGCCTTGTTCGCGCCAAGGTTTCAGCGGAACGGTCTGGCCACCCAGCCGTTACTTTGAAGCGTTTTGCGAAAGGACCTCCCATGACCAAGAAACTCGTCTGCGCCGCTGCGCTCGCCACGACCATGTTCGCTGTTGCACCGGCAAGCGCCGGCAGATTGCAGCTCGGCACGCTCGACTGCACCATCGACGGCGGCACCGGCTACATCGTGACATCCAACAAGGGCGTGTCCTGTGTCTTCCGCCCCTATCATCACGGTCCGGCCGAGATTTACACCGGCGTCATCTCCAAGCTCGGCGTCGATGTTGGCAAGACGCACCAGGGCCAACTCGCCTGGGCCGTGTTTGCCGCGACCCGTGACCGCGACGCGGGCGACCTTGCCGGCAGCTATTACGGCGTCAATGCCGAGGCGAGCGTCGTGACCGGCGGCGGCGCCAATCTGCTGGTCGGCGGCTTCGACAGCGCCTTCATGCTGGAGCCGCTCAGCGTCCAGGCGCAGACCGGCGTCAACCTGGCCGTTGCCGTGACCTCGCTTGAGCTGATCCACTCTCTCAAGTAACGGCACGTTGATCTTCTCGGCACGGACGGCAACCGCGCGATGATCAAAATAGCGCGCGGTGGACTTGGTTCCGCCGCGCGCTTTGCATTTGCGAACTGCTGTGACCAGGCCAAGCTAGCAGATCGAAATTATTGCCGATGGAAGACTTGCTCGTTCTGTGCTACCAACCGGAAATGTTGCTGGCTCTGCGCGAAAATGCGCGCGAGCTCCGGCAGATGTAAAGACATCGTCGAATGCAATTTTGTTGCAGCTGCCGGAGGCCGTGATGGATTTCATCGAGCAGTTATTCGGATTTTCGCCCGATGGCGGGTCGGGATCCTTCGAACTTCTTCTGATACTCGCACCATTCTTGATTGCCGCTGTCTGGTTTTTCATGCGTCGACAGCGACGTTGACGAAATGGCCGCGGACTGGCCATGAACCCGCTCCCCAAAGTACTGGATTTCCTGAACGCGCTCGCCGACGCGTTCACCGAGTGGCCATCGAACCTGCGCCAGATCGCTGCCCGGATCTGCGCCCTCGCCAGATTGCTCTGCGAAAGAATGAAGCTCCCCGATCGGTTGGACCGAAGCGGGCCGCAACGTTGCGTCAAGATCAGCGACCCCGCCTATAAACGCCCGGATCCCCTGATCTACGCGCAGTATTATTTGATGGGCCAGGGCCTCGCCGTCACATGGGACAACCCCGACATCGAGATCCGAAGCGGCGGCAATCCTGTCGCACCACATATGCTGGCGCCCGACACCGAATATGAAATCGTCGCCCGTATCTGGAACAACTCGACCGAGGCCCCGGTCGTCGATCTGCCGGTGAAATTCTCCTATCTGAGTTTCGGCATCGGCACGGTGTCGCATTGGATCGATGAGACCAGGACCGATCTCGGCGTCAAGGGCGGGGCCAACCATCCGGCTTTCGCGTCGGTCAAATGGCGAACTCCGGCAGCGCCTGGTCACTATTGCATCCAGGTCCTGCTCGACTGGCTCGACGATGCGAACCCGAACAACAACCTAGGCCAGGACAACACCACCGTCGGTGTCGCCCATTCGCCCGCAAGATTTGAATTTCGCCTGCGCAATGGCGAGCGGGAGAGGATGGGATTTCGTCTCGAGGCCGATGCCTATTCCCTTCCTGAATTGCCGGTCTGTGAGCCGCGCCCTCGCCCGAGGCCGCGTCGCCGGCCCTTGCGCACCTTCCCCGGCACCATCGCGGCAGTGCCTGTCGGCCACACCCGTCAATCGCATCCTTTGCCCGCCGGCTGGCTTGTCACGTTCGAGCCCGCACAAGCGGACCTTGCCCCGGGTGAGGAAATCCCCGTCACTGTCAATATTGAACCGCCAGCCGGTTTCACCGGCCGTAAGGCAATCAACGTTCATGCTTTCTCGGCCCGCGGCCTCGCCGGCGGCGTGACGCTCTATGTCGAGCGATAGGGGGTCGCCATGGCTTATCGGCACTACACCAAATGCGTATCGGTCGGAAATCACCACGGCAAACAATACGGGCAGATGATCATTGCTGCGGCCGTGGTCGCTTTGCCGCTCATCCTTGTGGGCGCCCTTCCCGGACCGGCCGCCATGCTGGTGGCGCTTGCGGCCATATTGGCCTATTGCCGCTGGTGGCTGTACGACCGGCTGATCTGTCTCGGTGGCGACGAATGCGCGGTGGGCTGGCTGCTCAAGGTCGATCCGCCGGAGGAGAAGTCGGGACTGGACCGGTTCGACACCGACTACAGTCTCAATCTGGTGCCGGGCAATGTCGTCGAATTCACCAACCAGGCAACGGCCGAAAAGATAGCGCCGTTTGGACGCCTGATCGCCAACACGCCTGCGATCCAGGGCGCGGGCCTCGACTGGAAAGGTCAGGAAGCGCGCCAATGGGCCAATGACGACCCGACCGCGGTGCTGCATTGCGAGTTCGAAGGCGCCGGCGTCTACGACCTCATGATAGCCTGCCTTGCCGCAATTCCAGTCGCCACGGCCGCCGCGGTTGCTTGCGCCATTCCCTTCTTCGGCTGGATCGCCTGCGCGGTCCTGTCGCTCATCGCGGCGGTCATCGTCATCATAGGCGGCATAGTCGGCCTGCTCGACACAGCCAATCCGACGGATCTCGACGAGAATCTCGGCGATCTTCACGTCAACGATCCGACGCGCCGCGGCGCGGACATCCTGTTCGTCAAGGGAACGTGGGTCTACGATTCGGCACATGACGGCTGGAACGAAATCCATCCCATCAAGCACTGTCAGAAGATCGGCACCTGGAACGGCAGCTGGAACGAATCCCCGGTTCCCGACGGCAGCCCCGCGCGCTGGTGTGAAGCCGTTGAGACGGCAGGATCGCCATTGACCGTCGCATCCCAGCAGGAGCCTCAGAACCAGTGGACGATACATCCCGCCATAGACGGTTGCCGGCCAAAGCCCGACGATCACCGACCGGACCCCGTGCACTGACCTGGCATCCTTCGCTCGCGAAGCAGTGTCATCTGCTCCTCAAAGATGGCTGCAGCGAATGCACGAGGGGCCCATGACACGCAAAATGATCCTTGCTGCCATCGTTGCCATTGCCAGCCCCGCCTTGGCCCAGGCACAGGACCAGGGCATCGAGCTCGGCACACTTGAATGCGCCATATCGGGCGGCACCGGCTTCATCTTCGGCTCGAGCAAGGATCTGAGCTGCACCTTCACCCCTGCCGACAAGACTTTCGCGCCGGAAGCCTATTTCGGCGCGGTCAACAAATACGGCCTCGACATCGGCACGACCAAGCAGGCGGTGATGCGATGGCTGGTGCTGACGCCGCTGAAGAACATCTACGCGCCGGGCGCATTGGCCGGCGACTATGTCGGCGCCAGCGCCGAGGTGACGGCAACCGTCGGCGCCGGGGCCAATCTGCTGGTTGGCGGCTCCTCGCAGTCCTTCACCTTGCAGCCGCTCAGCCTGCAGACCCAGACCGGCATCAATTTCGCCATCGGTGTCAGCCAGTTCCAGCTGCGCAGCACGGAGAACTGATTGGCCGGCGATGCCGGCCGGCCAGGGATGCGGGCATCCACGAACATGTCCAAAAAATCGCTTGAGCTCAAGCTTGGTTGAGGTTCTACAAACCCATCCGACCATGGTCCTGCCGGACCCCCGAGCCGGCTCCTGGCGCCATGCGTTTGCATCGGGATATGAAATTCGAGGGACCGAAGTGACCGACATCAGCACAAACAGGGTCGACTGGCGCGCATTGTGGGCGAGCGGCGACCTCGCGCGCTTCTGCTTCATCAGCCTCGGCATCCTGCTGCACGCCACCAACGAGACGATGGTGGCGACCGTCATGCCCGCCATGATCGGCGAACTGGCGGGCGTGCAGCTCGTCGGCTGGTCGCTGGCGATCTATGAACTGGGCGCCATCGTCGCCGGTGCCGCGGCCGGACGGCTGGTCAGCTATGTGGCGCTGCGCACCAACATGGTGGTCGCGGCGCTGCTTTACGCGGCCGGCGCGCTGATCTGCGCCACCGCGCCCTCGATGCAATTGTTCCTGGCCGGGCGCCTGATCGAGGGCCTGGGCGGCGGCGCGCTGGTGTCGCTGGCTTTCGTCTCGGTGGAGCGCCTGTTTCCGCGGGCCATCTGGCCGCAGCTTTTCGGTATCATGTCGGCGATCTGGGGCGTCGCCGCCTTCAGCGGGCCGATGCTTGGCGCGATCATGACAGAGCTTCTGTCATGGCGCTGGGCGTTCGGCATCTTCGTGTTCGGCGGTGCGGCGATGGCGCTGGCGAGCTTCGTCGTGCTCGACACGCCGGAAGCGACGAGGCCGAGTGCCGGCGCGGGCAAGGCACCACCCTTCCCGCTCATAGCGCTTGGCTGCCTTGCCGTCGCCGTCGTGCTGATCGCCTCGGCGGGGGTCGATATCGCCCTTCTGCGCTCGTCGCTGCTGATGGTGCTCGGCCTGATCGGCCTTGTGCTGTTCTTCCGTATCGATGCGCTGAAGCCGAAATCGCGGCTTTTCCCCTCGCGGCTGTTCTCGTGGCGCACGCCGGTCGGCAGCGGCATGACCATGGTCGCCGCCTTCTCGGTGGCGACCTGTTCCTTTGCCATTTACGGCCCGCTGCTTCTGACCACGCTGCACCACGTTCCGCTCCTGACCACCGGCTACATCATCGCCGCCGAATCGATCGCCTGGTCGATCCTGTCGATCCTTGTCGCCAACGCGCCACAGGAGCGTGAGAGATCGATCATCGTCATCGGCGCCCTGATGATCGCCACCGGCCTCGCTGGTTTCGCCTACACCATCCCGGCAGGCTCGATCCCGCTGATCCTGGTATGCGCCCTTTTGCAGGGTGGCGGCTTCGGCGTTGCCTGGCCGTTCCTGACGCGCGTCATCGTGGCCTCCGCGCCGGAAGATGAGCAGACCATCGCCTCGGCCGCGGTGCCGACCATGCAGCGCATCGGCTATGCGGTGGGTGCCGCCCTTGCCGGCATCGTCGCCAATGCCAGCGGCTTCTCGCAAGGCCTGAACCGGGACGCGGCGGCTGATGTGGCAACCTGGCTGTTCCTCGCCTTCGTGCCGCTCGGCATCATTGGCTGCCTCGCCGCCCTGCGCACATCGACGACCGCGAACCGGCTGCCGGAAGCTGTCGGCTAATCAGGCCAGGCAACGCTCATTCGACCTCGCGCAGGCGGTAGCCGACGCCGGTCTCGGTGGTGATGTAGCGCGGCTGGTCCGGCGTCTTCTCGATCTTCTGCCGCAACTGCCGGACATAGACCCGCAGATACTGCACGTCGGTCGAATCGTTCCACACCTGCTTCAGCAGGAACTGGTGCGTGAGAACCTTGCCCGCATACTGCACGAGAATGCGCAGAATGTCGTATTCCTTGGGCGACAGCTTCACCTCCTTGCCCCCGACCTTGACGATGCGCTTGACCAGGTCGACGCTGAGATCACCGGTTTGGAACACCGGCCTCTCGCCCTGCTGCTGGAACTTGTGCCGCAGTGCCACACGGATGCGCGCCACCAGCTCGTTCATTCCGAACGGCTTGGTGATGTAGTCGTCGGCGCCGAGTTCGAGCGCGTCGACGATGCCGGCCTCGTCGGCGCGGCTGGAGAGAATGACCACCGGGATATCGAGGCCGTCGTCGCGCCATTTGCGCAGCAGTTCATGGCCGCTCATGCCGGGCAGGCCAAGGTCGAGCAGCACGAGATCCGGTTTTTCCTGCACCATCAGCTCGATAGCCGCCTTGGCGTTCGGCGCCTCGCTGACCGCGTAGCCCTGGCTGGCGAGGCCGACCCGGAGCAACTTGCGGATCGGCGGCTCGTCATCGACGACCAATATCCTGACGTTCGAATTGGTCATCGAGGCTGATCCGCGCTGGAGCCGATGCGATTGCCGATGTTGGGCAACTCCGCCGGCACCGGCATCCTGATGGTGAAGGCAGCACCCGAACGGTCGGTCCGGTTGGCGGCCGAGATCGTGCCGCCCATCGCCTCGATGAAGCCGCGGCAGATCGACAGGCCGAGCCCGGTGCCGGCGCGCACCTGGTCGCCCTTGCGCACCCGGGAGAAAGTATCGAACACGCGCTCAAGATCCTGCGGAGGGATGCCCAATCCCTCATCCATGATCTGAAGCACGACGGAGCCGATGTCGGTCCAGCCCTGCAGGCGGATCGTCGAGCCGGGCGGCGAATATTTCGACGCATTGTCGAGCAGATTGAACAGGACCTGCTCGAACAGCACAGGGTCGAGCTTCAGCATCGGCAGGTCGGGCGGAATATCGACCTCGATCTTGTGCTCGCTGGTGATCTTGCGGGCGCGATCGAGCGCGGTGCCGACGGCGTCGCCGACATAATGCAGCGCATAGTTGGGCTCCATCGCACCGGATTCGATCTTGGTCATGTCGAGCAGATTGGCGATGAAGCGGTTCAGCCGCTCCGCTTCGTCGACCACCGTCGACAACAGCTCCGTCCGGTCCTGCTCGGGCAGATCAGGCGCGAACTCCCTGAGGGTGCCGGCCGCGCCCATGATGGCGGCGAGCGGCGTCTTCAGATCATGGGAGATGGAGGTCAGCAACGCCGAGCGCAGCCTGTCGGCTTCGGCCGCGAGCTTGGCACGGTCGACATCGGCGACGAGCTGGATGCGCTCGATGGCGACCGCTGCCTGGTCGGCCAGCGCGTCGAGCAGCCGCTGCTGCTCGGGCGTCAGCAGCGGACCCTGCTTGTCGTTGTCGAGGCCGACCACGCCGACCGCCGTGCGCCCGGTGCGCAGCGGCAGATAGAGCCGCTTCGCACCGGGCAGCGTATCGGCGCCGCGGCCGGCGGCGCGATCGTGCTCCCAGGCCCAGCGGGCGGCGGCGATGTCGGCCTCCGCCAGCGTGTCGTCGGGCGGATAGCCCGCCTTGACGGTGATGGCGCCGTTTTCGGGCAAAAGCAGCACGACCCGCAATTTCAGCATCGAGGCGATCTGGAAGGCCGTGACCCACAGAACGTCGTCGAGCGTGCCGGCGCCGGCAAGCTTCTTGGAAAACAGATAGATATCCTCCGTGGCCCGCGCCCGTGAGCGGGCGGCGGCGGCCTGACGCTGCACGCGCGCCGTCAGGTTGCTGGCGATGACGGCAACGACGAGGAAGACGGCAAACGCAACGATGCTCTCGGGATCCCTGATCGTCAGCGTGTAGCGCGGCTCGAGGAAGAAGTAGTTGAAGGCAAGGGCGCTCAGGAAACAGGCGTACAAGGCCGGCCACAGTCCGAACGTCACCGCCGATGTCAGTACCGCCAGCAGCAGCACGATCGCCAGATTGCGCACGTCGAGGAACTGATCGAGAACCGTGCCGACGGCCAGCGAGCCCGCGACATAGGCCGTGGCGAACAGATACGGCCATATCTGGAACGGCCGCTGCTCGGCCGCCGTCCTGACCTTTCTCGATGCTGCGTCGGTATCGCGCTCGGTTCCCGAGATGACATGGACGCTGATGTCGCCGGCATTGCGGATCAAATCATAGGTGAGCGAGCCCTCGATCAATTCCCGCCAGCGCGACCGGGTCGGCCTGCCGATTACGATATGGGTGAAATTGTTCGCCGTCGCATGGCGCACGATGTCCTGCGCGACGTTCTGGCCCGGAATGGTCGTCACCTCGGCGCCGAGCTGCTCGGCGAGGCGCAGATGGTTCGCCAGCCTGTCCTTCTCTTCTTCCGACATGGCGGCCGAACGGGGGGTGTCGACATGAAGCGCCGTCCATGGCGCACGGAGCCTGTCGGCCAGCCTGCGCGCATAGCGCACGCGCGCCGCCCCGCCCGGACGCGCGTCGAGGCAAACGAGCACCCTTTCCCCCGCCGCCCATGGGCCCTGGATGGCATGGGACTGCATGTGGTTGAGCAGTTGTTCGTCGACACGCTGGGCGGTGCGGCGCAGCGCCAGCTCGCGCAGCGCCGTAAGGTTGCCGGGCGAGAAATAGTTCTCGATGGCGCGCTGGGCGGTATTGGGGAAATAGACCTTGCCTTCCTCCAGCCGCTTGATCAGGTCGTCGGGTGTCAGATCGATGATTTCGACGTCGTCGGCCCGGTCGATGATGGAATCGGGAACCGTCTCGCGCACCCTGACCCGCGTGATCTGGGCGACGACGTCGTTCAGGCTTTCGACATGCTGAATGTTGAGCGTCGTGTAGACGTCGATACCGCGCGCCAGGATTTCCTGCACGTCGAGATAGCGCTTGGGGTGACGGCTGCCGGGCGCGTTTGTGTGGGCGAGTTCGTCGACCAGGACCAGTGCCGGGCGGCGTGCCAGGATGGCGTCTATGTCCATCTCGTCGAGGGTGCGTCCCTTGTATTCGACCGGGCGGCGCGGAATGACCTCGTAGCCCTCGACGAGGGCCAGGGTTTCCTTGCGGCCGTGCGTCTCGACCACGCCGATCACCACGTCGATGCCGTCGGCCAGCCTGGCGCGTCCCGACATCAGCATTTCATAGGTTTTGCCGACGCCGGGTGCCGCGCCCAGAAAGATGCGCAGACGCCCGCGGCCCTCGCGCTCGGCATGCTCGAGCAGCGCGTCGGGGGAAGGTCTGTTTTCGACGTTGCTTCTCTCGTCCGGCATCGGCATCCAGTTTGAACGGCGCCGGGGACGGTGTCGATCCCCGGCGCTGTTCTTCATTGCTTGGCTGTGTCGTCCAATGCGAGGTTAAGGACCAGCACATTGACCACCGGCTCGCCCAGCACGCTGAGCTCCCGGTCCTCGACATGGCTGTCGACGAGCGCCTTGACCTTGGCTTCATCGATGCCCCTTGCCTCGGCGACACGGGGAACCTGGAAATAAGCGTCGTCGGGGCTGATGTCAGGATCGAGCCCACTGCCCGATGTCGTGACGAGGCCCATTGGAACCGGCGCATCGGGGTTTTCGGCCTTCAGCTTCGCCGCGTCGCCCTTGATGCGCTCGATCAGCTTGGGGTTGGACGGACCCAGATTCGAGCCGCTGGAGGCGCCGGCGTCGTAGCCATTGCCGGCGGCCGATGGCCGGCCGTGGAAATAGCGTTCGCTGGCGAAGGCCTGGCCGATCAGTTCGGAACCGACCACCTTGCCGTCCTTCTCGATCAGGCTGCCATTGGCCTGTTTCGGGAACAGCGCCTGGGCGATGCCGGTCATGCCGAGGGGATAGATGAGCCCGGTCAGCACGGTGAAGAAGACTATCATGGCGATCGCGGGTCTGATTTGCTTGAGCATCGGAGTGATCCCTTATGCAAGGCCGAGGGCCGTGACGGCCATGTCGATAATCTTGATGCCGGCGAACGGCACGATGATGCCGCCGAGGCCGTAGACGAGCAGGTTGCGGCTGAGCAGCGCCCCGGCGCCGATTGCCCGGTATTTGACGCCGCGCAGCGACAGCGGGATCAGCGCGATGATGATCAGCGCGTTGAAGATGATGGCCGACAGGATGGCGCTCTGCGGCGTCGCCAGATGCATGATGTTGAGCGCCTGCAGCGGACCTGTGGTGTGGCCGGGTGCGACGTAGAACACGGCGAACATGGCCGGGATGATGGCGAAGTACTTGGCCACGTCATTGGCGATGGAGAAGGTGGTCAGCGAACCGCGCGTCATCAGCAGCGCCTTGCCGATCTCGACGATCTCGATCAGCTTGGTCGGATCGGAGTCCAAGTCCACCATGTTGCCTGCTTCCCGCGCGGCCACCGTGCCGGTGTTCATGGCGACGCCGACGTCGGCCTGGGCAAGGGCCGGCGCGTCGTTGGTGCCGTCGCCGCACATGGCGACCAGCTTGCCCTTGGCCTGCTCGTCGCGGATCAGTTTCAGCTTGTCCTCCGGCGTCGCCTGGGCAAGGAAGTCGTCGACGCCGGCTTCGGCCGCGATGGCCGCCGCCGTCATCGGATTGTCCCCTGTGATCATCACCGTGCGTATGCCCATGCTGCGCAGCTCGGCGAAGCGTTCGCGGATGCCGCCCTTGACGATGTCCTTGAGGTGCACGATGCCGAGCAGGCGTCCGTCGCGCTCGACCGCAAGCGGCGTGCCGCCCGATTTGGCGACCTCGTCGGCGATCGCCTGGAGATCCCTGATCGTATCGCTGTTCGGGCGCGTTGCGTGGCTGGCGACGGTCGACTGGTTGACATGGGCGAGCACGGAATCGACCGCGCCCTTGCGCACGGAGGAGCCGTCTATGTCGACGCCGCTCATCCGGGTCTGCGCGGTGAAGGGCACGAAGGTGGCGTGCAGTGTCGCCATGTCGCGGGCGCGGATGGCGTATTTCTCCTTGGCCAGCACGACGATCGAGCGGCCTTCCGGCGTTTCGTCGGCGAGCGAGGCAAGCTGTGCCGCATCGGCCAGTTCCTGCTCGGTGACGCCCTTCACCGGGCGGAATTCGGTCGCCTGGCGGTTGCCGAGCGTGATCGTGCCGGTCTTGTCGAGCAAAAGCGTGTCGACGTCGCCGGCCGCCTCCACGGCGCGGCCGGACATGGCGAGCACATTGAAGCGCACCAGACGGTCCATGCCGGCGATGCCGATGGCCGACAAAAGCGCGCCGATAGTGGTCGGGATCAAGGTCACGAACAAAGCGACGAGCACCGTGACCGGGATATAGCCCCCCGAATAGGAAGCGAAGCTCGGGATGGTAGCGGTGGCCAGCACGAAGATCAGCGTCATGCCGACCAGCAGGATGTTGAGCGCGATCTCATTCGGGGTCTTCTGGCGCTCGGCGCCCTCGACCAGCGAGATCATGCGGTCGAGAAAGGTGTGGCCGGCGGCGGCGGTGATGCGCACGCGGATCCAGTCGGAGAGCACCTGCGTGCCGCCGGTGACCGCGGAGCGGTCGCCGCCGGATTCGCGAATGACAGGCGCCGATTCGCCCGTGATCGCCGCCTCGTTGACCGAAGCCACGCCTTCGATCACCTCGCCGTCGGAGGGGATGATGTCGCCGGCCTCGACCAGCACGGCGTCGCCCACCTTCAGGCTGGTGCCGGGCACCAGCTTGAATTTCGTCCGGTCCTCGCCGGTCAGGAGCTTGGCCTGGGTCTCGGTGCGCGCCTTGCGCAGCGAATCGGCCTGCGCCTTGCCGCGGCCTTCGGCGACGGCTTCGGCGAAGTTGGCAAACAGCACGGTGAACCACAGCCAGATGATGATCTGGATGGTGAAGCCGAGGTTGCCGCGCCCGCTGGCGAGGTCCTTGACGAAAAGCACTGATGTCAGCGCCGAGACGACGGCAACGACGAACATCACCGGGTTCCTGGCCAATGTGCGTGGGTTCAGCTTTTTGAAGGCGCCGCCGATGGCGGGCCACAGGATGCCGGCATCCATGATGCTGGCTGATTTCGACTGGCTCATTTTGAAGCTCCAGCTTCGGTGTTGTTGGACGGCACCGAGCGGTCGGATGCCGAAAGAAGATGCGGAAGCCCGTAGGCCAGCAACCACAGAACGATCATGACGGCGGCGATGCCGAGGAATGTCGACATGGTGGGGAAAGGAGGAGGCCGTTCCTCCTTTCCGTTGTCGGCGGGATGGCGATCGTTGCGATGCCTGTTGTTGAACCAGGACATTTCCGTTTCAGCCAAGACAATTCCGTCTCAGAATGTCTGCCCGTGGATGGCGGCCAGATGCTCGACGATCGGCCCGACGGCGAGCGCCGGGAAGAAGGTCAGGCCGCCGACGATGACGATGACGCCGACCAGCAGCCCGACGAACAGCGGGCCGTCGGTCGGGAACGTGCCGGCCGAGGCGGGCACGGTCTTCTTCGCCGCCAGCGAGCCGGCGATGGCGAGCGCCGGGATGATGACGAGGAAGCGTCCCATGAGCATGCCGAGGCCCAGCGTGATGTTGTACCAGGGCGTGTTGCCGGTGAGGCCGCCGAAGGCCGAGCCGTTGTTCGCCGCCGCCGACGTATAGGCGTAGAGGATCTCGGAGAAGCCATGCGGCCCGCCATTGGCGATCGATGCCACGGCGCTCGGCAGGACCACCGCGATGGCCGTGAAGACCAGCATCGCCAGCGGCAGGCACAGGATCGCCAGCATCGCCATCTTGACCTCTTTGGCCTCGATCTTCTTGCCGAGACATTCGGGCGTGCGCCCGACCATCAGGCCGGCGACGAAGACGGCGATGAGGATGAACATCAGCATTCCGTAGAAGCCGGCGCCGACGCCGCCGACGATGACTTCGCCGAGCTGCATGTTGATGAGCGGGATCATGCCGCCGAGCGCGGTGAAACTGTCATGCATGGCGTTGACCGCGCCGCAGGAAGCCGCCGTGGTGATGACCGCGAACAGCGCCGAAAGCGCGATGCCGAAGCGGGTTTCCTTGCCTTCCATGTTGCCGCCGTCGATGCCCAGCGCATGGACCAGCGGATTGCCCGCGGCTTCCGCCCAATAGCAGACCGCGACCCCGGCGATGAACAGCGCGCCCATAGCGGCCAGGATCGCCCAGCCCTGGCGCTGGTTGCCGACCATGCGGCCGAAGACGTTGGTGAGCGCCGCGCCGATGGCGAAGATCGACAGCATCTGGATCAGGTTGGAGATGGCGTCCGGATTCTCGAAGGGATGCGCGGCATTGGCGTTGAAGAAGCCGCCGCCATTGGTGCCGAGCATCTTGATGGCGATCTGCGAGGCGACCGGCCCGACGGCGATGGTCTGCTGCGCGCCTTCGAGCGTGGTGGCGCCGACATAGGCTCCCAGCGTCTGCGGCATTCCGAGCCAGACATAGACCAGGGTGAGCACGACGCAGAGCGGCAAAAGCACGTAGAGCGTGGCACGGGTCATATCGACCCAGAAATTCCCGATCGACTTGCCGGAGGCGCGGGCAAAGCCGCGGATCAGCGCCATGGCGATGGCGATGCCGGTGGCCGCCGACAGGAAGTTCTGCACTGTGAGGCCGGCCATCTGCACGAGATAGGACATCGTGCTCTCGCCGCCGTAGTTCTGCCAGTTGGTGTTGGTCATGAAGCTGGCCGCGGTGTTGAAGGCGAGCCCCGGTTCGACCGCGCTCATGCCGGCCGGGTTGTAGGGCAGGCCGCCTTGCAGGCGCTGGAGGAAATAGAGCGCCAGGAAACCGGCAAGGTTGAACAACAGCATGGCGGCGGCATAGCCCGTCCAGTGCTGCTCCTGGTCGCCGGTTCCGGCCAGGCGATAAAGGCCCCGCTCGACGGGGCCGAGCACCAGCGAGAGCAAGCTGCGGTCGCCGGTGAAGACGCGATGCATGTAGCCGCCCAGCGGCTTCACGAGCAAAACCAGGATCCCGCA
The DNA here is from genome assembly GCF_006440955.1 of Mesorhizobium sp. B2-8-1. NCBI lineage: Bacteria > Pseudomonadati > Pseudomonadota > Alphaproteobacteria > Hyphomicrobiales > Phyllobacteriaceae > Mesorhizobium > Mesorhizobium sp. B2-8-1. The sequence continues at coordinate 308,507 of NZ_VFTX01000004.1, read as the reverse complement.
ATAGAGGAGGATCTGTATCCATCCGTTGATAGTCATGATTTGGCTTTCCGTGCGCCGGTCAGAAGCGTTCCGGGCGGATCAGTGCGTATGTCAGGTAGGCGAGCAGGAACAACGTCACGCCACCACCGAGGATGTAATCGACAAGCATGTCCCGATCCTTCCGCTCAAATTCTGTCGCAGGCTTTGACGTAAGCGAAGGACAGGGCAAAAAACAAAACCGCTATCCCGAGAACAACGATGTCCATTGTGCTTGTTCCTTGCTTTCACTTTTCCACTTTGCGCCCGCTCGAAGCAGCTCGGCGATTACATGAAAACGCCCCGCCCACTTGGATTGGTGGCGGCGTCTGACGTTTTTCTCAAAGCGGAATATGGTCCCGATCGCCATAAAGGTTCGAGACGGGGCAAAGCGGAAAGAAATAGGAATCTTATAAAGATTTTCGGCGGAATGAGTTTGAAGTGGTGAACGCGTCCTGGCGCTCCAGCGATATCGTCAGTCGTAAGGGGTAACAGGTTGGCCGACGAAACGGCTCGCCGCCGGTAAACGCATTCTACCCCTGCGGCTCGACCGCCTTGAGGGTCACGCCTTCTTTACGAACTCGGTTTTGAGCACGAGGCCCTTCACTTGCCTGGTACTGCATTCGATCTCACCGGGATTACCGTTAAGGCGAATGTTCTTCACCAACGTGCCCCGCTTGATCGTCTCCGAAGTGCCCTTGACCTTGAGGTCCTTGATCAGCGTAACGGAATCGCCGTCACTCAACTGAGCGCCGTTGCTGTCGCGCACCATTACATCGTCCGGCATGCCATCTCCTGTGATCGGGATTACCACTACCAGATCACCAGGAATTCCAAAACCGGGTCGTGTGCGGACAGCTGCTTTTTTAATCGTGCAAGCCGGTCGGCAAGGTTGATGACCCTGCCCTCCTACGCTGAAGCTTCGGAGGGCATCCTGCTTCGCGTCGTCGATTGAGCCAATCCTGCGAAGCTCGAAGAGCGAAGCAGGATGGCGGAGAGAGCGGGATTCGAACCCGCGTTACGGTTTCCCGTAAACACACTTTCCAGGCGTGCGCCTTCAACCACTCGGCCACCTCTCCGTCCTTGCCTTTCGCGCCGGCCGGTTTCGCCGCGCGGGTTGGGGAGATGCTCTCCCTTTGGGCTGCGGAACTTCCGCACCGGGCGCCGCCAACCAGCGGACTCCCTGCCCGCACCTGAGCCGTCAAAGCAACAGGCGCGGGGCTCATCTAGTCGATCCGGCGCCGAATGCCAAGCCATAACGGCGGTCAATTCGCTTTGCCGGCCAAACGGCGTTCATGGGGGCCGCCGGCACATCCGTTTGGAGTCCCGCCACTTCAATCGCTGCTTGATGACGTGCACGGGCAAGGCTGCGAGGCCAGCCGCGCTTGACTTCGTCCCGAGCGGCCTGTCGAGTGTCCGAAAGGCTTTGCGGGGGGCATCGTCGCAACATGACGTCAAGCAGCGGAATTCCGGGCGGTACGCCTGGCAACGGACAGCCACCCGCCGAGGGAAATGTCCCGGCCCGACATCCGGACAGCGGACTTTCCTACGTCCCGGTGGGCTGGCTCGTTATCGTCATGGCCCTGTCGGTCTATTGGCTGGCGTCGGCCTTGTGGCTGGTGGGGAGTTCAGGCCTGCCGGACGCCGTTTTCTATTTCCTCTTCAGCGGGCTCGTCGCCGACGTCATCACCATCCTATGGGGACTTTACCTGCTCGGCCTCGCCTTCGGCCGTTCGGCGCGCTTCCCCAGCCACTTCACCATCTGGCAGGCCGCCACGATCATATGGCTGCTGGCAAGTCACGCTTACGCACTTGCCGTGCCGGGCTTCGTCTTCTCCGCCAGAAGCCTGGCCATCACCGCCGCCGAGATCGCCATCGGCCTGCTTTGCATCTACCTGTTGCGCCGCGGCTCCGGCGCCGAGACCGTTTATGCCAAGCCGCGAGCCGAAGCGCCGTCGGTCTTCGTTTCCATTGTCGCCGCGCTGCTCGGCATCATCCTCGGCGCGGTCGTCGGCTCGGTGGGCGGTTTCCTGGCCGGTTCGCTCATCGCCGATGTCACCGACGTGAGTTGCTTTGAGGGTGCGTGCGGCTACTTCGCCGCATTCATCGGCCTGGCCGGGCTGGTGGTCGGCGCCATTGCCGGCGGCATTCTCGCCGTCTGGCTCGCCAACCGGCGCAAGCGCAGGCCGGCCGGCTAGGCTGCGTCGGCCGCGATTCAATTCGCGTGCCGTGATTGCGAACGGGGCCCATGCGCTCTATTTCTCATTTCGGAACACCGCCGGAGATCCTCGGGAAGATGTTGAGGATCGGCCAGGGGAAAGGTCTCTGATGTTTCGCTTCGTCTTTCGTCTCGCGGCCATGGTCGCGCTGTCGATTTCGGTCATCATGGCGGTGCTTGACACGACACGCACGGTGGCCGCCTCGGCACTGGTGCTGACCCCGCTCAATGCAAGCTGGCTGGCCGTGTCGCCCGACACGCGCGCCACCTTTGAAAGCTTCGTTCGCGCCAAGGCCGGCCCGCTGCTATGGGACGGCCCCATCGCCTGGGTGCTCAACCAGCCGGGCTTTGCCGTGTTCGCGGTGCTTGCCTTGCTGCTCTACGCCATCGGCTACAGGCGGCAGCGGCGCACGGGGCAATTCGCCTGAAGGGCACGGGCATCGCACCCCGCCATGCTTTTCCAAAAGGTCAAAATTCCACGTGAATTTTATTTCGGGCCGTGCCAGATTGCCGCTGAGCGGGAGGGGAATATACACTCCTGGCTGACGTCGCGCGCATGCCGGAGAACCGGGCAGGCGTGCGGGGCGTAACGGAAAAAAATAACCGACAGGGTGTGGATCACATGAAACGTATCGTTCTCGGCCTTCTGGCCGCAACTGCAATGGTTCTTCCGGCTTTCGCCGCGGATGTGCAGCCGGCCATCCTCTATGATCTCGGCGGCAAGTTCGACAAATCCTTCAACGAGGCGGCCTACCATGGCGCCGAAAAGTTCAAGACGGAGACCGGCGTCCCCTATGTCGAGTTCGAGGTCTCCAACGCTTCGCAACGCGAGCAGGCGTTGCGCCGCTTCGCCGAGGACGGCCACAACCCGATCGTCATGGCCGGCTTCGCCTGGGAGGATGCGCTGAAGAAGGTCGCGACCGAATATCCCGATCTCAACTTCGCCATCATCGACGATGCCGTCGACCTGCCCAATGTCCGCTCGCTGGTATTCAAGGAGAATGAAGGCTCCTATCTCGTCGGCATCATGGCGGCGATGGCCTCCAAGACGAAGAAGGTGAGCTTCGTCGGCGGCATGGACATTCCGCTGATCCGCAAGTTCGAATGCGGCTATGTCGGCGGCGCCAAATCGGCAGGCGCGACCGACGTCATCCAGAACATGACCGGCGACACGCCGGCCGCCTGGAACGACCCGGCCAAGGGCGGCGAGATCGCCAAGACGCAGATCGACCAGGGTTCCGACGTGGTCTATGCGGCCGCTGGCGGCACCGGCGTCGGTGTGCTGCAGGCGGCGGCTGATGCCGGCAAGCTCGGCATCGGTGTCGATTCCAACCAGAACGGCCTCCAGCCCGGCAAGGTCCTGACCTCGATGCTGAAGCGCGTCGACGTTGCCGTCTACACCGCCTTCATGGACGGCAAGAACGGCACCTTCAAGGGTGGCGTCGAAAATCTCGGCCTCAAGGAAGGCGGCGTCGACTACGCCATGGACGACAACAACAAGGCGCTGGTGACCGACGAAATGAAGGCGGCGGTCGAGAAGGCCAAGGCCGACATCATCGCCGGCAAGGTCGAGGTGCACGATTACACCGCCGACAACGCCTGCCCGTATTGATCTGCCAAACCGACAGCAAACCGCCGGGCATGGTCCCGGCGGTTTTGTTTTGGAAGTCGCTGCCGGGTAGACGCAGACGTCTCGCAAGAAACACGACCCCAGGCCAATGGTGCAGTTGACAGTCGAACCCATGAACGAACGTGACATTGCAGCGGTGGCGCGATTGCGCGTTGCCGCCTTTTTCACGGGCACCGGACGAACGCTGGACGACGACGTGGCCGGACTTCGTAAACTGCTGCACGGCGACGGCTTCGAAACGGCGTTCGTGGCCCGGATCGGCGACGTGCCGGTCGGGACCTGCCTGCTGGTCCGCGACGAACTCGAACCGGCGCATGATCTGACACCATGGCTGGCCGGCCTGGCCATCGCTCCCGAGCACCAGCACCGAGGGATCGGCACTGCGCTGGTCAGGGCAATCGAAGCTCATGCCACATCGCTCGGCGTGGAGGCGCTTTATCTCTACACGTGGGAGGCGCGCGATTACTACATGAGGCTTGGTTGGATAGTCGTCGAGCCGTTCAGGCAGAACGGGGAGCCGATGGCGCTGATGTCGCGCCAATGTGGGCTATAGCTTTCCCGCCAGATAACCCAATGCGAAAGCCACGACCAGTCCAATGGCGACCGCAAGTCCGCGCCGGTCGCCGAGAGAATAGAAGCCGACATCATGCGGCTTGGCGGGGCCCCGGATCACCGGTTTAGCGTCCTCAAGACCGACAGCGCGCATCTGCGGCAAGTCGCCGATGCGCTGCGTGATCTGCCGCCAGCGCTCCGCGCCACCGGCGGCTTCGGTGCGGTCGAAAATATGCAGGTGCTCGGCAAGCTGGACCACGGCATCGCGAAAGGCGGGATCGATCTCCAGATCGCGCTCGGCCCGTTCGCGCTCTGCATCGTTCATCAGGCCAAGCACGTAGTCGCCGGCTCTTGCGATGCGATCGCTGGCCATCGCTCGGCTTCCCTCCCCTACCAGTGCGGCGGCTTAGTCACCGGCACGTCGGGTGCCGCCTGTTCCTCCAGCGTCAGGAAGCGGTCGGTCAGCGCGTCGAGCTTGCGCTGCATGCGCTCGATCACCTTCCACTGCTCGGCGATCTGGCCGGACAGCTCCTCGATGGTCTTCTCCTGCTCGGCGGAGCGGATCTCCAGCGTCGTCAGCCGGTCGGCGGGCACGGTCATGCAAAGTCCTCAGGTGTCGCGCGCAGTGTCAAATCGGCTTGCCATATTAGCGAATATGAGAGCTTCGGCCACGTTCGAAATTGACAAGCGCGCCGGGATTTGTCGAGAGTGGACGCTGCTCCGGCCAATTGGCACGGGCGGAGCGTCATGCTAGGCATTTTGACCAAGCGATAAAAAAATAAGAGTGGGACAGGCTGCATGGCGCATGCCGCGATTGAACTGGCCGCAATCGAACTGATTGGCATCAACAAGAGCTTTGGCGCCGTGCGCGCCAACCGCGACATCAACCTGGAAATCGCGCGCGGCACCATCCACGGCATCGTCGGCGAGAACGGCGCCGGCAAGTCGACGCTGATGTCGATTCTGTATGGCTTCTACCAGGCCGACAGCGGCGAGATCCGCGTCGGCGGCAAGCCGGCATCGATAAGCACGCCCAACGATGCGATCGCGCTCGGCATCGGCATGGTGCACCAGCATTTCATGCTGGTCGACAATTTCTCGGTCCTGGAGAACGTCATCCTGGGCGCCGAAAGCGACGCCTTGCTGAAGAAAAGCATCGCCAAGGCGCGTTCCGAACTGGAGCGGCTGGAGCGTGAATACGGCCTCGAGGTCGATCCCGACGCCATCGTCGAGGAATTGCCGGTCGGCCTGCAGCAGCGCGTCGAGATCCTCAAGGCGCTCTATCGCGGCGCCGAGATCCTGATCCTCGACGAGCCGACGGGCGTGCTGACGCCGGCCGAGGCCGACCACCTCTTCCGCATCCTCAAGCAATTGAAGGAGCAGGGAAAGACGGTGGTGCTGATCACCCACAAATTGCGCGAGATCATGGCCATCACCGACACGGTTTCGGTGATGCGCCAGGGCACGATGGTGGCGACCAGGGAAACGAAGAAGACCACCGTCGCGGAACTGGCCGAGCTGATGGTCGGGCGCCGCGTGCTCTTGCGGGTGGAGAAGGGCGAAGCGGAAGCCGGCGCGGTAAAACTCGCGGTCAAGAACCTGACGGTCAAGGATTCCCGCGGCGTCACCATGGTCGACGACATCTCCTTCGACCTGCGCGCCGGCGAGATCGTCGGCATCGCCGGTGTCGCCGGCAACGGCCAGTCCGAACTGCTCGAGGCGATCTCCGGCATCAGGCACGCCGTTTCCGGTTCGGTGATGCTCGAGGGCAAGCCGATCGATCTCACCGGCAAGGCCGATCCCGGCGAACTGCGCGACCGCGGCCTCGCCCATGTGCCTGAGGATCGCCATCATGTCGGGCTGGTGCTGGCCTTCGAGGAGAACGAGAATTCCATCCTCGGCTACCATGACGATCCCCGCTACCTCAGAGGACCCTTCCTCAACATCGATGCCATCGTTGCCGATGCCAAGGACAAGATCGAGAAATACGACATCCGCCCCGGCAATCCACGGCTGAAGACCGCCAACTTCTCCGGCGGCAACCAGCAGAAGATCGTGCTCGCGCGCGAAATCGAACAGGACCCCGGCGTTCTCATCGTCGGCCAGCCGACGCGCGGCGTCGACGTCGGCGCCATCGAGTTCATCCACAAGCGCCTGATCGCCATGCGCGACCAGGGCAAGGCCGTGCTGGTCGTGTCGGTCGAGCTCGATGAGATCCGCTCGCTCTCGGACCGCATCCTGGTCATGTTTGCCGGCCGCATCGTCGGCGAACACGGGCCGGAGGCGAGCGAGGGCGAGCTCGGCCTGCTGATGGCGGGTGTTGAGCGCCAGGAGGCGGCGCAATGAGCACGCCCTATGCCAAATTGCCGGCCTGGGCCGACTATGGGCTGATCCCGCTGATCAATCTGTCTGTGGCCTTCATCGTCGCGGGCTTCGTCGTGCTTCTGGTCGGCGAGAACCCGTTCCGTGCCGCCGTCATCCTGGTCGAGGGCGCCTTCGGCAAGGGAACAGGTATCGCCTTTACCCTCTTCTATGCCACCACCTTCATCTTCACCGGACTGTCGGTGGCGGTAGCAGCGCATTGCGGCCTGTTCAACATCGGCACCGAGGGGCAGGCCTACATCGCCGGCCTCGGCATCGCCATCGTCTGTCTTTCCTTCGACAGCGTGCTGCCATGGTGGCTGACATTTCCGCTGGCCATCGTGGCTTCGGCGGCCGTGGGCGCCTTGTGGGCGCTGATCCCCGCCTATCTGCAGGCCAGGCGCGGCTCGCACATCGTCATCACCACCATCATGTTCAACTTCATCGCTGCTTCGATCATGGTATACCTGCTGGTCGGCCCGTTGAAACCGGCAGCCTCGCAGGCGCCGCAGACGCGCAACTTCCTGGCGGGCGCGGAATTGCCGAAACTCAACTGGGTCATCGAGCTGTTCGGCGCCAAGATCCGGTCGGCGCCGCTCAACATCTCCTTCCTGCTCGCGCTGCTCATGGCCTTCCTGGTCTGGCTGCTGATCTGGCGCACCAAGCTCGGCTATGAGATGCGCACCTACGGCCACAGTCCAAAGGCGGCGCGCTATGCCGGCATTTCCGAAACCCGCATCATCATCACCGCCATGATGGTCTCGGGCGCGCTCGCCGGCATGATGGCGCTCAATCCGGTGATGGGCGACCAGCACAATGTCGCGATCGACTTCGTCAGCGGCGCCGGTTTCGTCGGCATCGCCGTGGCGCTGATGGGTCGCCTGCACCCTGTCGGCATCGTGCTGGCGGCCATCCTGTTTGGCATGCTCTACCAGGGCGGCGCCGAACTCGCCTTCGAGATGCCTGCGATCAGCCGCGACATGATCGTGATCATTCAAGGGTTGGTCATCCTGTTCGCCGGTGCGCTCGAACACATGTTCAGGCCTTACATCCAGGCGCTGTTCGCCTCGCTCAGCCCGAGGTCGGTCGGCATGGAAGCGGTCAAGGGAAAAGGCGCCTGAATGGACACCTTCAACGCCATCGTCCAGACGCTGGATTCCACCATCCGCCTCTCGGTGCCGCTGCTGCTCGCCTGCCTGGCCGGCCTCTATTCGGAACGCGCCGGCATCTTCGACATCGGCCTCGAAGGCAAGATGCTGGTCGGCGCCTTCGCCGGTGCGGCGGCCGCGTCGGTCTTCCATTCCGCCTTCCTCGGACTGGGCATGGCGATCCTGATCTCGGTCGCGTTCGCGATGATCCACGGCTTTGCCTCGATCACCCATCGCGGCAACCAGATCGTTTCCGGCGTGGCGATCAACTTCATCGCCGCCGGCTCGACCATTATCCTCGGCCAGGCCTGGTTCCAGCAAGGCGGGCGCACGCCGGCGCTGCAACCAGCCGAGCGGTTCGAAGCCATTATCTGGCCCGGCGCCGAGGCCGTCCGAGGCGTGCCGGTCCTCGGGCCGATCTACGCGGAACTGATCTCCGGCCACTCGATACTGGTCTATCTCGCCTTCGCGATGGTGCCTTTCACCTGGTGGGTGCTGTTTCGCACGCGCTTTGGGCTGCGGCTGCGCGCGGTCGGCGAAAACCCGGCCGCCGTGGACACCGCCGGCATCTCGGTCGCCTGGCTGCGCTACAGGGCGCTGATCTGCACCGGCATCCTGACCGGCGTCGCCGGCGCCTATCTGTCGATGGTGCAGAATGGCGGCTTCGTGAAGGACATGACCGCCGGCAAGGGCTACATCGCGCTGGCCGCATTGATCTTTGCCAAGTGGAAGCCGGTCAACGCCATGCTCGCCTGCCTGCTGTTCGGCTTCCTCGACGCCCTGTCGATCCGCCTGCAAGGCTCGCCGCTGCCGCTCATCGGCAAGGTGCCGGTGCAGTTCATGCAGGCCCTGCCCTATATTCTCACCGTCATCCTGCTCGCCGGTTTCATCGGCAAGGCGATCCCGCCGCGCGCCGGCGGCGTGCCTTATGTCAAGGAACGCTGAGGATCCAGGGCGCGACGCAAAAGGCGCGCCGGCTTATGGACAAGATCATCGGAGAGAACACTGAAATGTCGCATGAATTGTTCGAAGCGGCGAAGGCTGCCATGGCCAAGGCTTATGCCCCCTATTCGAAATTTCCGGTCGGTGCCGCACTTCGCACCGAGGACGGGCGCGTCTTCACGGGCGCCAATATCGAGGTCGCTTCCTATCCGGAAGGCTGGTGCGCCGAGACGACGGCGCTCGGCCATTACATCATGGGCGGCGGCGGCAAGATCATGGAAATCGCCGTCCTTGCCGAGCGCATGGCCAAATGCTCGCCTTGCGGCGGCTGCCGGCAGCGGCTGGCCGAATTCTGCCGTCCGGAAACGAAACTCTATCTCTGCGACAATGCGGGCGTCGCCGAAACCGTGACCATGGGCGACATGCTGCCTTACGGCTTTCGCGGCGACATGCTGAAATGAAGGAAGCGCTCGACCATCTGATCGAACGGCTGGACGGCCTGGCGCCGACCACGGCGCTGGTGCTGGGTTCTGGCCTGGGAGGGCTGGTCAGCCAGGTCGAGAACCCGATCCGTGTCTCCTATGCCGATCTGCCCGGCTTTCCCAGAAGCGGCGTTTCCGGGCATGCCGGAGAGGTGGTGGTCGGGCTGTTTGCCGGCACGCCGGTGCTGATGCTGTCGGGCCGCGCCCACTATTACGAGCACGGCAACGCGGCGGCGATGCGGCCGGTGCTGGAGGTGCTTGCCGGCACCGGCATCACCAAGCTGATCCTCACCAATGCCGCCGGCTCGGTCGATCCGGAGATGGGGCCGGGTTCGGTGATGCTGATATCGGACCACATCAATTTCTCCGGCACCAACCCGCTGATCGGCGAGCCGAGCGACCGCCGTTTCGTCGGCCTGACCGAAGCCTACGATGCCGGCATCCGCACGGCGATCGAACAGGCGGCAAAGGCGACCGGCACGGCGCTGCACAAGGGCGTCTACATGTGGTTCTCCGGCCCGTGCTTCGAAACGCCGGCCGAGATCCGCATGGCGCGCATCATGGGTGCCAACGCGGTCGGCATGTCGACCGTGCCGGAAGTCATCCTTGCCCGCTTCCTTGGCCTGCGTGTCGCCGCCTGCTCGATCATCACCAATCTTGCCGCCGGCATGACCGGAGCCGAGCTTTCGCACCAGGAGACCAAGGATATGGCCCCGGTCGGCGGCGCGCGGCTGGCGACGATCCTGAAGCGTGTGTTCCGCGACGGACTGTTGGAGAACTGATGCTTCCGCAGGAAATCATCCGCCACAAGCGCGACGGCCACAGACTGCCGGCGCGCGAAATCGCCGACTTCATCGCCGGCGTAACCGATGGCGCCGTCACCGATGGCCAGGTCGCGGCTTTCGCCATGGCGGTGTTCTTCAACGGCATGGGCCGCGACGAGGCCGTGGCGTTGACATTGGCCATGCGCGATTCCGGCGACGTGCTCGACTGGTCGGACCTGCCCGGCCCGGTCACGGACAAACATTCGACAGGCGGCGTCGGCGACAACGTCTCGCTGATGCTGGCGCCGATCGTCGCTGCCTGCGGCGCTTATGTGCCGATGATATCCGGCCGCGGCCTCGGCCACACCGGCGGCACGCTGGATAAAATGGATTCCATCCCCGGCTACGCCAGCCAGCCCGACATCACGCTGTTTCGCAAGGCGGTGCTAGAGGCGGGTTGCGCCATCATCGGCCAGACTGCGGACCTCGCGCCGGCCGACCGCCGGCTCTATGCCATCCGTGACGTGACCGGAACCGTGGAGTCGGTGCCGCTGATCACCGCCTCGATCCTGTCGAAGAAACTGGCGGCAGGCCTGGGGTCGCTGGTGCTCGACGTCAAGGTCGGCAATGGCGCCTTCATGGAGAAGTCGCGCGACGCGACGGCGCTCGCCAACAGCCTGGTCGAAGTCGCAAGCGGCGCCGGATTAAAAGTTTCGGCGTTGATCACCGGCATGAACGAACCGCTGGCGTCGGCCGCCGGCAATGCGGTCGAGGTGCGCAACGCCGTCGATTTCCTGACCGGCCGCCTTCGCGACCGGCGCCTGGAGGATGTGACGCTGGCGCTCGCCGCCGAAATGCTGCAGGCGGCGGGTCTGGTGCCGTCCAACCAGGACGGCATGCGGCGGGCCACCGAAACGCTTGCCAGCGGCCGCGCCGCCGCCACCTTCGCGCGCATGGTGACGGTGCTCGGCGGCCCCGCCGATTTCATCGACAAGCCGGAACGATATTTGCCCGTTGCGCCAACGGAACACGCGGTGAGAGCGATCGCGGACGGCTTCGTCACCGGCATTGCCACGCGTGATATCGGCCTTGCCGTGGTCGGGCTGGGCGGCGGCCGCACCCGGCCAGACGACAAGGTCGACCCGGCGGTCGGCATCACCAGGCTGTTGCCGGTCGGCGCCGAGGTTCGAGCTGGCGAGCCGCTGGCGCTGGTCCATGCCCGCTCGGTGTCCGACGCCGAAGCCACGGCGGCAACGGTGCTTTCGGCCTATGCGATCGGCGCTTCCAAGCCGCCTGCCGACAAGTCGGTCATCCGGCGCATCCTGCCGCGTGGCTGATATGACCCAGCCCCGAACGGCCGTGCCCGCTCACTGGACAAGAAGCAGCGTGCCGTTTTCGGCCTGATATTTGCCCAGCCGATTGAGAAAGCTCATGCCGATCAAATTGGTGTGCAGCGCCTTGTCGTCGAGCACGATGGCCTGCACGTCGTTGACGGTGATGCTGCCGATCTGCACGCGGTCGATCATCACCAACGCCGCCTTGATCGTGCCGTTGGCCGTGTTGACCTCATGACTGAAGTCCGACGGGTTCAGCGACAGACCGATCCTGCGCGCCGTCGAGGTGTTGACGGCGACCAGTGTCGCTCCTGTATCGATCATGCCGTCGATCTGGCGTCCGTTCAGTTTGAAGGCCGACGAGAAATGCCCTCGCGCGTCGGCCGTGACGACAACCTTGCGGCCCATCGGCAACGGCGCCACCGGCTTGTCGGGAGCCGCTGCCAAGGCGACCTCCGGACGGGCGTCGGCCGCTGGCTTGGCCGTCACCGCCGTTTTCAGCAGGCTTTCGAACATCTGCGGATTCGACTGATAGACAATCGGGATGGATGCCGATGTACCGGCAAAGACGCTGAGGATAAGTAGCTTGCGCAGCATGGATCGGCCCCGGCGCATGACCCCGAAAATCGGGATCGATTTCGGAAAGGATCACGCGCAAATCAAAGTGCCGCAGCGTCCGACAGGACGCGCGGCGCTGTCGTGAAGGCCGATCCTTAACGCCGGGATGGTGTTTGCCGTTTTAACGCCGCTCGAAACCGCGCCGTTGCGTAAACTTTCGGTAAATCACTTTGTCCCGTACATGCGGTCGCCGGCGTCGCCGAGGCCGGGCATGATGTAGCCCTTCTCGTTGAGCTGGCGATCGATGGAAGCCGTGAAGACGGGAACGTCGGGATGTGCCTTGGTGAAGCGCTCGATGCCTTCGGGCGCCGCCAGCAGGCACAGAAAGCGGATGTTGGTGGCGCCGCGCCCCTTCAGCTTGTCGATCGCCGCGATGGCGGAATTGGCGGTGGCCAGCATCGGATCGACGACGATGACCAGCCGGTCGGCGAGGTCGCTCGGCGCCTTGAAGAAATATTCGACCGCCTCCAGCGTCTCATGGTCGCGATAGAGGCCGATATGGGCGACGCGGGCCGCCGGAACCAGGTCGAGCAGGCCTTCGAGCAAGCCATTGCCGGCGCGCAGCACCGAGGCGAAGACTAGCTTCTTGCCTTCCAGCGTCGGCGCCTCCATCGTTTCGATCGGCGTTTCGATGGTCGTCGTCGTGAGTTCGAGATTGCGCGTCACCTCATAGCCGAGCAGCAGCGAGATCTCGCGCAGCAGCCGCCGGAAACCGGCCGTCGAGGTCTCCTTCTTGCGCATGATGCTCAGTTTGTGCTGGACAAGCGGGTGGTCGACGACGGTGACGCCCTTCATGATGTGCTCCGACGTGGTTCGTGGTGAGTAGCCAATAGTGAGTAGTGAATAGTGAGCCGATTTGCGAGTCCCGATGCGCGCTCCGCCAAGCTGCTCACTGCTGGCCACTCCCTGTCCACCCAGCCTTCATTCACCTGGCCTTCGCATCCAGCCGGCTGAGCAGCGTTGCCTTGGTCTTCCTGTCGACGAAAGCGGCCTCGATGGCCGTTCGGGTAACGGCCGCCAGCGCCTTCTCGTTCATCGAGAAATACTCGGCCGCAATGTCGTATTCGCGTTTCAGCGAGGTCCAGAAATAGGGCGGATCATCCGAGTTGAGCGTCACCTTGCAGCCGGCCGCGAGCAGGGCGGGGAACGGGTGGGCGGCGAAACTGTCGAACACTTTCAACGCAATATTGGAGCCGGGACAGCATTCCAGCACCACGCCCTCATCGGCGATGCGCCGGACAAGATCGGGGTTTTCGATGGCGCGCACGCCATGGCCGATGCGCGACGGGCGGATGTGATCGAGCGCCGCCTGGACCGTCTCCCACCCCGTCAGTTCGCCTGCGTGAACGGTAATGCCGAGCCCGGCCTCGCGGGCGATTTCGAATGCCCTGACGTAGTCCTCCATCTCGCCGACCCTCTCGTCGCCGGCGACACCGAAGCCGGTTACCAGCGGATGTCCGCAGCGCGCGGCAAAGCGCGCTGCCTGCTCGATGGACTCGACGCCGGCATGGCGCACGCCGGTGACGATCATGCGGCCCTCGATGCCGGTCTTGGCCTTGGCGCGGGCCATGCCTTCGCCGAGCGCGTCAGTATAGGCCTTGGGCGACAGGCCCGCCTTCATGGCATGATCCGGCGAGGTGAAGACCTCTGAGTAGATGGCGCCGTCACGAGCCAGGCTGGTCAGATAATGGTCAGCCAGCCGCGCATAGTCTTCCTCGGTCCGGAACAGGTCGGAGGCGAAATCATAGGCGGCGAGAAAAGAGGTGAAATCGTGCCAGACGAAAGAGCCGTTCTGGATATAGGGCGAGATGTCCTTGCCGTATTTCTGCGCCTGTCGGATGACGAGTTCCGGTGCCGCTGCCCCTTCGATGTGGCAGTGCAGTTCCGCTTTCAAAGGCATTCAAACATCCCGTCGGTCAGTCCAGGTCTCGAAACCCGCCACCTGGAAGCGCGGCCGAACACCGCGCCTTAAACAATAGCGCCCGCACCATCGATCGGCTATGGTCCCGCCGGTTTTATGACGGATCAAAAAAATGTCAGTTGAGAGAACCACGGCCGCCGGCGGCATGGAAACCTCCTATGGTTTCAAGCGTGTAGGGGCAGGCGACAAGCAGCCCCTGGTCAACGATGTTTTCCACAAGGTCGCCAACCGCTACGACCTGATGAACGACCTGATGTCGGGCGGCCTGCACCGGCTGTGGAAGGATGCCATGGTAACCTGGCTCAATCCGCCGAAGCGGCCGGGCTGGCGCGTGCTCGATGTCGCCGGCGGCACCGGCGACATCGCCTTTCGCATCGTCGATGCCAGCCATGGGCATGCTCATGCCACCGTGCTCGACATCAACGGCTCGATGCTCGCCGTCGGTCGCGACAGGGCGCAAAAGAAAGGCATGTCCGGCAACACCGACTTCGTCGAAGCCAATGCCGAGGAACTGCCGTTCGCGGACGCCACCTTCGACGCCTACACCATCGCTTTCGGCATCCGCAACGTCCCCAGGATCGACGTCGCTCTCACCGAAGCGTTGCGCGTGCTGAAGCCGGGCGGGCGGTTCCTGTGCCTGGAATTTTCCGAGGTCGAGATGCCGTTGCTCGACAGGGTCTACGAGGCCTGGTCGTTCAAGGCCATTCCGAAGATCGGCAAGGCCGTCACCGGCGATGGCGAGCCTTATTCCTATCTCGTCGAGTCGATCGCGAAATTCCCCAACCAAGCGAATTTTGCTTCCATGATAACCCGCGCGGGCTTCGATCGGGTCTCGTTCCGCAACTATTCCGGCGGCATCGCCGCGCTTCATTCGGGCTGGAAACTTTGAGGCAGGCCCGGGCATGAGCACCGTCAGCGCTGGATTTCGGCTCATGCGGGCCGGCTGGGTGCTTGTGCGCGAGGGCGTCGTCGCCGCTTTGCCCGGCGAGGAACTGTCCGGCCTGCCGAAATTGGGCTGGCGGCTGGCGCGGCTGTTTACCCGCCGCCGCGCGCTCGCCTATGAGCGCAGCGATCGGCTGGCCAAGGCGGTGGTCCGGCTCGGGCCGTCCTATGTCAAGCTTGGCCAGTTTCTGGCGACACGACCCGACGTCGTCGGCAACGACATGGCGCTCGATCTCGCCATGCTGCAGGACAAGATGCACACCTTCCCGACGGCCGAGGCGGTGGCGGCCATCGAGGGCTCGCTCGGGCGCAAGCTCGGCGACTTCTACACGCAGTTCGGCGACCCTGTCGCCGCGGCCTCCATCGCCCAGGTCCATGCCGCTGAAACGGTCGATGGCGGCGTCGTCAGGAAGGTGGCGGTCAAGGTGATCCGGCCGGGCGTGCGCCGCCGCTTCTTCCAGGATCTCGAAAGCTATTTCCTCGCGGCCCGCCTGCAGGAGAAATACATCCCCTCCTCACGCCGGCTGCGGCCTGTGGAGGTGACCGAGACGCTGGCGCAGACCACCAAGATCGAGATGGACCTGCGCCTCGAGGCGGCCGCGCTTTCCGAACTTGGTCAAAGCACCAGGGAGGATCCGGGCTTTCGCGTCCCTTCCGTCGACTGGGAGCGCACCGGCCGCGACGTGCTGACCATGGAATGGGTCGACGGCATCAAGATGAACGACATCGCCGGACTCGCCGCCGCTGGACACGATCTGAGGGCAATCGCGGCCAACCTCATCCAGTCGTTCTTGCGCCATACGCTGCGCGACGGCTTCTTTCACGCCGACATGCATCCGGGCAACCTGTTCGTCGAGGCTGATGGCACGATCGTCGCGGTCGATCTCGGCATTGCCGGCAGGCTCGGCAAGAAGGAGCGCCGGTTCCTCGCCGAAATCCTCTACGGCTTCATCACGCGCGACTATCTGCGCGTCGCCGAGGTTCATTTCGAGGCCGGCTACGTGCCGCGCCAGCACAATGTCGCGGCCTTCGCCCAGGCGATCCGCGCCATCGGCGAGCCGATCCATGGCCAGCCGGCCGAGACCATTTCCATGGCCAAGCTTCTGACGCTGCTGTTCGAGGTGACCGAACTCTTCGACATGGCGACGCGGCCCGAACTGATCCTCCTGCAGAAAACCATGGTGGTGGTCGAGGGCGTGGCGCGCACGCTCGATCCGGCCTTCAACATGTGGAAGACCGCCGAACCCGTGGTCAGCGGCTGGATATCAGGAAATCTCGGGCCAAGCGGCCTGCTGGCCGACGCCCGCGACGGCGGCAAGGCGATGCTGACGCTGATCCGCCAAGCCCCCGAGTTGGCAGCGCGCACCGAGCGGCTGTCGCGCGAGATCGACCTGATGGCCGAGCATGGCCTGCGCTTCGACGAGGCGACGGCCCGCGCCATCGGAAAGGCCGAAGCGCGCTACAACCGCTCCGGCCGCGTGGCGCTGTGGGTGATAGCCCTGACGCTGGTCTATATAGCCTGGAAGCTGCTCTGAGTGACTGCAATGACAGCAATGCGGTCATTGCAGTCGAAAGACGGGATAGCTATATTGTGCGCAGGAGTGCGACTATGGCCAGGATTACTGTCCGGAATCTGGAAGATCATGTCATGCAGCGATTGCGTGAACGCGGTGCCGCGCGCGGCGTTTCCATGGAGCAGGAGGCGCGGGATGTGCTCGCGGCATCAGTGGGGCTTCCGACCACGAAAGGCTTCGATGGTGGACGCCTGACATTTAAGGACGAGGCCAAGGTTCAACCAATGGCAGGGAGGCAAAGTTAGCCATGGGTACCCTGACCATTCGCAATCTCGACGAGGATTTGAAACAAAGACTGCGCGAGCGGGCTGCCCGTCATGGTGTGTCGATGGAGCAGGAGGCAAGAAGTCTGCTGCTCAAGGAAGTGGCGCCCACCTTCAAAGGTGCCGAGGATTTCGTTACGGCGGAGGAGATCCTCGAATTCGGCCGGGAGCTGCAAAAAGCAGATTTTGATCAGAAGAAAGTCGCTGATGATCTCTGGTCCTTCATGAGCCTCTCCGGCAAGCGCATCCTGCTCATCATCGGCGGCGGCATCGCCGCCTACAAGGCACTCGACCTGATCCGCCGTCTGCGTGAAAGGGGTGCGGCGGTGCGCGTGGTCATGACGTCGGCTGCGCGGGAATTCGTCACCACGCTGTCGGCCGGTGCGCTCTCGGCAGACCATGTCTTTACCGATCTCTTCGATCGCAATGACGAGCACGATGTCGGCCATATCAGGCTATCGCGCGAGGCCGATCTGCTAGTCGTGGCGCCCGCCACCGCCGACCTGATGGCCAAGCTCGCCAACGGCCACGCCAATGATCTTGCCTCCACCGTGCTCCTGGCCACCGACAAGCCGGTGCTGATGGCGCCGGCCATGAACCCCAGAATGTGGGCGCATCCGGCGACGCGGCGCAATCGTGCGGCGCTGCACAAGGATGGCATCACCTTCGTTGGCCCCGCCAAAGGCGAGATGGCCGAGAGCAACGAGGCTGGCGAAGGCCGCATGGCCGAGCCGCTGGAGATCGTCGCCGCCATCGAGGCGCTGCTCGATACCGGATCCAAGCCGCTGGCCGGCAAGAAGATCATCGTCACGTCAGGCCCGACGCACGAGCCGATCGACCCCGTTCGCTACATCGCCAACCGATCGTCGGGAAAGCAGGGCCATGCCATAGCGGCGGCATTGGCCAGGCTCGGCGCCGACGTGAGGCTGGTCTCCGGTCCCGTCAGCATCGCCGATCCGGCTGGTGTGAAAACCATCCACGTCGAGCGGGCGCAGGAAATGCGCGATGCCGTGGAACAGCTTCTACCGGCCGATGCGGCGGTATTCGTCGCCGCCGTCGCCGATTGGCGCACCGACAGCCCAGCTGGCGAGAAGATCAAGAAAGCGCCGGGCGAAGGCCCGCCGGTGCTGCGCATGATCGAGAACCCCGACATCCTTGCGGGCGTCGGGCATCACAAGCAGCGGCCGGCGCTGGTGGTCGGCTTCGCCGCCGAGACGCAGGACCTTTTGCGCAACGCCGAAGCCAAGCTGAGGAAGAAGGGCGCCGACTTCATTGTCGCCAACGACGTGTCGCAGACCAGCGGCGTCGGCCCATCCGGTGTGATGGGCGGCGACCGCAACCGTGTTCGCATCGTCTCGAAGACCGGCGTCGAGGAATGGCCCGAGATGAGCAAGGACGAAGTGGCGACCCGGCTCGCCACCCTGATCGCGGAACGGCTGAAAACGACCGCAGCGTGACGAGCTGGACCGTCGGAATTCCTAAAACAAAGGCTTAGCGCAAGCTAGCGATTCTGTCGAACGCTGAACCGCTAGTCGGCAAGAAGCTCGGCCGTCCGGGCAAGCGCACTTCCGAAGCCATTGAGCGGGATGGAGAAGCTAACCGCTTGCCCCGTATCCGCCGCGAAGGCATCGACCTTCAAGGTGGTGCCCGCCTTGAGCACGGGGACGACGTTGGCATCGAACGCCACCGGCACCAGGCAGCCGACGGCTTGGCAAGTGTTGAACTGCAGACTGCCGTCCAGCTTCTGGTCGTCGATCGTCAGGGTGACGCCCTTGGCGAGCGCCAGGCCGAACGGCAAAGCGAGCGTACCGGTCGCGTCTTCGCCCGTCCTGCTCGACAGCTCTATCGCCAGCAGACGCTGGTTGCCTTGCTTGTTGAACTGCTGGTGTGACAGGCTGCATGCCTTGGCCGCGCCCGATATCTGGCAGTTGACCGCCCAGTCGCCATGGGTTTCGGACAGGGCCGATGCGCCGCCGGGCAACTGGGGCTGGTTGGCGGCGGGCGCGGCCGCCGCTTTGTCGCCTTTTGTCTGCGCCGCCGCGGCCGGCAGACCGGCGATGCAGGCAGCCCCCAGCATCGCCAGCAGATACGCGTGCTTCCTCATAAGGACCCCTTTTGCCCGGCTCCATCCCTGAGCCAGCTGGAAGCTGACCCTGAAGGACGCACTGTCGGCGTTCTGTTTGACCGTTTCCTCGAAGGCGCCGTTACATCCGACGGACATGCCGACGCCGTTGACGCCATGGAATTGGAGGCCGGCGTCAGCCCGATAGAGCGGCGAATCGATCGCTTCCGTCAAGTGCGATGCGGGCGGCGGGGCAGATTCTCCTCCGCCGCGAAGGGGGCGCGATCACGCGATTTCCTGTTAATCGGCACTCTGGCGTGGCACGAGGGGACAAACGCACTATATGTAGAGTGAACTTTGTTTGTGCGGGAATGAGCAGATGTTGGCGCTTCGGCCATCAACGGTTTTCATGACGGCGGCATTGGCAGCCGCGACGCTGGCGGGCATCCGTCTGCCTGCTTCCGCGCAGGTGCTCGTTCCCTCCGTCGACAACAACGCGTTGATCCAGCAGAACGATCTGCAGGCCTTGCAAAACCGTGTCCAGCGGCAGCAGTTTCAGCAGCAGCAGCAACAGAATCGGGCTCAGGACCGGGTGATCGTGCAACAGCCCCCGCCCATCGTGCCGCGGGTCAGGCCGAACTGCCAGACGCAGATAATCGGCAACACCGCCGTAAGCACCTGCCGCTGAGGCGGGCTTCTCTTTTATTTAGCCGACTTACATGGTAGGGGCGTTCAGGTGCCCCTGCCGCAGTTTGGGTTTTGTAACGACACCGCGTCACGGTATGGGCACTGCACCGACTGGATTTTCGAATGGCAGCCACCAAGAAAAAGGCCGTGCGCAAGGCCAAGAAGGGCGAGACGATCCGCCAGGTCGCGGCTATCCCTTTTCGGCTGGACCAGCGCGGCGACATCGAGGTCATGCTGGTCACCTCGCGCACCACCAGGCGCTTCATCGTACCCAAGGGCTGGCCGATGAAAGGCAAGAGCGGACGCAAGGCGGCCACCATCGAGGCGCAGGAAGAAGCGGGCGTACTCGGCAAGACCCTGAAGCAGCCGGCGGGCACCTATTCCTATTGGAAGCGGCTGGCCAACCGTTTCGTGCGCGTCGACGTCATCGTCTATCTGTTGGAAGTAACGCAAGAGCTTGCCGACTGGCAGGAAGCCAAACGGCGGCAACGGGCCTGGCTGGCGCCGGCCGATGCGGCCATGCTCATCGACGAACCCGAACTTTCGACGCTGGTAAGGACCTTGAAGCTTCCCCAGCCGGCACAAATCGGCCCTACGTAAAGGCCTCACGCCCCGGCGCCGTCCTCTTCGGGGAGCGATCGCACCGGCGTACCGGCATAGGCCCACAGCCATTCGCGTGGCAGCGGACCTTTGTTCCGCTCGGCTTGCTGCGATTGTTCCCAGGCATGCGCCAGGATGCCGACCGAGCGCGACAGCACGAAAAGCCCGCGCGTCAGCGGTGGCGGAAAGCCAAGCTCGCCGTAAATGACGGCGGTCGCGCCATCGATGTTGAGCGGTATCTTTTTGCCCTTGCGCCGCGCGACCTCCGCCTCGATCGCCTCGGCGATATCGGCGAAGCGGCCATTGATCACGCCGCGCGCGGCAAACTCCCGCGTCAGTTCCATCAGGCGCGGCGCGCGCGGGTCGACCGGATGGAAGCGATGGCCCAGCCCCGGCACGTAGCCCTTTTCCCCGGCAAAGAACCGGTCAAGCCGCCCCGAGACAGCCTCTTTCAGCGTCGTGCCGCCATCGAGCGCCGCGGCAATGTCGCCATAGAAGGCAAGCGCCTGCTCGCCGGCGCCGCCATGGACGTCGCCAAGCACGTTGATGGCCGAAGCCATGGCGCTGTTGATACCGACACCGCAGGTCGCCGCCATGCGGGCGATAGCGATCGACGGCGCCTGCGGCCCATGATCGACGGCCGCGCCCAGCGCAATGCCGAGCAGCGCGGCCTGTTCCTCGCTGGGCAATTCGCCGCGCAGCATCAGCCAGATGACAGCCGGGAAGCTGACGCGGCCGATCAGGTCCTGGATTTCATAGCCGCGCAGCCGGATGACGCCGGGCCGCATTTCGATGATGCCGGTCTGCCACCACTCCTCTGCACGCTCGCGGCCCGTCTTTTGCTCGCTCATATCGCTCATGTGAGTGCCTTTGCCTTGGCTCGCGGCGGCAGGCCGGCGAAAACCTCGTCCATGTGCTCGCCCAGGGCCGGTGGCGGAGAAGCCGGCAATGGAGCCGTACCATCGACCATGAAGCCGCCGCGCAGAACCGTCAGCGGTCTCTCCATGTCAGCCACGCCGTCGAAAGCCCTGGTCATCTGGCGCTCCAGCACCTGCGGTTCGGCCAGCACCTGCGGGATCGTCAGCACCCTGCCCGCCGGCACCCCGGCGCGGTTCAGTTTTTCTTCCCACGCAGCCGCCGGGCCATTCGCCAAGGCCCCCTCGATCTCGATCTTCAGCGCCGCACGGTTCCGCTTGCGCGTCTCGCGCTCGGCAAAGCGTGGATCCGACGCCAGCTCCGGCCGTTCGATAAGCCGGCAAAGTGTTACGAACTGCTCCTGCTTGTTGGCGGCGATGTTGAGCAGACCGTCGCCGGTGCGAAAGGCGCCCGACGGTGCCGCCGTCATGTTCTCATTGCCCATCGGCTTGGGATCGACCCCGGCCGTCAGATAGTTGGAAACCGGCCAGCCAAGCGCCGACAATGTGCATTCAAGCATCGATACGTCCAGGAAGGCACCCTCGCCGCTCGTCTTCTGCCTCACCAGCGCCGAGACGATGGCGAAGGCCCCGACCAATCCGCCCAGCGTGTCGGCGACGGGATAGCCCACCCGCAAGGGTGCCGTCTCCGGCGTGCCGGTGATGCTCATAATGCCCGAAAGGCCCTGGATGATCTGGTCATAGGCCGGATTGTCACGCATCGGCCCGGTCTGGCCGAAGCCCGATATCGCGCAGTAGACAAGGCTGGGGCGGACCGCCTTCAGCGCCTCGTAGCCGAGGCCAAGCCGGCCCATGACGCCGGGGCGGAAATTTTCCACCAGCGCATCGGCGCTGGCGACCAGGTCGAGGAAGCGTTCGCGCTCGGCTTCCTTCTTGAGATCGAGCACGACGGAGCGTTTGCCGGCATTCTGCGCCAGGAACGAAGCGCCCATGCCGGCCTGGTTGAGTTCCGGCGAACCGCCGAGCTGTCGCGCCAGGTCGCCGCCTTGCGGCGCCTCGACCTTGATCACGTCGGCGCCGAGCAGCGCCAGCTGGTAGGCGCAATAGGGCCCGGCCAGGACGTTGGTCAGGTCGAGCACGCGAATGCCGGAAAGCAGGTCTGTCATGTCACTTCAAATCGATCAGGCATCGCCCGGCACATGCTCCGGCCCCCGCAATCGGCGGCGTTCGATGTAGGCCCAGATATGCGGCCCGACCAGGCCGATGAAGGCCAGCGTCAGCAGGGTCAGCGACAGCGGGTGCTTGTAGAACACCGACCAGTCGCCGTTCGAGATCGTCATGGCGCGGCGGAACTGGGTTTCGGCGAGCGGTCCCAGGATCATGCCGATGATGACGGGCGCGGTCGGGAAATCGAAGCGCCGCATCAGGAAGCCGGCAGCACCCAGGAGATAGAGGATGGCGAGGTCGATCGGCGACTGCGAAATGCCGTAGGTGCCGACGGTGGCGAAAACCAGGATGCCGGCATAGAGTTGCGGCGCCGGGATCTTCAGCAGCCGCACCCAAAGCCCGATCAGCGGCAGATTGAGGATGACGAGAATGACATTGGCGATGAACAGGCTGGCGATCAGTCCCCAGACCAGATTGCCTTGTGTCGTCAGAAGCAGCGGGCCTGGATTGATGCCGTAGCTCTGGAAGGCCGAAAGCATGATTGCCGCCGTCGCCGAGGTCGGCAGGCCGAGCGTCAGCATCGGCACCAGCACGCCGGCGGCCGAGGCATTGTTGGCGGCCTCCGGACCGGCTACGCCCTCGATGGCGCCAACCGTGCCGAATTCCTGCTTGTGCTTCGAAAGCTTCTTTTCGATGGCATAGGACAGGAAGGTCGGGATCTCGGCGCCGCCGGCCGGCATGGCGCCGATCGGGAAGCCTATCGCGGCGCCGCGCAACCAGGGCTTCCACGAGCGCCTCCATTCGGCCGCCGTCATGTAGAGCGAGCCCTTCAGCGGCACGATCTCGTCCTTGCCGGCATAACGGCGCGAGGCCATGTAGAGCGTCTCACCGACGGCGAACAGGCCGACGGCGGCGATGATGACGTCGACGCCGTCGAGCAGTTCGGTCATGCCGAAGGTGAAGCGCGGCTGGCCGGTCTGCAGGTCGACCCCGATCATGCCGATAACAAAGCCGGCGAACAGGCTGGTCAAGCCGCGCACCGAGGACGAGCCGAGCACCGCCGAAACCGTGATGAAGGCCAGCACCATCAGCGAGAAATATTCGGCCGGGCCGAAGGCCAGCGCGAACCTGACCACGATAGGCGCCAGGAAGGCGACGCCCAGCGTGCCGAGAGTGCCGGCGACGAAGGAGCCGATCGCCGAGGTGGCAAGTGCGGCGCCGCCGCGCCCGGACCGGGCCATCTTGTTGCCTTCCAGCGCGGTGACGATGGTAGCGCTTTCGCCTGGCGTGTTGAGCAGGATCGAGGTCGTCGAGCCGCCATACATGGCCCCGTAATAGATGCCGGCAAACAGGATGAAGGAGGCCTCCGGCGCAACCTGGTAGGTGATCGGCAGAAGCAGCGCGATGGTCAGCGCCGGTCCGAGGCCGGGCAGCACGCCGATGGCGGTGCCAAGCGTGGTGCCGAGCAGGCACCACAGAAGGTTGACCGGAGTGAAGGCGACGGCGAAACCGTGTGCCAGATGGCCTAGCGTTTCCATGGCGTCAGCCCCTCAGCGTGCTGGTGAACGCATCGATTACCGTATTCAGCTGGTTCTCGATGAAACCGGCGCCGATATTGACGCCGAGCGCCCTGGCGAAGCCGAAATAGGCGGCCAGCGCCAGCACGAGGCCAGTGAGCGCATCGCGCAGCGTATGCCGGCTGCCGAAGCCGTAGCAGACCAGAACGAACATGATGACGGATGCCGCGGTGAAGCCGAGCGGCTGGATCAGGAGCAGGTTGGCGACAAGGCCGATGACGACGAAGCCCATCGCCTTCCAGTCGGTCGGCGTCTCCCTTTCCTCTTCCGGCTGCCAGCCGCCGCGCAGTGCGGCGACGATGAGCAGGAGCGAAAGAACCACCAGCCCGAACATGGTCAGGTAGGGAAAGACGGTCGGGCCGACCTTGGAGTAGAGCGGCGACACCGGGATCGCCAAGGTCTGCCAGGCGACCGCCCCGGCACAGGCCAGAAGCCCGATGCCGATCAGCAGTTCGGGTACGGCGAGGCGCGAGGACGCAGCCTGCTGGTCGCTGGTGCTCATGAATGTCCTCCCAAGACAGCCGGCATCTCACAGCCGGCTTTTATCCTATCTTCATCCCCGGTGGATCGCATGCCCATGCGAACGGCGGGAGGAAAAAGGGCGGACCATGGACCCGCCCCAGGGAAATCAGGCGAGCCCGAGATCCTTGAGGATGGCTTCGATGCGAGCCGTATCCTCGGCAAGGAACTTCGCATAGTCGTCGCCGGTGAGCAGGATGGGCGTCCAGTTGCGGTTCTTGCATTCCGTGGCCCAGGCATCGCTCTTGGCCATGGTCTCGACCAGCGTGATCATCGCCGCCTTATCGGTATCGGAGACGCCGGGGGGTGCGAAGACGCCGCGCCAGTTGAACAGTTCGACGTCGATGCCGGCTTCCTTCAGCGTTGGCGCATCGATGCCCTCCTGCCGCTTGTCGGCGGAAATGGCGAGCAGCCTGAGCGCCCCTGCCTTGACCTGTTCGGAGAACTCGCCAAAGCCGGAAATGCCCGCCGCCACCTGGTTGCCGAGCAGCGCTGACAGCGCCTCGCCGCCGCCCGCGAACGGCACGTAGGACAGGTTTGTCGCCGGCACGCCCGCCGTCTTGGCGATCAGGCCGAACAGGATATGGTCCGAACCGCCGGCCGAGCCGCCGGCGACGGGAACCTTCGTCGGATCCTCTTTAAGCGCGGCGACGAAGTCGGCGGCCGTCTTGAACGGCGAGGCCGCCGGCACCACCAGCGCTTCGAACTCGCCGGTGAGCCGGGCGATCGGCGTGACCTGCGTCAAATTATTGGCAGCCTTGTTGGCGATGATGGCGCCGACCATGACCATGCCGCCGACCATCAGCGAATTGCCCTTGCCGTTCCATTGACTGATGAATTGCGGCAGCCCGACCGTGCCGCCGGCGCCGCCGACATTGGTGATCTGCGAGCCGGAGATCAGCTTCTCGCTGCGCAGCACCTGGTCCATCGTGCGCGCGGTCTGGTCCCAGCCGCCACCGGGCGCCGCCGGCACGAAAATCTGGATCTGCGGCGTGCCTTGGGCAAGAGCGGGAGAAAGACGCGACGCCACCAGCCCGGCGGCCCCCGCGGCAGCGGTGCTCATCAAAAATTTGCGTCTGTTCAGCATGGGATTCCTCCAAATCACGACACCTCCTCCGGTGCCCGCCAAAAACGCGCCTGAAACCAGACCCGTGCTTGAGTTCAAGCAGACTTTACCGCGTTCCGTCAACAGGAACGATATTCTGCTGGACAGAATGCTTGAGCTGCGCGACACAATCGCGCCGCTCGACCTTTGTTCGACTGGGGACCAATGAATTCGGCAGGCAAACCAGCTGGCATCGAAATCCGGAGCGCGTCAGCCGACGGTGTTGCCGCGCTTGACCGGGCCATTGCCATCCTCGATGCATTCACCACGGCGGACCGCTCGCTCAGCCTTTCCGAGATCGCGGCCCGAACCGGCCTCTATAAGAGCACCATTCTGCGCCTGGCCAATTCGCTTTTGCGCGGACAATTGCTCGAGCGCCTGGACGACGGCCGCTACCGCATCGGACCGGCCAGCTTCCGGCTCGGCGCGCTCTATCAGCGGTCGGTCGTGGCGGTCGACATCCTGCTGCCGATCATGCGCGATCTCTGCGAGCTAAGCTGGGAAAGCGTTGCGTTCTATGTCCAGTCGGGAGACGTGCGCACCTGTCTCTATCGCGTCGAGTCCAAGCATCCTATCCGCTATACGATTCGC
Organism: Mesorhizobium sp. B2-8-1; assembly: GCF_006440955.1. Taxonomy (NCBI): domain Bacteria; kingdom Pseudomonadati; phylum Pseudomonadota; class Alphaproteobacteria; order Hyphomicrobiales; family Phyllobacteriaceae; genus Mesorhizobium; species Mesorhizobium sp. B2-8-1. The sequence goes on along the minus strand of NZ_VFTX01000004.1, from coordinate 282,560 downwards.
GAGGGTGACGTCCTGCCGTTGCTGGTGGGCTCCGGCGGGCGTGTGCTGGCGGCGTTTTCCGGACAGCCGGGCGAACCCTACGAAACCATCCGCAAGACCTGCAACTGCCTCGCCATCGGCGACCGCGACCCGCAGACGGCGGGCGTCTCGGCGCCGGTGTTCGGGCCTGGGCGGGTTCTGCTCGGCGCCTTGACCCTGGCCGGCCCGAGCACACGCGTCGACGCGGCCTTCCTGCGGCGCATGCGGCGGCCGCTGCTCGAGGCTGCGGCCCGCGCCACCCGCGCCTTCGGCGAGGATGCCTCGATGCTCGATGAAGCGGCTCGCGAAGCCGCGGTGCAAACGGATAATGCCAGTCCCGGCGCGGTTATCAGGAGCAGACGGCGTTCTCGGATCATTTCGACGCCCTTGCGGAACGACCGCTAATGCATGCCGCCCAAAGGGACCTCGGCTTTGGGAGAACGACGTAAAACAAGAAAGCTAAGCGCAGCGCATGAATCCGTTTCGACGCCGCGCGCTTTAGGCACTTGGCGAGTGCTCAGGCCAACCGCTCCAGCAGGATGGTCGGGGTTTCGTGATAGATGGTCCGCGCCACCTCCCGGTAGCCGCACTTCGTCGCCACGTTCAAGGAAGCGGTGTTTTCGGGGTCGATGATGCAGACGGTTTTGCCACGTCCGAAGGTCTCGTCGCCCCAGCCAAGCACGCGGCTGACGATCTCGGTGGCGAGGCCGGCGCCGTGGGCGGCCGGAGCGAGCGCCCACCCGGCCTCCGGAATGCCCTCTATCGGCGGCTCCATATCGCGCTTGAGGTCGTGAAACCCGGCCTCACCGACGAAACGGCCCGTCGCCTTGTCCTCGATCGCCCAGAAACCGTAGCCGAGCAGCGACCAGAGCCCGGCGTGACGCAGGAAGCGCATCCAGCTCTCTTCTCGCGTGCGCGGCCTGCCGCCGATGAAGCGGGTGACGACCGGATCGGCCCACATGGCGACATAGGCGTCGAAATCCTCCAGCCGGTGCGCTCGCAGGATGGCGCGCGTCGTTTCGATAACCGGAACGCCGCTTGTGTCGTGATGGGTCATGGGTCGCCCTCGCTCAAACCTGCAGCACCTAGCAAATCACCGGCCGCGAGCAAGGGCCAGGCCGGCGCGGATCATCTTCCAGACAGACGGCGCGCGCTTGGCGTGTCTCGATCCAGCCGGGACAGTCGTTCCTCCGATGGTCCGGCCGCGCCTCATGGGCCGCCAGCCAGAACGGTTGCGGATATCAGCACTTTGCCATTTGAGTACGATTGCAATCTGTTAGCCTGCGCTAGTTGTATCCGTGCAGCCGGTGTCGAGGAGAACTCCGCGCGGCGGTTGAAGATTTAAGCTCTGGGAGGAAATCACGATGAGAAGATTTGTCGCCGCTCTGGCTGCCGCCGTGGCCGTCACGCTTTATCCCGTCGCCGCAGGCGCGCAAACCTATCCCGAACGCACCATCACCGTCGTGGTGCCGTTTGCGGCCGGCGGCCCGACCGACACGGTCACGCGTCTTGTCGCGGAAGCCATGTCCAAGGATCTCGGCCAGCAGGTCATCGTCGAGAATGTCGGCGGCGCCGGTGGCACGCTGGGCGCTGGCCGCGTCGCGAAGGCCGAGCCGGACGGTTACACCCTGCTCCTCCATCACATCGGCATGGCCACCAGTGCCACACTCTACCGAAAGCTCGCCTACGACACGCTGAACGCCTTCGAATATGTCGGCCTCGTCACCGAGGTGCCAATGACCATCGTTGGCCGAAAGGACCTCGAGCCGGCCGATTTGAAGGGATTGGTCGAGTACGCCAAGGCCAACAAGGATAGCGTCACCGTAGCCAATGCCGGCATAGGTGCTGCCTCGCATCTCTGCGGCATGCTGTTCATGAGCGCTATCAAGACGCCGCTGGTCACCGTCCCCTACAAGGGCACCGGCCCGGCCATGACCGATCTCCTCGGCGGCCAGGTCGACATCATGTGCGACCAGACGACCAACACCACCAAGCAGATCCAGGGCGGCACGATCAAGGCTTACGCCGTCACCTCGCCGGAGCGCCTCGATGTGCTGCCCGATGTCCCGACGACGACGGAAGCCGGCCTTCCCGACGTGCAGGTCAGCATCTGGCACGGTCTTTATGCCCCCAAGGGCACTCCGGCGGAGATCACCGAACGGCTGTCGAAATCCCTGCAGGTCGCGCTGAAGGACGAGAACGTCGCCGCCCGCTTCGCCGAGCTCGGCACCAGGCCGTCGCCGCAGGCCGACGCGACGCCGGCCGCGCTGAAGGCCAAGCTGGAAAACGAGATCGCGCGCTGGAAGCCGATCATCGAAGCCGCCGGCCAATACGCCGACTGAGTTTTGAACGGGGCGCCGCCGGCGCCCCGTTTTCGCTTCGGTATCGTCGCGCGCCCGCAGCTTGGGAGGAATGTCATGAAGGCTTTCGCAATCGACAGGACGAACGGCACATGCGCTGCGCTGTTCATCGTTTTCGGCGCATTTTTCGCGTTGCAGTCGCTCGGCCTGGAAATCGGCACCGCCTTCCGCATGGGGCCGGGCTATTTCCCGCTGGTGCTGGCGATCGTGCTGATCCTGCTTGGCCTCGTCATCCTCTTCCAGGCGGTGCGATTCGAGGGCGATCCGATCGGCTACATTGCGTGGCGTGGCTCGCTGTTCATCCTTCCCGCTCCGATCTTCTTCGGCCTGACGGTGCGCGGCCTTGGCTTCATTCCGTCAATCTTCCTGACGGCGCTGATCGCATCGTTCGCCAGCGGCCGCATGAAACCGCTGACCGCGTTCGTGCTGTCGGCTGGCCTGACCCTGTTTGCATTTTTCGTCTTCAGCTACGCACTCGGCCTTCCGTTCCGACGCTTTGGCCCATGGCTGCCATTGTGAGGAGATGAGCATGGAGCTCCTCGACAATCTGGCGCTCGGCTTTTCGACCGCTTCATCGCTGACGAACCTTGGTTTCTGCCTGATCGGCGTCCTTCTTGGCACGCTGATCGGCGTCCTGCCTGGAATTGGCGCCACCGCGACCATCGCCATGCTCTTGCCGATCACCTTTCAGATCGGCGACCCGGTTTCCTCCCTCATCATGCTCGCCGGCATCTATTACGGTGCGCAATATGGCGGCTCGACCACGGCCATTCTCATCAACATGCCCGGCGAATCGTCCTCGGCCGTCACGGCGATCGACGGCTATCAGATGGCCAGGAACGGCCGCGCCGGCGCGGCACTCGCGATCGCGGCGATCGGTTCGTTCTTCGCCGGCACGGTGTCGACCTTCCTCGTCGCCATCTTCGCCCCGCCGCTGACCTCGATCGCGCTGGAGTTCGGCGCGGCCGAATATTTTTCGCTGATGGTCGTCGGCCTCGTCTCGTCGGTCGCGCTTGCGCACGGTTCGATCGTCAAGGCGCTGGCGATGGTCGTGCTCGGTCTGTTGCTCGGCATTGTCGGCACCGATATCTACACCGGCACACCGCGCTTCACGCTCGGCATCCCCGAATATGCCGACGGGCTGAATTTCGTCGCCGTGGCGGTCGGCGTCTTCGGCATTGCCGAGATCCTGCGCAACCTCGAGAACGAGCATGAGCGCTCGGTGATGATCCGAAAGGTTTCAGGGCTCATGCCCACCCGCGACGACTTCAGGCGCATGGCGGCGCCCATCGTGCGCGGAACGATCATCGGTTCAGCGCTCGGCATCCTACCGGGAGGCGGCGCGATCCTCGCGGCCTTTGCCTCCTACACGGTCGAGAAGCGCGTGTCGAAAAACCCGGAAAAATTCGGCAAGGGCGCGATCGCAGGCGTCGCCGGGCCGGAATCGGCCAACAATGCCGGCGCGCAGACCTCCTTCATCCCCATGCTGACGCTCGGCATTCCAGCCAATCCGGTCATGGCGCTGATGATCGGCGCGATGATCATCCAGGGCATCGTGCCCGGCCCGAATGTCGCGACCGAACAGCCGGCGCTTTTCTGGGGCATCATCGCCTCCATGTGGATCGGCAACCTGATGCTGATCGTCCTGAACCTGCCGCTGATCGGGCTCTGGGTGAAGCTGCTTACGATCCCCTATTACGTGCTTTTCCCGATCATCATGGCGTTCTGCTCGATCGGCGTTTACAGCGTCAACACCAATGTCTACGACCTCTACGCCGTCGCCTTTTTCGGCTTCCTCGGCTATCTCCTGACCAAACTGCGCTGCGAACCCGCGCCCCTGCTGCTCGGCTTCGTGCTTGGCCCCCTGCTTGAGGAAAATCTCCGCCGGGCCATGATTCTGTCGCGTGGCGATCCCAGCGCCTTCGTGACGAGACCGATCAGCGCCGGCCTGCTCCTCATCGCGCTCGCCGTGCTCGTCATCGTCTTCCTGCCTGCGGTCAAGAAGAAGCGCGAAGAGGTGTTTGTGGAGGAGAGTTAACTTATTGAATTCCGCTCGCTTCCTCGAGCGGAGCGATCTCGACCAGCGGCGCCGGCACGCTGGTCGTCTTTTCCTGCGCCTTGCAGAGGTCGGCGATGACACAGGCCGGGCAATCCGGCTTGCGCGCCTTGCAGACGTAGCGGCCATGCAGGATCAGCCAGTGATGCGCGTGGCGCATATATTCGTCGGGAATGATCTTCAACAGCCCCTGCTCGACCTGTTCGGGCGTCTTGCCGGGCGCCAGTCCTATGCGGTTGCCGATACGGAAGATGTGCGTGTCAACGGCCATCGTGTGCTGGCCGAAGGCCATGTTGAGCACGACATTGGCGGTCTTGCGCCCGACCCCCGGCAATTTGACCAGTTCGTCCCGGCTGTCCGGCACCTCGCCACCATGATCGCGAATCAATGCCTGCGACAGCGCGATGACGTTCTTGGCCTTGTTGCGCCACAGACCGATGGTCCTGATATAGTCGCCGACCCTGGCCTCACCCAGATCGAGCATTTTGCGCGGCGTATCGGCGATCTTGAACAGCGCCCGCGTCGCCTTGTTGACGCCAGCGTCGGTCGCCTGCGCCGACAGCACGACGGCCACCAGCAGGGTGAAGGGGTTTACATGTTCGAGCTCGCCCTTCGGCTCCGGCCGCTGGACGGCAAAGCGCCGGAAAATCTCGTGCACCTCCGCCGGACTGTAGAGCGTTCTGGATCGGGCCGGCCTGGGGCTCGGCTTGGCGTTCGAGCCGTCGCGCCGTCCAGGCAGTGGCTTCTTTTCGGATTGTGCGGGTACTTTGGACTTGGGGCTTGCCATTTCCTTCCTATAATATCCAGATATGAACGACACAAATGCCTCGTTCCAGGCGGACGAACCCTTCTTCAGCGCCTTGCTGACCCCGCACCGGTCGCTGGGCAAGACCGGCTTCGCCGTGCTGATGGGCGCGCTGCTGTTCGGCTGGCTGGTGACCGGGGCTTTTTTCCTGTCGCGCGGCGCTTGGCCGGTTTTCGGCTTCTTCGGTCTGGACGTTGTCGCCGTCTACATTGCCTTCCGCATGAACTACCGTGCCGCCCGCGCCCGCGAGGAGGTGTCGATCTCGCGCACCAGCCTCGATATCCGCAAGACCGCGCCGTCGGGAAAATCGGAAGCGCACCGCTTCAACCCGTTCTGGGCGCGCTTTTCGGTCGCCCGTCACGCCGAAATCGGCATCACCCGGATGGCGGTCGAGGCGCAGGGACAAAACGTGGCGATCGGCGGCTTTCTCGACCCCGATTCCCGCGAAAGCTTCGCCACCGCCTTTTCACGTGCGCTCGCCACCGCCAAGGCGCGCTAGCCGAACAGCTTGCGTCCGGACCGCGTCGAACAAGGGTACGACGTTTCAGAAGCGATAGCGCAAAAGCCTGCCGATCTTGCGCAGTGCGGGAATGTATTTCCAAAGCCGAACGAACAGCTGCGCGGGCCAGCCCATGCGGGCGGCGTGTTCAGGTCCATAGGCCGGAATGTCTTCGATGAATCGCAGCTTCGGGACAGCCAGTTCCAGTTCGCGCGGATCCTCGATCGCCCAGTGGACCTCGGCGCCTGTCGCCCTGATCGCCGGATTGAGGCGCAGCAGCTTCAGGCCGAAACCGCTGTAAGCGTCGAAAATCAGGTCGCCGCCGGCAAGATGTATGACCAGGCGCGAGAACAGGCGGAACCCTTCCTCGGCCGGGAGATAGGGCGTCAGCCCCTCCGCCACCACGATGGCCGGTCGGTTGCGGGGCACTTCAGCCAGCCAGTCCGGCTCTGTTACCGACGAAGCGATGAGGCGATAGCGGTCGCGCGGCGGGTAAAGCTTGCGCCTGAGTTCAATGACTTCCGGATAGTCGACATCGAACCAGTCCACGCCTGGCGGCGGATCGACCCGGAAGATGCGCGTGTCGAGCCCGCACCCCAGATGCAGCACGATGGCATCAGGATTTCTGGCCAAAAACTCCTCGACGCGGACGTCCAGCGTCTTTGCCCTGATCGCCAGGCCGATGCCGAGATTGCTGTCGACCTTGAGTCTTGAGAAATCATAGTCGATCTTACGCACCGCCTCGTCGGCGAAACGATCCCCAAGCAGCGAATGGGGCATCCGGCTTTCCAGCGCCTTGCCGTAGAGCGTCATCAGCAAGGTTTCTTTCGCGCCGGCGAGATTTACCTTTTCACCCGCCATGGCGACTCCTGGGCTCGAAAACCAGAGTTTATCTGGGTATGCGCCGCAAGAAGGCAAGTTTCGGGTGGTGATCGGCGCCCCAAGGGCTGATATTCCGGCTCAAGGAGAAGTCCCATGAGTACACAGACAGCAGTCCTCAAGAAGGACATCACGCCCGAAGGCAGCGACTACGAAATCGTGCGCCGCGCCATCGAGAAGATCAGCCTCGACTATCGCGACCAGCCTTCCCTCGAGGAGCTTGCAGAGGAGGTCGGCGAGACGCCGACCGGCCTGCAGAAGCTGTTCACACGCTGGGCCGGCCTTTCGCCCAAGGCTTTCCTGCAGGCGGTGACGCTGGACCATGCCCGCAGGCTGCTCGATTCCGGCATGCCGCTGCTTGAAACATCGTTCGAGCTCGGCATGTCCGGCCCCGGCCGGCTGCACGACCTGTTCGTCACCCATGAGGCGATGTCGCCGGGCGACTACAAGACGCGCGGCGCCGGGCTCACCATCCGCTATGGCTATCATAGCTCGCCATTCGGCACCGCCCTGATCATGGCCACCGACCGCGGGCTTGCCGGCCTCGCCTTTAGCGATCCGGGCGAGGAACGCGCCGCTTTCGCCGATATGTCCAGCCGCTGGCCGAATGCCGTCTATGTCGAGGACATGGCCGCGACCGGTCCCTACGCCGCACGCATCTTCGACCCGACGCTGTGGCGCCCGGACCAGCCGCTGCATGTCGTGATGATCGGCACCGACTTCCAGGTTCGCGTCTGGGAGGCCTTGCTCCAGATTCCGATGGGCAAGGCTCGCACCTATTCCTCGATTGCCGCCAGCATCGGCGCGCCGAGCGCCAGCCGCGCCGTCGGCGCCGCCAACGGCGCCAACCCGCTCTCCTTCGTGGTGCCTTGCCACCGCGCCATCGGCAAATCCGGCGACCTCACCGGCTACCACTGGGGCCTGACCCGCAAGCGCGCCATTCTGGGCTGGGAGGCTGGACAGGTCACCTCTTGAAATCGGGAACGCCGGCAACTTCCGCCGGCATTGTCACGTGGAAAACGACGACGCCCCGCTGACTCGCATGACGCGGCACCGCAGCGCTTGCCATATCGGCATGCACTGGAAAGCAACGATCTTACAGGATAGCTTCCCGCTCATTCATGAGGAGGCATTCCTTGATCATCGTCGTCGGCTCGATCAATCTCGACCTTATTGCCAATGTCGACCGCTTGCCGAGCCCTGGCGAGACGGTGAGCGGCTCCGGTTTCGCCACCGCGCCCGGTGGCAAGGGCGCCAACCAGGCGTTGGCCGCCGCGCGCGCCGGCGCCAAGGTGCGCATGGTGGGAGCCGTCGGCAAGGATAGTTTCGCCGGCGAGGCCCTGGCGCTGCTGCGCCAGGCCAAGGTGGATCTGTCTGGCGTGGGCGAAACTTTTGCCTCGACGGGCACCGCGCTGATCATGGTCGGCGACGATGGCGAGAACATTATCGCCGTGGTGCCGGGTGCCAACGCCTCGGTGCTGCCCGGCGACCTGGCCAAGGCCTTCCCCCGAAAAGGCGATGTCGTGCTCCTGCAACACGAGATCCCGCTTGCGACCGTCGAAGCCGCGCTCGATCAGGCAAGCGCGGCCGGTGCCGTCACCGTGCTCAACACCGCACCCTTCCATCGCGACGCGGCCGGCTTACTCGGCAAGGCCGACTATGTCGTCGCCAACGAGACCGAGTTCGACCTGTATGGCGAGGTGCTGTCGCTGAGCGGGCGCGACCACGCGGCACGGATGCGCGACTTTGCCGGGAAAACCGGCCGCACCATCGTCGTCACGCTCGGCGGCGACGGCGTGATGGCGGCGACGCCGACCGATTCCCTGACGGTTCCCGCATTGAAGATCACCCCGGTCGACACGGTTGGTGCAGGCGACACCTTTTGCGGCTATTTCGCCGCCGGCCTGTCGTCGGGCCTGCCCCTCGAACAGGCGCTCGCCCGGGCCGGCGCGGCCGGCTCGCTGGCATGCCTGAAGCCGGGCGCCCAGCCGGCCATCCCGTTGGCCGCCGATGTCGACCAGGCACTCCTGAAATCCCGCTGAGACGACAGAATGCGCCCCCAGACAAAGCATGCCGCGCCACCGGCCGGCGACATCTGCCGCCTGTCTGCCGTCGAACTGGCCGACGCGATCCGGCAAAGGAAACTTTCGGTACGTGAGGTCGTGACGGCATTCCTCGACCGCGTCGAAGCCGTCAACCCGCTCGTCAACGCCATCGTTTCCTTGCGCGATCGTAGCGATATCCTGCGCGAGGCCGACGCAGCCGATGCCCGTCCGGACCGGGCCGGTGCGCTCTTCGGCCTGCCGATCGCGGTCAAGGATCTCGCAATGACCCGCGGCCTGCGCACCTCCTTCGGCTCGCCGATCTTCGCCGATTTCGTGCCGCAGGAGGACGATTTCTTCGTCGAGCGCATGCGCAAGGCCGGCGCCATCATCATCGGCAAGACCAACGTTCCCGAATTCGGCCTCGGCTCCAACACCTACAATCCCGTGTTCGGCCCGACGCTGAACGCCTTTGATCCAGATTTGAGCGCCGGCGGCTCGAGCGGCGGCGCCGCGGTGGCGCTGGCGCTGGACATGGTGCCCGTCGCCGACGGCAGCGACTTCGGCGGCTCGTTGCGCAATCCAGCCGCCTGGAACAATGTCTATGGTTTCCGGCCATCGCAGGGGCTCGTCCCCGGCGGCCCGGACGTCGAGGTCTTTCATGCCCAGATGGGCGTCGATGGGCCGATGGGTCGCAATGTCGGCGACATGGCGCTGCTGCTCGACGTGCAGGCGGGCCATCATCCGCGCGCACCCTTGTCCTATGAGAAACAAGGCTCCTTCCTCGAAGGCCTGCATATGCCCGCCAAAGGCGGCCGTGTCGCCTGGCTCGGCGATCTGGGCGGGCATTTGCCCATGGAGCCCGGCATCCTCGAGCTCTGCCAGGCCGCGCTCGACCGCTTCGGGGAGGCCTCGTTCAAGGCCGAGGCACTGGTGCCGGATTTTGATTTCGAGGCCTTGTGGCAGGCCTTCGTGACGTTGCGCCAGGCAAGCAGCGGCTGCGCGCTGAAAGTGCATTATGACGATCCTGCCAGGCGCGCCCTGTTGAAGCCCGAAGCCGTCTGGGAGGTGGAGAACGCGCAACTCCTGACGGCGCCTCGGATTCGCGCCGCCTCGGTCGTCCGGACGTCCTGGTACCGGACGCTGCTGTCGCTGTTCGACCGCTTCGACCTGATTGCATTGCCGACCGCGCAAGTCTTTCCGTTCGACGTCGGCACCCATTGGCCGCGCGAGATCGCCGGCCGGCCGATGGACAGCTATCACCGCTGGATGCAGGTTTCGGCGCCCGCCGCCATGGGCGGCTGCCCGGCCGTCAGCGTGCCGGTCGGCTTCGACGCCAGAGGCCGGCCGATGGGCATGCAACTGATCGGCCGGCCGCGTGGCGACATGGCTGTGCTGAAGGCGGCGGCGGCCTATGAGACGACACTGCCGTGGCCGTCCGGCGCCTGAATCCGGTGCATCTGCGTATCGCGCGGCTCCATGTGCCGGCTTGCACCGGCATCGCCGCCATGCATTGATTGTGGCGCCGCACAGGCGGCATTCTGCCCGAGGGAAAAATCATGTCGCTGGAACTCTATGCCGCCTATGTCCTTGCGTGCGTCGTCATCATCCTGGTGCCAGGGCCGACGGTCACGCTGATCATCGCCAACAGCATCCGTCATGGCTCCCGCGCCGGCCTGGCCAATGTCGCCGGCACGCAGGCCGGCCTGGCGGTCATGATCGCCATCGTCGGCATCGGCCTCAACACGCTGATATCGGGTATGGGGCACTGGTTCGAATGGGTGCGGCTGATCGGTGCCGCCTACCTGATCTGGATGGGCGTGCAGATGTTCCGGTCCAAGGGCAAGCTGAACGCCGACGGAACGGCGCGGAAGCCGCGCGGCGGCTTTTTCGTGCAGGGCCTGCTGGTAGCGCTCAGCAACCCGAAGACGCTGATCTTCTTCGGCGCCTTCTTTCCGCAATTCATCGCGCCGCAAGGCAATTATTCGCTGCAGATCGCCGTCATGGGCCTCACCGCCATGATCTTCGCCGCCATGTCGGATTCGACTTATGCGCTGGCCGCCGGCCGCGCCGGTCGCATCCTGTCCGCCCGCCGCGTCAAGCTCCTGTCCAGGATCAGCGGCAGCTTCATGATCGGCGGCGGCCTGTGGCTGGCGTTTTCACGGTCGAAGTGAGCACCGCCGCCTTTCCTTCCCCCTTGTGGGGGAAGGTGGATCGGCGCGCAACGCCGAGATGGTTGAGGGGTGCGTGACGGAGTGAGGCGTCGGCGTTCCCCGGAACACCCCTCATCCGACCTCGCTTCGCGAGGCCGCCTTTTCCCGCGAGGGGAGAGGGTAAGGAGGCGGATTTAAAGCCGCCCCAGCCGTTCCAGCAACAGCGCGAAGAAGCCGTCATGGTCGATGTCGCCCATCACCTTGGCGTTCTTTTCCCGCTTGGTGACGCCCCACCAGTCGATCACGGTCATGCCCATGGTCAGTTCCGAGCTGGTTTCCACGCTGACATTGCAGTTACGGCCTTTGAACAGCTCCGGTTTCAACAGGTAGGCGATGACGCAGGGGTCATGCAGCGGCCCGCCATCGGTGCCGTATTTCTCCTCGTCGAAACGCTCGAAAAACTCCAGCATCTCGGCCGTTGCGGTACCGACCTTGGTGCCGAGCTTGCGAAAGGCCTGGGTGCGCTTGGCGGTGGTCAGCGCCTTGTGGGTGACGTCGAGCGGCATCAGCACGATCGGAATGCCGGATTTCAACACCACCTCGGCCGCGTGCGGATCGACATAAATGTTGAATTCGGCCGCCGGCGTGACATTGCCGCCTTCGAAGAAGCCACCGCCCATCAGGATGATTTCCTTGATGCGCGGCGCGATCTTCGGCTCGCGGATCAGCGCCAGCGCGATATTGGTGAGCGGCCCGAGAGCGCACAGCGTGATGCTGCCGCTCTCTTCCTTCATCAGCGTCTCGACGATGAAATCGACGGCGTACTTATCCTGCAGCTTCATCGTCGGTTCGGGCAATTGTGGCCCGTTGAGGCCAGTTTGGCCATGCACCGCCTCGGCCGTAACCAGTTCACGCGCCAGCGGACGGACGGCGCCGGCATAGACCTTGATGTCGGGTCGGCCGGCCAGTTCGCAGATCTTGCGGGCGTTCTTTTCGGTAAGGTTCAGCGGCACGTTGCCGGCTACGGCTGATATGCCGACGATCTCCAGCTCGGGGCTGCCAAGCGCCAGCAATATGGCGACGGCATCGTCCTGGCCAGGATCCGTGTCGATGATGATCTTGCGTGTTTGGGGCATTTCAATTCCTTGTTTGGCCATGAGCTCATGCGTCCGAGCGAGCATGCGAAACGCACCGAACCGGCCTTGAGCTGCCGAACCGCTCCGCCCGGGGGACGAATCCCGGCGCAGCGCTTCTCCTTGCATCTCACTGCCGTTTCAAGCGCCATGTCGATCATTCTTGTGAGTCCACGACGTGGTCTTTTTGGGCGGGTGTTTTGATGGCTTGAACTTGGTCGTGGGGCGGACCATATCAAGACCATCGGGAAAAATGCCATCTGGGTTTTTCCAGTTTATGTCGCTCTTGAGAGGACAATGTAACATGAGCCGAATGACGCCTTTCTCCAGCCCGCTTCTCCTGGGTTTCGACGCCATGGAAAAGACGCTGGAGCGCCTGGCGAAATCCGGTGACAGCTATCCTCCTTACAACATCGAGCGGCTCAGCGGCGCCGACGGCAAGGCCGAAAGGCTGCGCATCACGCTCGCTGTCGCCGGTTTCGCCGAAAGCGATCTCGATGTCACCACGGAGGAAAACCAGTTGGTCGTGCGCGGTCGTCAGACCGACGATACCGAGCGCGAATTTCTTCACCGCGGCATCGCCGCACGCCAATTCCAGCGCTGCTTCGTGCTGGCCGACGGCATGCGGGTGATTGCGGCGGAGCTGAAGAACGGCCTTTTGTCGATCGATCTCGATCGGCCCGAGTCCGAGCGGCTGGTACGGAAAATAAACATATCGGTGAAAGACTGATCTTTGCCGATGGCTCTCATGCGGGATGGCCTACTGCCCAGAACCAGGGCGGCGTCTCGCGCCAAGGAGGCTTGAAATGACCAGAATTGACCAAAATCCCACCATGACCAGCGGTGAATTCGCCCATCTCGGCGAGGGCTCGGTCGCTTATCTGCGCAAGGTAACGAGCGAGGAACTGCTCGGCCGTTTCCCGGGCATTGGCGAAATCGCGCCCGGCATGGAATTGTGGGCGCTGTTTGCCGCCAACGGCCAGCCGATCCTGCTTTCGGATGCGCGCGATCGCGCGCTGGCCGGCGCCATGGAAAACGACCTGACCACGGTCGCCATTCATTAAGGCGATTTTCCGCTGAAAACGAACGGGGCCGCCCGTGGCGGCCCTCGACCATCGTTTATCCAGAAAACGTCAGGCCGCGTGCGAGGCCTGGGTGTCCGATAAAAGCGCGTGGATTGCCACGGCGTCGCGCGTTCCCCTGATCTTGGCCACTGTATCGGCGTCGCGCAGCACCCGCGCGATGCGCGACAGCGCCTTCAGATGATCGGCGCCGGCCCCTTCAGGGGCCAGCAGCAGGAACACCAGGTCGACCGGCTGGTCGTCGAGCGCCTCGAAATCGACCGGCGTCTCCAGGCGGGCGAACACGCCGGCGATGCGCTTCACGCCGGCCAGCTTGCCGTGCGGAATGGCGATGCCGTTGCCGACCCCGGTCGAGCCGAGCCGCTCGCGCTGCAGGATGGTGTCGAACACTTCCCGCTCCGGAATGCCGGAAATCGCGGCCGCCCTCTCCGACAGCAATTGCAGAAGCTGCTTCTTGGAGTTCGCCTTCAACGCCGGCAATATCGCCGGAACGTTGATGAGATCGCTCAGATCCATACTTGAAAATCCCTTGTTCGCCTGCCGTCACCAGTCCCCACCCCTCGTGCGGCCGGTTTTATCCCTGTGCGACCTTGGTCGTGGACGGATCGATCCAGCCGATGTTCCCATCCGGCCGGCGATAGACGATGTTGACGTGATTGTTTCCGGCGTTGCGGAAGACGAAGACCGGACTGTCCTTTGTGTCGAGTTCTATGACCGCCGACGCCACCGACATGGTCTTCAGCGTCATGGTCGATTCGGCGACGATGGCCGGCGCAAAATCCTCCGGAATGTCCTCGTCGTCATCGGCGAGTGGCGCCATCACCGTGTAGGCGATATCGGTGAGCTCGCCATTGCCCGAATTGTGCGATTTCAGCCGGCGCTTGTAGCGCCGAAGCCGGGTTTCCAGACGATCCGCCGCGGCCTCGAAAGCCAGCGTCGGGTCCTGGGCATCGCCGGTCGCCTGCAGCGAAGCGCCGGAATCCAGCCGGATCATGCAATCCGCCGAATAGCGCGAGCCCGATTTGATGACGGTGACATGTCCGGCAAAGCCGCGGTCGAAATATTTGCCGATCGCCTCGCCGACACGATCGTTGATGCGCGTACGGAACGCATCGCCGATATCCATGTGTTTTCCCGATATGCGCAGATTCATCTGAAAACTGACCTTCCTTGCTCAGGCTTCAAACTGGCCGGAGTTTATACTCGTGGTCCGTGCGCACAAGCTTTGCGGCGTGACTCGCGCCGATTTAAATCCAAACTTTCCGGTTGATCACAAGCCGCCTTCTTGACCATCCCTAGGCCATTGTCGTGACGGACCATCCGCTAGCGGGCGTCGAGCCCGTCTCATGCGGGCGGGCTTCTAGCCACTTCACCGCAGCTTGTCAATGAAGCGCGAAACCCTGTGGAAAATCGCCGAACCTAGCGCCCGGCGCTGGCAAGGGCCCGCTTCTCGCGCCGGCGCTGCACCGAGGACGGGATATTCATGCCTTCCCTGTATTTGGCGACCGTACGCCTGGCGATGTCGACGCCGCTTTCGCGCAACATGTCGACGATCGCGTCGTCGGACAGGACGTCGACGGTTTTTTCCTCGTCGATCAATTGCTTGATGCGGTCGCGCACCGCTTCCGACGAATGCGCCTCGCCACCGCCCGACGCGGCTATCGAGGCGGTGAAGAAATAGCGCAGTTCGAACACGCCGCGCGGCGTCAGCATGTACTTGTTCGCGGTAACCCGGCTGACGGTCGATTCGTGCATGCCTATGGCGTCGGCCACCGTGCGCAGGTTGAGCGGCTTCAGCTGGCGCACGCCATGGACGAGGAAGGCATCCTGCTGGCGCACGATCTCCGATGCGACCTTGAGAATGGTCTTTGCCCGCTGATCGAGGCTTCGCGTCAGCCAATTGGCGTTCTGCAGGCACTCGGCCAGGAAATCCTTTTCGGCCTGGTTCTTGGCGTGCGGCGAAACCTGGGCGAAATAGATGTGGTCGACCAGCACGCGCGGCAGCGTTTCGGCGTTGAGCTCGACCGTCCAGCTGCCGTCATTGGCCGCGCGCACCTCGACATCGGCAATGACGGCGTCGCTGGCGCCGCCCGAAAAGGCCATGCCCGGCCGCGGATCGAGCGCCCGGACCTCGGCCAGCATGTCCAGCAGGTCCTCTTCGTCGACGCCGCAGATCCGCTTCAGCGTGTGGAAATCGCGGCGCGCCAGGAGTTCGAGGTTGGCAATCAGCGCCTTCATCGCCGGATCGAGCCTGTCGCGTACGGCAAGTTGCAGCGACAGGCATTCGGCAAGGTCGCGGGCGAACAGGCCGGCCGGCTCGAAGGTCTGGCACACCGACAGCACCTTGGCCACGGCGTCGGCGCCGCTACCAAGGCGCGAAGCTATCTCAGCCGTATCGGCGCGCATATAGCCGGTCTCGTCGAGGCCGTCCGCGAGTTCGCCGGCGATCAGGCGCGCCGCCGGATCGGTGAAAGCGAGCGCGATCTGCTCGCTGACATGATCGCGCAGCGTGATCGCGGTCGCCGCCATGTCGCCGGCATCGAAGCCTTCGGACGAGGACGTGCCGCCATTGCCGGTCGCCGATTTCCACTGTGCCGTGAGGTCTGGTCCGAGTCGCTCGCTGGTGCCCGGGTCGTCCGGGAACAGGTTCTCCAGCGATGTGTCGAGCTTTTCCGAGATTGCCTCGGCGCTCCATCCCGCTTCGGTCTCGAACCAGTCGCCGTCGGCCGCCGTTTCCGGTGCCGCCTCGGTCCTCGGCACCTGGTCGCTGGCGGCGTCGTCCTGCGGCTCGGCGCGCTCCAGCAACGGATTGCGCTCGATCTCCTCGTCGATGAAGTGCTCGAGTTCGGCATGGGTGAACTGCAGCAGCCGGATCGACTGCATCAGCTGTGGCGTCATCACCAGCGACTGCGACTGTCGTAGCTGTAGTTTCGCCGCCAACGCCATGGTTCGGTTTCAAACGCCTCGTCTGCATCCGGACTGCCGGAAGGAATTTTCGCGAACCGATAGAAACTGGCCCGGCTTTTGCTTGTCAAGGCAAACGCTAGCAAAACCCGCTTACCGGAGCGTTATCCCGGAGCAAAATCGCGAGAAAATGGCCCCTGACAGGAAAAAAATCGCGTCAGGAAACAAATTTCACGCTCAAAGCGTGAATCCCTCGCCCAGATAGAGCCGCCGCACGTCGGGATTTGCGACCACTTCATCAGCCCGGCCATGAGTGAGCACCTGGCCGGCATGGATGATGTAGGCGCGGTCGATCAGGCCGAGCGTCTCGCGCACATTGTGATCGGTGATGAGCACGCCGATGCCGCGCGCCGTCAAATGACGCACCAGTTGCTGGATGTCGGCGACGGCGATCGGGTCGATGCCGGCGAAAGGCTCGTCGAGCAGCATGTAGGCCGGGCGCGTGGCCAGCGCACGCGCGATCTCCAGGCGCCGACGTTCGCCGCCGGAAAGCGACATCGAGGGCGCCTTGCGCAAATGGCTGATATGGAACTCCTCGAGCAGTTCGTCGAGGCTGCGCTCGCGCTCCTTGCGGCTCTTTTCGACCACTTCCAGCACGGCGCGAATGTTCTGCTCGACGCTGAGGCCGCGGAAGATCGAGGCCTCCTGCGGCAGATAGCCGATGCCCAGACGCGCACGCCGGTACATCGGCATGGAGGTGACATCGAAGCCGTCGATCTCGATCGTGCCCTCGTCCACGGGCACCAGGCCGGTGACCATGTAGAAACAGGTGGTCTTGCCGGCACCGTTCGGACCGAGAAGCCCGACGGCCTCGCCGGCACGCACCCCGAGCGTGACGCCGCTGACCACCTTGCGACCCTTGTAGCTCTTGGTCAGGCCCTTGGCGATCAAGGTTCCCTTGAACTTCGCCTTATCGGCGGTGACCGTGGCCGGAGCCGAAACCTTGCCGGCGGCCCGCCCCGGAAGACGCGCCGTCAGCGACGACAGGCTGGCCATCAGGGGTTCGTCGCTCCCGATTTCGGCGGTGGTGTCATCGACATGATGACACGTCCGCCGCAGCCGTCGACATTGGCGAGGCCGGTCTTCATCTGCACGGTGAGCTTGCAGCCCTTGAGGACGTTGGGGCCTTGCGACAGAACCACTTCCTTGCCGGACAGGACCAGCACCTGCGTCTTCATGTCGAAGGTGCCATTGTCGCCGGTCGCGATCTGGTCATTCGACTTGATGTAAACTTTTCCGCTGACTTCAAGGTGGTCGATGTTGGCGGAGCCGGTCATCGCCGCTCCCGCTGCTTCCGTCCCCTTTGCGGCCGCGTTCGGGTCCTTGACGTAGTAGACCATCATCTTGCCGGACTTGAGCAGGGTCGGTCCCTGCACGACCGTGACGTTGCCGGTGAACACGGCGACGTTGTCCGCCTGCCGCACCTCCAGC
This sequence comes from Mesorhizobium sp. B2-8-1, assembly GCF_006440955.1. Taxonomy (NCBI): domain Bacteria; kingdom Pseudomonadati; phylum Pseudomonadota; class Alphaproteobacteria; order Hyphomicrobiales; family Phyllobacteriaceae; genus Mesorhizobium; species Mesorhizobium sp. B2-8-1. The sequence goes on along the minus strand of NZ_VFTX01000004.1, from coordinate 265,138 downwards.
TTGTCGCTCTCGATCTGGATGGGCTTGTCGCCCGACAGTTTGAGCCCGGACGCGCTCTCGGCGGTGGATTGCGCCAGCGCCGGCGCAAGCCCCAGCAAAAGCAGCGCCGAAGCTGCGGCGGCAAGCCGTGTCGAACTAATGAGCCACATTCGCTTCTTCGCCCTTTGCCTCTGCCGCCTTCAGATTGGCGGGATCGATATTGACGCGCACTTTGTTCTCGAACACCAGAACCTTGCCATTGTCCTGCACCGACAAGGAATTCGCGGTGATCTGCGACCCGTCACGGCTGACGTCCACGGGGTCATCCGTCTTCATAGTGCCTTTGCCCATGTCGAGGAAGACCGATTTGAACTTGGCCTGAAGGCCGTCGGTCGTGGCGATCGTGACGTCGCTGGTCAGGTGCATCGTATTGCCGTCGCGATCGTAGGTGCCATGCGTGGCTTTGATCGCAGCGACATTGTCGGCCGCGATCGGCACCTTGGCATCGATGCCGTCGAGTTCGATGATGCCTTGCGTGCTGACGTCCTGTATGGCGCGCAATGCCGTCATGGAATAGGGCAACTTCTGCTTGGTGAAGCCGTTGAGCTTGGGGTTGGCCATCACCAGCTTGCCGTTGGAAAAGGCGGTGCCTTCCGCCTGGACCGCGACGGACACCGGTGCGGCGAGGTAGGAATAGACCGGGAAGGCAATGGCGATCAACGCCGCTAGCACCGGCACGGCGAATTTGAGCACGCGCACCCGGCGCGAATGCCGCCGTGCGCGATCGAACGCGTCCCCCCTCGCCGGGCCGTCCGCCGGGGGAGCCAACTCCGTCTCGGTGCTGCTCGCTTCACTCGTTCGCGCTAACATAACTGCTTTCTTCTAAAACCCCTGCCCCGCCGGGCAACACCGCCTATAGGTGGGACGTCGGCGCTTTCAAGCAAGCACAAGCCGACGAAAACCGCGAAAATGTGACAGTTGCTGTCGTGCAGATCAGAACGGATCAACACCGACAGCCCTGCTTCATAGCAGAAATAGACGTCTGGCGTACATTTTTCGTTACCATCGGCTCTCCCCTTACCTGCCGTTCGTTTCACGGACCAATCACGAAACCGACGTCTTGGCGGACGCTGACGCGCACTTGCCTCGCGTGCGCCGCGCGCGGATTGCCGCGTCCTGCGCAGACGGAATTGCTTCCAGACCGGGACGTCATGGTCTAAAAGCATCTCTTTCCATCGACCGTGAGGCTGACCATGGCATTGAGAGCCGACGACCTGATCGACCGCCGCCGCTTGCGGCGTAAGCTGACCTTCTGGCGCGCTGCGGCCATCGCCATCGTTGCGCTCGGCGTCATTGCGATCTCGGCCTGGTTCTATCGCGACGATTTCGGCGGCTCGGCCGTCGATCATATCGCCAAGGTCAGGATCGAAGGCACCATAACCGAGGACGACGAACTGATCGAGCGGCTGGAAGCCATCCGCAAGTCGCCGAGGGTGAAAGGCGTGATCCTCGCCATCGATTCCCCCGGCGGCACCACCGTCGGCGGTGAATCGATCTATGAGGAGGTGCGCAAGCTCGCCGCCGACAAGCCTGTCGCGGCCGAGGTCGGCACGCTCGCCGCGTCGGCCGGCTACATGATCGCGAGCGCCACCGATCACATCGTCGCCCGCAAGACCTCGATCGTCGGCTCGATCGGCGTGTTGATCCAGTATCCTGATGTCAGCGGCCTGATGGACAAGCTCGGCGTCAAGCTGGAGGAAGTGAAATCCTCGCCGCTCAAGGCCTCGCCCTCGCCTTTCAAGCCGACCAACGACGACGAGCGCGCCATGGTCCGCAAGCTCATCCTCGACAGCTACGACTGGTTCGTCGGCATCGTCGCCGAACGCCGCAAGATGACCCGCGAGCAAGCGCTGGCGCTCGCCGACGGATCGATCTTCACCGGTCGCCAAGGGGTCGCCAACGGCCTGATCGACGCCGTCGGCGGCGAGACCGAGGCGATCGACTGGCTGGCGACCAAGGGCGTCGACTCGAAACTCAAGGTGGTCGAATGGAAGGACACGGAGCGGCGCGGCGGCTTCCTGTTTTCCAAAGCGATGGTGCGCACGATCGCCGGCGCGCTCGGCCTGCCGGACTACAGCGGCGATATCATCCATGAACTTGGCGCCGACCGCTTGTTTCTTGACGGTCTCGTTTCCGTCTGGCACCCTTGAGATGCCGTTTGGGGTGGATGAAAAAGCAAACAAAATCATCCTCATAATTTCGACCGCACCGATTTCAGGGGACCCGTCCGATGATCAAGTCCGAACTTGTGCAGATTATTGCCACGCGCAATCCGCATCTTTTCCTGCGCGACGTTGAAAACATCGTCGGCGCGATTTTCGACGAGATCACCGACGCGCTCGCCGAAGGCAACCGGGTCGAATTGCGTGGCTTCGGTGCCTTTTCGGTGAAAAATCGCCCCGCCCGCACCGGCCGCAACCCGCGCACCGGTGAATCCGTCGAGGTCGAGGAGAAATGGGTGCCTTTCTTCAAGACCGGCAAGGAACTGCGCGAAAGGCTGAATGGCGGAAAATAGGCGCGACGCCAGACCGGCCCTTCCCGGGAGGCCGGTTTCCGACGGAAAACATCATGCTCAATCGCTTCATGCTCATCGTGGTCTTCGTGCCCCTGGCGGTCATCCTGATCGCGCTGGCCGTCGCCAATCGCGAACTCGTCGCCTTCACGCTGGATCCGTTCAATCCCGGCAATCCGGCGCTGACGCTCACTTTGCCGCTGTTCATCTTCCTGTTCCTGGCCCTCGCCGTCGGCATGGTCGTCGGCAGCCTGGCGACCTGGGTCAAGCAGGGACGTTACCGCAAGCTGGCGCGCCAGCGCGGCGTCGAGGCCGAGAACCTGCGCCAGGCGATCGGCCGCACCCCGTCGACACCGCAGGGACCGGTGCTGCCGAAGCCGACCAACTGACCGCCGCACGGCGCTGCGGGCCCTCTCGGGCCCGCGATTTTCTTCACGGAGTTTCCCATGCTGACCATTTCGGCCGCAGAGGTCGACCAGTCGTTGACCTTCCCGGGCCTAGTGGACACGCTGCGCGTGGCTTTCCGTGACGGCGCGGTGCAACCTGTCCGGCACCATCACACGGTCGAACGGCCGGACGGTGCGGCCTCGACCTTGCTGCTGATGCCGGCCTGGACCGATTTCAACGCAGCCGGCATCTCGGCCGGGGGGCATATCGGCGTCAAGATCGTTACCGTCTCGCCCGACAACAATGCCATCGGCAAACCGGCAGTGATGGGGGTCTATCTCCTGCTCAACGGCGCCACCGGCGAACCGGAGGCCCTGATCGACGGCCAGCGGCTGACGCAATGGCGCACGGCCTGCGCCTCGGCGCTCGCCGCATCCTATCTGGCGCGCGAAGACGCTTCCCGGCTGCTGGTGATCGGGGCCGGTGCGCTGTCGCCATTCCTCGCCAAGGCGCATTGCGCCGTGCGGCCGATCAGGACCATCCGCATCTGGAATCGCACCTTGGACAACGCCGAGAAGGTCGCCGCCGGACTGCGCGCCGAGGGCTTCGCGGCGAGCGCAGCGACCGATCTCGATGCCGAGCTCGGCCAGGCCGATATCGTCTCGTCGGCGACGATCGCCACCGATCCGCTGATCAAGGGCGCCCGCCTGAAGCCGGGAAGCCATGTCGACATGGTCGGCGGCTTCACCCCGACAATGCGCGAAAGCGACGACGAGGCGATAGGGCGCGCCCGCGTCTATGTCGACACCCGCGCCGGCGCCACCAAGGAAGCGGGCGACATCGTCATACCGCTCGCTTCGGGCGTGTTGAAACCGGAAGCCATCATAGCCGACTTGCACGAGCTGGCGCGCGGTCAGAAGCAAGGGCGCCGGAGCGCCGACGAGATCACGCTGTTCAAGTCGGTCGGCGCCGCGCTCGAGGACCTTGCCGCCGGCATTGCCGTCTACAAGGCGCTCAGGAGCTAGCTTACTGTCCCGGCTGGTTAGCGCCCATAGCTTCGGCGATTACGGCGAAATCGGCCGCGCTTATCGAGAACAGGCCGAAGCGCAGTTGATACCCCCAATTCGGCTTGCCGGCCGTGAAGTCCAGCCTGTCGAGCAATGGCTTGATCGGCGCTTCCCCGGCCGCCGCCCAGTCGACGTCGCGGCGAAAGGGCGTGAAGCCGCCGCCCATGTCGCCTTGATAGGGTTCTCCCTCCCGTACCGTGCCGATCGCCGTGAACGCCCGCAGCCCGTCTTTCTCGCCCAAAATCGTTGTCGGCGAATAATAAACAATGCCGTCCCCGGGCTGCATCCGCCGCAGCGGCGCCGCCTTGCCGTGGTTGACCTGCATAAAGCCGCCCTCGCGGCCGCGCCGGACGTGCTGCGCCGACGCCACCGCGATCCAATACGCGCTCATTCCTGCTCCCCGTCCGCCTGCTGCCCGTCCGACAGCCAGTAGACCCGCAGGCGATGGTTGTCGGGATCGAGCGCAACGAAGGTGCGGCCGAAATCCATGTCGGTCGGCGCCTGCAGGATCTTCAGCCCACGTCCGGACCAGTCGGCATGGGCGGCATCGACTGCCTCGGGCGTATCCAGGACAAAGACGATCTCGGCGCCGCCACCGGTCGCTGCCGCCGCCGGTTCCACCGTATGCCTCGACCAGAGACCGAGTTTGAAACCGTTGTCGAGCACGAACAGCACGAATGTCGGCGCGCTTTCGACCGGCTCGCGGCCGAGCAGCGCGCTGTAGAAGGTGCCGCTTCGCTGCGGCTGGTCGACGTAGAGGATGACGAAATTCGGGGTGACCATGTCTGTTCTCCAGGGGTTTCGACCAGGACAGACATAAAGCGCGCCACTGCCAGATTCTGGCAGTATGCGTAACGAGAGGCGCCGTAGACAGCTCACAACCGCTCCTGCCGTGGGGTGTCGAGCGTCGCCCGCCATTCCTTCAGCAGCGCCTGACGGCGGCGCGGATAACGCAGATCCGTCGTCTTGAGCTCGGCTATGCGGTCGGTGCGAAAATGCCGGAAATCCTGCCGCATTTCGCACCACGCCACCACGACCCGCACCTTGTCGAAGAACCCAAGCGCGAACGGCCACACGATGCGCCACGAGCCCGCGCCACCGGCATCGCGATAGAAGAAGTCCAGCTTGCGCTCGTTGCGGATCGCCTGCCGCACCAGGCCGAGATCGATGCCTTCGACAGTCCCGCTGGGCGGCCCGACCAGCAGTGCGGTGGCGTCGAGATCCTCGCGCAGGTCATCCGGCAGCACCGACGCGATCTTGGCAAGCGCGTTGACGGCCGCTACCGAAAGCCGCGAATCCGGCTGCTTGGCGACCCAGCGCGAACCGAGCACAATTGCCTCGATCTCCTCGTCGCTGAACATCAACGGCGGCAGCATGAATCCGGGCTTCAGCACATAGCCGAGCCCCGCCTCGCCATCGATCGGCGCCCCCTGGCCCTGCAGCGTTGCGATGTCGCGGTAAAGCGTGCGAATTGAAATCCCGAGTTCGTCGGCGAGCGACTGCCCGCTCACCGGCATGCGATGCCGTCGTAATGTCTGGATCAGGTCGAGCAGGCGTTCGGAGCGGGACATATCGAAGATTTGCCTGTTTCTTTGACATTGGTCCATCGCAAGCCGACATGACCAGGCGACGGCCGCGCGGCGGACTTGGTTGCGAAGCCGGTTGCCCTATGTCAAAAGCGGCCACGCCTCGGAGATGCTCCTGCTTGAAATCTTTTCGCGACAAACGCCGCGACAGCCGTCCGCCCGCAAAAAGCGGTGCGCAACGGGTGCGTCCGCATGAAGGTCGTGGAACGGCCCGGCCGCAGGAGCGGCCCGACGCCAGGGCCGACGAGCGCCCCGAACCGAAGTCGGCGCCCCGCATTCTGGCCCGTCGCGACGGCGCTCTTCCGGCCGAACAGCTTCCGCTGATCCTCGAAGTGGCGCCGAATGGCGACTATGCGCTGCTCGACAGCGGCGCCGGCCAGAAGCTCGAACAATACGGTCCTTATCGGATCGTCCGCCCAGAGGGCCAGGCGATCTGGCAGAAGGCGCTGCCGGCAAGGGAATGGGACCGCGCCGACGCTGTCTTCACCGGCGATACCGACGAGGAAGGCATTGGCCGCTGGCGCTTCCCCGGGACGCCGCTCGGCGAGACCTGGCCGATGAAGCACGACGGCATCGATTATCTCGGCCGCTTCACCTCGTTTCGCCATGTCGGCGTGTTTCCCGAGCAGGCCTCGCACTGGGATCACATGGCCGGACTGATCGCGGCGGCCAGGCGGCCGGTCAAGGTGCTCAATCTGTTCGGCTATACCGGCCTTGCCTCGCTGGTGGCGGCGCGTGCCGGCGCCGAGGTCACCCATGTCGATGCCTCGAAAAAGGCGATCGGCTGGGCCCGCGAAAACCAGGAGATGGCCGGGCTTGGCAACAAGCCGATCCGCTGGATCGTCGAAGACGCAGTGAAATTCGCCGAGCGAGAGGAGCGCCGCGGCAGCCGCTATGACATTGTTCTGTTCGACCCGCCCGCCTATGGCCGCGGCCCCAAGGGCGAGGTCTGGCAGTTGTTCGAGGACCTGCCGGCATTGACCGATCTCTGCCGATCGATCCTGACGCCGAAACCGCTTGCCGTGGTGCTGACCGCTTATTCGATCCGCGCCTCCTTCTTCGCCATCCATGCCCTCATGCGCGACACCTTTGCCGGCATGGGCGGCAAGGTTGAATCGGGCGAATTGATCATCCGCGAAAAATCGGCGGGCCGCGCGCTGTCGACCTCGCTGTTCTCGCGCTGGGTGGCCTGATGAGTGGATATGACGGCGCCCGTCCGGTCGGGCAGGTGAAAGAGGTCACCAGCCTCGCCAATCCGCTGGTCAAGGACATCAAGGCGCTGGCCTTGAAAAAATTCCGCGACCAGCAGAACGCCTTCATGGCCGAGGGACTGAAGCTGGTCATCGATGCGCTCGACCTCGGCTGGCAGATCAGGACCCTGGTCTTCGCCAAGGCCGGACGCGGCAACGCGGCGGTTGAGAAGGTCGCTGCGCGTACGGTTGCCGCCGGCGGCACCGTGCTCGAAGTCTCGGAAAAAGTGCTTGTCGCCATAACCCGTCGCGACAATCCGCAAATGGTGATCGGCGTTTTCTCGCAGAAATTCCTGGCCCTGAAGGATATCCGCGCCGACAATGGCGATGTCTGGGTGGCGCTCGACCGGGTGCGCGATCCCGGCAACCTCGGCACCGTCATCCGCACGGTGGACGCCGTCGGCGCCAAGGGCGTGATCCTGGTCGGAGACACCACCGATCCCTTTTCGGTGGAGACGGTGCGCGCCACCATGGGCTCGATCTTCGCCGTTCCGGTGGCCAAGGCGACGACCGACGCATTCCTCGCCTGGCGCGGCGGGTTTTCTGGCCTCGTCGCCGGCACGCACCTCAAAGGCGCGGTCGACTACCGCTCGGTCGATTTTTCCCGGGGGCCGGTGCTGCTGATGATGGGCAATGAACAGCAAGGCCTGCCCGAAAGCCTGGCGGCGAGTTGCGACAGGCTGCTCAGGATTCCGCAGGCAGGGCGTGCCGATTCGCTCAATCTTGCCGTCGCCACCGGCGTCATGCTGTTCGAGATCCGCCGCGGCGCGCTGAAACTGGACCCTATGGTGGATTCGCAATGAGGGTTGCCCAATCGTGAAATCATGGTCTCCCTATGCGCTGCTGGTCGTCGCGGCCATCGCGCTCGACCAGTGGATAAAACATTTGGTCGAGATCGGCCTTCCCTTTCAGGAAAAGCTCGATCTCCTGCCCTTCCTGGCGCTGTTTCGCACCTATAATACCGGCATCGCCTTCTCGATGTTCTCATCCTTCGGCGATACCGGGCTGGTGATCATCGCCGTTCTCGTCGTCGCCTTCGTGCTCTATCTGGCCACGCACACGCCAGCGGGCCATGTTATTGCCCGCACCGGCTTTGCCCTGATCATCGGTGGCGCGCTCGGCAATCTGATCGACCGCGCCGTCTACGGCCACGTCATCGACTACATCCTGTTCCACACTCCGGTCTGGTCCTTCGCCGTGTTCAATCTCGCCGATGCCTTCATTTCGGTCGGCGCCGCGCTGGTCGTGCTTGACGAAGTTTTGGGCTGGCGGCGCCAGCCCAAGCCCCAGGGTCCCGACGCCTGACCGATTGACCCGGCGCGGCCGCCGCAGCAGAGTCCAAACGTCGATAGATCGAGGAGAGAAAAATGCCCGAAACCTTCAAAGCCATCCTCGTTTCGCGCGACGCCGAAAAGAAACAGTCGGTGGCGGTGACCGACCTCACCGAAGCCGATCTCATGGACGGTGACGTCACCGTCGCAGTCGAAGCGACGACGGTGAACTACAAGGATGGGCTCGCAATATCAGGCAAGGCGCCGGTCATTCGCCGCTGGCCCTTGGTGCCAGGCATCGATTTCGCCGGAACGGTCTTATCCTCTTCCCATCCCGACTGGCGCAAGGGAGACAAGGTCATCCTGAACGGCTGGGGTGTCGGCGAGACGCATTTTGGCGCCTATGCCGGGCGCGCCCGCGTCAACGGCGACTGGCTGGTGCCGCTCCCCGACGGCATCAGCGCGCATGACGCGATGGCGGTCGGCACCGCCGGCTATACCGCAATGCTGTGCGTCATGGCACTGGAGCGGCACGGCATCGTGCCCGATCGCGGGCCCGTGGTGGTGACGGGCGCGGCCGGCGGCGTCGGCTCGGTCGCGGTCTCCATCCTGTCCAGCCTGGGCTATCACGTCATTGCCTCGACAGGGCGCAATGCCGAAAGCCCGTATCTCATCGATCTTGGCGCCGCGGAGGTGATATCGCGCGACGAACTCAGCCAGCCGACCAAGCCGCTCGCCAAGGAGCGTTGGGCGGGCGGCATCGATTCCGTCGGCAGCCACACACTGGCCAATGTGCTCTCTATGACCTCCTATGGCGGTGCCGTCGCGGCCTGCGGCCTGGCCGGCGGCATGGACCTGCCGTCGAGCGTGGCACCTTTCATCCTGCGCGGCGTTTCGCTGCTCGGCATCGATTCGGTGATGGCGCCGAAACCGGTGCGGCTCGAGGCCTGGCGCCGCATCGGCGCCGACCTGGATCTGCGCAAGCTCGCCAGCCTGTCCACGACCATCGGCTTCGACAACATCATCGACGCCGCGCGCGACATCGTCGACGGCAAGATCCGCGGCCGCGTCGTCGTAGACATGCAGTGAGTTCGCCGGGGTAAAACAACCTATCCGCTAAAATTCGAACGATCCCCCGCAGGCTTCCATAATTTCTGTCCGGTAGGGTTTTCGCATGGTCGCGGAATCCGGCATCCAGGAAGTGGAGACTGGCGAAGACGTCGATGCGGTACCTCCGCCGGCGTCGGCGCGGCGGTTCGTCGCCGCACCGCCGCTGGCGCCTGAGCCGCAACAGGCCAGGAATGAGCCGCGATTGGCCGGCCGCGAAGGCTTGCCGCTGCTGACCTTCGTCGCCATCATCATGCTGGCGGGGCTGACGCACCTGACCGGCGCGCCGATCTTCATCAGCCTCGCTTTGCTGGCGACCGGCCTTGCCGGCTTCGGCCTGCACCTGCGCGCCAGAAGGAACGAATACCGCACCGCCGCGCTGCTTGATGAAACCACGGCTCGCAGCCGTGCCGAGATCGAGACGCTGGCCGATCGCATGTGGGAGATGCAGGAGAGCGAAGAGCGCTTTCGCGGTCTGATCGACGCGCTTGGCGATCTCGTCATCCACCGCGACCGCGACGGCTATATCGTCTATGCCAACAAGGTGTTCGCCGATCTCGTCGAGGTCGACCAGCGCGACCTCGCCGGCAAGACCCTGGCTGAACTTGGCATCGAAGTCGGTATCGTTCCCGACGCCGCCTTTTCCGACCATGAATGCCTGAGTTCCACCGACGTCGCCATCCGCACCCCCGGCGGTTCGCGCTGGTTCTCGTGGATCGAACTGTCGGTGCGCGACAAGGACAGCGGTTCTGTCTCGCATCGCGCCATCGCCCGCGACATCACCGCCCGCAAGCGTGCCGAATCCTCGCTGATCACCGCGCGCGAGCGGGCCGAATACGCAAGCCAGGCCAAATCGCGCTTCCTCGCCACCGTCAGCCATGAAATCCGCACGCCGATGAACGGCATCATGGGCATGGCCAGGCTGTTGGCCGATACCAGCCTGTCGCCGGAGCAGCAGACCTATGTCGGCGCCATTTCGACCTCGGCCAGCGCCCTGCTGGCCCTCATCGAGGACCTGCTCGACTATTCCAAGATCGAGGCGGGACGCTTCGATCCCGAACCGCAGCCAATGTCGGTGCGCGAGATCGCCGACAACGTTGTCGAGCTCCTCGCCGCGCGCGCCTTCTCCAAGGATATCGGCCTCGGCTGCCATGTCGAGCCCGACGTGCCGCAATTGATCACCGCAGATCCGGGCCGGGTCAGGCAGGTGCTGCTCAACCTGATCGGCAACGCCATCAAGTTCACCGACAGCGGCGGGGTGCTGGTGAGTATAGCGCGCGCCCGCACTGAAACCACCGACCGCATATGCTTCACCATCGCGGATACCGGGCCAGGCCTGCATGAAGACGACATGGAGCGCATTTTCGAGGAGTTCGAGCAGGCCGACGGTACCTCGACGCGCGCGCATGGCGGAGCCGGTCTCGGTCTTGCCATCTCCAAGCGCCTGGTGACCGCCATGGGCGGCACGATTTCCGTCTCCAGCCGGTTGGGTCAGGGTTCGGAATTCGTCTTCGATATCCCGGCCATCTCCGCGAGCGAGCCACCACCGGGCCGGATGGACGCGCTTCAGGGCAGGCACGCGGTAATCCTGTCGAGAAATATCGTCGAGGCCGACGCCATCGCCCGCAGCATCCGCGCCAACGGCGGCGCGGTCGATATCGCCACCACCGTGGCGCAGGCGGCATCGTTCTCCGGCGATTGCGACGTGCTGCTGGTCGACGCGGCCATGGAAGAGGGCGACGGAAGACTGCTCAAGCGGCTGCGCCAAAGCGGTTTTTCCGATTGCGAAGCCATCACGCTGATCGCCCCGACCGATCGCGGCATGCTCGGCGAGTTCCGCGCCAGCGGCTACGCGACCTTCCTCGCCAGACCGGTGCGAGGCGGAACACTTTTGCGTGTGCTTCTGAGCAGTCATGCGCCGGCGCTTGCCCCGACACGGCCGGAAAAGCCCCACCCGCCGGCGCTTCGCGCCGCCAGTGATCGCCAGCGTGGCCTGTCGGTGCTGATCGCCGAGGACAATGACATCAACGCCATGCTCGCTCGCGCCACGCTGCTGAAGGCCGGTCATCGCGTCAAGGTTGTCGGCAACGGCAAGGCGGCGGTCGAGGCCGTTACCGGTGCCGGACACAAACACCGCTTCGACGTGGTGCTGATGGACCTGCACATGCCGGTGATGGATGGGATGGACGCCATCGCCGCCATCCGCCGCCATGAGGAGGAGACGGCCGTGCCGCCAGTGCCCATCATGGTGCTGTCGGCCGACAGCCAGGAAAAGACCCGCCATGCGGTGCTCGCCCACGGCGCCAGCGGCTTTGTCACCAAGCCGCTCGACCCCGATGCACTGGTCGACGCCATCGAGGGGCAGGTCGCCGCCTGAGACTTTTTTTCTTCAATCTCCTGCCGAGCGGCGCCACCTTGCTTTTGCATAACGTAGCCGGTTGACCGTATTCGCCAGCCGACGAAGTATTGCCCGCGACGCCGTATCACGGTACTGTCACAATCCTGTTGCACCTACACCGTATCCCCGTGCCAAGAGGGATGGCTCGAAGGAGAATCACTCGTGCATACAGTTATGCCGGAATGTGACACTCGGCCGAACGCCGGCGGCGCCTTGCTTGCCGGGCGCAATGTCGATTCCGTCACAAAGGGCGCAGCGCTCGGCCGTATCGGCAACCTCGAAGTGCGGCTGGCCCGCAACGAGGCCGAGATCGCGGCCGCGCAGGAAGTGCGCTACCGGGTATTCTACGACGAGCTTGGCGCCAGGAAGAACCTGTTTCAGGTGCAGGACCGCCGTGATGCCGACCGCTTCGATCCGCACTGCGATCACCTGCTCGTCTTCGATACCTCGCTTTCCGGCCCCGAACATCGCCGCATCGTCGGGACCTACCGGCTGCTGCGGCAAGAAATCGCTGCGGCCGCCGGCGGCTTCTATTCCGAAGGCGAGTTCGAGCTGACCAAGCTCATCGCCCGTCACCCCGGCCAGCGCTTTCTCGAGCTCGGCCGCTCCTGCGTCCTGCCGGAATACCGTTCGAAGCGCACCATCGAGGCGTTGTGGCAAGGCATCTGGGCCTACATCAACCACTACGGCATTGGCGTGATGACCGGCTGTGCGTCTTTCCAGGGCACGGTGCCGGCGGCCCATGCCGAGGCGCTCACCTATCTGGCGCATCACTGCCGCACGAATTCGGCTTGGGACGTGCGCGCCGTCGCAGGCCGCTATTGTTCCATGGACCTGATGCCGATCGAGGCGGTCAATGCCAAGGCAGCGATCGCTGCGATGCCGCCCTTGGTCAAGGGCTATCTCAGGGTCGGCGCCCGCATCGGCGACGGCTGCGTCATCGATCGTGAATTCTCGACGGTCGATGTGTTCGTGGTGATGCCGGTCAAGGAGATCGGCGCCCGCTACGTCAATTATTACGGCGGGGAAGCGCAGCGTTTTGCGGCGTGATCGGTAGTCAGTAGTCAGTAGTCAGTAGTCAGTAGTGAAGACATCATAATTTACACCTACTGATTAACCCTAATCACTACTCACTACTCACTAATCACTAACCCCTAATCCCTTCTCTCACGAAATATCCTCCGGCCGCCTGCCGGGCCGGCTCTTGTAGGACGCAAACGACCAGCCGAATTTGAGCGCGCCGCCGCGCACGGCGAATGCCGCGGCGAAACCGGCCAAGCCTGACACGATCTGCGGCAGTCCGGCGACATCGCCCAATGTGAAGATCGACGCGCCAACCAGGGCGGCCGTAACATAGATTTCCGGCCTCAGCAGCACCGAAGGCTCCCCTGCCAGCACGTCGCGCAGGATGCCGCCGAATGTGGCGGTCAGCACGCCGGTGATGACGGAAACGACTGGCGAACCGGTGATGGCCAACCCTTTGGCCGCACCCATCACCGAAAAAGCGGCTAGCCCGACGGCGTCGAGCCAGAGCAGCCACTTCCAGCGGGATTCGACACGGTGCGCGCTGAAAAACACCAGCACCGAAACCGCCGCGCAGATCAGCACATAGCTGGAATTGGCGATCCAGAAAACCGGCAGGTTAAGGATGACGTCGCGAAGAGTGCCGCCGCCGATGCCGGTGACGCACGCCAGGAAAAGGAAGCCGATAACGTCGAGCTGCTTGCGCGACGCGGCAAGCGCACCTGTCGCCGCGAAGACCGCAACGCCGGCATAGTCGAGAAGCGCGATGGGGTTCAAGGGCGGGACCAGGGAGTAAGGCAGCAGGGGAGTAGGGAAGTATGTTTAGCACGAAGCCGTACTGTTGATACGCCCCTTACTGCCTTACTGCCTTACTGCGCTATTCCCCTAACTACGCATCCTTCTCCGCCTGCTCGTTGACGGGCCCCGGCTCGACCGGCGCTTCGCCGGCGGCGATTTTCGGGCCGCCCTTGGCAACGCCGACCATGGCCGGGCGCAGCACCCGCTCCCCGATCGAATAGCCCGGCTGCACGACCTGCACCACCGTGTTGGCCGGCACATCGGGATTGGGCACTTCGAACATGGCCTGGTGGAAATTGGGATCGAACTTCTCGCCTTCCGGCGCGAGCTTCTTGACGCCGTGCCGCTCCAGTGCGGACAGCATGGCACGCTCGGTGAGATCGACGCCGTCGATCAGCGCCTTGAAACCCGCATCGCCGGACGCCTTGGCCTCGGCGGGAATAGCGTCCAGCGCGCGGCGCAGATTGTCCGAAACCGACAGCATGTCGCGGGCGAAGTTCGCGACCGCATAGGTACGCGCGTCATGCACGTCGCGCGCGGTGCGGCGACGCAGGTTCTCCATCTCGGCCGCAACGCGAAGCGCCCTGTCCTTCAGCTCTTCATTCTCCTTCAGGAGCCGCACAACCGCTTCATAATCGCCATCGACGCCACCTTCCGTGCGCTCGGCATTGGCTTCGGTCGCCTCAATTTCGTCGGGCGCGCGTTCGTCTTTTGCCTGGTCGCTCATCGCCGTTTCCCATCATCTCGAATAGTGTGGATTTTGAGCCCGATATCGAGGTTTGGTGGGCAAAAATCAAGGGGTAAGCGAAGGCACGCGCCCAGCCGTTCAAACCGAATGGCGATCAGTGCGATGCTTCGATTTTAATTCAAACTTTACCATAGCTTCCACCTTTGCTTGCCCCGGCGGCGCGATCGGGGAACCATTTGCTGGCTGGAGGATTTTCGAACCGACACAGGATTTTTGAAATGACACCCCGCGACAAGGGCGAAAAGAAAGATCGGATCGCCGCCGAAATCCGGCGCCACTAGGCACGGCGGCGGTGAGACGCTTTCTGCATGCGCTGCCGGCCTTTCGCGCCGAGAAAGACATTCCCGACCGCTTCCGGGACCAGCTCGAACGTCTCGACGGCCTGGAAAACAGCATGGCTGGCGGCGCGCGCCATTGATGCATGTGACCGGATGCGATCCGGGTTGGCAGAGTTGCAGGGTTAGAACAGAACCTGAAGTCGCGGCCTGGATCGAGGATCCCGCGCCCCATCGCGACAATTACGCGCGGTAATTTCTCGTGATTAGCCTTGCGGGAGCCGGGCCCCTCCGCCTATGCTTCATGATGAACATGATTTCCCCTGAGACTGCCGCCAACAGTAAGCGCGCCTGGTTGAAGATCCTGGCGCGCTACAAGAAGCCGGACAGGCGGCGCAGCGCCGTCGAACTGGCGATCACCCTGATCCCTTTCGCAGCACTCTGGGCGCTGTCCTCGATCGCCTTTGCCTATGGCCATTGGTGGGGGCTGGTGCTGATCTTGCCGGCGGCGGGCTTCCTGGTGCGGATTTTCATGATCCAGCACGATTGCGGGCACGGATCTTTCTTCGCCAACCGCACCGCCGATGACTGGATAGGCCGCGTCCTGGGCGTGCTTACGCTGACGCCTTATGATTGCTGGCGGAGTGCTCATGCCACCCATCATGCCAGCGCGGGTAATCTCGACGAGCGCGGCGTTGGCGATATCAAGACGTTGACGGTCGCGGAGTACCGGCGGATGTCCTGGAGAGGTCGCCTCGCCTATCGTCTCTATCGCCATCCCTTGGTCATGTTCGGACTGGGGCCGATATGGCTCTTCATCTTCGAGCAAAGGCTGCCGGTCGGGATGATGCGCGGTGGCCTGAAGCCCTGGGTATCCTCGATGGCCACCAACCTCGCCATCGTTCTGGCAGCGTCGATCCTGATATGGTTCGTCGGTATTGGCGCTTTTCTGGTCGTCCACCTGCCGATCGTCATCCTTGCCGGATCCGCCGGCATCTGGCTGTTCTATGTCCAGCACCAGTTCGAGGAGACCGAATGGGCGAAGGACGATGAGTGGGAGTTCCAGCGTGCCGCCTTGCACGGATCCTCCTATTATGACCTGCCGCCGGTGCTGAACTGGTTCACCGGCAACATCGGTGTCCATCATGTCCATCACCTCTCCGCGAAGGTGCCAGGCTACCGCCTGCAGGAAGTGCTGCGCGATTATCCGGAACTGCGCGGCATAGGCCGCATCACCCTTCTTGAGAGCCTGCGCTGCGTCAAGCTGGCGCTGTGGGATGAAAACAGCGGCAAGCTGGTGTCGTTTCGCCAGGCACGGATGGCGGCGTAGCCATCTTCTGCCTGGCTCTGCTGTCCCCGATCCGCCGGCGGCACCTCCTGTCGTCGTGACGGGAGAGGACAGGCGGCCGCAAACCTGTCGCTGGAAGTGTCGTGACGTCAGCCGGCACGCAGCCGACGCCAGGAGTATTTTGGTCCCTTGGGCTTCGGCACGGCGGCAGGCTGGTAGTAGAGTCCCAATCCGCCGGTGCGGCCTTCGTCCAGCCGCTTCAAGAGCACGGGATTGGAGATTTCGAATTCATCGAAACCGAGCCGCAGCATATGCGGCAGTTGGTCGACCAGCACCTGGCCGGTGGCGCGCACGGCACCTTCGAAATGATGTCGGCTGCGCAGCAATTCGCCCTTTGAGAAGGAGCGGCCATCGCTGAACGACGGAAAAGCCAGCGCCACCAGCGACAGTTGGTCGAGCAGGCCAGCAATCCTTTCGAGCTGATCGCCGGGTTGCAGCACGACACCGATCCTTTCCTTGGCCGACCGGCGCACCTCCGGATCGAGATCGAGAAACGCCTGCAGCGGCAGGATGAAGCGGCCATTGCCGGACAGCGCTTCCGCGCCTTCGGCATGAGCCCACTCATCCTCCCGAAAACCCGTCGGGGTCCAGAGGCGGGTCTCCGGTATCGTCGGTTCAGTCATCGAAATTTCCTAAAATTCAAAGAGCTCAAGGGGGTGTGGAGATTCAAGCAGGCCCGAGTCGAAAACGGTAGCTTCCGAGAGCCGGAGCGGAGCGTACTTGTAGTACGTGAGCCCCCGAAGCCGCCGTTTGCAGGCCGGCCCCACCTGAATATCAGCATACCCTATAACGATGCGTCGGTCAGCGACTTCTCCAGTCCCGACAGGTGAATGCCGCACTCGGTCTTGGCATGGCCGGCCCAGCGGCCGCTGCGCGCGTCCTCGCCCGGCTGCACCGGCTGGGTGCACGGGAAGCAGCCGATCGACAGATAGCCATAGGCGACCAGCGGATTTTCCCGCAGTGCATGCGCGCGCATGTAGTCCGCCTGGTCCGACGTCGTCCAGTGCGCCAGCGGATTGATGCGGATACGTGGGCCGACCGCCTCGAACACCGGAAGTGCTGCGCGCGTCGAGGCCTGGAAGCGTTTGCGGCCGGTGAACCAGGCGCGGAAAGGCGCCACGCCCCGTGCCAGCGGCTCGACCTTGCGCACGTCGCAGCAGGCGTCGGTGTTGGTCTGGTGCAGATTGCCGGTCGGATCGATCCGCTCGAGTGCTGCCTCGTCGGGCTTGATCACCTGGATGTTGGTCAACCCGAAATCGGCGACCAGGGCGTCGCGATAGCCGAGCGTCTCCTCGAAATGCTTGCCAGTATCGAGAAAGATGACCGGCAGCGAGCGATCGACTTCGGAAATCATGTGCAGTAGCACGGCCGAATCGGCACCGAAGGAAGACACCGCGGCAATCTCATCGTGAAACAGGTCGCCTGCCGCGCGTTCGATGATGTCGAGCGGATTCAGGTGGCCGTAAAGCGCGTCAAACCCCGCCGCTTTGGCGGCGATGCCGTCATCGGCGTCGACGATAGGGTCAAGCGGCCTTGGCTTCGCCAGCATAGAGCGCCTCCTTGAACGGCGCGGGACCGACACGGCGGTAGGCGTCGATGAATTTCTCTTGTGAGTTGAGCCGAAGGCCGAGATAGGTCTCGACGATCTGCTCGATGGCGTCGGTGATCTCTTCCGACGAGAAGCCGCGGCCGATGATCTCGCCCACCGAAGTGTTCTCGTCGGCCGAACCGCCAAGCGTCACCTGGTACAGCTCGGTGCCTTTCTTTTCGACTCCGAGAATGCCGATGTGTCCGACATGGTGATGGCCGCAGGCATTGATGCAGCCGGAGATCTTCAGCTTCAACTCGCCGATCTCGCGCTGCCGCTCCAGCGAGGCGAAGCGACGCGAGATCTCCTGCGCGATCGGGATCGAACGCGCTGTGGCCAGCGCGCAATAGTCGAGGCCCGGGCACGAGATGATGTCCGATATCAGGTTCGAATTGGCGGTCGCCAGGCCGATATCGACCAGCGCGTCATAGACCGCCTTCAGGTCGGCGCGCGCCACATGCGGCAGGATCAGGTTCTGCTCGTGGCTGACGCGCAACTCGTTGTATCCATACTTCTCGGCGATATCGGCAATCGCTTCCATCTGGCTGTCGGTCGCATCGCCCGGCACTTCGCCGATACCCTTCAGCGAGATGGTCACCGCCGCATAGTCGGGGTGGCGATGCGTCACCACGTTCTGGTCGAGCCAATCCGAGAAGCCCTTGGAATCGAGGCGTGCCAGCTTTACAGCCTCGTCGCCGTCCGGCCGCGCGGTCAGCGCTGGTGGCGCGAAATAGGCGTCGATGGCGCGGATGTCTGCTTCCGGCAGCTTCAACTCGGCGTCCTTCAATTGCTGCCATTCCGCCTCGACCTGGCGCGTGATCTCCTCGACGCCGGTCTCGTGGACCAGGATTTTGATGCGCGCCTTGAACTTATTGTCGCGGCGGCCATGCAGGTTGTAAACGCGCAGGATCGCCGTGCAGTAGGACAAAAGGTCGGCTTCCGGCAGGAAATCGCGGATCTTCCTGGCGACCATCGGCGTGCGCCCCTGGCCGCCGCCGACATAGACGGCGAAGCCGAGCTCGCCGGCCGCGTTCTTCTTCAGGTGCAGGCCGATGTCGTGGGTCTGGATGGCGGCGCGGTCGCGCTCCGCGCCGGTTACCGCGATCTTGAACTTGCGCGGCAGGTAGGAAAACTCCGGATGAACAGATGACCACTGGCGCAGGATTTCCGCATAGGGACGCGGATCGGCGACCTCGTCGGCCGCCGCACCCGCGAAATGGTCCGCGGTGACGTTGCGGATACAATTGCCGCTGGTCTGGATGGCGTGCATCTCGACACTCGCCAGATCGGCCAGGATCGCAGGAATGTCGGACAGCGCCGGCCAGTGGAACTGGATGTTCTGGCGCGTGGTGAAATGGCCGTAGCCCTTGTCGTATTTGCGCGCGATGTGGCCGAGCATGCGCAACTGCTTGCTGTTCAGCGTGCCATAGGGCACCGCGATGCGCAGCATATAGGCGTGCAATTGCAGGTAGACGCCGTTCATCAGCCTGAGCGGCCGGAACTGGTCCTCGGTGATCTCGCCGGCGAGCCGGCGCTGGACCTGGTCGCTGAACTCGGCGACGCGGGCCTGGACAAAATCGTGATCGAACTCATCGTAGCGGTACATGCTTCGTCTTTCAGGGCGCGTCCGCCCGTGTTCACTTCTGGTCTGGGCTTACGCCGCCCGGGAGGCCTGCTTGCCAAGATCGTTGCGAATGGTCGGGCCCGCGGCGCGGATCTTCTCGCGCAACCGCACCGGCTCGACAACGCCGTTCACGATTTCGGCATCGATGAGGTTGACGTCGAGGACTTCGTTGTCGGCGTGGGCCTTGGCACCGATCGCTTCCAGGCGATCCTCGGCCGCCTTGTCATGGGCGAGGTCGGCATGGTCCGCCCTCTCGGCCCAGCCGCCGTCTGCGTACCAGACGGCGATGCCGTCGGCGAGCCGGTTGGCGGTCAGTATCTTCATTGCTGAACTCCCTCGGTGGCAGCTATGGGCGCACCTTCATGCCTGTGTGCCGCGAGCGGTTCGGACCGTTCGAAATTGGCGCCGGCGACCGCATCGCCGATGATGGTCATGACCGGACCTGAGAGATCGGCGCGCGCTTCCAACGACGGCAGGTCGGCAAGCGTGCCGTGGAAACGGCGGCGATTGCCGAGGCTGGCATTCTCGACCACGGCTACCGCCGTATCGGGCGAAAGCCCGGCCTCGATCAGCCGGCCGGCAATCTCCGCGGCCACCGAGCGGCCCATATAGACAGCAACGGTGGCACCCGAAATGGCAAGCTTGGCCCAGTCGGGCAGCGAATTGCCCTTGAGATCATGACCGGTGGTGAACACCATCGAGGAGGAAACCCCGCGCAGCGTCAGCGGCAATTCGAAATCGGCGGCGGCAGCGAAAGCAGCGGTAACGCCCGGAACCACCTCATAGGCGATGCCGGCATCACGCAGCGCCGCCATCTCCTCGCCGGCCCGGCCGAACACCAGGGGATCGCCCGACTTCAGCCGCACCACACGCTTGCCTTCGCGGCCAAGCTCGACCAGCAGCGCATTGATCTCGGCCTGGCTCTTGGTGTGACAGCCTTTGCGCTTGCCGACCGCCAGGCGCTCGGCGTCGCGTCGGCCCATGGCGACGACAGCCTCCGGCACCAGCGCGTCGTGGACGATGACATCGGCCTCCATCAGCAGGCGATGCGCACGCAGCGTCAAAAGGTCCTCGGCACCGGGGCCCGCGCCAACCAGGGCGATATGGCCTGAAGCGGATGCAGCCGAACGCAGAAGATCGGCGGCTGCGTCATGCGCCTGCGAAAGCTTGCCAGCTTCGACGGCGCGCGCCGGCGCACCGCCGAAGAACTCGCTCCAGAACCGGCGGCGCGAATTGCCCCTGGGCAGGCTTTCAGCGGCGGCCCGGAACGACGCGGCGAGAGCCGCCAGCCTGCCCAACGAAGGCGACAGCATGCGGTCGATGCGGGCACGCAGCATCTGCGCCAGCACCGGCCCAGCGCCTTCCGTGCCGATGGCGATCGCGACCGGTGCGCGATTGACCAGCGCCGGGGTGAAAAAATCGCAAAGCTCCGGCCGGTCCACCGCATTGACGGGGATGCCGAGCCGGCGCGCATCCTGGACAACGCGCCGGTCGAGCGCCTCATCGCCGCTGGCAGCGAACACCATCACCGAGCCTTCCAGCCGGCTCGCCTCATAGGCCGCGATGTGGGTGGCGCCACTCTGCGCGATGAAGCCGAGCATGTCCGGTGAGGCGCTCTCCGCGACGATGCGCAGCGTAGCGCTGGACTGCCCAAGCAATCGTGCCTTGGCCAACGCTTCGTCGCCGCCGCCGACGATCGTTACGGCTTCGTCCTCGACCCGTACGAAGACGGGGAAGGCATTGAGCTTGGGGGCGGGCTGCGGCATGGATACGAACGGAATCCTGATCTGGTCTTCACTTCTACGCGTGGGCGCGAAAAAGCTGAAGAAACCCACTCGCGCATCACCTTCCGGGATGCAATCGCTTTTTCTAAAGGGCCGCGGCCAAGAGAAAAATATTCCACCTTGTTGCGGAGACCGGCATCAAGCCGCTGTCGCGGGCCTTGATTTCTCCTCTTTTTTGGGCCGAACGCGCTTTATGACAAAACCGTTTTTTCTAAATTCTACTAATTTAGTAGATTAAAGCTGCCTGGCGGTCGTGCGCGCGCCTCCACCTCGACGGAGCGTCCGTATGACCTGGCTTTTTGGCTGGAACATTACCGGATCGAGGCGCGTTCCTTCCGCATGCGCAATTCAAAATCATACCTGGCCGCGGCGTGAAGCCAAGCGTGGCGGCAGCGAAGGAAGGAGCCCGGCGTCATGAGCGCGATCAAGTTGAAGCACGGCATCTGGATCATGGTGGCCGACGGAGAAAAAGCGCTCTTCCTCAGAAATGCAGGTGACACCAAATTTCCGAACCTCGAAGTGGTGCAGGAAGTGAGGCAGGACAACCCGCCAACGCGCGAGCAAGGCAGCGACAGTCCCGGTCGCTACAATGACGGTCCCTCGGTTCACCGCAGCGCGGTCGAGGAGACGGATTGGCATCGGATCGGCAAGGAGCGCTTTGCCGACGAACTCGCCGAACGACTCTACAAGCTGGCTCATCGAGGCTCTTTTGACGAAATCATCCTCATCGCGCCGCCGCTCGTGCTCGGCGCGATGCGCAAGATCCTGCACAAGGAAGTCAGCGACAAGGTCAGCGCGGAAATTCCCAAGACGCTGACCAACCACGCGGTATTCGAGATCGAGGCTCTGTTGCGGGCAGCTTGATCGTTGCCTATCGAGCGCCGCCATTGCGGCGCATGATTTCGGCTGACCTCGGATTCCGGCTTGCTTGCCCACCGGCGAGGTATTTGTCGCTTCACCGGCAATTCCCGGTTTTGCGGGGTTGCGTGGCCGACACCCAATCCACCATATTGCAAACAGGCGGCGGCTTCGGGCGGCGCATATCCTGCATCGCTGGCTTGAAAGGCGCTCCATAGACAATGCCGCATGACACTCCCCTTATCGCCACCATCGTAGCCGGTCTGGGGCTCGCTTTCGTCTTCGGCGCTCTCGCCAACCGCTTCCGCATTCCGCCGCTGGTCGGCTATCTCGTGGCCGGCGTGCTGGTTGGGCCGAACACGCCCGGTTTCGTCGCTGACGCCGGCCTTGCCAATGAGCTCGCCGAAATCGGCGTCATCCTGTTGATGTTCGGCGTCGGCCTGCATTTTTCGCTGAAGGATCTCCTGTCGGTCCGCGCCATTGCCGTGCCCGGCGCCATCGTTCAGATCGGCTTTGCCACGGCACTCGGCGCGGGGCTTTCCTGGATGCTCGGCTGGTCGGCGGGAGCAGGACTGGTCTTCGGCCTGGCGCTGTCGGTGGCCTCGACCGTGGTGCTGCTGCGCGCCCTGCAGGAGCGCCGCCTGATCGAGACCGAGCGCGGCCGCATTGCCGTCGGCTGGCTGATCGTCGAGGACTTGGCCATGGTGCTGGCCCTGGTGCTTTTGCCAGCGCTTGCCGGCGTGCTTGGCGGCCAGGAGCAGGCGGATGCCCATGCGAGCGGCCTGCTGTCGCTGCCCGCGAGCTACGGCATCTGGGGTGTCGTCGGCATCACGCTGGCCAAGGTCGCCGCCTTCGTCATCGTCATGCTGGTGGTAGGCCGCCGCGTCATTCCCTGGATCCTGCACTATGTCGCCCATACCGGCTCGCGCGAGCTGTTTCGGCTTTCGGTGCTGGCGATAGCGCTTGGCGTCGCCTTCGGCGCGGCCAAGCTGTTCGGCGTCTCGCTGGCACTGGGCGCTTTCTTCGCCGGCATGATCATGAGCGAGTCCGAACTCAGCCACCGCGCCGCGGAGGAATCGCTGCCGTTGCGCGATGCCTTCTCGGTGCTGTTCTTCGTCTCGGTCGGTATGCTGTTCGACCCGTTCAGCCTGTTCAGCAACGGCTTGCCGATTCTGGCAACGCTCGCCATCATCGTCGTCGGCAAGTCGCTGGCGGCCTTCCTCATCGTCGTCGCCTTCGGTTATCCCCTGGCGACGGCGCTGATGATTTCGGCGAGCCTTGCCCAGATCGGCGAGTTCTCCTTCATCCTGGCCGAACTCGGCGTCGGGCTGAAACTGCTGCCCGAACAGGGGCGAGACCTCATCCTGGCGGGCGCCATCCTGTCGATCGTGCTCAACCCGGTGATGTTCCTGGTCATCGACTGGATGAAGCCATGGCTCGAGGCCCGCGCCGCCAGGACGGCGCCGCCTGTGGAGCCCAAACCGGTCGGCCCGGCGACGGAGCCCGGCCAGGTGGCTTCCGTCGCCTCGGCGGCGAAGCAGGAGGATGGGCCGCCGCCAAGAACGGCCCTCAGCGGCCACGCTATCCTGATTGGTTACGGCCGTGTCGGCAGTCTCGTCGGCGCTGCGTTGAAGGAAGCCGCCCTGCCCTTCCTGGTGGTCGAGGATGCCGACAAGACACTGGTGAAGCTCAGGGCCGAGGGCATCGAGACCGTGGCCGGCAACGCCGCCAATGCCGAAGTGTTTGCAGCCGCCAATCCCGAAGGCGCAAAACGGCTGATCCTGGCCATCCCCAATGCCTTCGAGGCCGGTCAGATCGTGCTGCGTGCGCGCGCCGCCAATCCCGCCATCAATGTCGTCGCCCGCGCCCATTCCGATGCCGAGGTCGAGCATCTCAAGGGGCTCGGCGCCGATACGGTGATCATGGGCGAACGCGAGATCGCGCGCGGCATCGTGGAAGAGGTGCTTGGTCACAAGCCGCGGGCGGCTGAACCGTCCGCCTACACGGAACTAGTCCGTGCTTAGCGAGAACGCGGCCGACCGTGGAGGGCGGGACCTCGAACAGGTGGGGCGGCCTTGGACGCGCCCGCTGACATCGGCCACTCCTGCCATTTCTTCGTATTGCGCTTAACCGAGTTCTTGGGCGAGTCCGATGAGCAACCCCTCAGGCCCACGGATGTAGCAGAGCCGATACACGTCTTTATACTGGACTACTTCGCCTACGAGCTGCGCGCCGCGCGTGCGGAGCCTCTCAAGCGTCTCGTCGATGTCGTCCACGGTGAACATGACGCGCAGGTACCCTAGGGCGTTGACCGGGGCGTTCCGGTGATCTGCGACGACAGGCGGCATGAGGAAGCGGGAGAGCTCGAGCCGGCTATGGCCGTCCGGTGTGCGCATCATGGCAATCTCGACATGCTGATCGCCCAGTCCGGTGACACGTCCGGCCCATTCTCCTTCGATCGTGGCCCGTCCTTCGAGCTCGAGGCCGAGTTCGCGAAAGAAATCAATCGCCTCTCCGAGATCTTCGACGACGATTCCTACGTTGTCCATCCGCTTGAGCGCCATGTTTCAGTCTCCAAGGTCTCGTTCGAATCTACAAGGCGTCGCTTGGTCCAACAATGGATGCTCGAGGTGCTCCGCCTGCAGCCAGGTTGATCACGCCACGAAGGCAGAGCCGCCATTTTGCGCGACGCTGCCGAGGTATTTTGCCGGCGGCTTGCCAAGCGCCTTCTTGAACATGGTGATGAAGGCGGTGACGGAATCATAGCCGAGATCGCCGGAGACCTGCTGCACGCTCGCACCGGAGGCCAGTTCTCGAATTGCGACGATCAGATGCAACTGCTGGCGCCAGCGTCCGAAGCTTAAGCCAGTCTCCTTCACGACGAGACGGGCGAGACTGCTCTCGCTGAGCGCAACCCGGCTGGCCCATTCCGACAATGTGCTGCGGTCGGCGGGATCCTGCGCCAACGCTTCGGCGATCCGCCTCAATCGCGGCTCGGATGAGATCGGCAGATGCAGCCGCTGGACAGGCATGCGCGGCAGCTCAGCAAGCAGCATCCTGATCAAAAGCGCATCCCTCGCCTCATCATCCCCCACGCCATCGGACAGTTCGATGATCAGTTCGCGCAGCAGCGGCGAGACCGAAAGGGTGCAGCACCGGTCCGGCAATTCGGCGGCTCCCGGCTCGATGTAGACGAAGAAGATCCGGGCGTTGGCGGTCGCGATATTGCTGTGCTCCATGTCGCCGGGAATCCACACCCCGCAATGCGGCGGCACCATCCACAGGCCGCTCGGGACGCGGCATGTGACGCCACCGCCGAGCGCGAAGACGAGTTGGCCTTTGCGATGCCGATGGGAGGGGACTTCGGCCCTGGTTTCGGTAACGTCGACGCGCACGGCGATTGCCGGTGCGAGGACGTCATCCACATTGAAATCGAGCCATGGGTAACGAAGAGGTTGTCTCATGATTGACGGCTTTTAGCGATTAAACGCCACGATAGCTAAATTCTTCAAGCTGGGAAGTCGATAGGTTCCAGCTTGCCCATGCACCCGGTTGATCAGGATGCCACCGCGCTTTGCATCCACAAACCAGCAGGAAGGTACGTCTCATGCTCGCCCTAGTCATGTCTTCCGACAGCCCCACCGGACTGACGCTTGCCGAGGTCGAGGACCCTCGGCCTCTCGCAAACGAGGCGCTTGTCTCGGTCCACGCAACCTCGTTGAATCGCGGCGAATTGCGCCTGCTCACCATACGCCCGGACGGCTGGATACCCGGCCAGGACATCGTCGGGATCGTCGAACGGCCAGCGGCCGACGGCTCCGGGCCAGCCGTGGGCGCCCGCGTCGCGGCCTTGGTCGACCAGGCCGGCTGGGCCGAACGCGTCGCGGTTTCGACCGACCGCCTCGCCGTCCTGCCGGATGAGGTCAGCTTCGTTTCCGCGGCCACGCTTCCGGTCGCGGGCACCACCGCGCTCAGGACTTTGCGCCATGGCGGCGACCTTGCCGGCCAGCGGGTCCTGATCACCGGCGCAAGCGGTGCGGTCGGCCGTTTCCAGCTCCAGATCGCGCGCGAACAGGGCGCGAGCGTGACCGCGGTCGCGGCCTCCCGGCATGGCGAGGATCTCCGCCGCCTGGGTGCCGGGCAAGTCGTCGAGTCGATCGAACTGGCTGAGGGGGCGTTCTCGCTGATCACCGAGTCGGTCGGCGGCCAAAGCCTCGCCCACGCGATCGAACGCGTCGCTCCTGGCGGGACGATCGTCATGTTCGGCTCGAGCAGTGGCGAACTCACGCCAATTGGGTTCCGCCAGTTCGTTCCGGGTCACGAGGGGGCGAGGCTTCAGACTTTCGCCTACTACACGTCTGGCGCGGGCATTGGCTCGGACATCGCCTCGCTGCTCGCTCTCGTTGCGGCCGGCCGGCTGGAAACCCGCGTCGCCCTGACCATGCCATGGACCGACATCGCCCAAGCCCTGGACGCTCTGCGACAGCGCAGCTTCAGCGGCAAGGCCGTTCTCACCATGACCGGATGAACGATCCCTAGGCTGAGACCTGCCCCATCACACGTGCTGGCCGCCATTGATGTGGATTTCCGAGCCGGTCACATAAGACGCCTGCCCGGAGCACAGGAAGAAGATGATGTCGGCGACCTCGGCCGTGGTGCCCAGCCGCCTGAGCGGAATGGTCTCGACGATCTTGTCCGTGCCCGGCGACAGGATCGCGGTGTCGATTTCGCCCGGCGCAATGGCGTTGACGCGGATCCCGTGCGGGCCGAAATCATGCGCCATCTCGCGCGTCAGCGAGCCGAGCGCCGCCTTCGATGTCGCATAGGCGGTGCCGGCGAAGGGATGCACCCGGGTGCCGGCGATCGAGGTGACGTTGACGATCGACCCTTTCGCCGATGCCAGTTCCTTGAACAGCCCGCGCGCCAGCATGATCGGCGCGAAGAAATTGACCTGGAACACGTCGCGCCAGACATGCATCGGCGTGTCGATGGAGTTCATGCGGCTGTTGCCGTCCTTGAGCTTTGGCGAAATGCCGGCGTTGTTGACCAGCGCGTGCAGCTGCCCGCCATGCGCCTCGAGCCGGTGGCGGATTTCGGAGACGGCGATGCCGACATCCTCCTGGTCGGCGAGATCGACCTTGATGTGGTCCTCGGGCCCGGCCGGCCACGGGCAATCCTCGGCAAACGCCTGGCGCGAGCAGGTGATGACGCGCCAGCCCTCGCGCGAGAAACGCTTGACCGTGGCATGGCCGATGCCACGGCTGGCGCCGGTCAGCACAATGGTCTTCCTAGTGTCGATCTCTGCCATGTCGGGAGGTGTAGCCGAACGGTGTGGCGCTGGCGAGAGGCGAGTTGCCGCTAGCCTCCGCCGAGAATGTCGAGGATCGAGGTCTGCCGCTTCTTGAGCGGACCGCCGACACTGCCCGGCGGCACCGGATGTCCGACCGACGCGGTGGTTCCGGAATCGCCCGGCATATCGAAACCATCGGCGTCGACCGTCTGGGCCGGGCGGGGCGCGCGAACCGGCGCTGGCTGCGCCGCGACGGCGGCGGGCGCCGACTGGCCGACAGGCGCTTGCGGCTTCGGAGCCGACTGCGTCGCATCGGCCGACGGGATTTCGTCCGGCACGATCCTATCGGCCGGGGTCGACTTCCAGGTGCCGGGCAGCGGCCGCACGGGCACACCCTCATGCGCGGCGACCATGAACTCGTGCCAGGCCTGCGCAGGCAGCGCGCCGCCGGTGACCTTCTTCATCGGGCTGCCGTCGTCATTGCCGAACCATACGCCGGTGGTGAGATTGGCGGTGTAGCCCACGAACCAGGCGTCGCGCGAATTCTGGCTGGTGCCGGTCTTGCCGGCCGACGGCCAGGTGAAGGCCGCCTTCCTGGCCGTGCCGATCTCCACCGTCCCGGTCATCATCGAGTTCATCATGCCGACGATCTCGGGCTTCACCACGCGTGGCGCGCTGCCGCTGCCGGCGTCGTACAGCACCTTGCCCTCGGCTGATGTCACGCGGCGGATGAAATGAATATCCGGCTTGTAACCGCCATTGGCGAAAGGCACATAGGCCGAGGTCAGCTCCAGCGGCGTCACTTCCGACGTGCCGAGCGCGATCGAGGTGTTGGCCTGCAAATCGGACTGGATGCCCATGCGATGCGCCGCCTCGACCACTGCGTCCGGCCCCACTTCCATGGTCAGCTGGGCCGCCACCGAGTTCAGCGACTTCGCCAAGGCGGTTGCCAGCGTCACCTTCCCGAAATACTTGCCGCCGTAATTGTCGGGTGTCCATTTGCCGATCTTGATCGGCGCATCGTTGCGCACGCTGTCGGGCGTGCGGCCGGCCTCGAGGGCGGCCATGTAGACGAACGGCTTGAACGCCGAACCGGGCTGCCGGCGCGCTTCCGAGGCGCGGTCGAACTGGCTGGTCGAATAATCGTAGCCGCCGACCATGGCGCGCACCGCGCCCGAATCGTCGATCGACACCAGCGCGCCCTGGGTGACGTTGAGCTTCTTGCCGCTTTCGTCGATCAGCCGGCGGATCGATTGTTCCGCGAGCTTCTGCAGGTTCAGGTCGACGGTAGAATCGATGACGATGTCGCCGCGCACGTCGCCGATCAGATCGGGCAGTTCTTCCATGATGGTATCGGCGACGTAGTTTTCCGAGCCTGTCCAGTAGGACGGCGCGCGCGTTGCCGGCGCGCTCATCGCCGTGGTCAGCTCCTTGGCGCTGATCTTGCCCTCGTCGCGCATGGCGGCGAGCACCAGCTGCGCGCGGTCCTCGGCGGCCTTGGGATCGCGCGCCGGCGACAGTCGCGACGGCGCCTTCAGGAGACCGGCAAGCAGCGCCGCCTCCGACAAGGTGACATCGCGCGCGCTCTTGCCGAAATAACGGCGCGAGGCCGCTTCGACGCCATAGGCGCCCGAGCCGAAATAGACCCGGTTGAGGTACATTTCGAGGATCTGGTCCTTGGTGTGCTTGTGCTCCAGCCACAGCGCCAGCAGCACCTCCTGCACCTTGCGCTCCAACGTCCGGTCTGGCGTCAGGAACAGGTTCTTGGCCAGTTGCTGCGTCAGCGTCGAACCGCCTTGCGAGAAATGCCCGCCGGCGAGGTTGGCGACCATGGCGCGCGACAGGCCGATCGGATCGACGCCGAAATGCGAATAGAAGCGGCGGTCCTCGATGGCGATGACCGCCTCGGGGATGTAGGGCGACATTTCGTGCAGGCCGACCGCCTCGCCGCCGCTCATGCCGCGATTGGCGAGCAGTTGGCCGTCGGCGGAGACGATCTTGATATTGGGCGCGCGATCGGGGATCGACCAGGTCGTGGCCGCCGGCATCTTGGCACCGTAGTAGACGACGACGCCGGCCACGGCGATGCCGCCCCAGATGGCCAGCACGAAGCACCAGTAGACCAGCCGGCCGAGCACGCCGAACAGGCCGCGCCGGCTTCGGTCGCGCCTGGCACGCGACGATTTTGCCTTCGGCGGTTTGCGCTTGGCGGAGGCTTTGCGGTTGCTGGGCACGACGCGGTCCTCCTCGCTCACCGAAAGACCTGTCTGGGATCTCGCTTGTGGCGGTCCCTCGAAACTGGGTTCGATGCGGCTGTCTCTGTGGTTCGCCATGCGCTGCGCTTGATATCCCGATGCCTATGGCGTTCGGGTTGCAGAGTAGATGCGGCGGTTTAAAGGCGGGTTAAATCCGGCAGGCAGCGATAGTCAGGCGTGGGGAGCAATGCGGAGCCGGCAAGCCCGGGCTCCGTTCAGTTCTGCTGGATCGAGATGCCCTTGTCGTCGATCTTGAGCTCCACGCCTTTCGGCTTGGTCTGTTCGCGGTAGACGTAGACGCCGAGCGCGATGACCACGACGACGAGCGCGCCAATGACGAGATAAAGCGTATTCTGTTTCATGGCGCGCTCCTCGGTGCCCGGCCTCAGGCTCGCTTCAGGACCCTGACCAGGATCAGCAGGATGATGGCGCCGATCGTGGCGTGGATGATCGAGGCGAGGATGCCGCCGCCGATGGACAAGCCGATCCGCGGGAACAGCCAGCCCGCGATGAACGCGCCGATGATGCCGACGATGATGTTGCCGATCAGGCCGAAGCCGAAACCGGAGACGATGAGACCGGCGAGCCAGCCGGCGATGGCACCGATGATGATGAAGACGAGCAGGCTTTCGACGCCCATGGCGATTTCCCTCCGAGCAAGAGGCGAGCGCGGAGCGGAAAGCCCCGAATCGGCCTCGATATCAACGGCTTCAGGCTATGCGAAAGCCGCCGCCCTCGCCAGCGGCCTGCTCATTGGTCGCCGTCGTCGCTCCCGGCGGGCCGCCAGCTCGTCGGCTCGACCTTCTTCTGCGTATCGCTGTCGATGTAGACCCACCAGCCGCCGTCCCGGTATTGCGCGATGGATTCGTTGAGCACGCCGTCGCCGTCCTTCCAGGTCACGGTGACCTTGGAGCCGTCGGTGGGCGCGGTCGATATGGGCTTCCTATCCGTCATGTCATCCCTCTTTTCGAGCCGACGGAACACGACGGCCGGCATCTGGTCCCGGACGGAACATCGGCGGCAGCGCCGCGACGCCGTCAGCTATGAGCGAAAATATCCTCTTCGTCCCAGCCCATGAGGTCAAGCTTGGCGCGTGTCGGCAGGAAGCGGAAACAGGCGTCGGCCTCTTTCGTGCGATCCTCGCGCGCCAGCCGCGCCGCCAGCACGTCGCGCAGCCGGTGCAGATAGAGCACGTCGGATGCGGCGTATTCGAGTTGTTCGGGCGACAGCGTTTCGGCCGCCCAGTCCGACGATTGCTGCGCCTTGGACAGGCCGACGCCCAGAAGCTCGAAGCAGATGTCTTTGAGACCATGCCGGTCGGTGTAGGTGCGGGTCAGCCGCGAGGCGATCTTGGTGCAGAATACCGGCTCGGGCATCACACCGAACGCATGGTAGAGCACGGCAAGGTCGAAGCGCCCATAGTGGAACAGCTTGGTCACGCTGTGGTTTCCCAAGAGCTTGACGAGGTTCGGCGCTTCCTTTTGGCCCGGCGCGATCTGGATGACGTCGGCGCTGCCGTCGCCGGGTGAAATCTGCACCACGCACAACCGGTCGCGATGCGGGTTCAGGCCCAGCGTTTCCGTATCGATGGCAACCGCCCCGACATTGTAGCGGGACAGGTCGGGCAGATCGTTTTTGTGGAAACGGATATCGCTCATCGTCTTCTCCGGGGTCGCGCTTTCGGCATCGCGCATCCATCGAGCGGACGCGCGCGCTCCAGCACGTTGCGCTGGCAACCCGTCCTTGCCGTGATCGGTGGAAAAATCAACATAAACTTGATTTTCCCGCCTTTCGTGAGTTCCCGGCTCAGCGCGTCAGCGCGTCCAGAATGCGTGCCCAGGAGCGCTGGCCCTTGTGGAACGAACTCAACTCATACTTTTCGTTCGGCGAGTGGATGCGGTCGTCGTCGAGGCCGAAACCGACCAGCAGCGATTCCATGCCGAGATAGGTCTGGAAATCGCCGACTACGGGGATCGAGCCGCCGCTGCCGATCGTCACCGCCGGCTTCGGCCATTCGTCCGACAGCGCCGTCTTGGCCTTGGCCAGGAACGGCGAGTCGTAGGAAAGCTGGATTGCCGGCGAGCCGCCATGCGGGTGGAACTCCACCGAACAGTCGGCCGGAATGCGCTCCTTGACGAATTGCTGGAAGGCGGCGCGGATCTTCTTGGGATCCTGCTTGTGGACGAGGCGGAAAGATACTTTCGCCGAGGCCTGCGCCGCGATCACCGTCTTGAAGCCCTTGCCGGTATAGCCGCCGGTGATGCCGTTGAACTCGGCCGTCGGCCGTGCCCAGGTGAGTTCCAGCAGCGAGCGGCCCTTTTCGCCCGACGGGATCGACAGGCCGACGGGGCCAAGGAACGTCTCGGCCGTTTCGCCCAGCGTTTCCCATGATTTCAGGATCTGCGACGGCGTTTCCTCGACGCCGTCATAGAAGCCCGGGATGGTGATATGGCCGTCCTTGTCGTGAATGTCGGCCAGCACCTTTGCCAGGATGCGGATCGGGTTGGCAGCGGCGCCGCCATAGAGACCCGAATGCAGGTCGCGGTCGGCGGCCTTCACGATGATCTCCTCGCCAACCAGCCCGCGCAGCCCCACGCAGATCGACGGCGTGTCGCGGTCCCACATGCTGGTATCGCAGACCAGCGCGAAATCGGCCTTGAGTTCATCGGCATTGGCTTCGAGGAAGGGTTTCAGCGACGGCGAGCCCGACTCCTCCTCCCCCTCGAACAGGATGGTGATGCGGCACGGCAGATTGCCATGCACCTGCTTCCAGGCCCGGCAAGCCTCGACGAAGGTCATCAACTGACCCTTATCGTCGGCCGAGCCGCGCCCGGTGATCACCTTGTGGCCGGGCTCGATCTCCTTGACCGCCGGCGCGAACGGGTCGTTTTCCCAAAGCTCGATCGGATCGACCGGCTGTACGTCATAGTGGCCATAGAACAGCACATGCGGTGAACCGGCCGGCCCATCATGATGCGCAACCACCATCGGGTGGCCGGGCGTGTCGCGGACGCTGGCGTCGAAGCCGATCACCTTGAGTTCTTCCACCAGCCATTCGGCCGCCTTGCGGCAATCGGCGGCATAGGCCGGATCGGTGGAGATCGACCTGATCCGGAGCAGGCCGAACAGGCGCTCCAGGCTCTGGTCGAGATTCTTGTCGAGACGGTCGAGAACGGGGGAAATTGACATTGATGAGCCTTTCGATTCAGTGCCGGAACCCTAAAGGCAGAGCGGACAAACGAAAAGCCCGGGACCATTGGACCACGGGCTCCAAGCGCGTATTCGAACAAAAAAGACCGCCGTGGTGGAGGGGGAACCACGGCGGCCCTTCTACTCGAAACGATGCGGCAGCCCGGAGAGGGGGGATAGGCTGCCGCAGGTGTCCGGGATAGGCGGGGGACGGGCCTTGCTCCGGACGTCGGCGAAAATTGCCGATGCCATTTATCTGTGTCCTCGAACGTGGCGATTCAAGGGCACGAATATTACACTTTTGTAACATGGCCGTGAGCAGCCGTTGGACAGGCGGGACCAAGCCGTCTCGCAGGCGAAAATAATGCCGATTTCAGCTCTTTCCAACCAACCTGTCGCCTGCCTGTCAGGGTGTTGCTGGAAGCGGTGCCTTTGGCATGGACCAAGCCGCTGCGCCGCGCTATCCCTGCCGGCATGAAAAAAGGCGATCATCTCTTTCTTGTCGACGGCTCCGGCTACATTTTTCGTGCCTATCACGCGCTGCCGCCGCTGACCCGCAAGTCCGACGGCCTGCCGGTCGGCGCCGTGTCCGGCTTCTGCAACATGTTGTGGAAGCTGATGCAGGATGCGCGCAACACCGATGTCGGCATCGTGCCGACGCATTTCGCGGTCATTTTCGACTATTCGTCGAAAACCTTCCGCAACGACCTCTATCCCGAATACAAGGCCAACCGTTCGGCGCCGCCGGAAGACCTGATCCCGCAATTCGGCCTCATCCGCCAGGCGACCAGGGCGTTCAACCTGCCCTGCCTTGAGATGGAAGGGTTCGAGGCCGACGACCTCATCGCCACCTATTGCCGTCTGGCCTGCGAGGCCGGCGGCGACACCACCATTATCTCCTCCGACAAGGACCTGATGCAGTTGGTCGGCCCGACGGTGAGCATGTACGATCCGATGAAGGATCGCCAGATCGGCATTCCCGAGGTCATCGAGAAATGGGGCGTGCCGCCGGAGAAGATGATCGACCTGCAGGCATTGACCGGCGATTCCGTCGACAATGTTCCCGGCGTGCCGGGTATCGGGCCGAAGACCGCGGCGCAACTGCTCGAACAGTTCGGCGACCTCGACGGACTGCTTGAGCGCGCCGGCGAGATCAAGCAGGAGAAACGACGCGAATCCATCATCGCCAATGCCGACAAGGCGCGCATCTCGCGCCAGCTGGTGACGTTGAAGAACGATGTGCCGGTGGCCGAGGGGCTGGACGAGTTCGTCCTGCACGCGCCGGACGGGCCGAAGCTGATCGGCTTCCTCAAGACCATGGAATTCTCTTCGCTGACCCGCCGCGTGGCGGAAACGACGGGAACCGAGGCAAGCGACGTGCAGGCGGTCGCGGTGACGGTCGAACGCGCTGATTTCGCGCATGGACCCGATGTCGGCGCCGGCGCGCCGGTCGCGCCCAGCGCCGAGGCGAAGCAGGACGGCGAGACGGCCCTGGAAGCAGGCGGCGGCACGAAGGAGGGCAACACCCCTTCGCTTCTGTCGGCGCTTCGCCTGGAGGCCGCCACCGCCCGCAAGATCGACATTTCGGCCTATCAATGCATCCGCGACGTCGCCAGCCTGAAGGCCTGGGTCGCCGAGGCGCTGGAGACCGGCATCGTCGCCTTCGATGCCCGCGCGACGTCGCCCGATCCGATGCAGGCCGAACTGATCGGCTTGTCGCTGGCGACGGCGCCAGGTCGCGCCGCCTATGTGCCGTTCGCCCACAGGAGCGGAAATGGCGACCTGCTCGGCGGTGGTCCGATCGACAACCAGATCCCGCTGCGCGAGGCGCTGGCCGTGCTGAAACCGCTGCTCGAGGACAAGTCTGTCCTCAAGATCGCGCAGAACCTGAAATACGATCTCGTCATCATGAGCCGCTACGGTATCGACGTCGGCCCTTTCGACGACACCATGCTGATCTCCTACGTGCTCGATGCCGGCACCTCGCATGGCCACGGCATGGACGCGCTTGCCGAGAAATGGCTGGGCCATAGTCCGCTTCGGCTGAAGGACGTGACCGGCTCCGGAAAGAATTCGGTCGGCTTCGACCAGGTCGATGTCGACAAGGCGACCGCCCATGCGGCCGAGGACGCCGATGTGACGCTCAGGCTCTGGCTGGTGCTGAAGCCGCGGCTCGCCGCCAAGGGCCTGGTGTCGGTCTATGAACGGCTGGAACGGCCGCTGGTGCCGGTGCTGGCGCGCATGGAACAGCGCGGCATCTCGGTCGACCGGCAGATCCTGTCGCGGCTGTCGGGCGAACTGGCGCAGGGCGCAGCCCGGCTCGAGGAAGAAATCTATCAGCTCGTCGGCGAGCGCATCAACATCGGCTCGCCCAAGCAGCTCGGCGACATCCTGTTCGGCCGCATGGGTCTGCCCGGCGGCTCCAAGACCAAGACCGGCCAATGGTCGACCTCGGCGCAACTTCTGGAAGACCTTGCCGCGGAAGGCCACGAACTGCCGCGCAAGATCGTCGACTGGCGCCAGCTGACCAAGCTGAAATCGACTTACACCGATGCGCTGCCCGGCTTCGTCAACCCGGACACCAAGCGGGTCCACACCTCCTACGCGCTCGCCGCGACGACGACGGGGCGCCTGTCATCCTCCGACCCGAACCTGCAGAACATCCCGGTGCGCACCGCCGAAGGCCGCAGGATCAGAACAGCCTTCATCGCCGACAAGGGCAACCGCCTGGTTTCGGCCGACTACAGCCAGATCGAATTGCGCGTGCTCGCCCATGTTGCCGAGATCCCGCAATTGCGGCAGGCCTTCGCCGACGGCGCCGACATCCACGCCATCACCGCCTCGGAAATGTTCAACGTGCCCGTGGAGGGCATGCCTTCGGAAGTGCGCCGCCGCGCCAAGGCGATCAATTTCGGCATCATCTACGGCATCTCGGCCTTCGGCCTCGCCAACCAGCTGTCGATCCCGCGCGAGGAGGCCAGCAACTACATCAAAAAATATTTCGAGCGCTTCCCCGGCATCCGCGACTATATCGAAGAGACCAAGGCCTATGCCCGCGAGCACGGTTTCGTCGAGACGATCTTCGGCCGCCGCATCCACTACCCCGAGATCCGGTCCTCCAATCCCTCGATCCGCGCCTTCAACGAGCGCGCCTCGATCAACGCGCGCCTGCAAGGCACCGCCGCCGACATCATCCGCCGCGCCATGGTGCGCATGGACGAGGCGCTGGAGAAGGCCAGGCTTTCGGCCCGCATGCTCTTGCAGGTGCATGACGAGCTGATCTTCGAGACGATCGAGGCGGAAGTCGAGGCGACGATCCCCGTCGTGCGCCATGTCATGGAGAACGCGGCCATGCCGGCGGTGTCCATGTCGGTGCCGCTGCATGTGGACGCTCGAGCGGCGAACAATTGGGACGAGGCGCACTAGCGCCAGCCGACATCACCTGAATATCAACACATTTCAGGCAGCTTGCGCCCGGCACTTGGCACAGGTCCCGCGGAACTCGATCACCGCCTTCTTGGCGGCAAAGCCGGTGGAGCGCACCCATTCGTCCAGCCGGTGACCGACATCATGGTCGGACATTTCGCTCACCTGGCCACATGTGTCGCAGATGGCGAAGGCGGTCATGGAATGGCTGTGATCGTGCGGTTCGACGCAGGCGACGAAGGAATTGAGGCTTTCCAGCCGATGCACGAAGCCGGACTTCACCAGCGTGTCGAGCGCGCGGTAGACCTGCAGGGGCGCGCGGAAACCCCGCTCGCGCAGTTGGTCAAGCAAGGTGTAGGCGCTGAGCGGCCCGCTGGCGGCCTCGAGTTTCTCGAGCACGCACAGCTGGTTCTTCGTCAGCACATCCCTTGCCGCCATGATCCTGTTTCCGACCTGCCTCGTGTCACATACGGGCCGTTTCCATATGCAAACGGCCGCCCCCGTTCAGATAGCGACGAACCGCTGTCTTTGCTACTCCTCTGTTGAAACGCGCTGGCGCGGCATTCCGCGAAGACAACGGCGGGAGGGCTCCCGCCGTCGTCTACCGGCTTCCATGCCTACTTCCTCGGCGGGCCGTTGCGCTCGGCCGAGGCTGCCCACAGATTGATGTCGGACTCGCGCGCGTAATTGTCGATCTCGGCAAGCTCGGCGTCGCTGAAGTCGGGCGCCTCCAGCGCGCCGACACAGTCCTCCACCTGCTCCGGCCGGCTGGCGCCGATCAGCGCCGATGTCACCTTGCCCTTGCGCAGCACCCACGCCAGCGCCATCTGCGCCAGCGTCTGGCCACGACGGCCCGCGATCGCGTTCAACGCCTGTATGTTGGCGATGGTCTTGTCGTTGATGAAGGCCGGCCGCAGCGACTTGCCCTGGGAGGCACGGCTGCCCTGGGGAATGCCGCCGAGATATTTGTCGGTCAGCATGCCCTGTGCCAGCGGCGAGAACACGATCGAGCCGACGCCCAGCCCATCAAGCGTATCGAGCAGGCCATCGTCCTCGACCCAGCGGTTCAGCATCGAATAACTCGGCTGATGGATTACGCAAGGCGTGCCGAGCCGCTTCAGTATATCGGCCGCCTCGCGCGTGCGCTGCGAATTGTAGGATGAGATGCCGACATAGAGCGCCTTGCCCGCGCGTACCGCATGGTCGAGCGCGCCCATCGTCTCCTCCAGCGGCGTATCCGGATCGAAGCGGTGCGAATAGAAGATGTCGACATAGTCGAGCCCCATCCGCTTCAGGCTCTGGTCGAGGCTGGCCAGCAAATATTTGCGTCCGCCCCATTGGCCGTAGGGCCCCGCCCACATCTCGTAGCCGGCCTTGGTCGAGATGATGAGTTCGTCGCGGTAGGCGGCGAAGTCGGTGCGCAGTATCTCACCGAAGGCAATCTCGGCCGAGCCGGGCGGCGGCCCGTAATTGTTGGCGAGGTCGAAATGCGTGATGCCGAGGTCGAAGGCCTTGCGCGCGATCGCCTGCTTGGTCCTGTGCGGCGTGTCGTTGCCGAAATTGTGCCACAGCCCCAGCGAGATCGCCGGCAGCTTCAGGCCGGACCGCCCGCAGCGGTTATGGACCATTTTTTCATAGCGGTTTTCGGCGGCGACATAGGGCATGGGGAAAATCCTCGAAGCTGGATGGACTGGGCACTGTCATCGCGAACGCGACGCGCAGGCCCTGCGCCCGAACCCTTACCCTCTCCCCGCGAAAACGGGGAGAGGGTTCATCAAAATTATCGATAATCCGCGATCTAGCTCTTCTTCGCCATCAGCGCCTTGGCTTCCTTGATGCCGAGCGCGGCTGGACGTTCGCAGGTGGTCTGCATGGCGACGAACTTGCCGGTTTCGCCCGAGCGCAGGATTCCCGTCATGACGTCGACGGCGTGCAGCGCCAGCTCCATCGAGCAGCGGTGCGGCCTGCCCTCGGAGATCGCAATCGCCATGTCGGCGAGGCCGGCGGTGCGATAATTGGCCATCATGCCCTGCGAATGCATCTCGTTGGGCACGCCGAACGGATGCTGCCATCTCGGCAGCTTCTTGACCGGCTTGGCCGCTTCGGTGAAGCGCACGTCGCCGCCGAAGAAGTTCGGATCCGGCACGAACACGCTCCCCATCTCGCCATAGAGCTCCATCGGCGCATGGCCGTGGCTCCAGACGTCCCAGCTGGTGTTGAGCGTGATCACGGCTCCGTTCTCGAACTCCAGCAGGCCGTGGATGGTGGTCGGCGTGTTGACCGGGATCCTTTCGCCCGCGCGCGGCTTCGAACTGATCGTGCGTTCCTTGGCCGGGGTTGTGGCGAAGGCCGCCACCTGCTTCACCGGTCCGATCAGCTGGATCAGATTGGTGATGTAATACGGCCCGATGTCGAGCACGGGGCCGGCGCCCGGCTGGAAGAAGAAGTCCGGATTGGGGTGCCAGTGCTCCATGCCGTGCCCCATGACATGGCAAGTGCCGCTGGTGATCCTGCCGAGCTTGCCGGTATCGATCAGGTTGCGCACCAACTGATGCGCGCCGCCGAAGAAGGTGTCGGGTGCCGAGCCGATGCGAAGTCCCTTCTTCTCCGCCCGCTTCTTCAAGTCGAGCCCCTCCTTGACCGAAAGCACGAAGGGCTTTTCCGAATAGACATGCTTGCCCGCGTCGAGCACCTGTTTCGACACTTCGTAGTGCACGGCCGGAATGGTCAGGTTGACGATGATGTCGATGTCGTCGGCCTTGAGCAGGTCCTCGACCGTCTCGGCGCGCAGCTTGAACTCCTTCGCCCGCGCTTTCGCGGCGTCCATGTTGATATCGGCGCAAGCCCGCATCTTGATGCCGCGAAACAGCGGCGCCAGCGAGAAATATGCCTTCGAGATGTTGCCGCAGCCGATGACGCCGACGCCAAGTTTGTTTGCCATGATGCTTGTTCCTAATAGGCCGTTACGGTTGCGATCGAACGGCGGGCGAAGCGCTCGATGTCATTGGGATTGTCCTGTTCCATGATGAAATATTTGGCCGCGCTCTTGGCCCGCAGCGCCTCGATCAGGCCGGCCCAGTCGATCGTGCCGTGGCCGACATCCGACCAGCCGTCCTCGTCCAGCCCCTCGCCCGGCCTTGCCATGTCCTTGACGTGAACGGCAACGATGCGCTTGCCGTGCCTTTCGATCCAGGGCAGCGGATCGGCGCCGCCGCGCACCACCCAGGCGACATCCATCTCCCAGCCGATGTCGGGCGCTGAAGCCAGGATGTGATCCTGTGGCAGCGAGCCGTCGGCGAGTTTTTTGAACTCGAAATCATGATTGTGCCAGGCAAAGCCGTAGCCGCCCTTCTTCGCCGTCTCGCCGACCTTGGCCAGGCGCTCGCCGAAGCCGCGCCAGCCGGCAGCGTCCGAAGGCCTGGACTCAGGCATGAGAAAGGGGCAGATCAAAAGCTTGATGCCGAGCGCTTCAGCTATCCTGCGCACGCCGTCGAAATCCTTCTCCAGCGCATCGATGGAGAAATGCCCGGTCGGCATGGCAAGGCCGTTTTTGTCGAGTTGAGCGCGGAAGGCCTTGGGATCGTCATAGACGCCGCCGAAGCCTTCAACCTCTGTGTAGCCGAGCTTGCCGAGCATCTCGAGCACGCCTTCCCAGGGCTGGAAATTGCGCGCGCTGTAAAGTTGGAATGACCAGTTCATCGTCTTTGTCCGTTCTGCTTGGGGGATGGTTATCGGGCTTTAGATGCGGCTGCCGGTTTGGGCATCGAAGAGCGAGGCGCGCATCGGGTCGAAGCCCACCGTCACCGCCTCATCGTTTTTGGGCGTCCGTTCCGAGGTGACCCGGACGCTGAAATTCTGCCTTGCAAGCTTCAGCCACACGAGCGTGTCGGACCCCATCGGTTCGACCACCTCGACATTGGCCGCCGTCGAGAATGGCCAGCCCGTGCCGCTGTTCAGGCTGACATGCTCGGGCCGGATGCCGAACACGGCAGGGCCGGCGTCCGGTTGCTTGTCGAATTGATAGGTGCCGAGTGGAACCTTGAGATTGTCGGCCACGAAAAACCAGTCGCCAGCGTCTTTCTCGAGCCTGCCGTCGATGAAGTTCATCGCCGGCGAGCCGAGGAAGCCGGCGACGAACCGGTTGACCGGTTTGTTATAGATGGTCTGCGGCGCGTCGAGCTGCTGGATGACGCCGCCGCGCATGACCGCTATACGGTCTGCCAGCGTCATCGCCTCGATCTGGTCATGCGTGACGTAGATCATGGTATTCTGCAATTTGCGGTGCAAAAGCTTGATCTCGACGCGCAGTTCGGAGCGCAGCTTGGCGTCCAGGTTCGACAGTGGCTCGTCGAACAGGAACACGTCGACGTCGCGCACCAGCGCGCGCCCGATCGCCACGCGTTGGCGCTGGCCGCCGGAGAGCGCCGCGGGCTTGCGCTGCAACAGCGGCTCGATCTGCAGGATCTCGGCGGCGCGCGCTATGCGCTTCGCGATCTCGTCCTTGGGCACGCCCGCGACGCGCAGCCCGAAGGATAAGTTCTTCTCCACCGTCA
The DNA here is from genome assembly GCF_006440955.1 of Mesorhizobium sp. B2-8-1. Lineage (NCBI taxonomy): Bacteria > Pseudomonadati > Pseudomonadota > Alphaproteobacteria > Hyphomicrobiales > Phyllobacteriaceae > Mesorhizobium > Mesorhizobium sp. B2-8-1. Next base: position 224,762 of record NZ_VFTX01000004.1, on the reverse strand, counting down.
TCTGCGGATAGAGTGCGTAGGACTGGAACACCATGCCGATGCCGCGGTCCTTGGGCTCTTCCCAGGTGACGTTCTTGCCCTTGATGAAGATGCGGCCGTCCGAAATGTCGAGCAGTCCGGCGATGCAGTTGAGCAAGGTCGACTTGCCGCAGCCCGAGGGTCCGAGCAGCACTATGAACTCGCCCTCGGCGACGTCGAGGTTGAGCGTCTGCAGCACCGAGACCAAGCCGAAGTTCAGCGACAGGTCCTGGATCGAAACGCTGGTGCCGTTTGCCGCCATCGACATCACCCTTTCACCGCGCCGGCGGCAATGCCGCGCACGAACAATTTGCCGGAAATGAAGTAGACGACCAGCGGCACCAGCCCGGTCAGGATGGTGGCGGCCATGTTGACATTGTATTCCTTCACCCCCTGCACCGAGTTGACGATGTTGTTGAGCTGCACCGTCATCGGATAGGTGTCGGGGCGCGTATAGACGACGCCGAACAGGAAGTCGTTCCAGATGCCGGTCACCTGCAGGATGACGGCGACGACGAAGATCGGCAGCGACATCGGCAACATGATGCGCAGATAGATGCCCCAGAAGCCGGCGCCGTCGACGCGCGCCGCCCGGAACAGTTCCTCCGGCATGGAGGTGAAATAGTTGCGGAACAAGAGCGTCAGGATCGGCATGCCGAAAATGGAATGCACGATCACCAGGCCGCTCAGGCTGCCATAGAGGCCGATCTCGCGCAGGATGATGACGATCGGATAGATCATCACCTGATAGGGGATGAAGGCCCCGACGATCAGGATGACGAAGAACGTGTCGGCGCCCTTGAAGCGCCAATTGGCCAGCGCGTAGCCGTTCACCGAGGCGATTGCGATCGACAGGATCACCGAGGGGACGGTGATGCGCACCGAGTTCCAGAAGCCGCGAGAGAGACCGTCGCAGTTGAGACCGGTGCAGGCCTGCGACCATGCCTTGACCCACGGCTCGAACGTGATCTCGACCGGCGGCGAGAAGATGTTGCCGAGACGAATTTCCGGCATGCCCTTGAGCGAGGTGACAACCATCACGTAGAGCGGCAGCAGGTAATAGAGCATCACCACGATGAGCGTGCCGTACAGGAAGATGTTGCGGCGCGACAACATGTGCCGGGGCTTCGGTCCGCTCGGCCCCGAGGCATCGGCGCGGATGGCGGCAGGGGACGCGGCCAGGGAGACGGCATGATCAGACACGCTTGCGGCCCCCGAATTCGAGATAGGCCCACGGCACGATGACGATCATCACCGACAAGAGCATCATGGTCGAGGCGGCAAAACCCTGGCCGAGGTTCTGGGCGAAGAACATGTAGTCGTAGACATATTTGGCTGGCACTTCAGAGGAAATGCCGGGACCGCCGCTGGTCTGCGCGACGACGAGGTCGTAGACCTTGACGATGCCCGACGCGATGATCACCAGCGTGGTTATGAAGACCGGCCGCATCATCGGGATGATGATGAAGAGATAGGTCTTCCAGGTGGGGATGCCGTCCACCCGCGCGGCCTTCCAGATGTCCTCGTCGATGCCGCGCAGGCCGGCCAGCATCAGGCACATGATCAGCCCGGTGCCTTGCCACAGCGCGGCGATCAATATGCCGTAGATGACGATGCTCGAATTGTAGAGCGGATCGAAATTGAAGCTTGTCCAGCCGAGGTCGCGAACCACTCCCTGAATGCCGAAATCGGGATTGAGCAGCCATTGCCAGACGAGGCCGGTGACGATGAAGGAGAGCGCGAAGGGATAGAGAAAGATGGTGCGGAACGTGTCCTCGAAACGGATCTTCTGGTCGAGCAGGGCGGCGAGCAGGAAGCCGATTACCAGCGAGAAGACGAGCGACAGCACGCCGTAGATCAAGAGATTCTCGATCGAGACGAGCCAGCGCGGCGTCGCCCACAGCCGGTAGTACTGGTCGAGCCCGACGAAATGCAGCCGCGGCAGAAGCTTCGAATTGGTGAAGGAATAAAGCACCGTCCAGGCCGTGCCGCCGACAAACACCACCAGCGCGGTGAGGATCATCGGGATCGAGGCGACCTTCGCGTTGAGATTGCGGAAGAGTTGGCTCGGGCGTTCGCTCTTGCTCATCGGTGCAGCCATGCTGGATCGGGTAAGGGCGGCAAGGTCGGCACGCCTCGCTCCCGGCCCTGCGGTGGCCGGGTCGGGAGCGAGGCGGCTCGTCGGCGGTCAATCGGCCGAGGCGATGATGTCGGCGAAGCGCTTCTGCGCCTCTTCAAGCGTCATGTCGGGCTTGGCGAAGAACTCCGAGAACAGGTCCTCCTTCTGCTTCTGGCTGTCCTGCGAGAGCAGTTGGTCCGTCCAGGGCATGACAGCGCCCTTGGCCAGGATGTTGAGCCCCTTCTTCATGCAATCATTGGCAGCGTTGAGGTCGACGTCGCCGCGCACCGGCAGCGAGCCTTTCTTGAGATTGAAGGCGACCTGGGTCTTGGGATCGAGCAAGGTCTCGGCCAGCACTTCCTGCGCCTTGGACTTGTCGGCGTCCTTGAGCAGCGGGAAGTAGAAGGCGTCGCCGCCGGTGGCGATGACCTCGTTCAGGCCAAGCCCGGGAAGGCAGGTATAGTCCTTGCCGGCGGTCTTGCCGGCGACCTGGAATTCGCCCTGCGCCCAGTCGCCCATGATCTGGCCGCCGGCCTTGCCGGTGATGACCATGTTGGTCGCCTGGTTCCAGTCCTGCACATTGGTGTTCTTGGCCATCTTGCGCGCATCGTCGGCCGCCTTGAAGACCTTGGCGACTTCGGGACCGGCGGCGAACGTCGCATCCTTGTCCTTGTAGACCTTGAGGAAGGTGTCCGTGCCGCCCACTGCGGCGAGCAGCACGTCGAATGCGCCCGATGCCTGCCAGGCCTGCCCGCCGACCGCGAGCGGGACGATGCCGGCCTTTTCCAGCGCCGGGGCGGCGGCGACATATTCGTTCCAGTTCTTCGGCACCGGCACGCCCGCCTTCTCGAAGGCCGCGTTCGACAGCCACAGCCACTGCCAGGAGTGAATATTGACCGGCACGCAATAGATCTTGCCGTCGATGGTACAACCGTCGAGCAGGCTCTTCGGCCGCACGACCTCGGTCCACTTGCCCTTGGTGGCGACATCGGTGAGGTCGCGCATCAGGCCTGCCTGCACCAGCTCTTCCGCCTGCCGGCCGTGATTGAACTGGGTGGCGCCCATCGGGTCGCCGCCGGTGATGCGGCTGATCATGATCGGCCGCGCCGTGCCGCCGGACCCGGCGATGGCGCCGTCGACCCAGTGGTTGCCGGTTGCGTCGAAGGCCTTGGCGAGTTCGGCGACCGCCGCGGCCTCGCCGCCGGATGTCCACCAATGGGTGACTTCCAGATCGGTTGCGGCCGCCGGCCCGGCAAAATTCAACGCCACCGTCGCCGCAAGCGCGGCGGTCAGGAATTTGTATCGCATTTCGGTTTCCTCCCAGAATCTGAAACGTTACAGATTTTCGATACGGCAATTGCAGGATATGCGCAACCCTTCCCTTGAAAGTCAGTTCGATATTTTTCGAGCCGCGAACAAAATCCTTTCGGGATGGAGCCCGTTGTGCAGCGCAATACACAAAATCGCACATGGCAAGGCAGAACGCTCGCAAGAAGCTTGCTCAAAAGGCCCTACCTAATGATTCCCAACGCTTTTCGGCGGCGAGCCCATGCGGACTTTCGACCTCGGCCACAGCCTGGTCGAACACCGGTCGTGACAATCTGTAACGTTTCAGTATAGGCTTGTTCAGCTAAGGAGACGCGCCATGGGAGCGACGGCGGCGATTGCCGGCCTGGCCGGCGGCTGCTAAGCGCCTGACGGGGCGGGATGAATGGACAGACGGCGCACGGACAGCGATGACGAGACGTCGGCCAGGGAGCGGCCGACGCTGAAGACGCTTGCCTTCATGACCGGGCTCGGCGTCACCACCGTGTCGCGGGCGCTGAAGGACGCGCCGGAGATCGGCGCCGAGACCAGGCGCCGCGTCCAGCTCGTGGCCAAGCAGATCGGTTACCGGCCGAACCGCGCCGGCGTGCGCCTGCGAACCGGCAAGACCAACGTCATCAGCCTCGTGCTCAACACCGAGCACGAGATCATGAGCTTTGTCTCGGACATCATCTACGGCGTCACCGAAGTCATCGCCGATACGCCCTACCATCTGATCGTCACGCCCTACTCGCGCTCACAGGATCCGCTGGATCCGGTGCGTTATCTCGTCGAGACCGGCTCCGCCGACGGCGTCATCATTTCGCGCACGCAGCCCAACGATCCAAGGGCCCGCTACATGCTGGAGCGCGGCATACCTTTTGCAACGCACGGCCGCACCGATATGGGGCTCGTGCACCCCTATCATGATTTCGACAATTACGCCTTCGCGGCCGAGGCGGTGCGCCATCTGGCCGGCCTGGGCCGGCGTCGGCTGGCCCTGGTGACGCCGCCGGTAGGCCTGACCTACCACGGCCACACCGTGAACGGCTTTGCCGACGCGCTGAGCGAAGTCGGCGCCTCGGAGGTGCCGTTCAACACCGTTTCGATCGACCACTCGATCGAGCAGATCAGGATGAGGACCGCGCAGCTGATGCGCCGCGACATCAGGCCGGACGGCATCGTCAGCAGCGCCGCGGCCGCCACGCTCGCCATTGTTGCCGGCGTCGAGGACGCCGGGTTGAAACTCGGCCGCGACATCGACGTGGTGTCGAAGCAGTCGTCGGAATTGCTGCATCTGTTCCGCCGGGAACTGCTGATCGTCAACGAGAACTTCCGGCTGGCCGGTTCCGAGCTCGCCCGCGCCGTGCTCGGCTGGATCGGCGGCGCGGCGCCCGGCTCGCTGCAGTCGCTCAGCGCGCCGGGCGAGGTTGTGGCTTATCGCGGCTGATTGAAGCCGCGCCGCCAGAGCAATTCCCGCGTAGCTTTCTCAAGGAAAATTGCGCAAAAACAGAGAGATAGAGCGGTTCGCCGTTTCCGCGAAATGCTGAACCGTTCTAGCCAGCCGCGCCGCTCCCCCAGGGTCCATGGAAGGCGCCCTTGTCGTCGATACGCTCGAAGCCGTGCGCTCCGAAGAAATCACGCTGTGCCTGGATCAGGTTCGAGGTCCCGCGGCCCTGGCGATAGCTGTCGAAATAGGCAAGGGCCGAAGAGAGCGCCGGCACCGGCGAACCGGCTTCTGAAGCCCTGGCCACGACACGCCGCAGTGACGGATGCGCCTCCTGCATCATGGTGATGAAGGCCGGCGCCATCAGGAGATTGGTCGAAGCGCCGCCGCTGCCGAAAGCTTCGGCCATGGTGTCGAGCATCTGCGATCGGATGATGCAGCCGGCACGCCAGATCTTGGCGATGGTCGGCATCGGCAGGTTCCAGTTGAACGCCTTCGAAGCGCCGCTCATCACCGCGAAACCTTGCGCGTAGGCTGATATCTTGCCGGCGAACAGCGCCAGTTCCAAATCCTTGAGCAGGTCTGCCTTGTCGCCCGAAATCCTGGTGACGCCGATGTTGCCATAGGCTTTTTCCGCCGCAAGCCGCTCGTCCTTGATCGACGACAGGACGCGTGCCGCCACCGCCGCCTCGATGGCGGTCGCCGGAATGCCGAGTTGCTGTGCCTCGATGACCGACCATTTGCCGGTGCCCTTCTGGCCGGCGCGGTCGAGGATGATGTCGACCACCGGCTTGCCGGTCTTGGGATCATCTGACGCCAGCACCTTGGCGGTGATCTCGATCAGGTAGGAGTTGAGCCGGCCCTTGTTCCAGCCGGCGAATACGGCGCCGATCTCCTTCGGCCCCATGCCCAGGCCGTCGCGCAGGATGCCGTAGATCTCGCCGATCATCTGCATGTCGGCATATTCGATGCCGTTGTGAATGGTCTTGACGAAATGGCCGGCGCCGTCGGTGCCGAGCCAGGCCGCGCATGGCTCGTCCTTGAACTTGGCGGAGATTGCCGTCAGCACCTTCTCGACGCGCTTCCAGGACTCTTCGGTGCCGCCGACCATGATCGACGGCCCGTGGCGCGCACCCTCCTCGCCGCCGGACACGCCCATGCCGATGAAGGTGAGGCCGGAGCCCGCCAGCTCGGAAAAGCGCCGCATCGTGTCGCGGAAATTGGCGTTGCCGGCATCGATGACGATGTCATTATGGGACAGCACGCCGCGCAATGCGGCGATCTGTTCATCGACCGGCTTGCCGGCCAGCACCATGATGATGATCGGACGCGGCGGCCGGATCGCGGCGGCAAGTTCTTCCAGGCTGTAGCAGGGGACAACCATATCCCTGAGCGCGCCGGCATTCTCGACAAAGGCATCCGTACGCGCCTTGGTGCGATTGAAAACAGCGATGCGGTGCCCGTGCTCGGCGATGTTGAGCGCCAGGTTGGAGCCCATCGTGCCAAGGCCGATCAGGCCGATTTCGGCTTTTTCCATGTTTCTTCCCTGCTTTCGGATCTTGTTTGTTCGAGCCCGCGATTGCCCGGGTTTTTGCCAAGATGCATCCTGCCAGGATGATTGACGGGCCTTCAGGCTCGCGTCAACCGCCTCGCCGAATTGTGTTGGACAGCCATCACGGCCTGATGTCTACCGGCGCCTCGATCTTCACCATCTCGAAGTCGGAGACCAGTATGTCGATGCGCGCCGTCCACCGGCCAGGGACCGGGATGACGAGATCGTCGACACGCCAGCTGCCGTCGCCGGGCTTTGTCGCGGCCCGCTTCAGCGGCTCGATGCCGGAGTCCGGCTTCGACAGCACCAGCGTCACCTCCTTGGCGTCGAGCGGCCCGAAATCGCCGGTCATGATGATCATCGAGGCGGCGACCGGCCCGGCATGGCCGGGCGTGATGCTGAGGTCGGCCATCGCCTTCAGCGCGTGGATATGAACCGACACCGGCTGCGCCGCGGCAATCGCCAGCGCCCGCGGCGGCGGCGTGAAGCGCCAGCCGGCGGCAACACCGAAGATGGCGAGCACGATCAGTATTTCGACGCCGATCGAACGGGTGAGCCTGCGCCGCACTTCCGTCGCCCCCGCCTCGGCCATTGCCGTCAATCTCCAGCGGTTGACGGCGGCGAGCGTGAACAGGAAGACCAGCAGCGCAAGCTTGACCAGCAGCAGCCGGCCATAGGCGGTGTTGACCAGCGCTGCGGGTGTTTGCACCTGGATGACGGCCAGCACCACGCCCGCGGCGGCGAGCAAGGCCACCACCGGCATGATAGCGGCGGAGAACCGGCGAAGGAACGTGACCGCTTCGGCATCCTGCCGTTTCAGCGCGAGTCCGAGCGGCGCCAGCGCACCGGCCCAGAAGGCAATGCCGGCGCCGTGCAGGAACACCATCGGCCGCGTCAGCCATTGTGGCTCGGCGGCACTCGCGTGGCCGCTGGCGGCGAGCGCGAGGCCCGTTCCGGCCAGGCCGGCGAGCGCGAGGGGCCTGGCGGCCGCGCGCGGTCCGGCCAGCGACAAAAGGCCGAGCCCCAGCGCGATCAACGCGATCAACACCGTCCAGCCGAAGCTGGTGCCGAGACCGGCGGTCCAGATGGCCGGCTGCGCCATATGCGAGAGCGGTGCGCCGAGCGCATCCAGCCCTTGAAAGCCAAGCGACATGGGTGCCGCGACCAGCCCGCACAGGATTGCGGCAGCAACGAAGCGCTGTCCGGCGCGGCCACCCCGCGCCAGCCAGGCGAGAGCGAAGGCGCCGCCGACGCCGAGGAACAGGCCGATATAGAGGCAGACCTTGCCGATCCAGATCGCCGAGCGCAATTGCCAGTCGACGGCTTCGGAAACAGCCGGCGGCTGGCTCGCCGCGCCGATGGAAAACAGCAGAGAGCCGCCGACCGGATGACCGTCGGCGGAAATCACTCGCCAGCTCAGCACATGCGTGCCCGATCCAAGTGCCTGCGGATCGTCGATCACGACGGTCTGGTCGCTGAGGCGGAAGGACGTCAGCGGAACGGGCGTGCCGTCGGGCTTCACCAGCGTCAGCACCAGTGGCGAGACCGGTTCGCTGAAAGTCAGCGCGAATTGCGCCGGGGCCTGCGACAGCACGGCGCCGTCGGCCGGATCGGTCTTGATCAGCGCGGCGTGCGCAAAGGCCTGATTTGTCGTGGCCACGGCAATCAGCATGGCCAAGGTCAGCAGCCCTATGGCAGCTCGGCCGATGAGCTTGCCGGTCGCGCGAACCGTCCTGGAAGGGAATATCACCGTCATGTCATTGCCATAAATGCGGCGCGCTCCGGACAATGGAGCGCACCGCGAGAGCTTACTTTTTCGGCGTGAGCTCGATGCCGGGCGCGGGGTTCTCCAGGGCGTCTTCGTCCTGCCCCGCCGCCGGGATTTCGATCCAGCGGTCGGCGGCGCCATCGCACTCCTGCACCACCGGGAAATAGAGTTTCTGACCCGCCGGGAGGTCTGCCGTCAGCATCGCACGGAAGACGAACTCGTCGTAGAATTCGTCCGGCAGATTGCCGCCGCTCCAATCGACCTCCTTGACGCCGTCGGCCACCGCCTGGCCGTAGAGCTGGTAGGATTTCTCGTACTTGCCCTTCTTGGTCTGCAGCGTCCAGCCGGGCTTCGGCATCGGCTTCACCGCGATCACCCCTTCCGGGATCTGCACGCGCACGGCGGTCGTCGCCTTGCCGTCACAGCCATGCGGCACCCGCAGGATGGCCTTGTAGGTCGAACCGACCGCCGCTTCCTGTGTTTCGAGCGTGACATGCGCAAAGGCGGCACTGGTCCCCAGCGCCAGAAGCGCGCCGGCCGACAGAAGATACTTGTTCATGATGGTCCCTCTGAATTCAATATGGATGGCGCGGTCAATTGGCGTGGTCGTCCATGCCACCGCCCATGCCTTCGACAGCGAACTCGACGTTGACGGCGCCAGCCTTTTCGAAGGTCAGCGTGGCTGCGAATTCTTCGCCCTGCTTGGGTTGCCGCTTCAGGCCGATGAACATCAGGTGATAGCCGCCGGGCGCCAGCGCCACCTTGCCGCCGGCCGGGATTTCCAGGCCTCCCGTCACCGGCCGCATGGTCATGACGCCGTCCTTGACGCCCATTTCATGCAGCTCTGCTTTTTCGGAGACGTCGGAGGAAATCGACAGCAGCCGGTCGGGTGCATTGCCCTTGTTGGTGATGGTGAAATAGCCGCCGGCCACCTTGGCGCCTGTAGGTGTCGCGCGCGACCAGGGATGCTCGATTTCGAGATCGCCGGCCTTGAATTCATGCGCGCAGACGGCCTGGGCACCGAAGAACAAGAGCACAAACGCCAGCACGGCAAGGCCGACACGTTCATTGAAACGGCGCGGGAATTTGGTGCGGCCGCCCGAAGGAGGCGCCGCGATATGAAAAGCTTGGGACATGGTTTGCTCCATGAATAGGGGATCGCGCCGTTGGCCGGTCGCGAACGATTCGTTCTTTGGATGAAAGCACCGGCGGAAGGTTCCGCCGAGCGTACAGCAGGCTCAGGCCGAAAGCGGCGGCGCGCGCGGGTTCGACGGCGACCGCTGGCGCGCGAAATTGAGATGCGTGGCCGCCGGAAAGATGAAAACGACGGCTTCGAACGAAAGCGAGGCCAGCGCAAGCCCGGCATCGGGTGGCGGCGCAAAGGCCGCTGAAACCATGCTGCAGCCCAGCATGCAGCATGCCGGCAGATGCGACGGATGCGGGCCGCCATCGGGAAGCTGGGCAGTGCCCTCGTGGGTGCAGATGACGTTGCCGAAGGCGTCGATTTGCGAGGCGGCCGGTCCGGTGGCGAAGGCGAATGCGCTCAGCGTCGACTGAAGCAGCAGCAGGTAGGCCGCGACAAGCGCGACCGGAATGCTCCACCGTCTCCCCTTTTTGGTCAAATGACTTGCCTGTTCAAACCATCTGCATCTTCAAGCGATCACCGGAAGATGTCTACCACGGCAGCAAGAGACGGAAAATCGGCAAATCGGTGCTGCGGCAACGCGGCGCGATCAGGGCCTCTGTGGATGCCGGCTCTCGGGGATCGAGGTCAGCAGCGTCTGGCGCGCCGACTTCAAATGCTTGCGGCAGGCGGCATCGACCTTGCCCAGGTCGCGTGATTTGAGCGCCGCGATATAGGCCAGATGCTCGCCGATCGCGATTTCGTTGCGCTCGCGCTCCTGCGCCTTGTTCCACTGGTAGTGGTAATGGAAGATCATGGCGATGACATCATAGAAATCGACGATGAAGCGGTTGTGCGAGGCGCGGTGGATCAGCCGATGGAAGCGCTCGTCGAGCTCCGAGAACTCGTTGAAGCGCGTGGCGATGTCACGGGCGAGGCCGCGGTGTTCCTCTTCGAGATTGTCGAGATCGGCCCACACCGCGCTGTCCTGCGGCAGTGCGGTGAACGCCGATGCCGAGCGCAGCTCGAACATCTCGCGGATTTCCGTCAACTCCAGCGCGAAGGCGCGGGTGAAACCCTTCAGCACCCAATGGCTGTTACGGCGCTTCTCGATCAGGCCGAAGCGGGAGAAGCGGATCAGGAACTCGCGCACGCTGGTGGTGCCGACGCCGATCTCGCGCGCCAGTTCGAGCTCGTTGATCTGCATGCCGGCCTCGGCGCCGCCGGCGAGCAGCCTGCGCATGAACGACCGCTCGATGATCTCGGCCAGTGTGTCGGTCTCTTCCTCGGGAAAGAAATCATCGGGGCGCGTTTCACGCAGCACCGTCTTGGCGCGCTTGTTCCAGGCGATCAGTCCGGTTTCTTCCATGCGCGCAAGGATGCTGCGCACCGTGGTGCGGCTGACGCCGAGCAGCGTACCCAGTTCCGGTTCCGAAGGCAGGCTGCGCGTCTCGTCGAGCAGCCTGAGGCACCTGTTATAGGCATCCTTGTAGACGTTGTTGCTCTTCGACATGCCCTGACCCATCGCTGGCCGGCGCTTGCGGCGGCCGGCTTGAAGCGCAATATGACGTTCCTATCACCTTCGAAAGCGGAATCGCTTTGCCGAGGGCTCGCTTACCGGTTGCAGCGCCGCTACTCATCCAGCCGCACAGGAACTGCCGGAAAAAACAATTGACGCAAAACTGTTTTTTCACGATAAAAGACATTAACTCTTAACAAGCGCGTGTCAATCCGCGCCTCCCAGGATCACCCCAGGAAACGCCCGTGAACGCCTCCAACTCAATTCTTCTGTCCCCAGCCGACAATGTCGCGGTCGCCAACGGCCGCATCGAGACCGGCACCGCGCTGCCCGGCGGCGCGCTTGCCGCCGCCGTCATCGAGCCCGGCCACAAGGTGGCGATCAAGCCGATTCCCGCCGGGTCCGCCGTGGTCAAATATGCCCAGGCGATTGGCCGCGCCACGCAGGACATCGCGCCCGGCGAGCATGTCCATTCGCACAATCTGGTGTTCGAGGCCGGCCGCCTGCCGGTGGTGCCGCCAAGCGAGGCCGAGCATGCGACCGAGGCCGACCGCGCCCGCACCTTCATGGGTTATCGCCGCGCCGACGGCCGCGCCGGCACGCGCAACTTCATCGGCATCATCGCCAGCGTCAACTGTTCGGCCACCGTCTGCCACGCCATCGCCGACGCAGCCAACCGCACGCTGCTGCCAAAATATCCCGGCATCGACGGCTTCGTCCCGATCGTCCACGGCCAGGGCTGCGGCATGAGCGCCACCGGCGACGGGATGATGGTGCTGCACCGCACATTGGCCGGCTATGCCCGCCATCCCAATTTCGGCGGTGTGCTGATGGTCGGGCTCGGCTGCGAGGTCAACCAGCTCACGCTGTACGGCCAGAAGGGTGCGGCCGCCGGTAAACGCCATTTCAACATCCAGGATGCCGGCGGGTCGCGCAAATCGGTCGAAAAGGCGATGGGCGTGCTGGCCGAGATCGCCGAGGAAGTCGGCCAGCTCAAGCGCGAACCCATCCCGGTCAGCGAGATCGTCGTCGGCCTGCAATGCGGCGGCTCCGATGGCATGTCAGGCATCACAGCCAATCCGGCGCTGGGCGCTGCCGTAGACATCCTGGCCGGCGTCGGCGGCATCGGTATTCTCTCCGAGACGACGGAAATCTACGGCGCCGAACATCTGCTCGCCTATCGCGCCGCGACGCCCGAGATCGCCAAGAAGCTCGACGGCTACGTCAAGTGGTGGGAGGACCACGTCGCCAAGCACGGCGCCTCGATCGACAACAACCCCTCGCCCGGCAACAAGCGCGGCGGCCTCACCACCATCCTGGAGAAATCGCTGGGCGCGGTAGCCAAGGGCGGCCAGACGCCGCTCAACGGCGTCTTCGGCTATGCCGAAAAGGTCACCGGCAGCGGGCTGGTGTTCATGGACACGCCCGGCTACGACCCGGTGTCCGCCACCGGCCAGGTGGCGGGCGGCGCCAACATCATCGTCTTCACCACCGGCCGCGGCTCCTGCTTCGGCTGCCGGCCGACGCCGTCGATCAAGGTCGCCACCAACTCGACCATGTATCATCAGATGGAAGAGGACATGGACGTCAATTGCGGCGTCATCGCCTCCGGCGAGAAGACCATCGCCGGCATGGGCCGCGAGATCTTCGAACTGATCGTCGAGACGGCCTCCGGCCGCAAGACCAAGAGCGAGGATTTCGGCTACGGCGACAACGAGTTCGTGCCCTGGCATCTCGGCGCGACGCTCTAGCTCTTTGAAGTCGCGCAGTCCGGAAAGTGGCCACGAACTTTCCTGGAATGCTGCGGCTTGAGGTCTTGGAATCTGCCGCGCCGGATAATGGCGGGCAACGGGGAGGTTGTGCATGGAAAAACGCCGCATCGGCCAGACGGCGCTCGAGGTCACCGAAGTAAGCTTCGGCGGTGCCGCGATCGGCGGGCTCTACCGCGCCTGTTCGCGCGAGGCGGCGATGGAAACGTTGCAAGGCGCGTGGGAGGCGGGCCTGCGCTATTTCGACACCGCGCCCTTCTATGGTTTCGGCCTGTCGGAGCGGCGTTTCGGCGACTTCCTGCGCTATAAGCCGCGCGATTCCTATGTGCTGTCGACCAAGGTCGGGCGCCTGTTCCGGCCCGTTCCGGAGGATCAGGTTCCCGATCACTCCTATGTCGATCCGCTGCCCTTCGCGCTCGACTACGACTATTCCTATGACGGCATCATGCGCTCGGTCGACTTCAGCTATGCGCGGCTTGGTCTAAACAGGATAGACATCCTGTTTGTGCACGACATCGGCGTGTACACGCATGGCGTCGAGAAGACCAAGATGCACTTTCGCCAGTTGATGGACGGTGGGCTCAAGGCGCTCGAAGAACTGAAAAACTCCGGCGTCATTTCCGCCTACGGGCTCGGCGTCAACGAAGTCCGGATATGTCTCGACGTGATGCGTCGCGCGCCGCTCGATTGTATCCTGCTCGCCAGCCGCTATTCCTTGCTCGATCGCAGCGCCGAAGCCGAACTTTTGCCGCTCTGCCGCGCCCGACAGACTTCGCTGGTCATCGGCGGTGTGTTCAACTCCGGCATATTGGCGACCGGACCGGTGCAGGGCGCCCATTTCGACTACAAGCCCGCCAGCGGTGACGTGCTCGACCGCGTCGGCGCGATGGAGCGGATCGCCGCCGAAGGTGGTTACCCGCTCGCCGCCGCCGCGTTCCAGTTCCCCCTCCAGGAATCCTCGGTCGCCACCGTGCTGACCGGCACCGCCAAGCTGGCGAACCTGACCCGCAATCTCGAACTGCTCGATGTCGACGTGCCTCAGGCGGACTACGCCAGATACCGCCCCTACACCGTAGTGCAGGAATTGGCATGAAGTGCCCGATCCGCCCGGGCGAAGGCGTGCGATCGCGGGGCTTCACGATCCCGCGAACCGAAGAAGGAACGGGCATTCTATATTGACTAATTTATGGAATTAATATTCCATACGTTAGTCACGCGAAACGGAAGCGTCGGGCAGCGTGGGGAGAGCAAGGCGCCAGTGCGGTCATGACCGCCATGCCCCGAGGATGGCATAAACACCGCTTGCATCGACCGGATCGATGCACTATCAAAATATTGCAACTGTTTTTTATTGATAAAGTTCTGTTTGGCTACGCCTATCCGAACCGAGCTTCCATATCGTTCACCGGGCGACCTAGGGAGGAATTCCATGAAATTCGTGACCAGCATTCTCAATCGCCGCGCAGTCATGGCGCTGGCGGCCGCGTCGATGCTTGCCGGCGTCATGCACTCAGCGCCGGTTTCGGCGGCGGACGTGACCATTCCGATCATCGTCAAGGACACCACGTCCTTCTACTGGCAGATCGTCCTGGCCGGGGCCCGCAAGGCCGGCAAGGATCTCGGCGTCAACGTGCCGGAGCTCGGCGCCCAGGCAGAGACCGACGTAAACGGCCAGATCTCGATCCTCGAAAACGCCGTCGCCAGCAATCCGGCGGCGATCGTCATCTCGCCGACCGAGTTCAAGGCGCTCGGCAAGCCGATCGACGAAGCCGCCGCCAAGGTCAAGGTTATCGGCATCGATTCCGGCGCCGACTCCAAGGCCTTCACCTCCTTCCTGACCACCGACAACGTCCAGGGCGGCCGCGTTGCCGCTGACGGCCTCGCAGCGGCCATCGGCGAAGCCAATGGCGGCAAGATCGAGGGCGACGTTGCCCTGATCACCAACACGCCTGGCGCCGGCTCGCTCGAACAGCGCAAGCAGGGCTTCATCGAACAGCTCAAGGCGAAGTATCCAGGCCTGAAGCTGGTCGCCGACAAATATGCCGACGGCCAGGCCACCACCGGCCTCAACATCGCCACCGACCTGATCACGGCCAATCCGAACCTCAAGGGAATTTTCGCTTCCAACCTGATCATGGCGCAGGGCGTCGGGCAGGCTGTCGCCGAAAACAGCCTCGGCGGCAAGCTGGCGCTGGTTGGCTTCGACAGCGACGAGAAGCTGATCAAGTTCCTCAACGATGGCGTCATTTCCGCCCTCGTCGTCCAGGATCCCTACCGGATGGGCTATGACGGCATCAAGACCGCACTTGCCGCCTCCAAGGGTGAAAAGGTCGAGACCAATGTCGACACCGGCGCCAACCTGGTCACCAAGGCCAACATGAAGGATCCCAAGATCGACGCGCTGCTCAACCCGAAGCTCAACTGAGTATCGGCACGCGCAACCGTTTCCGGGGCCTCTGCGCCCCGGAAACAACAGGGAGGATTGCCATGACGTCGACCGCGCAGGAACTGCATCCGGCCCCCGTGCTGGAGCCCGGCAGGACGATCCTCGAGCTGCAGGGTCTGGAAAAGCGCTATCCCGGCACGCATGCGCTGAAGCCTGTGACCCTGGCCTTCAAGGCGGGAGAGATCCACGCCATCGTCGGCGAGAACGGTGCCGGCAAATCGACCCTGATCAAGCTCCTGACCGGCGTCATCCCGCGCACCTCCGGAGAGGTTGTGTGGGAAGGCAAGCCGGCTGCCCTGGCGACGCCGCACGAAGCCATGGCGCTCGGCATCAACGCCGTGCACCAGGAAGTCGTGCTCTGCCGCCACCTGACCGTCGCCGCCAACATGTTCCTCGGCGAGGAGAACTCGCGCTTCGGCATCCTCCAGCAACGAGCCATGGTCAGGGAAGCGCAGAAGATCATCGACGGTCTCGGCTTCGACCTGCCGGCGCATGTCGTGCTCGGCGATCTCACCATCGGCCAGCAGCAGCTGATCGCCGCCGCCCGAGCCACCGTGCGCGGCACCAAATTCCTGATTTTCGACGAGCCGACCGCCTACCTCACCCGCAAAGAGGCCGACCAGCTGTTCACGCTGATCCGCCGCCTGAAGGGTGAAGGCGTCACCATCATCTACATCAGCCATCGCATGGAGGAGGTGTTCGAGCTCGCCGACCGCGTCTCGGTGCTGCGTGACGGCACGCTGGTCGGCACCCGCAACATCGCCGAGACCAATGAGCCGGAGCTGGTCAAGCTGATGATCAACCGCTCGATCGAGCAGATCTATCACAAGGAGCATTTCACGCCGGGCGCCGTGATCGCCGAGGCGCGGAACCTGTCCGGCAAGGGTTTCGAGAATGTCTCTCTGTCGGTGCGCGCGGGCGAGATCGTCGGGCTCTACGGCCTGATCGGAGCCGGCCGCAGCGAATTCGTCACCACCCTCTACGGCCGCCACCGCAAATCGGCCGGCCAAGTGTTGTGGGAAGGCAAGGAGGTGCAGGTCAACTCCGAGCACGACGCCATCAAGCTCGGCATGGCGCTGGCACCGGAAAGCCGCCGCGACCAGGGCCTGTGCCTCAACCTGCCGGTCGCATTGAACCTCAATTTGCCGATCTACAAGCGCATATCGAAAAATCTGCTGATCTCGTCTGCGCAGGAGAAGGCCGAGGCGGACCGGCAGATCGCCGACCTCAGGATCAAGACGCCGACGCGCGGCGCGCTGGCCTCCAGCCTGTCCGGCGGCAACCAGCAGAAGATCGTCATCGGCAAGTGGCTGGCGCACGGCGCCAAACTGTTCATCTTCGACGAGCCGACGGTGGGCGTCGATGTCGGCACCAAGGCCGAGATCTACCGGCTGTTCAGTGTGCTGTTGTCCAAGGGCGCGGGCATCATCCTGATCTCGTCCTACCTGCCTGAGGTCTACGAACTGGCTGACACGCTGCATGTGTTCCGGCGCGGCAAGCTGGTGGCCACGCATGGTTTCCGCACCGCCGATCACGAGGACATTCTGAGCCAGGCCCTGGCCGAGAAACAAGAAAAGACGGGAGGACAGACATGAGCACCGAGGCGATCCCTGCCGAAAAGCCGAAGCGCAACTACAATGCCCTGTTCGGGCTGACGCTGCTTGGCCTGCTGCTTCTGATGTGGGTCATCCTGGCGGTCGCGACGCCGTCCTTCGCCTCGGCGCTCAACATCACCAACCTGCTGCGCCAGGGTTCCCTGATCGCCATCCTGGCCGTCGGCCAGACCTTCGTCATCATCACCGGCGGCATCGACCTTTCCGTCGGCGCCATCGTCGGCTTCGCCACCGTCATCGTCGCGCTGCTGATCAATGCCGGCTGGCCGGTCTGGATCGCGGTTCTGGCGACACTGCTGGTGGGGGTCGCCATCGGCCTGTTCCACGGTTTCGGCATCGTCAGGATGGGCCTGCCGCCCTTCATCATCACGCTGGCGACCATGACCTCGCTGCGCGGCATCGGTCTCCTGATGACCAATGGCAATTCGATATCGATCAACAGCGACGCGTTCCAGGCGTTTTCGCGCGGCTCGCTGTTGGGGATCCCCTATCTGTTCTGGATGGTAATCGTGGTTGCCCTGCCCTCCTACGTCTTCCTGCACCACACGCGATGGGGACGCTATCTCTTCTCCGTCGGCTCGAACGCGGAAGCCGCGCGCCTCTCCGGCGTCAACGTGCCGCGCACGATCTACATGGCCTATGTGCTGTCCGGCCTGTGCGCGGCTTTCGTCGGCGTGCTGCTCGCGTCCCGCATCGGCATCGGCAATCCGACGCAGGGCGACACCTACGAGCTGCAAGCCATCGCCTCGTCGGTGATCGGCGGCACGTCGTTGTTCGGCGCTATCGGTTCGGTGCACGGGCCGCTGATCGGCTCGTTCATCCTCTCCACCATCAACAACGGCGCCAACCTGCTCAACGTCAACACGTTCTGGCAGCGCGTCATCACCGGCATGTTGATCATCGTCATCGTCTACTTCGACGGCCTGCGCCGCCGAGGTGGCAAGTAAAATCGATCGCCGGCCGGGTCGAAAATCGGCCGACGATTCCATGAACCGACTGGATTGAAGCATGAAAGCCGTTGTCTGCCGTTCGCCCGGCGACCTTGTCGTGGAAGACCGTCCCGCGGCTGGCTCGCCGCCTCCCGGCTGGGCGCTGGTGGCGGTCAGCCATGTCGGCATCTGCGGCACCGACTACCACATCTTCGAGGGCAAGCATCCCTTCCTCGCCTACCCCCGCATCATGGGCCATGAAGTGTCGGGGACCATCGTCGAGGCGGGCGAAGGCGTTGGTCTTGCCACGGGCGAGCCGGTCATCATCAATCCCTATCTGGCGTGCGGCAAATGCATCGCCTGCCGGCACGGTAAACCCAATTGCTGTGTCCGGATCGAAGTGCTCGGCGTGCATCGCGACGGCGCCATGTGCGAACAGATCCTTATCCCGGAACAAAACCTCTATCCAGCCAACGGCCTGTCGTTGGCCGATGCCGCGGCCGTCGAGTTCCTGGCCATCGGCGCCCATGCGGTGCGGCGCTCGCGTGCCGATCCCGGCGCACGGACGCTCGTCATCGGCGCCGGACCGATCGGGCTCGGCACCGCCATCTTCGCCCGCATCGCCGGGCTCGACGTGACGCTGCTCGACATGAGCAGCGAAAGGCTCGGCTTCGCCGCCAATGAACTCGGCTTCAAGACCCTCGACGGGTCGCGCGGCGCGGCATCCGATCTGGTCAGCGAAGCGACATCAGGCGAAGGCTTCGACGTGGTCTTCGACGCCACCGGGAACACCCCCTCGGTGCAGTCGGCCTTCGCTCATGTCGCGCATGGCGGGACATTGGTGCTGGTCAGCGTCGTGAAGGACGACATCGCCTTTTCCGACCCCGAGTTCCACAAGCGCGAGATGACGCTTGTCGGCAGCCGCAATGCCTTGAGGGCCGACTTTGACCACGTCGCCGCTTCGATCCGCGATGGCGCGGTGCCGCTGGCCAAGCTCGTCACCCACCGCACCACGCTTGCCGACACGCCACGTGACCTCGCCCGCTGGGCGCATGAGAAATCCGGGCTGATCAAGGCCGTGATCGAGGTAGGGGCATAACATGGCAGGCCGTGAACCCGGCCCGAATTGACCACACCCCCGCGCAGGTCGACCCCCAAACGCCAAGCCGCTGACAAGTGCGCGCGACCGGGCTGGTCTGATTCCAGCGTTAGGCCGACACGCCTACAGCGCCGACAGTTTCAGCTCCACCCGCTCCGCCGGGAAGCGCGCCTCGGCGAATTGGATCGGCCGGCCGTCCGGCGTCATGTTGACGGCCACCGTGACCAGCACGATGCCGCCCGGCTGCAGATCGAGGTCGGCAAGGTCGGAAGCATCGGCGTGACGCGCCGACAGCACCGTCGATTGCCTGAGATAATCGTCTATGCCGAAACGCTTGAGCGATGCGGTGATCGACCCGGTCTCGGCCATGGCCACATCGATGCCGGCGAAGCGCCTGGCGTCGAACCAGCCGGAAGCGCGCGACACCGGCTTCCCATCGGCCTCGCCGCGCGTCTCCAGGCGAATCACATCCGATCCCCTGGCAACGCCCAGGGCTTCGGCGACGCGCCGGCTGGCGGGCTCGACCGATGAGGCCAGCAGCACGATATGCCGCTCCGACGCCTGGCCCTGCAAGCCGGTTGAAAATCGCGTGCGCGCGCCGATCGGATAGGACAGCCGCTTGCGCGACAGCACGAAAGTGCCGCGCCCCTGCTCGGCCCGCAGTACCCCGTCTTGCACGAGCGCCGCGATGGCGCTGCGCACCGTGTGACGGTTGACGCCATAGCGCTCGGCCAGCGCCACCTCCGGCGGCAGCGCGGCATTCTCGGCAAAATCGCCGGCAGCGATCGATTGCAGGATTCGGTCGGCGATCTGGCGCCACAACGAGACGCCGCTGCGCCGCTCGATACCGTCAGCCACGTGTTTTCCGTTCACGGTTTCGCCCCTGGCCGGCCCCTGTCACGCACCCGTCATGGACTCGCGTTAGGTAATGGGTATAATTCGTATGGTTGTCTATATCAATAGACAAATTAGAAGCAAGGGTGTTGCTCATGCGAGGACAGGAAGCGCGCGACCAGGCCGAACGCAAGGCGGCCATGGCAACCCTGGCGCAGTCCAGCGGCGACGACATCGTTCGCCTCTGGAACGAATCCGGCCTGCCTGCCGAGGCCGAACTGCTGCGCGGTCCCGAGACCGGCCTGGTTACCATGCGCGGCCGCATCGGCGGCGGCGGCGCGCCGTTCAATGTCGGCGAGGCCACCGTGACCCGCGCCACAGTGCGCCTGCCGTCCGGACAGGTCGGCCATTGCTATGCGCTCGGCCGCGACAAGCAGAAGGCGAAGCTGGCGGCCATCGCCGACGCGCTGTGGCAGGACCCCGCCCACCGAGAGGCGGTCGAAACGGGCCTTCTCGCGCCGCTGCGGGCTGCCTTGACCACGGCACGAGAAAGGCGCCGCGCCGAAACGGCGGCAACGAAGGTGGATTTCTTCACCATGGTTCGCGGAGAAGATTGATGGATATCGCAGCGCAATCGATCGAGGGCGGGTTCGCCGATCCGGTGTTCAACGCCCAGACGGTGTTTCGCGCCGTCATGGACGCAATGGCGCGGCCGGGCAGCGTGCAACCCTTGCCGGCCCTGGCCCGCCCGCCGGCGCCGCTTTCGGCGACATCGGGCGCGGTTGCGCTGGCATTGTGCGACAATGACACGCCGCTCTGGCTCGACCCGGCCCTGCATGCCTCGGCAGCGGTCATGTCCTGGCTCGGCTTTCACAGCGGTGCGCCGCTGGCCAACACCCCGGCCGACGCGCATTTCGCGTTTGTGGCCTCGCCGGCCGAGATGATGGCGCTCGACGGTTTCTCGCAAGGCACGCAGGACTATCCCGACCGCTCGACCACATTGATCCTGCAGGTAGGCGATCTCACGTCAGGCACGCCGCTGCTGCTCGAAGGTCCTGGCATCGAGAAGACGGCGACGATCGCGCCGGCCCGCATGCCGCGTCATTTCATCGAGCAGTGGAAGCAGAACATCAACCGCTTTCCGCGCGGCGTCGACATCATCCTGGCGGCACATGACAGCCTCGCCTGCCTGCCGCGTACGACACGCATCAAGACGACGGAGGCCTAGCGATGTATGTTGCGGTAAAAGGCGGCGAAGCCGCGATCGCCAACGCCCACAGCCTGCTCGCTGACCGTCGGCGCGGTGACCGCTCGGTACCGGCACTGCGCCTCGACCAGATCGTCGAACAGCTGGCGCTCGGCGTCGACCGGGTGATGAGCGAAGGCTCGCTTTACGATCGCGAACTCGCCGCACTCGCTATCGTGCAGGCGCGCGGCGACATGATCGAGGCGATCTTCCTGGTGCGGGCCTACCGCACCACGCTGCCGCGCTTTGGCTATACAAATGCCATCGACACCGCCACCATGCTGGTCGAACGCCGCGTTTCGGCGACCTACAAGGACCTGCCCGGCGGCCAGTTGCTTGGGCCCACCTTCGACTACACGCACCGGCTGCTCGATCCCGAGCTTGCCGCCGGCGCCGATGTCGCCGCGCCCTTGCGGCGCGAGACGGAAGCGCAGCCAATGCCGCGCGTCTCGGCGATCCTCGCTCGCGATGGGCTGATCGAGCCGGACGGAGACATGCCGCAGGACCATGTCCCCGGCGACATTACCCGCGAGCCGCTGGAGTTCCCGATGGCTCGCGACATCCGCCTGCAGGCGCTGTCGCGCGGCGACGAGGGCTTCCTGCTGGCGCTCGGCTATTCCACGCAGCGCGGCTATGCCCGCAACCATCCCTTCGTCGGCGAGATCCGCATCGGCGAGGTCGAGCTGGAGCTCGACGTGCCCGAACTGCCTTTCGCTGTGCCGCTCGGTACCGCGCGCGTTACCGAATGCCAGATGGTCAATCAGTTCAAGGGCTCGGCCAAGGCGCCACCGCAATTCACCCGCGGCTACGGGCTGGTCTTCGGCCAGAGCGAGCGCAAGGCGATGGCCATGGCACTCTGCGACCGCGCTCTTCGTGCAAGCGAACTCGGCGAGGACATTGTCGCCGCCGCCCAGGACGAGGAATTCGTCATCTCGCACTCCGACAACGTCCAGGCGACCGGCTTCGTCGAACATCTGAAGCTGCCGCATTATGTCGACTTCCAGGCCGAACTCGACCTCGTGCGCCGCATGCGCGCCGAGTACGGCGCCCGCGAAAATCCCGGCAAGATTGAAGAGAAGAAAGAGGCCGCGGAATGAGCGCGCAACCGACCGACATCGCCGCCTACAACTTCGCTTATCTCGACGAACAGACCAAGCGGATGATCCGCCGCGCGATCCTCAAGGGCATCGCCATTCCCGGCTATCAGGTGCCGTTCGCCTCGCGCGAAATGCCGATGCCCTATGGCTGGGGCACCGGCGGCGTCCAGGTTACCGCTTCGATCATCGGCCCCGACGATGTGCTGAAGGTCATCGACCAGGGCGCCGACGACACCACCAATGCGGTCTCGATCCGCGCCTTTTTCAAGAAGGTCGCCAATGTGGCGGTTACGACCGATACCGCCAGCGCCAGCATCATCCAGACCCGCCACCGCATTCCCGAACATCCGCTCGCCGCAGGCCAGGTGCTGGTCTACCAGGTACCGATCCCCGAGCCCCTGCGCTTTCTCGAGCCACGCGAGACCGAAACGCGCAAAATGCATGCGCTGGAGGAATACGGCCTCATGCATGTGAAGCTCTATGAGGACATCGCCAAGCACGGCCGCATCGCCACCACCTATGCCTATCCGGTGAAGGTCGAGGGCCGCTATGTGATGGACCCGTCTCCGACGCCGAAATTCGACAATCCCAAGATGCACCGCTCGCCGGCTTTGCAGCTGTTCGGCGCCGGCCGCGAGAAGCGCATCTACGCGCTGCCGCCCTTTACTGATGTGGTCAGCCTCGACTTCGAGGATCATCCGTTCGAGGTGCAGACCTTCGACCAGCCCTGCGCGTTGTGCGGCGCCGAGAACGTTTATCTCGACGAGGTCATCCTCGACGACCACGGCGGCCACATGTTCGTCTGCTCCGACACCGACCACTGCGAGAAGCGGCGCAGCGCCCCTACCTCCCCCTTGTGGGGAGGTCGCGCCGAAGGTGGGGGTAGCGACCCATCGGCAGCCCCCACCCCGGCGCTGCGCGCCGACCCTCCCCACAAGGGGGAGGGTAAGGAGATACAATGACCGAAGAACCCTTGCTGCGCGTTTCGGCGCTCTCCAAATTCTACGGCTCGCGCGTCGGCTGCGACAACGTCACCTTCGATCTGTGGCCGGGCGAAGTCCTGGCTGTCGTGGGCGAATCCGGCTCCGGCAAGACGACTTTGCTCAACTGCCTGTCGACACGACTGTTGCCCTCATCCGGCACCGCCAGCTACCGCATGCGCGACGGCCAGTTCCGCGAACTCTACCGCACGAGCGAGGCCGAGCGCCGCTTCCTGATGCGCACCGACTGGGGCTTTGTCCACCAGAATCCGGCCGACGGCCTGCGCATGACGGTGTCGGCCGGTGCCAATGTCGGCGAGCGGCTGATGGCGGTGGGCGACCGCCACTACGGCAAGATCCGCGCCACCGCCGTCGACTGGCTGTCGCGCGTCGAGATCGAGGAAGACCGCATCGACGACGACCCGCGCGCCTTTTCCGGCGGCATGCGCCAGCGCCTGCAGATTGCCCGCAACCTCGTCACCGGCCCGCGGCTGGTGTTCATGGATGAACCGACAGGCGGCCTCGACGTCTCGGTGCAGGCGCGCCTGCTCGATCTCTTGCGCGGCCTCGTCACCGATCTCGGCCTCGCCGCCATCGTCGTCACCCATGACCTCGCGGTGGCGCGGCTTTTGTCGCAGCGCATGATGGTGATGAAGGACGGCCGCGTCGTCGAAAGCGGCCTCACCGACCGCGTGCTCGACGACCCGCGCGCGCCGTACACGCAATTGCTTGTTTCTTCCATTTTGCAGGTTTGACGATGGCGCCAAGTCACCCCCCTCTGGCCTGCCCGCAAACGAATGACGATTGGAGTACCTTCTGATGCCGACGCCTCTCGTTGTTTCCGACGTCGCCAAGAGCTTCACCATGCATCTGCGCGACGGCATCAAACTGCCTGTCGTCGCCGGTGTCTCCTTCTCGATCCGCGCCGGTGAATGCACCGTGCTCGGCGGCCCGTCCGGGGCCGGCAAGAGCTCGATCCTGAAGATGCTCTACGGCAATTACGCCGTCGACGAAGGCCAGATCATCGTCACGCACGAAGACGGGCTGATCGACCTTGCCAGCGCCAGCCCGCGCACCGTGCTTGCCGTGCGCCGCCAGACCATCGGCTATGTCAGCCAGTTCCTGCGCACCGTGCCCCGCGTATCGGCGCTCGACGTCATCGCCGAGCCGCTCGTGGAGCGCGGCGAGGATCGCGAAACAGCAAGAAGTAAGGCGCGCGCCTTGCTGGCGCGGCTCAATCTGCCGGAAAAACTCTGGGCATTGCCGCCGGCGACCTTCTCCGGCGGCGAGCAGCAGCGCGTCAATATCGCGCGTGGCTTCATCACCGAGCACCCGATCCTGCTGCTCGACGAGCCGACCGCTTCGCTCGACGCAAGGAACCGCGATGTGGTGATCGAACTCATCGCCGCCAAGAAAACGGCAGGCGTCGCCCTGCTCGGCATCTTCCACGACCATGATGTGCGCGAAGCGGTGGCCGACCGCATCATCGACGTCACCGCCTTCGCCCCGGGAAAGCTCGCCGCATGAGCAGGAAATTGTCGGAGACGCCGCTGGTCCACCCGACGGCGGACGTGGAGAATTCGACGCTTGGCCGGTGGACCGAAATCGCCGACCGCTGTCGGGTTTCGGAAAGCGAACTCGGCGACTATTCCTACATGATGCAGGACTGCGCCGTCTGGTGTGCGACGATCGGCAAATTCTCCAACATCGCGGCAAGCGTGCGCATCAACGCCACCAACCACCCGACCTGGCGGCCGACGCTGCACCATTTCACCTACCGCGCATCGGACTATTGGGACGATGCCGAACACGAGAGCGAATTTTTCGCTGAGCGCCGCGCCAGGCGCGTCACAATCGGCCACGACACATGGCTTGGCCATGGCTCGACAGTCCTGCCCGGCATCACCGTCGGCGATGGCGCCGCCGTCGGCGCCGGAGCGGTGGTATCGAAGGATGTCGCTCCCTACACCATCGTCGCCGGCGTGCCGGCAAAGCCGGTCCGCGAGCGCTTCGACCGCCGCACCGCCGAGCGCTACCAGGCGCTTGCCTGGTGGGATTGGGACCATGCGAGGCTGCGCGCCGCACTCGACGATTTCCGTCAGCTCGAGGCCGAAGCTTTCCTGGAAAAATACGGTGGATGACGGTGGTGAATGGAATAGGGCTGCTCACTATTCGCATCCCTTACACAGAGTTCGGGCAGGGGGCTGTCTTCTCGAGCCGCCTGCCTTCCGCAGCTTCAGGGACATGGAAGCACTTCGAGGAACTGATTGGTCCTGGCCTGATCGCGCACGACACGGCTGTGGGTGGTAACAAAACTGACATCAATCCGACACCGCAGGTTCATGGCGCTGCGCTAGCGAGGGTCAACAGGACCTTCAACCGCGACTGGACGGGAACGCACCATGTCAGCCACGCTCGAAATCCGCGGCGTCACCCGACGATTTGGCAAGAACACCGCCGTTAACGATGTCAGCATCTCGATCCCGCAGGGTCAGATGGTCGGCGTCATCGGCCGTTCCGGCGCCGGCAAGTCGACCCTTCTGCGTATGATCAACCGGCTCATCGATCCCAGCCATGGATCGATTTTCTTCGACGGAGCCGAGGTCTCGCAATTGCGCGGTTCGCCGCTCAGGCGCTGGCAGCGCGACTGCGCCATGATCTTCCAGCAATTCAACCTTGTGCCGCGCCTCGACGTGCTGACCAATGTGCTGCTCGGCCGGCTGAACCATCGTCCGACCCTGTCGAACCTTTTCGGCATGTTCTCGCGAACCGAATGTGCGCAGGCGGTCGCCGCCCTCGAGCGGCTCGATATCGCCCGTACCGCGCTGCAGCCCGCAGGCACCTTGTCGGGCGGCCAGCAGCAGCGTGTCGCCATTGCCCGCGCCATGATGCAGCAGCCCCGGGTGATCCTGGCCGACGAACCGATCGCTTCGCTCGACCCGCTCAACGCCAAGGTGGTGATGGATTCGCTGCAGGACATCAATTTGCGCGAAGGCATCACCGTGGTCACCAACCTGCACACGCTGGACACCGCCCGTACCTATTGCAACCGTATCATCGGCATGGCCGCGGGCAAGGTCGTGTTCGACGGGCCGCCGGAGGAGCTCAACCGCGAGGCCGTCCGTCTCGTCTATGGCGCCGACAGCAATGGCGGCGAAATCTCCGAGGCCATCACCTCCACCAGCGTTGCCTTCAAGCAAAAGATCGCCGCATCCGCCGGACCGCTCGAACCCGCGTTCCCGGGTTACTGAGAGCGGACATGGATCGCCAGCCCGCGTCAGGGCACCCGTCAAAATCACCAACGCCGCCGGCGCGGGGCCGGAACCTACAGGAGAGAAATCAGATGTTCAGGAAGATGGTTTTCAGCGCCGTTTCGGTGCTCGCAATGGCCACCGGCGCGGCGCATGCCGCCGATATGAAGGAATTCCGCGTCGGCATCCTCGGCGGCGAGAACGAAACCGACCGGCTGCGCAACTACCAGTGCCTCGCCGATCACCTGAAGGCCGAATTCGGCTTCGAGAAGGTCTCGCTGTTTCCGGCCGCCGACTATGACGGTGTCATCCAGGGCCTTCTCGGCGGCACGCTCGACTTCGCCGAACTCGGCGCTTCCGGCTATGCCAGCGTCGTCCTCAAGGATCCCAAGGCGGTGACCCCGATCCTCACCACCCAGCAGACCGACGGCGCGACCGGCTACTATTCGATCGGCCTGGCGCTGAAGTCTTCCGGCATCACCGACATCAAGTCGGCCAAGGGCAAGAAGCTCGGCTACGCCGATCCGGATTCGACCTCCGGCTATCTGATCCCGCTGACGCAGATTCCGAAGGACACGGGGGCGTCGAACGAGACCTTCTTCGCCTCGACCCAGTTCAATGGCGGCCATGAGAACAATGTGCTCGCCGTGCGAGACGGCAAGGTCGACGTGGCCGTGGACGATTCCTCCGGCATCGGCGACTTCAAGGACGGCTACACCTCCGGCACCTTCCACAAGGAAGTCGCCAAGGGCGCCGTCGACCCCAACGACTTCGTCGAGGTCTGGCGCTCGGGCCTGATCCCGAACGGTCCGCTGGTCGTGCGCACGGCGCTCGGCGACGAGATGACGGCCAAGCTGGCGGCCTTCTTCACCGACCTGCCCAAGAAGGACAAGGCCTGCTTCGAAGGCGTCGAAGGCGGTGATTTTACCGGCTACGTTCCGGTGAAGGCGGATTTCTATAACGTCATCGTCGAAGCCCGTAAGGCAGCCATCGGCGGCTAAAGGCAGAAGTCAGGAAGGGCGGCGTCGAGAAAACGCCGCCCTTCTTGCATCTCCGACCATGACCCTTTCCCTGACAGCTCCTTCCGGCGCCACGCACCAGATGGCCGACGCCTGGCGTCGCCAGACCTCCTTGCGCCGGCTCTACACCGCCATCGGCGTCGGCCTGCTGTTGGTCGCACTCGGCGGCACCATGTGGTTCGCCGACGATGCCAATGCCGGACACTTCTTCGACCGGCTTCCGCACATACTGGATTTCCTGAGCTGGCTCGTTCCCAAGGACTGGAACGATGTCTGGCGGGCGCTGTTCGACATCGCCTCCCCGCATGACACCGGCACGCAGGAATTCAACTTTCCGCTCGGCCGCGCCTATGTCTGGGGCGGCTTCTACATCCCCGAATATTTCGAGCTGATGCTGACCACGCTTAACGTGGCGCTGGTCTCGACATCAATTGGTTTCGTCTTCGCCGTGCCGTTCTCCTTCATCGCGGCGCGCAACCTGACGCCGCATCCGCTGCTGCGGCTTGTCGTCAAGCGCTTCATGGAACTGCTGCGGGCTTTTCCCGAGATCGTCATCGCCGGCCTGTTCGCGGCCATCGTTTCGATAGGTCCGATCGCCGCCATCATCGCCATCGGTCTGCATTCGATCGGCGCGTTGGGCAAGCTGTTCTATGAGATCAACGAGAACATCGACATGCGCGCCGAGGAAGGCCTGCGGGCCGTCGGCGCCAACTGGTTCGAACGGGTACGCTTTGCCGGCCTGCCGCAGGTGCTGCCCAATTTCATGTCCTATACGCTGCTCAGGATCGAGATCAACGTGCGCATCTCCACCATCATGGGCGCGGTCGGCGGCGGCGGCATCGGCGAGGAGCTGAAGCTGTCGATCTCGCGCGGCTTCGGCGCCAAGACGATAGCCTTGGTGCTGCTCCTGTTCACGACCATCTTCATCGTCGACCAGTTCTCCGCCTGGCTGCGCCGCAAGCTGGTCGGCGAACAGGCCTTTGTGATGAGCGCCTGATCATGACCGCCGCCGAAATCCAGTCGATCGAGGAACGCTTCCCGCAAGTGTTCCGCCGGCCGTTCCACAAGCGTTTCGGGCCGCTGCTGCTGCTTGGCGGCATCTTGCTCTACCTGCTCTACGCGCTGTGGTTCTTCAATCTGCCGCAAGTGCTGCGGGAATCGCATTGGGAGCGGCTGCCGCTGTTCCTGACCCAGTGGATCAGTTACGACGTGCAGCCGATCTTCCGCCTCGACGAGCCGCAGATAACGGCCAAATACCCCCGCTTTTCTGTACTCGGCCCCAATCCCCACCCGGATTGGGTCAAGACCAACGCCGACGGTTCGGTGACGGTCCTGATCGACGGCACGGCGAAGTCGGTCACCTTCGACAAGGCACGAGCAACGATCGTCGCCGCTGGGACGAGCGTGGCGGTGGCGCTGGACAGCGGCAAGCCGCTGGTCTCGGGACCTGTTCCCGACTGGGTCACCGTGCATGAGGATGAGGTCGTCGCCGACATGGGCTTCGCCGGCGAGGTCCGCGTCGCCCCCGATCGCGTCAGGATCCGCAAGCGCTTTCTCGGCTGGGCGAACTTCGTCTTCGACACACGCTCGCCCTTCTTCGGAAAATCCGCCGGCGAGGTGGTGTCACTGATCACGTCGGGCCCCGAGCTGAAAGCGGGCACCTCCAATCTGGCGCTCGCCGGCAACAACATCTGGAACAATGCGCAGTGGCAGCATGGCGATGTCTGGACAAAGCTGTTGCAGACCATCGTCATGGCCTTTCTCGGCACCGCGCTCGGCGGCATCGTCGCCTTCCCGCTCGCCTTCTTCGCCGCCCGCAACATCACCCCCAACCGGCTGGTAAACCAGCTGCTCAAGCGCTTCTTCGACTTCATGCGCTCCATCGATATGCTGATCTGGGCACTGTTCTTCACGCGCGCCTTCGGACCGGGTCCGCTGGCCGGCAGCGCCGCGATCTTCTTCACCGAGATCGGCACGCTCGGCAAAACCTATTCCGAGGCGCTGGAGAACATCGATGACAAGCCGCGCGAAGGTGTTGTGTCGACAGGCGCCAACCGTCTTCTGGTGCAGCGCTACGGCGTACTGCCGGAAGTGGTGCCGGTGTTCATCAGCCAGACGCTCTATCAGTGGGAATCCAACACGAGGGGCGCAACCATTATCGGCGCCGTCGGCGCCGGCGGCATCGGTCTGAAACTGTGGGAAGCGATGCGCACCAATTCGAACTGGGCCAACGTCTTCTACATGGTGCTGCTGACGCTGGTCGTGGTCTTCATCTTCGACAACATTTCCAATTTCCTGCGCCGCAGGCTGAGCCGGACGATTCACGACTACAACAGGTTGCAGGCCGAGCAGGGCTAACCTTGTGACGCATAAGCACGGGCATCGTATGGTGCCGCGCCAAGGGTCGACCCCCACTCCGTCGAGCTGCGCTCGACACCTCTCCCCCGATCGACGGGGGAGAGGAAAGGCGCCAGGCCGTCCCACGCCTGTCCTCTAGGCCGACGCTTCTTTCTATCCCCGGCCACCGGGTCCCTTTCCTCTCCCTCCGGAGGGCTCCGGAGGGAGACAGGTGGCTCGGCGAAGCCGAGACGGAGTGGGGAACCACCTGGAAACCGCCGCGAACGCAACTGGAAAATGGGCCAGGCGCAATCAACGCCTCGCCTTGCGCCAAGGGTCGCCGACGCAGGTCTTGTTCGCGTCACTATCGCCCGACCAAGGCACCTAGGCGGCCTTCTTCCACCCGTTCTTGATATGCTTATATCCATCCCGATAAACCGCTTCCGGGCTCTCGGAAAAATCGCGCCACACCTTGGTCGCCGCCGCGAGATCCTTCAGCGAACGTCCAAACGCCTCGATCGTCAGCCAGTCGTCATAGCCGCTCTTGCGGATGGCCGAGAATGTTTCCTTCCAGGGGATGTTGCCACGACCCGGCACGCCGCGATCGTTCTCCGATATATGGATATGCACGACATTCCTGCGATGCTTCGTATAGGCGCCGATCGGGTCGGCCTCCTCGATATTGGCGTGGAAGGTGTCGTACATCGCCTTGATGTGCGGCCGGTCGATGGCATCGATATGCTCCGACAGGTCGGCCATCGTGTTGAGGAGATAGCATTCGAAGCGGTTGAGCGCCTCGAGCCCGATGGTGACGTTCCGCTTGCCGGCATGATCGCCGATGGCGCGCTGCGAGGCGACGGAACGTTTCCTCTCGGCCGCGGTCGGCCCGGACCCGGAAAAGGCGCCGAGTGTCGAATGCAGCGGGCCGCTCAAAGTTCGGGCGCCGAGGGCATCTGCACAATCGATCGCCCATTTCATGTAGTCGACGCCGGCCTTGCGCGTTGCCACATCGGCCGAGATCAGGTTCATCGCCGGATCGCCCATCGCTGAAACGGCGGTCCGTTCAAGCCCTATGCGATCGAGCAACTCGCCGAGTTTTCTGTAGTCGTCCGGCATACCGGCAAAGATCGGTATCTCGACGCCGTCGAAGCCGGTGGCCTTGATGTCGCGAAGCAATGGCTCGTGCTTCTTCGATACGGCCGTCGTCCACAAGAACATGCACATGCCGATTTTCATCGACGCCCCTCCCCAAAATGATCCCCCGCGAGGTCAATTTAAAGTTTCGTCCACGCTCCATTCTTCTTCGACGATTTCACGCAGGCCTCGATGAAGGCCATGCCCTCCACGCCGTCCTGAATGGTCGGGAACACGACGTCCTTGGCAGGCTTGCCGCCCTTGCGCCGCGCGGCGCGGATGGCGCGCGCGGCCTCCTGGTAGATGTTGGCGAAGCCTTCGAGATAGCCTTCGGGATGGCCGGAAGGAACGCGGCTGACACGGCCCGCAACCGGCAACGCGCCGGCACCGTTGCGGGTGATCAGCTGCTTGGGCTGGCCGAACGGCGTATACCAGAGATAGTTCGGATCGGCCTGCACCCATTCCAGCCCGCCCTTCGAACCATAGATGCGCAGCTTCAGCCCGTTCTCATGGCCGGGCGCCACCTGGCTTGCCCAGATCATGCCTTTTGCCGCATGCGTCTTGCCGACCGGCTTGAAGCGCAGCATCACGTTGACATTGTCGTCGAGCTGCCGTCCCGGCACGAAGGCGTCGAGATCGGCCGACAGCGTGTCGAGTTCCAGCCCGGAGACAAAGCGGGCAAGATTGTAGGCATGCGTGCCGATGTCGCCGAGCGCGCCGCCGGCACCGGCCTGCTTGGGGTCGGAACGCCACGCCGCCTGTTTTTGACCGGTGGCGGCAAGGTCCTCCGTCAGCCAGTCCTGCGGATATTCCGACTGCACGATGCGGATGTCGCCGAGCACGCCCTTGGCCACCATCTCGCGCGCCTGGCGGATCATCGGATAGGCGGTGTAATTGTGGGTCAGCACGAACACCTTGCCGGTCTTCTCGACGATCGCCGCGAGCTTCTTTGCCTCGGCCAGCGTCGTCGCCAGCGGCTTGTCGCAGATGACATGGATGCCGGCTTCAAGAAACGCCCTGGCCGCCGGCACATGCACATTGTTCGGAGTGACGATGGCCACCGCCTCGATGCCATCCGGGCGCTTTGCCTCGGCCTTGGCCATCTCGGCATAGGACGCGTAGCTGCGCGAAGGGTCGAGCCCGAGCTCGGCGGCAGAGGCCTTGGCGCGCGCCGGATCGGACGACAGCGCGCCGGCGACCAGCACGAACTCATTGTCCATGCGCGCCGCGATCCGGTGCACCGCGCCGATGAAAGCGCCTTGCCCGCCACCGACCATGCCATAGCGGATCGGGCCGCCTCCCGTTTCCGACTTCGATGCACCAACCATGTCGTCTCCCTCGTGTCTGAGATACCTCCCCCTCGAGGGAGAGGGAAAACCCGCGCTAGATTCCCATCATGGCGCGCAGCACCTTCTTATCCGTGGCACCGCCGGCGAAATCGTCGAACGCCTTCTCCGTCACCCGGATAATGTGGTGCTGGATGAAGGGCGCGCCTTCGGCCGCGCCATCTTCCGGATGCTTCAGGCAGCACTCCCACTCCAGCACCGCCCAGGAATCATAATTGTACTGCGTCAGCTTGGAGAAGATGCCGCCGAAATCCACTTGTCCGTCGCCGAGCGAGCGGAAGCGGCCGGCGCGGTTCGTCCAGCTCTGGTAGCCGGAATAAACGCCTTGCCGCCCGGTCGGATTGAACTCGGCGTCCTTGACGTGGAAGGCCTTGATGCGCTCGTGGTAGATGTCGATGAATTCGAGATAGTCGAGCTGCTGCAACAGGAAGTGCGACGGATCGTAATTGATGTTGCAGCGCTTGTGGCCGCCGACCGCGTCGAGGAACATCTCGAACGTCGCCCCGTCGAACACATCCTCGCCGGGATGGATTTCGTAGCCGACGTCGACGCCATTGTCCTCGTAGACATCGAGGATCGGCTTCCAGCGCTTGCCTAGTTCTGCGAACGCCTCTTCGATCAATCCGGCCGGCCGCTGTGGCCAGGGATAGAGGTAGGGGAAAGCCAGCGCGCCGCTGAAGCTCACCGAGACGTCGAGCCCGAGATTGCGCGACGCCTTGGCCCCGAACTGCATCTGTTCGACCGCCCATTGTTGCCGCGCTTTGGGGTTGTTGTGCACCGAAGCCGGCGCAAAGCCGTCGAACTGCGCGTCATAGGCCGGATGCACCGCCACCAATTGCCCCTGCAGATGCGTCGATAGTTCGGTGATCTCAACGCCGGCGTCGGCACAGATGCCCTTCACCTCGTCGCAATAGGCCTTGGAAGACGCAGCCTTTTGGAGGTCGAACAAGCGCGCGTCCCAGGTCGGGATCTGCACGCCCTTATAGCCGAGACCGGCCGCCCATTTTGTGATCGATGCAAGCGAATTGAACGGCGCTGCATCGCCCGCGAACTGCGCCAGGAACAGTCCAGGGCCCTTCATCGTCGTAGGCATCGGCATCCTCCCTCATTGTTGTCGCGCCCGAGCATAGCGCCGATTGAAGACAGGGCCAGCCACTTTGGTCTGTTCTCAACGGTCACTTGCATGCATTGTCATTCTGGTATTACCAAACGTGGCGATTTGGTCAAGCCTTGCCACTCACATTCAGAGCCTTCCACTGTGCCACGGGAGGGCAGCATAGTCCAATATAATCAATGGAGTAATCCAGACATCAAGTTGCCATCGCACAGTTCTTGCCGCGCGTGGGAAATTGCTGTAGACCTCGTCTTGGGCCCAATTGGTCGAACCAGTTTGCGAAGAAATGCTGGAACGCCCTGGGGAGGAACCGTCCGTCACATCCGGTGACGGCATGTTGCAGGCGAACCATTAGGGACGATCCGGGAAGGACAGACCATGCATCTTTCGACGCACAACTGGATGCGCGCGGAACCGTTGGAGACGACGCTCAAGCGCATCAAGAAATTCGGCTATGAGTCGATCGAGATTTCCGGCGAGCCCGACCAATACAAGACCAAGGAGACGCGCGCGCTCCTGAAGGAGCACGGCATACGCTGCTGGGGCGCCGTGACCTTGATGCTGGGCGAACGCAACCTTGCCGCCCGGGACCAGGGCCAGCGCGAGCGCTCCGTGCAATACGTCAAGGACGTGTTGACCATGGTCAGCGAACTCGACGGCGAGATCATCACGCTGGTTCCCGCGACCGTCGGCAAGGTCGTGCCGGACGGCACCGAGGAAGAGGAATGGAAGTGGGTGGTCGATGCCACCAGGGAGTGCTTCACCCACGCCAAGAAGGTCGGCGTCAAGATCGCGGTCGAGCCGCTCAACCGTTTCGAGACCTACCTGTTCAATCGCGGCGCCCAGGCCTTGGCGCTGGCCGACGCGGTCAGCCCGGAATGTGGCGTCTGCCTGGACGCCTACCACATCCATATGGAGGAATTTAACGTTTACGACGCGATCCGTAAGGTCGGAAAGCGCCTGTTCGACTTCCACGTCGCCGACAACAACCGCTTCGCCGCAGGCCTCGGCCAGATCGATTGGCCGAAGATCGTCGCGACCTTGCGGGAGGTCGGCTATGACGGGGCGCTGACCAACGAGTTCGTCGCGCCTGTCGACCGCACCCCGGCCGCGCCCTACCCCGACATGGTCGAACGCCACCCGGTCGACATCTCGCCCGAGCAGCTCAAATTCATCCAGGATCACGGCTCCAGCGTGCTGACGGAAAAGTTCTACACCGACCAGATGCGGATCACTGCCGAAACGCTGCTGCCGCTGATCAAGTAGCCGATCCGATTGGGAATGAGCCCTCCCGCCATCCGGCGGCAGGGCCGGGGAAGACCATGCGCATCAAAAGCGTCCAGGCCTGGTGGATTCGCATACCGATCGAGGCGGCCAAGCAGCACCGCAGCGATTTCGGTCAGGTGACGACCTTCGACGCCGCCATCCTGCGCATCGAAACCGATGACGGGCTGGTCGGCTGGGGCGAAGGCAAGAACGCCGCCGGCAGCGCCGGCAGCTATGGTGCGCTCGTCCATATGCTGAACCGCGAGGTCGGGCCGCAGCTCGTCGGCCGCGATCCGGCCGATATCGGCATCATCTGGGAAATGCTCTACAACGGCGTGCGCCACGACAGCGCGGCGCGCGCCGGCCATGCCATGCCGCAGCTGGCGCGGCGCGGCATGAGCGTGGCCGCCATCAGCGCCGTCGACATCGCGCTCTGGGACATACTGGGCAAATCGCTCGGGCAGCCGGTCTGGCGGCTGATCGGTGGGCGCAAGCTCGATCGCATGCCGGCCTACGCCTCGGGTGGCTGGGCGTCCGCCGACGCGATCGGCGACCAGCTCAAATCCTATGTCGCCAGGGGCGGCTTCAAGGCGCTGAAGATGCGCATCGGCGCCATGGATGGCGCCGCGCATGTGTCGGCCGCTCGCGTTCGCGCCGCCCGTGAGGCGCTCGGCCCCGACGTCGAGTTGATGGTCGACGCCCATGGCACCTATACGGTGGCGGAGGCCAAGCGTTTCATCCATCTCGCCGGCGATCTCGACCTTGCCTGGTTCGAGGAGCCGGTGATCGCCGACGACAAGTCCGGCCTTGCCGAAGTCCGTGCCTCCGGTGCCATACCGATCGCCACCGGCGAAAGCGATGCGACCCGCTATGCCTTCCGCGACCTCGCCGTGCTCAAGGCCGCCGACATCTTCCAGCCCGATCCCGCCTTCTGCGGCGGCATCAGCGAGGCCATGAAGATCGGAACCATCGCCAGCGCCTTCAACCTGCGCTTTGCGCCGCATCTATGGGCCGGCGCGCCCTGCTTCTTCGCCGGGCTGCATGTCTGCGCCGCCTCGCCGTCGAGCTTCACCGTCGAATACTCGCTCGGTGCCAATCCGATGATCCACGACCTTGTCGAAGAGACTGTCGAAGCCAGGGACGGTATGATAGCGATCCCCGAAAAGCCCGGATTGGGATTCACCATTTCGGAGCGATTCCTGGAGGCGCACGCGCAACGCAATTGACGATGAAAGAAAACAACCTTCTCGCGGAGCTTGCCGCCTATCTGTTCTCCCATTCCGACAAGGAGACGGGCCGAACCCCGTCGGAACGCGAACTGGCGGAGCATTTCGGCGTCAGCCGCGGCCAGATCCGCGAAGCGCTGGCCATTCTCGAGGCCATGCGCATCGTCGAGCGCAGGGCCAAGTCCGGCATCTATATCGACACCAAGCAGGCCAGCGTCGAGGCGCTGGCGCTGTTCGCGCGCGCCGGCCTGCCGCTCGATCCCTTGCAGATCTACGAGACGGTCGAATTGCGCAAGATCCATGAGATCAAGGCGGCCGAACTTGCATGCTCGCGTGCCACCGAGGAGAATTTCGAACGGCTGCGCGAGATCCTGAAGGCCTCGGAAGAACGCATCGCGGCAGGCGAAGGCCTCGCCAAGGAGGACCGCGAATTCCATCTCGAGATCGTGCGCGCCACCAAGAATGGCGTCTTCCACAACATCTGCAGCGTTTACTATTTGATGGGCGAGCAGCGCCTGCCGATCTACTTCAACGATCCGGAGCGCAGCGTGCGCTCGCATGCCGAACACATCCAGATATACGAGGCGCTGCTGCGGCGCGACGGCAATCTCGCCCAGGCGCTGATGAGCGCCCACCTGCAGGGCGCGGAAAGCTACTGGAAGGGGCTGATCGAAGGCCTCGGGGCGGCGCCGCAAAACCCGACGCTCGAACAGGCCTGACGGGGATGACGCGCATCCTGTCGACGCACAGACTGCATCCGCGCGCCGCGGCCATGCTGGCGGGGGCGGGTGAGCTTGTCGTCGCCTCGGCCATCGATCCGGGCACGCTGGCCGCCGAGGCGAGGAATGCCGACATCGTCATTGTGCGCGCGCCCCTGCCGCCCCTGCTGTTCGAGGGTGCCACCAGGTTGCGGGCAGCGATCCGCCATGGCGCCGGGCTCGACATGATCCCGATGGAAGCAGCGACCGCGGCAGGTGTGCTGGTCGCCAACGTGCCGGCGGTCAACGCACGCTCGGTGGCCGAGCATGTGATGTTTGCAGCCCTCGCCCTGCTTCGGCAGTTTCGTGTCGTCGACCGCGACCTGCGCGCCAAGGGCTGGCTTGCCGGTCGCGAGCACGCCAATTCCAACATCGAGCTCGCCGGCAAGACGATCGGCATCGTCGGTCTCGGCGCCGTCGGACAGGCCGTTGGCCATATCGCCGCGCATGGGTTCGACCTGAAAGTGGTCGCAACGACCCGCAGCATGCAGCCGGCGCCGGACAAGGTCGGCTTCCTGTCGATCGACGCGCTGGCCGAGCAGAGCGACATCATCGTCCTGTGCTGTCCGCTGACGCCGGAAACGCGCGGCCTGATCAGCCGCGAACGCATATCGCGCATGAAACCCAACGCGCTGCTGATCAACGTGTCGCGCGGGCCCGTCGTCGATGACGACGCGCTGATCGAGGCCTTGCGGGAGCGCCGCATCGGCGGTGCCGCGCTCGACGTGTTCTCGACGCAGCCGCTGCCACCGGATCATCCCTATTTCAGCTTCGACAATGTCGTCATCACCCCGCACATGGCCGGCATCACCGAGGAATCGATGATGCGCATGGGCGTTGGCGCGGCCGGCGAGGCCCTGCTGGTGCTGGCAGGCAAATTGCCGGTCAATCTGCGCAACCCGGAAGTGGTCGGGCACTATCGGCGACGGTTTCCCGCCGACAGCTAGACCATCGCCGTTTCGCCCCAATTCTTCGCGACGCTGGAGCCATGTCCGTTCTCCGCCTCGCATTCCTTTGCCTTGCCACCACTTCAGCGGGCCTGCTGCCCTCGCTCGCCGCGGCCAAAAGCAGCTATGTCTATTGCGACAACGGGCTGCGCTGTTTCAAGGCTCCCTGCCCATCGAACAGCGTGCTCGACCTCGCCACCGGCAAGATCATCAAGGGCGTGTCGATCGACACCGGCGGATTGCCGACGAAGGACAAGGCGATGGTCGAGGCCTCGGATGCGCTCTCTGCCGGCAAGATTGTCGTCAGGGGATCGATCGAGCGACGCACCCAGACCATCACCGGCAAGCAATACAGCCTGCCGTGGCTGATCGCGACGGCCGTCGAGCGCGCCGCCAAGGACAGCGAACGCAAGCACTGCTCTTCACACTGACATTCGGTTCAGTCCCGATCAGCCGCCCAGCAATCTCTCCACTTCAGCGGCGATGCTCAGCAGACGGCGGTCATGGCCGTGGCGCGCCACCAGCATCAAGCCGGCCGGCAGCGCCATGCCTGGTATCGGCAGCGAGATCGCGCAGAGATCGAACTGGTTGGCCACCTGCGTGTTGCGCAGCAGCAGGCCCTCCGTGCGATCGCGCAGACCGGCATCTTGCGCCAGGGAGACGATGGTCGGCGCCGTCACCGGCGTGGTTGGCAGGGCCAGCACATCGACCGACGTCAGCCGCTCATCCGTGGCGGCGGCCAACGCAGCACGGCGACGCAGTGCCCTGATGTAAACCGGGGTCGGCAGCATTGCCGCCCGCGACAAGGGTCCGCTCACATGCGGGTCAACCGGCACCGGAGCGCCTGCCGCCAACCAGTCTGCATGCACTTCAGCCCCTTCCATCGCGGCGATCGAACCACGTTTTGTGAACGCGCGAAGGTCCGCGATCAGGTCGTCGATCGACAGGTCCGCGACCCGTGCGCCGGCCTGCTCGATCTTGCCGAGGCAGCGCTCGAACGCTGCTGCCACCGCGCCTTCAGTCTCTCCGAAAAGCACGCCGCGCGGGAGACCGATGCGCAACCCCGCAAGGGCGAGTGGCGCCGGCAGCGCCAAGTCCTCGCCCGCCATCACCGCATCGGCTGCGGCGCATTGCGCCACGGTGCGGGCGAGCGGGCCGACCGAGTCCAGCGTGGCCGACAGTGGAAAGGCGCCTGTGAGCGGCACCCGCCGCGCCGTCGGCTTGAAGCCGACGACACCGTTAAGTGCCGCCGGAATACGGATCGATCCGCCAGTGTCGGAACCGATGGAGATTTCGCTCGTCCCCTCGCCGACGGAAACGCCGGCGCCGGAGGAAGAGCCGCCGGGAATGCGGTCGGCATCGGTCGCGTTGCCAGGCGTGCCATAGTGCTGGTTGTCGCCGATGGCGGTAAAGGCGAACTCGGTCATGTTGGTCTTGCCGATGATCACCGCGCCGGCTTGCCGCAGCCGGCGCACAATCATGGCGTCGCCAATTGCCGGCGCAGCATCCTTGAGCAGCAGTGATCCGGCCGTGGTCGCCTCGCCGCAGACATCGAACAGGTCCTTGATCGAAATGATCGTTCCGTCGAGCGGTCCGAGCCTCACGCCGGCCCTCCGCCGCGCGTCGGCGGCATCGGCTGCGGCTCGCGCGGCTTCGGTATAGAGTTTCGTGAACACACGTTCTTCACCGGCACGGGCGGCGAGACGCGCAAGGGTAGTTTCCAGGTGATCGCGGACGGATTGCATCTTCGGTGTCGGACTCCGGACCTCTGGGACGTCTTAAGCTTAGCAGCCGGCGCGTGGCGTGCCGAGACTTAACCCGGCGCGGGCGGTTTTGCACCCCTGGCGGACGCAAGGAAGAGAACGATGCTCTACAAAGGCAGCTGTCATTGCGGCAAGGTCGCCTTCGAGTTCGAGGCGGAACTGACCGGAGCCGTGCGGTGCAATTGCTCGATCTGCTCGCGCAAGGGCGCCTTGCTGTGCGCCGTTCCGCATCAGGCGCTGCGGGTGCTGGCCTGGAGCGACGAGATCGGCACCTACACATTCGGCAACTGCGCCATCGCGCACCGCTTCTGTCGCACCTGCGGCATCCATCCTTTCGCCGAGGATGTGCGCGAGGGGAGTGAACGCAGCGCCTATATTAATGTCAACTGTGTCACCGATGTCGATCCGTCCGCCTTGTCGATCTTCGACTTCGATGGGCGTTCAGCCTGAATTTCGCCGGCAGCCTGCCGCGTCTGCCTGTCAGCGACGCCGCCATCGCAAAGGCAACGGCCCGAGAACCATGATGGTTCTCGGGCCGTTGCGCAAGTCAGGGATGGTTGTCGGGAGAGCCTACTCGGCGCGTTTTGGGGCGAGCAGAAACACCACGACTGCCGCCAGCAAAGTCGCCACGCCGCAATAGGCGAAGGCACTGGCGACGCCGGCATGATCGACCAGCAGGCCGCCAAAGACTGCGCCGAGCGCAATCGCCACCTGGAAGGTGGAGACCATCAGGCCGCCGGCGCTCTCGGCTTGATCGGGCGCGGCCCGCACCAGCCATGTCTGCAGCCCGACCGGCACCGCGCCGAAGGCAAAGCCCCAGGCCGCCACGGCGGCGGCGGCGATCGCCGGCGAGGCGCCGAAGACCAGCATCGAGGCGGCGGCCACTGCGATCAGCAGGGGTGCCAGCGCGACGGCGGCCTTGAGATTGCGTTCGGCCAGGATGCCGCCGGCGATATTGCCGAAGAAGCCGCCTATGCCATAGGCCAGGAGCACCAGCGAGATTGTCTCGATGCCGAGCATCGGGATCTTCTCGAGGAAGGGGCGCACATAGGTGAAGCCGGCAAAGTGCCCCGAAGCGACCAGCAGCACGACCAGCAGCGCCACCCTGATGGACGGGCGTTCCAGCACCTCGAGCAAGGTGCGGAAACTTGCCACGCCCATCGGCGGCAGCTTCGGAATGGTGGCGACCTGCACCAGCAACGCCAGCGCGGCGACGACGGTGGCGATCATGAAAGCCGTGCGCCAGCCCCAGATGTCGCCGACATAGGCCCCGACAGGGGCGGCAGTGACGGTGGCCAGCGAAACGCCGGTCAGGATGATCGACATGGCGCGCGGCATCAGCCGCATCGGCACCAGCCGCAACGCCATGGCCGCCGACATAGCCCAGAAGCCGCCGAGTGCAACGCCGAGCACGACGCGGGCAAGCAGAAGCATGGACAGCGACGAGGCAAAGGCGGCCAAAAGGTTCGAGGCGATCAGAAACGCGGTCAGCATCCACATCACCAGCCTGCGATCCATGCGCCGTGTCATGATCGCCATTGTGGGGGCGGCAATGGCGCCGACGATCGCGGTCGCGGTGACCGCTTGTCCCGCAACGCCTTCGCTGACGCCGAGATCGCTCGCCATCGGCGTCAACAGGCTGGCGGGCAGGAATTCCGCCGTAACGAGACCGAAAACACCAAGCGCCAGCGAGACGACGGCGCCCCATGCCGGCTCGGTTCGTTCCTCCTGATCGACAGTGTTCAATAGGGCGGCGTCGACGACGCCCGTCGCGGGTTCGGCCATGGTCAGTCTCCGATGAAGTTGCAGCGCAACATTTGGCTGCACTGCAACATAGGGAGTGACGACCTGGAGTTTCCATGCTAGAAACACCATTATGTTTGACCGTTCGTCCAAAATTTCGACCACTGGCGATCCGCTGACCGACATATTGCGCGGGCTGCGTCTCGACGGCGTCGACTACGCCCGTTGCGAAATGCGGGAGCCTTGGGGCATCCAGTTTCCGGCCCAGGCAGCGGCGCGATTCCACTTCATCGGCCGCAAGGGCTGCTGGCTAATGCAGCCCTCGGGCGAGTGGGTCGAGCTCAAGGCGGGCGACGCGGCACTGCTGCCGCGTGGCGCAGCGCATGTGCTGGCAAGCGAACCGGGCACCAAGGCTTGGCCGATCCAGGGCTACGCGGCCGAAGAAGTCTGCAAGAACGTCTATTGCATGTCCAATGAAGCCATGTGCCCCGATGGTCGCTGTCCGGGCACGCTGCTGTTTTTCGGCAGCATGTACTTCAACATCGATGGCCTGCATCCCCTGCTCGGCATGATGCCTGATGTCATGCGCGCGCATGAACTCGAAGCTTATGAGCCGGGTATTCCGCATCTCCTGGACTCGATGGCGCGTGAAGTGACGATGGAGCGCGTCGGCTCCGGCGGCATTCTGGCGCGGCTCGCCGACGTCCTTGCCGCCACCGTGATCCGCTCATGGGTCGAGCGCGGCTGCGGCGATTCAAGCGGTTGGATCGCGGCGGTCAGGGATCCCGACATCGGGCGCGTTCTGGCCGCCATCCATCTCGAACCGGACCGCGACTGGACCGTCGAGGCGCTCGCCAGGATGATGGGCGCCTCGCGATCGGGCTTTGCCGAGCGTTTTGCCACCATTGTCGGCGACACGCCGGCCAGGTACGTCACCCAGGTGCGCATGCACCAGGCCCGACAATGGCTGGTGCGCGATCGCCAGAAGATTTCCGTCGTCGCCACACGCCTGGGTTATGAGTCGGACGCCGCCTTCAGCCGGGCCTTCAAGCGCGTCATCGGCTCGGCTCCCAGCCACCTGCGTGCCGAGGAACATGCTGAGATCCGCCAGGCCGGCTGAAGCGGCAGGCCGTGACTCCAGGCTGGAGCAATTCCGTCCGGAATTGCCCGAAGAGGTACAGCAGTTCAGCGTTTCCGTGGGACGCTGAACTGCTGTAGGAATCGGCATGGACTTGACCTCGCCCAACGACACTGTGCCGGCCCCGGGGGGTGCGTTGACCGAGATGTTGCGCGCGCTGCGCCTCGAGGGCGTCGACTATGGCCGCTGCGAACTGGGCGCGCCTTGGGCCGTGCTCTTTCCGGTGCAGAAGGCGGCGCGGTTTCACTTCATCGGCCGTGCCGGATGCTGGCTGCTTTCGCCACCAGGCGAATGGATGGAACTGAAAGCCGGCGATGCATTGCTGTTGCCGCGCGGCGCCGAGCATATCCTTGCCAGCGCACCCGGTGTACAAGCCGAACCGCTCGAAAGCTACAGCGTCGAGCCCCTGCAGGACAATGTCTACGCCGTCTCGAACGGCGGCCATGGTGCAAAAACGCTGCTGTTCTGCGGCAGCATGCACTTTAACCACGATGGCTCGCATCCACTGCTGGCCATGATACCGGATATGCTGCGCGCGAAGGAGCTGATGGCTGGCGAGCCAGGCATCCCGCATTTGCTGGAAGCCATGGCCGACGAGGCGACGAGGAACCGGGCCGGCTCCGGCATGATGCTGGCGCGGCTGGCCGATGTATTGGCCGCAGCCATCATCCGCTCCTGGGTGGAGAACAGCGCCGGTGACATCACGGGTTGGATCGCGGCGATCAAGGATCGGGGCATCGGCCGCGTGCTGGTCGCCATTCATCGGCAGCCTGACAGGAACTGGACCGTCGAAGCGCTGGCCCGCGAGATGGGCGCCTCACGGTCGGCTTTTGCCGAACGTTTCACGGCCGTCGTCGGAGAGACACCGGCAAAATATGTCGCCGGGGTACGCATGCATCAGGCAAGGCGGTGGCTCGAGGAAGAAGGGATGCGGGTGTCGGTGATCGCCGCCAGATTGGGCTACGATTCGGAAGCGTCGTTCAGCCGGGCCTTCAAGCGCATCGTCGGCAGCGCGCCCAGCCATTTGCGCGCCGCGGGCGGCGCCTCGGGAAAAGGCTAGATCAACGCTGTTTGCAGTGGCGATTTCCGGCCTGGATGAATTGCCAAGTGTTCCGGACAGAATGCCATTCCCGGCTTGGCCATTTGCAATAGCTTGTCATCCAACAGACGAGCGCTGGCGGCAGTCGGCCCGAAGAGGAGAAGCGATGCCAAATCACTTAAAAATCCTGACGCTGGCCGCAATGCTCACTGTCCCCGGCCGTGCCTCCGCCCTTGAGGACAGCTATCTGCCGGCCAACAAGATTCCCTATGTTTCTGAGGCGCCGGACCAACCGCAGCGTCTCGGACCGCTATGGGGAGAAAGGGTCAAGGGCCCCGCGGGTACCTTGCTGAAAGTCCCGGGCAACTGGCACGCCCCTGTTCATGCGCACACCGCCGATTATCGCGCCGTGGTGATCCAGGGCCTATGGGCGCACTGGCAGATGGACGGCGGCGAGGCGAGCAAGGTCGAGCTGCCTCCCGGATCCTACTGGACCCAGAAGGCCAATGAGATGCATGCCGACGCCTGCCTCTCGGACACGGAATGCGTGATCCTGCTGATCAACACCGAGCCCTATGAGACCTATCTGCCGAAGTAGAGGTGCGGGACGGCTGTCCGGCCGGCATTGCTGCGGGGGCTCAGAACTCGGGTTAACAAGACCTGACCACAGCCAGTCCCGCTGTGCCAGTTTCCCATGATAGGAATTTTTTCTTGACTGGGTGAAGGCAACTATGGTAGATATTTGGTTATGGTGCTGAGTTGCGCCAGGGACCCGCCGCACAGGCGGGTTTTTCCGTTCAAGGCTCCATCAACAGCGCGCCGACGAAAGCTCCGAAGGAACCCGTTAGCCCGGATTCGTTGCCCTGCCGCAAGGCGGGCTTTTTGTTTAGGGCGCTGTCCGGAACATCGCAGTAGCGATATTCGCCTCATCCGGCGTGCCGCAAACTCACGCCGCTGCCCTTGTCGAACAGCACCACCTTGTCCGGATTCCAGGCAAAGCGCACCGGCTGCTCGATCGCGACATCGGTCCGCGCCGGCACCGTGGCGCGCAGCGTGGTCTCGCCCACGCGCAGCGTCAGGATCTTTTCCACGCCATGGTTTTCGACGTCGTGGACGCGCGCCTCGACCGGCGCACCGCTCTCGAGATAGACGTCCTCGGGGCGGATGCCGAAGACGAGCGGGCGACCGTCGGTCGCCGCACTCGCCTTGGCTCCCCCTGAAAGCGGCAATTCGAAATTCAGCGGCGCCATGACCGCACGATCGTTGACCACCCTGCCGTCGATGAGGTTCATCGGCGGCGAGCCCACGAAGCTCGCCACATAGGTGTCGCGCGGATTGTTGTAGATCTCATGCGGCGTGCCGGTCTGGACGATGCGGCCAT
Organism: Mesorhizobium sp. B2-8-1; assembly: GCF_006440955.1. NCBI lineage: Bacteria > Pseudomonadati > Pseudomonadota > Alphaproteobacteria > Hyphomicrobiales > Phyllobacteriaceae > Mesorhizobium > Mesorhizobium sp. B2-8-1. The sequence continues at coordinate 180,436 of NZ_VFTX01000004.1, read as the reverse complement.
GGTTGAGCACGCCCACCTTGTCGCCCATGGACATCGCCTCGATCTGGTCGTGGGTGACGAACAGGAAGGTGGCGCCGAGCTGCATCTGCAGGTTCTTCAGTTCCGTGCGCAGCGCCTCGCGCAGCTTGGCGTCGAGCGCCGACAGCGGCTCGTCCATCAGGAACACGCGCGGCTTGCGCACGATGGCCCGGCCGATCGAGACGCGCTGCATCTCGCCGCCCGACAGCCGGTCGGTCTTGCGGTCGAGCAGATGCTCGATCCTGAGCGTCCGCGCCGCGCGGTCGACACGGTCCTTGATTTCGGCGTCGGGCAGCCGCCGGATCTTCGGCTTCAGCGGGAATTCGAGGTTTTCGCGCACCGTATAGCGCGGGTAGAGCGAATATTGCTGTAGCACCAGCGCCACGTCGCGCTCCGCGGCGCCCCAGTCGGCAACGTCGATCCCGTCGATGAAGACCTGGCCCTCGCTCGGTTTTTCCAGTCCGGCGATCAGCCGCAGCGTCGTTGTCTTGCCCGCGCCCGTCTCGCCGAGCAGGACGAAGAACTCGCCATCGGCGATGTCGAGGTCGAGCCCGGTCAGGGCCGTGTGATTGCCGAACGTCTTGGAGATGTTCTTGAGCTGGATATGGGCCATCAGAGTCTCACTCCGAGCGACTTGCCGCTCGCCGCGTCGAAGAAATGCGCCTGTGTCGGATCGATCCTGGCGAACACCCTCTCGCCGGGACCTGAAATGAAGCCGCTCTTGGTGCGGGCGCGCAGCATCTTGGAGCCGACTTTCAGGTCGACGATGTCGAACGAGCCGAGCGGCTCGACGATCTGCGTCTCGACCGCCATGAAACCCTCCGCCGCCTCACGGCTGATGAGGACGCCTTCCGGCCTGATGCCGAGTGCCAGCCGGCCGCCCGCATGGCCGTTGAGCTTCGACAGGAGCGCGCGCGGGAATTCGAAACCGGTTGGCGCATCGCCCACCGTCACCGAGGCCGACGAGGCTTTTTCGGCCACCGCCGCGTCGGCCACGTTCATCACCGGACTGCCGACGAATTGCGCGACGAACAGGTTGGCCGGGTGCGAATAGACCTCGTCGGGGGAGCCGACCTGCTGGAGAACCCCCTCATGCATGATGACGATGCGATCGGCGAGGCTCATCGCCTCGATCTGGTCATGGGTGACGTAGATGGTGGTCGAGCCTTGCTTGATGTGCAGCCGCTTGATCTCGGCCCGCATCTCCTCGCGCAGCTTGGCGTCGAGCGCGCCGATCGGCTCGTCCATCAGCATCGCTTTCGGCCGCCGCACCAGTGCCCGGCCGATCGCCACGCGCTGCATGTCGCCGCCCGACAGCGCCGACGGTTTCTTGCCGAGCAGGTCCGTGATTTGCAGCGTCTTGGCGACCGAGCGAACTTCCTGGTCGATTTCGCTCTTGCTCTTTCGCGTGGCGCGCAAGGGAAAGGCGATGTTCTCGTAGACGCTCATATGCGGGTACAGCGAGAACGACTGGAAGACCATGGCGATGTCGCGATCGGCGGCCTTCAGATGCTGGATGGGCTTGCCGTCGATGAGGATGTCGCCCTCGTCGATCGTCTCCAGCCCGGCAATGGCGCGCAGCGTCGTCGTCTTGCCGCAGCCCGACTGACCGAGCAGCACGATGAACTCGTTGTCTTCGATCTTGAGGTTGAGGTCCTTGATGACCTGGACGGCGCCGAAGAACTTCTGGACGCCGCGAAGCTCGATCTGGGTCAATGCTGCGCTCCCGGATTTCGCTGCGGATCGCCTGACTGGCCGGTTCCGGCTTCCTCTTGCGGTGCGATCTTGGAGGTGATGTTGAAGCCGATCAGGCCGATCAGGATGATGGTCAGCCCATAGCTGTGCAGCAGCAAGTTCCAGGGCTGGCAGAGCGCAACGATGCCGAGCACCATCAGCACCTGGCTGCCTGGTTCCAGATATTTCTGGTTGATGGCGCGAAAGCTCATTTGCGGATCGCTCCGAAGGACATGCCGCGCAACAGGTGATTACGAAGCAGGAAGGTGAAGATGGCGACAGGAAGCAGGAACAGGAAAGTGCCGGCGGCGATCACCGTCCAGTCCGGCAGCCCGGAGCCGACCTGGCTCGGGATGAACGGCGGTGCGGTCTGGGCGCGGCGATTGGTCATGATCAGCGCGAAGGCATATTCGTTCCATGCCGTGATGAAGCAGAACACGGCAGTCGCGGCGATGCCGGTGGCGGCTTCGGGCAGCACGATCTTGAAGAAGGCTTCCATGCGCGTATAGCCGTCGACGAGCGCCGCTTCCTCGTACTCCTTCGGGATCTCGTCCATAAAACCCTTCATCAGCCAAACCGAGAACGACAGGTTGAAGGCGGTGTAGAGGATGATCAGCCCGATATGGGAATCGTTGAGGCCGACCGCCCGGTACATCAGGAACATCGGGATCGCCACCACCACGGGCGGCAGCATGCGGGTCGACAGGATGAAGAACAAAAGGTCCGCCTCGCCTTTGACCCTAAAGCGCGAGAAGCCATAGGCGGTGAACGTACCCATGCCGACCGCCAGCACCGTCGAAGTGATCGCGACGATCAGCGAATTCATGAAACGGTTCGGATAGCCCGACCATTGCACCTGGCCCTTGCCGTCGCGCACGATCTTTTCGCCGCCGTCGAAGACGACGCGTTCCCACCAGGGCGCCGCCGCGTATTCTTCCGGCGAAGGCGGGCTGCGCAATTGCGAGCGCTTGGTGAACAGCTTCACGAAGGGCGATATCTCCGGGTGGAACACGACCGTCGGCGGGATGGTGGTGGCAAGGTTGCGCGGCTTGAACGCCGTCGAGGCGATCCAGTAGATCGGTGCCAGGAAGATCACTGTCGCCACCAGCACGGCGACGATTGCGAGGCGGTTGAGGGCGATCTCGGAAGAAGTGCGGACGGCGGCCATCTCAGCGCTCCTTCACTTTGTTGAGATATTTGACGTAGATGTTGGTGATGGCCAGCACCATGATCAGCACGATGTAGGCGAGCGCGCAGGAGCGCCCGGTCTGCCATTCCTGGAACGCCATCTTGTAGAGCCGGATCGAGATCAGTTCAGCCGTCGGCTGGGTGGTCAGGATGTAGGCCAGATCGAAGGTCTTGAACGCTTCCATGGTGCGGAAGATGACGGCGATCATGAGGATCGGCGCGACCAGCGGCAAGGTGATGCGGAAGAAGGTGTAGAACGGACCGGCGCGGTCGATAGCGGCGGCTTCGTAGAGGTGCTTCGGCACCGCCGAGAGGCCGGCCAGCGACAGCAGCATGACGAAGGGCGACCACATCCAGATGTCGGTCAGCGCCACCGCGTAGAGTGCCATCTTGGGGTCGGCCAGCCACTCGAAATTGCCAAGCCCAAGCGCATAGTTGATGACGCCCCATGACGGATCGTAGAGCAGTTTCCAGAACAGGCCGACGACGGCCATCGACAGCATCATCGGCAGCAGCAGCAGGGTCGTCAGCAGCCCCTTCAGCGGAATATCGCGGTTGAGCAGCATCGCCACGCCGAAGCCGACCAGCAACTGTCCGGCGACCGAGATGATCACGTATTTGGCGGTGATCGCGAAGTTGGACCAGACATAGGGGTCGCTGAGCAGGTCGCGGTAGTTCTGCAACCCGACGAAATTCGCCGGCGCGTTGGTCGAGGCGCGGAAATCGGTGAAGGAATAGCCGAGCGAATAGATCAGCGGAAAGATGTTGAAGACGATCAGGAACAGGATCGTCGGGATGATGAAAAGATTGCGGATCGAAATATCGCTAAGGCCACGCGCGGCCGCGCGTGAAGATCTGTCCAGCGTGGTGATCATCGTGGTCGCCAAGACCCTGCTCCCGCTTGAAGAAAAAGAAACGGAGGAGGCATGAGCGCCCCCTCCGTGGGACATGAACGATTATTGGCCGCGGCCGTATTTCTTAAAGGTCGCGTTCCAGTCGGCGGCCAGTGCGTCGAGCGTTTCCTTGGCGGTGCCTTCGCCGCCGATCATGTAGGGATAGACGCGCTGGTTGAGCTGCTGGAGCAGTTCGGCATATTCCGGCACCGCCCAGAAATCCTTCACCTTGAACATGGTCTCGTAGAAGGCCTTGTTGTAGGGCGTCGCATTCTGGAACTCTTCGGACTTGAGCACGGCTGCGCTGCAGGTGTAGCCGCCGAGTGCCGCCCACTTCTTCTGGGTCTCGTCCTTGATGAACCATTCGAGGAACTTCATCGCCTCGTCCTGCTTCTGCGAGTAGGAGACGACGGAGATGCCCTGGCCACCGAGTGCGGCGAACTGGTCGCCGTTCGGCCCGGGAGGATTGGCGAAGAAGCCGGTGTTCTTGGCGTTCGGGTTCGACGCCTCGTTGATCAGCGAGGGGAAGAACGCGAAGTAGTTCATGCTCATCGCGGCCAGGTTTTCGGTGATCGCCTGGTTGTCCTCGACGAAGAACGACTTGGCCCAGCCCGGAGGCGTGAACTTGTAAAGCTCCTTATAGGCGTCGAGCGCGGCGACAGCCTTGTCGGAGTTGATGAAACCGTCGACCTTGTAGGTCGAATAGTCACCCAGTTCGCCGCCATAGGAGAACAGCGCGTTCTCGAAGCCCATCGCCATCGCGTCATAGGAATTGTCGGTGTAGATGGCGATGCCGTATCTCTTCTGGTCCGGCCGGTGGAAGAATTCGGCGATGTCGCGCAGCGCCTTGAAATCCTTCGGCACGTCGAGGTCGTAGCCGTATTTGGCCTTGAAGGCTTCCTTCTCCTTGGGATCCTCGAACCAGTCCTTGCGATAGGACCAGCCGACGGCGTCGCCTTCGAGCGGGATGGCCCAGTACTTGCCGCTGTTGCCAGGATATTCGGCGTAGTACTTCACCGTCGCCGGCGCCATCACCTCGCCGAGCTTGTGCTTGTTGAAGAAGTCGGTGAGGTCGACATAGTGGCCACCGGTCGAGCCGGCGCCGAGCCACTGCGAGTCGCCGACGACCAGATCGTAGGCATCGCCATGAGCGTTGAACTCGGTGAAGGCCTTGGTCTGGAAGTCGGCCCAGGGCGTGGTCTCCACCGTGATCTTGACGCCGGTTTCCTTCTCGTACTCGTTGCCGAGTTCCTGGAGGTAGTTGGCAGGATCCCATTCCGCCCAGAAGATGGTGAGCGATTTGTCCTGGGCGTAGACGGATGTTCCGCAGGCAAGTGTCAAGCCGATACCAGCAAGCAAGCTGGTCACTATCTTGCGCATGATGTTTCCTCCCTTGTGCGCATTCTACCGTATCAAGCGAACCGGCAAACTGGGCCGGCCCTGGTAGTTCCTCCCTTGGTCGCGCCTTCCGGTTTGGAGCCTCCTCGCCCGTCCGGAAATGGATCGCAGCCCTCACTTTCGATCCGCTTTTCTCCTTTGATCTGGTATTACCAATTTTGAAGCTCCGTCAAGCCCTTTCTTGAGCAATGGTGACAGCTCGAAGTCTCGAATTCCAGCCTTATCTGCCTGTTTTTCCTAAATTTTCCTACTCATTGATAGACATCGGCCTTGTTCATGCTTCAGCATTGCGGTTAATATCGGCAACCAGTATGCAAATCTGGTAGAACCAGATACCTGCTATTTCGTGACCCTTGTTGGTTGGCTTGCCTGTGCTTCGGACACTGATTCCGCGATCGCCGCGCGCACCAGGGCGACCGCCGCCCACTGGGCAACGGACATCGTCCGGCGACCGTCCAGTCCCCAGATGTCCTTCAGCACGATAAGCACCTCGACGCCGAAGATCAGCGACAGCGCCTGCGCCAGCCGCTGAAGGTCGCGCGGCGGCAGCCGGCCATTGAGCGGAGCGAGCGCGTCCTGAAGCAACTCGACGCGGTGGCCGCGCTTGAAGGTCGGTTCGCTGCCCAAAGTGCCGGCCTGGCGCCGCGCCCACTGATCGAGCGACAGTTTCAACGCCGCCTTGAATGTGGCCTCGAAAGCCTCGATGCGCGGCATGGCCGTATCGAAGAGCTCGGCGACGCGGCGCTCGGCATCGGCAGAGGTGGATTTCCAGGTGAGGATCGGCCCGAGCCCCTCGTTAACCACTGCCTGCACCAGTGCCGCCTGGCTCGGAAAATACCGGTAGGCGGTGGCGCGGGACACCTGCGCCGCCTCGGCAACCTCGCTGACCGAAGGTGTTGCGCCTGCCTGCATCAGCCTCGTCGCCGTCTCCAGCATCAGCCGTTTCGTGCGCGCGCGCGGTCCACGCTCTGGTCCCCCGGCGGTGTCGTCGCTTGCTGCGGCGTGTTGACGTGAGACATCCATACCAATATGATACGCGCGTCTCAAAAAATTGCAATGACCTCCTCGTTTTCGGAATGGCTAGGTTGACGCTCTGTAGAGCACTGAGCCTCTGGGTGACTTGGACCGGCAGAGGGAGGCATCGATGAAGCGCATTTATGTGGTGGGCACCGCGGACACCAAGGGTGAGGAACTCGCCTTCCTGGCCGACGCGATCGCCGCCACGGGTGCCGCTGTCTGCCGGGTCGACGTCGGAACGCGCGGCGCGAGCGTGCCGGTCGACATTGCCGCTGAGGATGTGGCAGGCCACCATCCCGGCGGGCGAGACGCGGTGCTCGCCGGCGATGACCGCGGCACCGCGGTCGCCGCGATGGGCATTGCCTTCGCTCGCTTTGTCCAATCGCGAAACGACATTGCCGCCATGATCGGCATCGGCGGCGGCGGCGGCACGTCGATCATTAGCGCAGGCATGCGCGCGCTGCCGCTCGGCCTGCCCAAGATCATGGTCTCGACGCTCGCTTCCGGCGACACCGCGCCCTATGTCGACATCTCGGACATCATCATGATGCCGTCGGTGACCGACATGGCCGGGCTGAACCAGCTCTCGCGTGTCGTTCTGCACAATGCGGCCCAGGCGATATCGGGCATGGCCGCCAGACCGCCGCCGCCGCCCGAGGGGAAGCCGTCGATCGGCCTCACCATGTTCGGCGTCACCACGCCGTGCGTGACGGCAATCGCGGATCAGCTCCGTTCGACCTATGACTGCATGGTCTTTCACGCCACCGGCACCGGCGGCCGCAGCATGGAGAAACTGGCCGACAGCGGCCTGCTGTCCGGCGCCATCGACATCACCACCACTGAGGTCTGCGATCTCCTGTTCGGCGGCGTGCTGCCGGCGACGGAGGATCGTTTCGGTGCCGTTGCCCGCACCGGCCTGCCTTATGTCGGCTCGGTTGGCGCGCTCGACATGGTCAATTTCTGGGCGCCTGCGACCATTCCGGACCCTTATCGCGGGCGGCTGTTCTACGAGCACAACCCGAACGTCACGCTGATGCGCACGACGGCGCAGGAATGCCGCAAGATCGGCGAGTGGATCGGCACAAGGCTCGCCCACTGCAAGGGGCCCGTGCATTTCCTTATCCCGGAGAAAGGCGTCTCGGCGCTCGACATCGAAGGCGGCGCCTTCTTCGACCCGCAAGCCGATGCCGCCCTGTTCGAAGCCATTGAGCGCAGGATTAAGCCGAACGCGACGCGCCGGCTGACACGCCTGCCGCTGCACATCAATGATCCCCGATTCGCCAAGGCCGCGGTCGCGGCTTTCCTCGAAATCGCCAGACAGTGAGATCCAAGACATGCCGGCAATACCGCGCAAGGACATACTGAAGAAATTCAGGGGGATGATCGACAAGGGCGTGCCGATCGTCGGCGGCGGCGCTGGCACCGGCCTGTCGGCCAAGGCCGAAGAGGCCGGCGGCATCGACCTCATCATCATCTACAATTCCGGCCGCTACCGCATGGCCGGTCGCGGCTCGGCCGCCGGCCTGCTTGCCTATGGCAATGCCAATGAGATCGTCAAGGAGATGGCCTACGAGGTGCTGCCGGTGGTCAGGAAGACGCCGGTGCTGGCTGGTGTCAACGGCACCGATCCGTTCGTCATCATGCCGCTGCTGCTCTCCGAACTGAAGACGATGGGTTTTTCCGGGGTGCAGAATTTCCCCACCATCGGCCTGTTCGACGGCAGCATGCGACAGAGCTTCGAGGAGACCGGCATGGGTTTTGGGCTCGAGGTCGACATGATCGCCGAAGCCCGCAAGCTCGACCTTCTGACCACGCCCTATGTCTTCAACCCGGACGAGGCGCGCGCCATGACCAGGGCCGGCGCCGATATCGTCGTGGCTCATATGGGCGTGACGACGGGGGGCTCGATCGGCGCCACCTCTGCCAAGTCGCTCGACGATTGCGTGGTCGCCATCGACGCGATCGCCGAAGCGGCCCGTTCGGTGCGCAAGGATGTCATCCTGCTTTGCCATGGCGGACCGATCTCGATGCCGGACGACGCCCGCTACATCCTCGAACGCTGCAAGGGCCTGCACGGCTTTTATGGCGCGAGCTCGATGGAGCGGCTGCCGGCGGAAGCGGCGATCGCCCGGCAGACCGCCGATTTCAAGGCCGTTACGCTTGGCGGCCTGAAGACGACCACGAAGAAAAAGAAGGGATCATGAGAATGACCGACAAGAGCAAGGTGTTCGTCTACCCGAAGGATGTCAGCGCCTTCGGATTCGACTGGGGAAAATTGTCGCTGACGGTCGCTCCGGAAGTGAACGGCGCGACCCGCTTTTCCGGCGGCGTCGTCGACCTGCCTTCCGGCAAGGGCCATACCCGTCATAACCATCCGGGCGCGGAAGAAATCATCTTTGTCATTTCGGGCCATGGCGAGCAGATGGTCGAGGACGAGCAAGGCAATCCGGTGGTCGAGAAGGTCGGCCCCGGCTGCACCATTTACGTGCCGGAGAGCCGCTTCCACTCGACGCTCAACACCGGCGACGGGCCGATGCAGCTGTTCGTCGTCTATTCGCCGGCAGGGCCGGAACTGGGATTGCGCGAACTGCCGGATTTCAGGTTGCTGCCGGCCGGGAACTTCCCTCGCTCGCGACTTTGAGGCGCCCTTCCGATATGCTATCGTCCAGCATGCCTCCTTGAGAGAGAAGCGATGACGCGTTTCAGTCCCCAGGAATTCGTGGAGAAGCTCGCAACGGGCAGCCTGCCGGATGGCAACCCGGCCATGACGGTTGGCGGTATTGTCAAGGCCAACGACGCCGACCCGTCAACGCTTCTCTTTTCGACCGATTTGTCCTGCGAATCCTGGATACCCGTGCCGCTGAGCTTGATCCAGACGGTCGAGCAGGTACGGACGGTCAACTGCAAAGACCATAAGCATCCGCTGGTCAAGATCGCTTTTACACCGCCCTCGCCGGATCAACGTGACATCAATGCCCTGCTTATGATCATGGCCGGGCTTCAGAGCCAACTCTCCTGGTTCCATCGCAACGCCAAATCCGGCAGTCCGTGGGCGTCAACGTTTGCATCCGATTGCGCCGTCGTCTCCGCATCCGAGGGGCTTACCATATGCTGCACCCAGACGATCGACGGAAGATTGGAAGTCGTCTGCACTGGAATGGTTTAGTGCCTGTCGCACAAAAGTGACTTCTGTTTAGCGGCAACGGCCAAGCGCCGCGCATGAATTCGTTTCGACGCGACGCGCCTTAGAGACAATCGAGACCGGCACGCTCATTTGTAATGTGGCAGGTTACATGCCACCCCGGTTCCATGCCCGACCCCGATCCCCGAACATCACATAGCCGGTATCGGTAATCGCCACCGTATCCTCCAGCTTGATGAAGCCGCGCGTCGGGTGAAGCATGGTCGTCTCCACCGATAGCACCATGTTCCTCTCCAGCGGCTTGCCCGCATAGGTGCCTTCATAGGTCACCGGATGGTTGGTCATCAGGAACGGCGCCTCATGCGTGATCAGCCCCATGCCGTGAGCGAAGAAATCCGTGTAGGGCGCGACCCTGGATTTTTTCAGCACGCCTTCGGCATGGGAAATCATGTCACCACCCAGCGTACCCGCCTTTACCTTCGAGAACGCCGCCTGCTGCACCGCCTCGACCTCCGCCAGCAGGTCCTCCAGCTCGGCATCCGGGTCTCCGAGAACCCCCATGCGGCAGAGGTCGCCGATATAGCCATGATAATTGCCGCCGGAATCGATCGACAGCACTTCACCCTTTTTCCACGCCTGCGGCGACGCCGCGCGGTTGTGGCTGGAGCCCAGCGTCAGCAGGCAATATTCGAAATGCGCGCCGCGATTGGTCTCCTCGCGGCGAAGCTGTTCGATCATCTCGCTCTTGGTCGTGCCTTCGCGCGCCCATTGGATGGTGGCCAGCATGGAATCGGTGATCAGTTCGGAGGCGATCCGCAGTTTCTCCAGCTCGGCCTCGGTCTTGATGGCGCGCATGCGCTCCAGCATGTCGGTGGCATCGACCAGCTTGGCGTCGGGGAGCGCTTTGCGGATCAGGGCATAGGCGTCCGACGGCAGGAAACCCGGCTCGATGCCGATGCGAGCGTCGCCCTTGCCGATCTTGCGCACATGCTCGACAGCGAGATTGGCGGCATCGAGCGTGCCCCAGCAGGCGGCATGCAGCGTCGGCGTCCAGAACGGGTGGTTCTGGTGTTCGCCACCCTCCATGCGGTTGCCGATATAGGCGGCGTGGTCCGGTCCGCCTTTTTCGTAGATCACGATCGGCAGGTACCGGCTGTGGCCGATCGCATCCATGGCGGCGAAGAAGATGAACTTGTAGCCGCCGAGCAGATATTGGGTGTTGTGCTTGGATGTCGCGAGCAGGACGTCGATATCAGCCTCTTCCATCAGGCCATCGACCCTGGCGTGGTCGAATGGGATGTCGCCGACGGCACTCTTCCCCGGAGCTATGTTCATTGTCTCTCTCCCTGAATGTCCGCGCGGATCGGCTGGACCGCCGGATGCCCGATCCCGTTAGGTCTTCCGACTTCGGGTCAAATCTGCACCATTTTCGCCCATCTGGTCCAGCCAGAAACAGGCTCGCCCAGCTGAATGGCCGTCGCCGGTGCCGATAATGTGAGGTGCATCGGATGACCTGGTCTTACCAGGTCAGGTTTATCGACCACTCTCCCGTAACTGGTCCAGCGAACAAAAATTTCAAAGCCACGCCACGATGCGCCAATTCCGTCTCTGGCGAAAGCCACGGCAAGGCCCATAATCAAACGTGCATGGAAACGCCCGAAAGGCCTCCGTGCAAGATATGAGATAGAGGGGGAATAGGATGATGTCGGAGTTCAGGATTTCACGCCGCACGGTGCTTGCGGGCTCTGCCATGCTTCTGGCCTCCACCGCGATGCCGGCCTTGAGCTGGGCGCAGACGCCGAAGAAGGGTGGCCGCCTGGTGCTCGCCGCCGATTCCGAGCCGCGCAACCTCAACCCGGCCATCGTCGCCTCCAACGGCGTCTTCTTCATCTCCAGCAAGATCGTCGAAACGCTGGCCGAAGCCTCCTTCGATGGCAAGGACGGGCTTGCACCACGCCTGGCGGTCAGTTGGGAAGGCGCCGCCGACGGGCTGTCGGCGACCTTCAAACTGCGCGAAGGGGTCAAATGGCATGACGGCACGCCGTTTACCTCGGCCGACGTCGCCTTCTCGGCGCTGCAGATCTGGAAGCCGCTGCAGAATCTCGGCCGCACCGTGTTCAAGGATCTGGCCGCGGTAGATACCCCTGATGAATTGACCGCCGTGTTCAAATTCGCCAAGCCCACGCCCTTCCAGCTGATCCGCAACGCTCTGCCGGCGCTGAGCAGCGTGGTGCCGAAGCACGTTTACGAAGTTGGCAAGATCGAGGACAACCCGGCCAACAACGCGCCCATCGGCACCGGCCCGTTCAAGTTCGCCGAATACAAGGCCGGCCAATACTACCGGCTGACGAAGAACACGGATTATTGGGGCAAGGACGAACCCTATCTCGACGAGATCATCTACCAGGTGCTGCCCGACCGCACTTCGGCGGCGAGCGCGCTGGAAGCAGGAGAGATCCAGCTCGCCGCCTTCTCCGCCGTGCCGCTGGCCGATCTTGACCGCATCTCGAAAGTGCCGGGCCTGAAGGTGATCACCAAGGGCTATGAGGGACTGACCTACCAGCTCGTCGTCGAGATCAATCATCGTCGCAAGGAGCTCGCCGACCTGAAGGTGCGCCAGGCGATCGCGCATGCCATCGACAAGGATTTCGTCGTCAAGACGGTGTTCCTCGGCTATGCCGCCACCGCCACCGGCCCGGTGCCGAAGAACGACCCGCAGTTCTATACCGCCGACGTCCCGACCTATGCCTTCGACGTCGCCAAGGCCAATGCGCTGCTCGACGAGGCGGGTTACAAGAAGGGCGCCGACGGCAAGCGCTTTTCGCTGAAACTGTTGCCGGCTCCCTATTTCAACGAAACCAAGCAGTTCGGCGACTATCTGCGCCAGGCGCTCGCCGCGATCGGCATCGACGCCCAGCTCGTCAACAACGATTCCGCCGCGCATATCAAGGCCGTCTACACCGACCACGCTTTCGACCTCGCCGTCGGCCCGCCGGTGTTCCGCGGCGACCCGGCGATCTCGACCACCATCCTGGTGCAAAGCGGCATTCCGGACGGCGTGCCGTTCTCCAACCAGGGCGGCTACAAGAACGATGCGCTGGACGCGCTCATCGCCAAGGCGTCCGAGACGCTCGATACATCGGCCCGCACCAATCTTTACAAGGAGTTCCAGAAAGAGGTGGCCGCCGACCTGCCGCTGATCAACGTCGCCGAATGGAGCTTCATCAGCGTCGCCCGCGACACTGTGGGCAACATCGCCAACAATCCGCGCTGGGCGGTATCGAACTGGGCGGACACATATCTGGAATCGTGACAGTATTTCGCGGATGAACGTTCGCGAAATCATCGTAGGCGTTGAGTTCTACGAGGCCCCCCTCTGTCCTGCCGGACATCTCCCCCTCAAGGGGGGAGATTGGCAACTTGTCTGTCCCGCGAATTTTCCGATGTTGGGGATTGGCGAAGCCAAAAATGACAGCCAATCTCCCCCCTTGCGGGGGAGATGTCCGGCAGGACAGAGGGGGGTGCCCAGGCGCGGTCCTAACCAACGTATCGCCAACCCATCGAGGGCCGCATGAACCGCGCCCTCACGCTCCTCCGCCGTCGCCTCGTCGGCAGCGTCTTCGTGCTTTTGATCGTCGTCATCGGCACGTTCCTGCTGCTCGAGGCCGCCCCGGGCGACGCGGTCGATGCCTATATCGTCTCTACCGGCGGCGATGCCGGCATGATCGAGCTGTTGCGCCATCGCTGGGGCCTCGACCAGTCGGAGCTGACGCGGCTCGCCAACTATCTCTGGGCGCTGCTGCATCTCGATCTCGGCCAGTCCGTCACCTTTTCGCGGCCGATCCGCGACGTGATCCTCGAGCGCCTGCCGACCACGCTGTGGTTGATGGGCAGCGCCACCGCGCTTTCCTTCGGCCTCGGCTCGGCGCTGGGCATCTATGCCGGCGCCAGGCCGGGCAGTTTTCGCGACCGTTTTCTCTCCATCGGTTCGCTGGCGCTCTACGCGGTGCCGGGTTTCTGGCTCGGCCTGGTGCTGATCGTCGTCTTCGCTGTCGACCTGCGCTGGCTGCCGATCGGCGGCATCGAGACCATCGCCTCCGGCAAGGCCGGCCTCGACCGCGCCGCCGACATCGCCATCCATCTCGTCCTGCCGGTCTCAGGCCTCGGCTTCATCTACCTGGCGCTCTATTTGCGGATGATGCGTGCCGGCATGACCGAGGTCTGGCGGCAGGATTTTGTGCTGGCCGCCCGTGCCAGGGGCTTGTCGCTCCCCCGCATCGTGCTTGCCCATGTCGCCCGCAATGCGCTGCTGCCATTGGTCACGATGCTCGGCCTGCAGTCGGCGCAGATGCTGGGCGGTAGCGTCGTGATCGAGAGTGTCTTTGCCGTGCCCGGTCTGGGTCGGCTGGCGCAGGAGGCAGTGGCCGCGCGCGACACGCCCTTGCTGCTCGGCATCATTCTCGTCAGCGCCGTCCTGGTCATCGTCATCAATCTTCTCGTCGATGTCGCCTATGCCTTTCTCGACCCGCGCGTCGGCGCCAGCGAGGCCGGCACATGAGCACGCTCCGCCGCTTTCTGCGCACGCCGGAGGCGGTCGCCGGCGCCATCCTCCTGGCGGCATTGTGCGTCACGGCCCTGTCAGCGCCGCTGCTGTTTCCGGGCGACCCGCAAGCCATCGCCGGCCCGGCGCTGCTGCCGCCCTTCCAGGACTGGTCGCTGCCGCTCGGCACGGATCGCCTCGGCCGCGACGTGCTGGCCGAGCTTTTCCACGGCGCTCGCACGTCGCTTGCCGTCGGCCTTGCGGCAGCGGCCGCCGCACTGGCCATCGGCTCCGTGGTGGGCACGGTGGCCGGGTTTGCCGGCGGCCTCACCGACGAGGTGCTGATGCGCGTCACCGATGCCTTCCAGACCCTGCCGGGCTTTTTGCTCGCTCTGGCCTTCGTCAGCGTGGTCGGCCCTTCGATCGGCGTCGTCGTGGCGGCAATAGCGCTCGGCACCTGGACCGGGCCCGCGCGCGTGGCCCGCGCGGAAGTGCTGTCGATCCGCGAGCGCGACTACGTCGCCGGCGCGCGCGTCATCGGCATGCATCCGCTGGAAATCGCCTTTCGCGAGGTGCTGCCCAATGCCTTGCCGCCGGTGCTGGCGCTGTCCTCGGTGATCGTGGCAGCGGCGATCCTCACCGAGGCGGCTTTGTCCTTCCTCGGCCTTGGCGACCCCAATCGGGTCACCTGGGGCGGCATGATAGCGGAGGGCCGCGCGGTGCTGCGCACCGCGCCCTTCCTGTCGATCGCGCCCGGCATAGCGCTGGTCCTGACGGTGCTCGGCGTCTATCTCGCCGGTGAAGGCATCGTTGAAACCACGGCGATCAGAAGAGGCCTGTCGTGACCGCGCTGGCTTCGATCCGCAACCTCGCGGTGACCTACCGCCGTGACGACGGCGAGGTGGTGGCGCTGAGGGACATCAGCCTCGACATCAAGGCTGGCGAGCGGCTGGCCGTCATCGGCGAAAGCGGTTCGGGCAAAAGTACGCTGGCTTTGGCGATTGCGGGGTTGTTGCCGGCGAGCGCCAGGATTGACGGACGTATCGATTGGGTTTTGCCAGCGTTGGGTGCGAAGGCACCCCCCTCTGTCCTGCCGGACATCTCCCCCTCAACGGGGGAGATTGGCAGCTTCGCCGATGGCTCCCCTACACCATTGGGGATTGGCGAAGGCCGAGATGAAGGTGCAATCTCCCCCCTTGAGGGGGAGATGTCCGGCAGGACAGAGGGGGGCCTCATAGAACGCAGCGTCCAAAAGACCACTTCCAAACCAAGCCCCACACCCCTCCTCGGCCGCGATATCGGCTTCATCTTTCAAGACCCGTCCGCCAGCCTCGATCCTGTCATGATTGTCGGCAAACAGATCGCCGAAGTCTCCCGCACCCATCTCGGTCTCACATGGCCTCAGGCATACGCCAGCGCGAAGGACCTGCTCGAACGCGTCCGCCTGGCCGACCCGGACTCCGCCCTGCGCGCCTATCCGCATCAGCTGTCCGGCGGCCAGAAGCAGCGTGTGGCGATTGCAGCCGCGATCGCAGCCGGCCCAAGACTTTTGATCGCCGACGAGGCGACCAGCGCGCTCGACACCATCGTGCAGGCCGAGATCGTCGCACTGATCCGGCGGCTGGTGGAAGAAGACGGCATGACGCTGCTGTTCATCAGTCACGACATTGCGCTGGCCGCCGAGCTGGCGGACCGCATTGCCGTGTTCCGGCATGGCGAATTGATCGAACTTGGCGCCACGCAACAGATCGTCAGTGCGCCAACTGAAGCCTACACGCGCGCGCTGCTCGAGGCCCATATCGGCCTCGACGCCGAACCGCTGCACCACGGCATGATCGCATGAGCGTCCCCGTGCTTGCAGTTTCCAACCTTACCAGGCACTACCGCCGTGGCGGCAAGACGGTTACCGCGGCCGACGACGTTTCTTTCGAAATCGGGCCCGGCGAGACGCTGGCGCTGGCCGGACCCTCCGGCAGCGGCAAGTCGACGATCGCCCGGCTGGTGTTGCGGCTGATCGAGCCGGATGCCGGCCGGATCGAGTTTGAAGGCCATGATTTCCTGGCTCTGGGCGGCGCCGGCTTGCGTGCGCGTCGCGCTCGCTTGCAGATGGTGTTCCAGGATCCGCTTGCCGCCTTCAATCCGCGCGCCACGGTGGCGCGCGTGCTTGACGATCCCTTGCGTATCCACGGGCTCGCCTCCCGTTCCGAGCGCCCGCGCCGTATCGCCGCCCTGCTGGAGCGCGTCGGGCTTGCGGCGGAGCTTGCCTCTCGCGCCATCCATCAAATCTCGGGCGGCCAGCGACAGCGGGTGGCGATTGCACGCGCCATGGCCACGAAACCCTCGCTGATCGTGCTCGACGAAGCGGTTTCGGCGCTCGATGTTTCGGTGCGCGGACAGATCCTTGATCTTTTGCTCGACCTGCAACGCCAGGAACGGATCGCTTATCTCTTCATTTCGCATGATCTCGGCGTCGTCAGGGCCGTCGCCCACCGCGTCATCCTTCTCGACGGCGGGCGGATTGCCGAGAGCGGCGATGCCCGCGCCGTCATCGATGCGCCGCGATCGGCTATCGGCAAGGCGCTCGTGGCAGCCGCACCAAAGCTCAGAAGAACCACGCAGGAAGCATCATGATCGACCCCGAAGCCAGAGCCGAGAAACTGTCGCGCGAACTCGATTCCGCATTCCGCAACCGGGCCGACCTCTATCGCCTGTTCCTGGATCAGTTGACCGGAGAGCTGGGCGCCGAAAGAGCCGAGGCGATAATGACCCGGACCATCGAGCAGCGCGGCAAGGAAGTGGCCGCAGCCGCCTTCGCCGCATTCGGTCCCAACGACGCGCGCTCAATCGGCGAAGCTTTCCTGTCGGTCAGCCCGGATGACGGCCGGATGTATCCGACCGATGTCGAACGCGGGCCCGACCGCATCGCCTTCAAGGTGAAACGCTGCCCCCTCAAGGATGCTTGGGTCGAGGCCGGCGTCGGCGAGGAAAAACTCGCGACGCTCTGCCGCATCGCCGGCGCCTTCGACCGTGGCCTGTTCGAGGCGACCGGCGTGCGCTTCGACAATGTCACCTGGACGCCCGGCCACGGCAGCGGCTGCTGCCATATCGCGCTGACCAACCGCGATGCCGGCTAGCAATTGACGGCCTTAGCCGCCGACCATCAGTCTGACGACCTCATCATGGTTGGTCTCGGAAATCTTGCGCTCGCCGGCCTGGATCCCGCGCCGCAGCACGACGATGCGATCGGAAACGGCGAAGATGTCCTGCAGATTATGCGAGATGAAGATCACGCCGCGCCCTTGCGCCTTGAGCTGATGGATGAGCGAAATCACCTTGCGCTGCTCCGGCACGCCGAGCGCGGCCGTCGGTTCATCCATGATCAGGATCTGCGCGTCCCAGTAGACGGCGCGGCCGATGGCCACGGCCTGGCGCTGGCCGCCGGAGAAATTGCTGACCGGCGCGTTCAATCGGCTGACGTGGAAGTCCAGCCGCTTCATCGTCTCCCTGGCGGCCTCGGCCATGGCCTTGCGGTCGAGCACCGGCAGGAAGCCGAACGCCTTGCGCATCGGTTCGCGGCCGAGGAAGATGTTGGCACCGATCGACAGATTGTCGGCCAGCGCGAGATCCTGGTAGATCGTCTCGATGCCCTTTTCGCGCGCCTCCTGCGGCGTGGCGAAAGCCACCGGCTGACCTCTGAGCAGGATTTCTCCGCCCGTCGGCTGGAACACGCCCGATATTGCCTTGATCAGGGTCGTCTTGCCGGCGCCATTGTCGCCGGCAAGCGCCACCACTTCGCCCGGCCGCACGGCCATGGAGAAATCGTTGAGCGCCCGTACCGCACCGAAGTGCTTGGAAAGGTTCCGGACTTCGAGGAGGGGCTCGGTGCTATTCATCCTGACGGGCTCCACTGAACCGGCGCTGCGCCTGGTCGATGAGAACGGAAATGATGATGACGACGCCGACGGCGATGAACTGCCAGAACGGCTCCACATTGACGAAGACCAGCCCGTATTGGATGACCGCGATCACCAGCGCGCCGGCGACGGTGCCGAAGATCGTGCCGGAGCCGCCGAACAGGCTGGCGCCGCCGATCACCACCGCCGCGACGCTGTCGAGCAGCAGCGGTTCGCCGGCCTGCGCTGCCCCCGCCGTGAAGCGCGCGGCATAGAGCGCGCCGCCAAGGCCGGCGCACATTGCCGACAGCACGTAGAGCCGCAGGATGTGGCCCCTGATGTCGATGCCGGCGCGGCGCGCCGCCTGCACATTGGCGCCGATGGCGTAATTGTGCTGGCCGAACCGGGTCTGGCTGAGCAGATAGTGCATCACGACGACGAAGACAGCGGCGATCATCACCAGATAGGGCACGCCATGGAACTTGCCGTTGCCGAGCAGTGCGAACCAGGAATTCTGTACCGGCACCGTCGTGCCGCCGGCAAGCAGGAAGGCGACACCGCGGGCGACGCCGAACATGCCGAGCGTGCCGATGAAGGGCGGGACCCTGAGCCGCGAGATCAGCAAGCCGTTGATGACGCCGGGCACGCCGGCCACGATCACCGCGGCAAGGATGCCGGCCAGCATGGCCAACGGCAACGGAATGGCGGCGCCCGCCATGTTGGTGGCATGCGCGGCGATGACCGCCGCAAGGCCCATGATGAAGCCCAGCGACAGGTCGATGCCGCCTGAAATGATGACGAAGGTCTGCCCGGTCGCCAAAAGCAGCGGCGCCACGGCGAAGATCGCGATGGATTGAAGATTGAACGGATTGAGCACGAAAGTGGCGCCGAAGGCGCTCCGCGACCAGATCTCGAAACAGATGATCAGGCCGGCGAGAAACAGCCAGGCGCGCCCCTCGGCGATGCGTGCGATCCAGCTCCTGGCGGGATCGCCGTGGTCAGCCTGGGGGGCGACATGCTTCTCGGCTGGCTGTGCTGGTGATGTCGAGGTCATGAGTACTCCGCGGCGCGGCTGCCTTCAAACAGGTCCCGCCCTGGCGGGACCGGCACAGGCTCCTCCCGGCGCACCGGGAAGAGCCAAGCTGGTCCGGACTTACTCGGAGTAGAGATACTTCGAGATGTTCGGATCGGCGATGTTGGACTTGTCCATGATCGTGAAGCCGGTGCCGATCGTGACCGGGATGGATTGGCCGGTCAGGTGGGCATAGGCCGAGACGACGCCGAAATAGCCGATCTCTGCGGGATGCTGGGCGATCGCCACATCCACAAGGCCGGTGTTGATGTTGTCGACGATGCTGGTCGGAGCATCGAAGGCAACCACTTTGACGGTGCCCGTCTGCCCTGCCTGCTTGACGCCATTGGCGGCGCCCAGCGCCGAGAACAGATTGGCGCCGAACACGCCGACGAGGTCGGGGTTGCGCGCGAACACCGCCTGCAGCTGCGAGGCCGCCTTGTTGGCGTCGTCGTCATTGAACTGGGTCTCGAGAACGGTGATGCCGGGATGGTTGGCCATCTCCTTCTTGAAGCCTTCCTCGCGCTGGTCGGTGGTCGAGATGCCGGGCTTGACGTTGGAGACGTAGACCTTGCCCTTGTCGCCGACGGCCTTGGCAAGCGCCCGCGCCGCGATTTCGCCGCCCAGCACATTGTCCGAAGCGATGTAGGCCAGCGGGAAATCGGCGTCACCCGCTCCGGTCTGATAGGCGCCGGTGCCGATGAACGTATCCACGGTGATGACCGGAATGCCTGCGTCATTGGCCTTGCGCAGCGGCTCGACCAGCTGGACCTTGTCGGTAGGCGCGATCAGGATCGCGTCCGGCTTCTTGGCGATGACCGCGTCGAGCACCGGCACCTGGGTGACCGGATTGAACTCAGGAGCGCCCTGGAAGACCAGGTTCACGCCAAGGGCGTCGGCCGCGGCCTGGGCGCCCTTGCGCATGGTGATGTAGAAACCGTCGGTGGTCAGGCCCGGAACGAGCGCGATGGTGTATTTCTTGTCCTGCGCCTGCGCGGGCGCGATAAGCACCGTCGCGCTGACGGCGAGAGCCGCGAGCGCGGCAACGATCTTCTTCATGACATCCTCCTCATTGTGTTGGCAGATCTGCCGTTGCAAGTGACATCGAATGGCCGTCGTCCGCTTGGGACAAGACGGCCGGGAACGCCTGTTTGCTTTTCGCGGGCAGCTCCTCCCAAGCGCCCTCCAGTCGATATGTCAGCCGGTCCAGCCGACCGGCACGATAGCCACGGTCACTTCCTCACCTCCGCGAGGTCAGAGAACCACGGCACCCGGCATGCATTGCACGCCAAGTTCACAAACTTGTAACACTTTGCAGAAATAAATTGCAACTCGGTTTTCCGGGTCGCAACGCCGGATTTTTCACGCAACATCCGACTGCTCCACAAAGTCCCGCCGAACTATTGCCTCGACTTCTCGGCGGCACAACCGATTTCGTAAAATCGCCCTCGCGAACTGGAATGCGGCGGCGGGGCGGCGGGCGGCACTATCGCGGCGGCAGGGTAGCGAGGATGGCTTGCGCCGTCTTCGTATCCGTTATCACGGCGTTGATCAGCCGGGCGCGAGCGGCGCCGATGATGGCCGTCGCCTTTTCCGGCGACGCCGCGACACCGATCACCAGCGGCACGGCGCGGAGCTGCGCCGGCGACATAGCGATCATCCGGCCCTCTCCTTCCCAGGCGATCAGCGCGCCATCGGCATCGAAATAATGCCGAAGGACATCGCCGGCCGCATGGACCAGCGCCTGCTCGCTCGGCGTGGCGGCGCTCGCCTCGGGTGCATTGATGGCATGCGGCAGGCCGATGCCGACGATCGCCACATCGGTCCTGTCCCACAGCGCGACGGCATCGCTGATGGCGGCATCACCAAGGAAGACTTCACGCAATTCACTGGAAGGCAGATAGGGCGCATGAATGAAGTGCGGTGTCCCGCCGAACTCCTCGGCGGCGAGGCGGACGAATTCGTTGACCTGAAAATGCGCCGCGTGCTGCTGCATGCCGCCGGTGGCGGCAACGGTCAGCACGCCCGGAATGCGCGGCAGGCCGGCGCGGATCACCTCGCGCACCGCGCGCCCCCAGCCGATGGCGACCACGGAGCCGGCCACCAATTGCGCCTGCTTGAGAAGGCCGCCGAGCGGGCCGGCCAGCGCCGTCAGCGCGCCTGCGGCCGGCGTCTCGACCACCGCTGCGTCACGCAGGCCTAGCCTATCGATCAGCTGTCCGGTGATCTCCTCAGGTGCCGCCAGGTCGAGAACCTCGATACGGACGATCCCTTCCGCCCGCGCCCGCTGCAAGAGGCGCGATATGGTCGCGGTGGAGACGCCAAGCTGCCGCGCGATATCGACCTGCGACATCTCCGCCTCGTAATGCAGTTTGGCGACCGTGTGCAGCATCGTGCGCGATGCGGTCGCATCCTGAATGGGAGGGACAGCCAGCTTGCAATTCCTTTCAGCAACGTGTTACACACGTATACGCCGATGGGAGTTATCGCGCAAATCCGGCGAACTCGCAACTTGAGGCCGTCCTGCCCAGGCGCCGGCAAGGTGTGCTTTTCCGGGCAATGGACGGCGCTTCAAGACGGCAAATCTTCCTGCCGGCAGGCGGGCAAACTGAACATTCTTGTTTCCACGGGATCCGCGCCCTCGGCCAGAGAGCGCCAACATCGGACAGAGACCATGACAAAGATGACCACCGCGGAGCTGCGCGGCTATCAGCAGATATGCGGCAAGGACGGGGCCATGCTGGCCATCGCCTGCGACCAGCGCGGCGGCATGCGCACCTTGCTGGCGTCGGATCCGGCCGAACAGGCCAGGATCACCAACGACATGCTCGGCGACACCAAGGCCGACATCACGCGCTACCTTGCAAGTGCCGCGTCCTGCGTGCTGCTCGACCCGCTCTGCGCGGTGCCGCGGGTTGTCGAGGAGGGCGTGCTGAACCGCGATACCGCGCTGCTTATCGGCCTCGACGCCTCGGGTTTCGACGTCTCGCCTGAAGGCTATCGCCTGTCGCGCCTTGTCCCCGGCATCGATGCGCGCCGCGTGCGCGAACTGGGTGGCACGGGCGGCAAGATCATGGTGTATCTGCGGGCCGACAAGCCCGAAGCGAATGAGCACAACATCGCCATCCTGCGCCAATGCATCGCCGATTTCGGGCAGGAAGATCTGTTGCTCGTCGTCGAATTCCTGACCTATCAGCTCGAAGGCGAAAGCCCTGAAGATTATGCGGCGAAGACCCCCTGGCTCGTCGAGGAAGGCACAAGGATATCGCTGGAGTGCGGGGCAAAGGTGCTGAAGCTTCCGTATCCCGGAACGCCGGAGGCCTGCGCCAACATCACCAGAATGGCCGGCGAGGTGCCGTGGGCGGTGCTTTCGGCCGGCGTCAACCACGCCACCTTCCTCGGCCAGGTCGAGATTGCCATGCAGAACGGCGCCTCCGGCGTTATCGCCGGCCGCTCGCTGTGGAAGGACTGCATCTCGCTCGATCGTGACATTCAGCGCGAAAGGCTTAAGACCATCGCGGTGCCGCGATTGCGTGAGATCCAGGCGGTAATCGGGCATCACCGGCGCAAGGCCGCCGCCTGATATCCGCGTTGGATCACCGACACGTGCAGGACGTCATGCCTCCCAGCATAGGGATAGATATAGGCGGCACCAATCTGCGGGCCGCCCGCATTTCGGGCGCCGGCGAAATCCTCGAACGTCTGTCCGAAAAGAGCGCGCCGGACCCGCAGGCTGTGCTCTCGCGGATCGCCGGGATGGTGCGCCGGCTCGACACATCGGAGGTTTCGGCCATCGGCATCGGTGTTCCCGGCCGCGTCGATGCGCATCGCCGCGCGGTCCTGTCCGGCGGCTACGTCAATCTGGCCTCCGTCTCGCTGGCGCAGTGCCTGGAGGACATGGCCGGCAAGCCCGTCGTCATCGACAATGATTGCAACATGGCACTGGTCGCCGAGATGGCGCTCGGCGCCGGCCGGGGTCATCACGACGTCGCCATGTTCACCATCGGCACTGGCATTGGCGGGGCCGTCGCTCAAGATCGGCGGATCATGCGTGGCCGGGCAACGGCAGGGCAGCTCGGCCACATCACCGTCGACGTCAATGGCGAGATCTGCGCCTGCGGCCGGCGCGGTTGTGTCGAGACCACCAGTTCGGGCACCGCGCTTGGCCGTCACATCGCGCGGGCCGGCTTGCGTCCCGACCTTTCGGTCGACCAGCTCTTTGCCCGCAACGCCGCCGGAGACGTCCAGGCGCGCACTATACTCGAAGCCTGGGCAATGCCTTTGCGTGCCGCCATCGATACCAGCGTCGCCATGTTCGACCCCGGTGTCGTCCTGCTCGGCGGCGGTCTTGGCTGGGCGGCACACAAGGCGCTCGGCCGCGCGCCGGCCCTGGCGCCGTGGTACCAGTGCCCGGTCGAGCCGGCGCAGCTCGGCGACGACGCCGGCGTGATCGGGGCGGGATTGCAGGCGCTGGCCGGAACAGACATGGCGACAGCGCCGATTTTTGGCCGGCATTTTGTGCAAGCCGGCGCGGCCAGGCGCGCCGTGCTGGTCAACGGCATCCCGGCCAGCGGCAAGAGCACGGTGTCGCGCGGCATCGCCGACCGCATGGGATGGCCGTTGCTTGCGCTCGACACGATCAAGAATCCGTTTCTCGAGGTGCTCGGCGGCGGCGACCGCGCATTCAACCGCACGCTCGGCCGCGCCAGCTATCGGGCGATCTGGTCAGTCGTCGGCGAAGCCCCAGCGGGCTCCACATTCATCGTCGACGCCTGGTTCGGTTTCCAGCCGCGCGAGCTGCTCGATGATCATCTCAGGAATGCCGGGGTCGAACAGACCGTCGAAATCTGGTGCCATGCGCCCGGCGAAGTCCTTGCCGAGCGTTACGGCGCCCGGCTCGGCCAGCGTCTCCCCGGCCATCCAGGCGCGTCCTATATCCCCGAACTGATCGAACTCGCCAGGCGCGCCGAACCGCTGCGGCGCGGCCCGCTCTTCGACGTCGACACGACGAAACCGATCGACCTCGATGCCATCACGGCATGGCTGCGAGCGACGATGACGGGCGACGTTTAGAATGTTGGTGGACAAGAAGCAGCTGGCCTGGCCTGCCTAGTCAATAACCGACGGTGAAGCGCTGCTTTATGTGGGCGGGCTTCTCGATCTCGTCGACCATCGCGATGGCGTAATCCTCGAAGGAAATGCTGCTGCCCTTGTCCGAAGCCAGAAGCGTGTCCTTGCCGAGGCGGAACTTGCCGGTCCGCTCGCCCGGGATGAACATGGCGGATGGCGACAGGAACGTCCAATCGAGGTCATCGATGGTCTTCAGCTTGTCGAGGAAGTCGGCGCCCTTCTGCGCCTCGGCCTTGTAGATGTCGGGAAATTCGGGCGTGTCGACCAGCCGCTTGCCGGGCGCGACCTCAAGGCTGCCCGCACCGCCGACGACCAGGTAGCGCTTCACGCCGGAGGCTCGCACCGCGGCGATCAGCGTGTCGGCATCGCTGTCGAGGAAATGCACCGAACTGGTCACCACATCATGGCCGCGGATCAGCTTGGCCAGGCCTTCCATGTCGAAGACATCGCCCTTCCTGGCCGTCACGCCAGGCAGCGCCGCGATTTTTTCAGGATTGCGGGCGATGCCGGTGACCGTGTGGCCACGGCCGGAGAGTTCTTTGAGCAGGCGCGAACCGACTGCGCCCGATGCGCCGATGAGAGCGACTTTTGCCATGTCTTTTTCCATTCCTTTGGAGGTCGGTTGGGGATCACGCGGCCGCGATATGAGCGAGGAGATTGTCGAAACTGCCGAACAGCGCGTTCGAACCGATGAGGCGCGGCGCATCGTTGCTCATGATGGCGAGCGAAGGCACGCCGTTGGAATGCAGGCGCTGGAACAGCGCGCGGCCTCGGCCGACCAGTTCGCGGTGAGCTGTCAGCAATCCTTCGGTTGGCGCCTTCACCAGTTCGCCGGCATCGGCCATGCCGGCGTCGGCGAGCACCTCGGCGACACCGCCGACCGTGACGATATCGCGCCCATCGACATAGCGCGCGTTCTGGATCGCCTTCAGCGCGGCCAGCCGGCGGCCGGGATCTTCCGGGCCCGCTGCGGTAATCGCGAGGGTCGCGGCATGGGAATCCAGCAACGTGCCGCGAACATTCAGCACGTTGTCGCGATAGGCCTGCGTGAAAACCTGTCCCGTTAACCGCTCGATGCGCTGGTCGTTCGCCCAGGCATGGGCGGCAAAACCGTCATCCATCGGCCGAGCGCCTGCCCCCGAAAACAGGCCGGTCGGCAAGAGCTCGACGCGCACGCCGCTGCCGGACAGTTTTTCGAGCATCGGGCTTGCGCCATAGCACCAGCCGCAGAGCGGATCGAAAAGGTAGGTCACTTCTGGATTGCCCACGGTCGCCCGGTCTCCGTTGCGGTGGCGTTGGCTGCCCCGTCCGCCAAATGTCTTGGCTTACATGTGGCAGGTGATGGTCTTGCAATAAATGGTGCCCAATAATACAAACTGTCTGATCTAATCAGACAAAGCATGTGACCGAACTCCTCAATCTCAATCGGCTCGTCTATTTCACCACGGTGATGGAGACAGGCTCGTTCACCACGGCGGCGGACCGGCTTGGCGTGGCCAAGGCCGTGGTCAGCCACCAGGTCGGCAGGCTTGAGCAGGAATTGGGCGCGACGCTCATGCGGCGCACGACGCGGCGTGTCACGCCGACCGAGGAGGGTCGCCTCTTCTACGACCGCGCGATGATCATCCTGCGCGAAGCAGAAGCGGCCTATGGTGAGATCTCGCACGGGGCAGTCGAACCCAAGGGAATGCTGAGGCTGACCGCGCCGCTCGACTATGGCACGAAGATCGTTGCGCCGGTCATGGCCGCCTATCTCCGAACTTATCCGCATATGCGCGTCGAGGCGATTTTCGATGACGCCGTCAGCAATCTGGTGGACGAGCAGATCGACCTCGGCATCCGCGTCGGCTGGCTTGCGGATTCGTCCAATCAGGCGCGGCGCCTGGGCACGATACAGCAGGTCGTGGTGGCGAACCCGACCTTCGCCGCAAGCCTGCCGCCCGATGTCACCCCGCGCCAGGCAAGATCGCTTGCCTGGGTCGGCAACGCCCAGCTGCGCGGCATCGGCCAATGGCTGTTTTCAAGAGAGGGAGAAACGGTGTTGACCGAACTCAACCCGGTCATCATGTGCGACAAGAGCCCGGCGGCTCTTGCCTGCGTGCTCGCCGGTATCGGATTGGGCGTATTTCCCGACTACAGTGTCGGCGACGATATCGCCGAGGGGCGTCTCGTGCCGGTATTTGCCGACTGGATGTTGCCTGCCGGCGGCATCCATGCCGTTTTCCCTCCGGCCCGGTTCCGGCCAGCCAAGGTCCGCGCCTTCGTCGAGTTGCTGGCGGCCGCCGAGAAGAAACGCTCGCGTCTCGTCGAAACGGCCTGAGGCGACGAGACAGCCCGCCAGCTCGAGGCTGACGGGCCGATCATTTTGGATCGCCGGGGCGCTCACCGATAGGTCGCAAATAGATACTCAATCCGCTCGCACGGCGCGGCCACCGGATGCGATACTGGCAGGCGAGATCATATTCGGCACCAGAATGTCATTGCGGCGCGCGAAGGCGATCAAGGTCGCCCGCACGGTTTCCGCATCGATCTTGCCGGCAATGCCGGCTTTGCAAGCGTTGAGGGCGACGGCATGGGCGCCGTTTCGGCTGGCAACGGGCCAGTCCTGCAACACGGCATATGCTTCCATCGCAGTCTCGATCGTTACCGGAAGCCCCATTCCGACCAAGATCGTCACGGGTTCTTCAAAGCGCATCTGTGCCATGATTTAAACCTCCATTCGATGGCAAACGAACCGAAGCATGTCGCGCAGCCTGGTGCGCGAAGACAGGTCGGCGCGGATAGGGCGGGTGCGCCGGTGTCGTCGGATTTCCGGCGGCCACGAGCCTGATCTCGGCTGGCTCGACCGGGCTTGGCTTGAGCACCGGCGAGCCTCGGCCAGGCGCCGGTAGCGCCCTATGCGCCCTGGCGAGCGCCTCGAGCCAGGCAAGGACGGAAAGCGGCGGAAGCGCCCGCCCATCGAGCCAGGCGGCGACCTGGCTTTGCGGGCAACCAAGCTCGTCGACGAGGTCTGCCGCTTTCCACCTCAACGTTTTCAGGCATTCACGCAATTGGCCCACGATCATGTCGGTCCTCTTCCCAACCGGACATCGGTCCATCGTTTGCTGTGGGGCTCCGATGATCGCGTCCTCCATCCCTGGTTGAGCCGCCGGAGCCTTCCGAGGCTGCCGACACATGCTGCGCGGCCAGGAACATCAGCGTCGACGCCGCCGTACGGCGGCTCCAGCCTGCGGACTCGGCCATGTCGAGAACGCGCATCAACAATGGCCCCAGCACGCTCCTGCATTCTGCCTCGTAGGCGAGAAATTCGTTTGCCGGATGCGTGGGCGCCGAAACCGAACCGATACCGGTCATAGTGGTCTCTCTCCAAACTTTCCCCGGGAAGCGCCCGCTCCCACTTCTGGGAGCGGGCGGCCTCCAAGCGTCCTAGAAGTCCATGCCCGCGCCGGCGGGCATGGCAGGGGTCGCGGCCTCCTTCTTTGGCTTCTCGGCTACCATCGCCTCGGTGGTGACCAGCAGGCCAGCGACGGAAGCGGCATCCTGAAGCGCGGTGCGCACGACCTTTGCCGGATCGATGACGCCTTGACCGTAGAGATCGCCGAACTCGTTGGTCTGGGCGTTCCAGCCCCAGCCGAACTCGCTCTTCTCACGCAGCTTGCCGACGATGATCGAGCCCTCGGCGCCGGCGTTCTCCGCGATCTGGCGCACCGGGGTCTCGATCGCACGCCGCACGATCTCGACACCGGTCCTCTGGTCGGCATTGTCGATCGGCAAGGCATCGAGCGCCTTGGCGGCCCGGAGCAACGCGACGCCGCCGCCCGGGAGTACGCCTTCCTCGACCGCCGCACGGGTCGCATGCAGCGCGTCGTCGACACGGTCCTTGCGCTCCTTCACCTCGACTTCCGTCGAACCGCCGACACGGATGACGGCGACGCCACCGGCGAGCTTCGCCAGCCGCTCCTGCAGTTTCTCGCGGTCGTAGTCGGAGGTAGTCTCCTCGATCTGCGCTTTGATCTGGGCGATGCGGCCCTGGATCTCTTCCTTGCGGCCAACGCCGTCGACGATGGTGGTGTTTTCTTTTTCGATCACCACTTTCTTGGCGCGGCCCAGCATCTGCAGCGTGACGTTCTCGAGCTTGATGCCGAGATCCTCGCTGATCGCCGTGCCGCCGGTGAGGATGGCAATATCCTCCAGCATCGCCTTGCGGCGATCGCCGAAGCCGGGCGCCTTGACTGCCGCGACCTTCAGGCCGCCGCGCAATTTGTTCACGACCAGCGTGGCGAGCGCCTCGCCCTCGACATCCTCGGCGATGATCAGCAGCGGCTTGCCCGACTGCACGACTGCCTCGAGGACGGGGAGCATGGCTTGCAGGTTGGACAGTTTCTTCTCGTGGATCAGCACGTAGGGCTCTTCGAGCTCGACGCGCATCTTGTCCTGGTTGGTGATAAAGTACGGGCTGAGATAGCCGCGGTCGAACTGCATGCCTTCGACCACCTCCAGTTCGGTCTCGGCGGTCTTGGCCTCCTCCACCGTGATGACACCTTCATTGCCGACCTTCTCCATCGCCTCGGCGAGGAACCGGCCGATCTCGGGATCGCCATTGGCCGAAATGGTGCCGACCTGGGCGATCTCATCGTTTTTCGTCACCTTGCGAGCGTTGGCCTTCAGTTCGGCGACGACCGCCTCCACGGCCTTGTCGATGCCGCGTTTCAAATCCATCGGATTCATGCCCGAGGCAACGGCCTTGGCACCTTCCTTGACGATGGCTTGGGCCAGAACGGTCGCGGTCGTGGTGCCGTCGCCGGCGATGTCGTTGGTCTTCGAAGCGACTTCGCGCACCATCTGCGCGCCCATGTTTTCGAACTTGTCTTCCAGTTCGATCTCCTTGGCCACCGTCACACCATCCTTGGTGATGCGCGGCGCGCCGAAGGATTTATCGATAACGACGTTGCGGCCTTTGGGACCGAGCGTCACCTTCACCGCATTGGCCAGAATGTCGACGCCGCGCAGCATCTTCTCGCGGGCTTCGGTATGGAATTTCACTTCCTTGGCAGCCATTGGATCACTCCTTCAATTTAGGCAGCTTTCGTTGACTGATAACTTGGCAAGAAGCCGTCAGGCGGCCTTCTTCACGGTCGCGGTCTGCTCGATCACGCCCATCACATCGCTTTCCTTCATGATGATCAGGTCTTGGCCGCCGAGCTTGATCTCGGTGCCGGACCATTTGCCGAACAGAATGCGGTCACCCACCTTGACGTCGAGCGGCTGTAGCTGCCCGGCTTCGTTTCGGGCGCCGGGGCCGGCGGCGATCACCTCGCCTTCCTGCGGCTTTTCCTTGGCTGTGTCGGGAATGATAATGCCGCCAGCCGTTTTCTCCTCGGCTTCGATGCGGCGGACCAGGATACGGTCGTGCAATGGGCGGAACGTCATGTCGTTCTCCTTCAAGGACAAACAGTTTTTGAGGTTCCTCCGCGCCGGACCGGCAATATCGGCCCGGCACGAGGTGCCGCGACCCTTGTTCAGGCATCGCGCGCGCATATCGAGCTAGTTTTGGAATTTTCCGGTTTCAAGAGGTTGGCGCAAAAATTTTGGCACTCGTCGCACGAGAGTGCCAACGCGTTGTTATCATGCAGGAATTCTCACCAAGTCGACGATTTCACCGCTTGAATTTTGGTAGAGGGCCAACAAGATTATCCTGGCCGGCGCTGCCGAAGCACAGCCGGAAACTGGACGCTATCGAGGAGTTTTTGCAGACGGAGGACAACGATGGACCGACAGAAATTTTCGCCGATCATGCCTTCCCTGACTGACACGCCCGACACCTCGCTTGACCGGCTGCTTTCGCCGGCGAGGCACTTCAAACATCCTGACGAGGTATTGGAAGACGACGCGCTCGACCTCTGGGAAAAGCGGGCGATCCTGTCGTCTTGGGCCTCGGATGCCTGCGCGGTGGAGTCGATGCCGGAACTGCGCCTGCCGCCGGGAGTCGAGCGGCCGGTTTCCTTCGACCACGTCATGGAGGCCTTGTGCAAGCTCGACATCGACGTGCCGGCGCCGCGGTCCACGCCGGATGAATTCCGGCACGACTTCGCCAGGATGAATGCATGAGGTCGTAAGCGAAAGGAGAAACATATGGTGACTGCGGTCAGCAGAGAATTCCGCCTGCAGATGGATGGCTACGGCCTGACCACGGCCGAGATTCACTATCATATGCCTGACTACCCCAACCTGCTGCAGCTCTATGTCTGGCAGGAATACGACCTCGCTCCCGATTTCCCGGAGCTGAAGGGCTTCCTTGGCTATTGGGAAAGCGAACTGGACGGCACGCTGCATTCCGTGCGCGTCGCACATCATCGTCTAATCACACCGTCGGAATGGCGCGCCGTTGACGGCATCGTTGCCATCCATTGAGCGGATCACATTGAGCGGATCAAAAAACCTGAAGCGCGTCGCCTGCAACGCGGCGCGCTCAAAGGCTCGATTGAGCATACCTAAAATCAGAGTTCCCGAGCAGGATGAGTGATGGGATTCGTGTCATCCTGCTCTGACAGCCATCGGCTGGGCCGTCCTTGACATCGCCGCGGAACGGAATTGCTGGGGCGAAGCGGAGCGGCCCCTCGTCAGGCCGGCTCGCTTGGCCGCCTTCAAGAAGGCCTTGTAGGCGGCACGCCCGCTGCGCCAGCCATCCAGCGCATCACGGCATGCACGGCCGGCGGCGCGCCAGCTTGGTCCGCGCGCCCATTTCGGCCATTGTTGATCCAGGCATTCCAGAGCCTCGAAGCTGCTGGCGACCTTGCGTGGGGCGTCCGACAATTCGAGGGTAATCGGCTGGGGAAACCGAATATCGTTCATCACTTCCTCCGTTTTTTGACGTCTTTTTGCGAGTAAGCAATCGGATGGCGTCACCGGCGACCGTCCATCCGTGATCGAGATGGTCAGCCGTTCAGGCCGCGTCAAGGGCCGCCGGAATCTCGACGAGACGTTCGATCAGGCCTCTTGACGCCACGCCCGTCAGTTCCCAGATCGATTCCGCCGGCGCCGGAAGGGCCGGCAGGTCAAGGAGTGCCGCATCCTTGGCACTCCTCGTACCCATGTTGCTCAGCGAAGGAGGATATGGCTATGAGAACCGCTTTCGACTTTTCACCGCTCTATCGGTCGAGCATAGGCTTCGACCGCATTTTCGACCTGCTGGAGAATGCCAGCCGCACGGCGAACGTCGACAACTGGCCGCCCTACGACATCTCCAGGACCGGTGACGACGCCTACCGCATCACCATGGCGGTAGCCGGCTTCGGTCAAGACGAATTGAGCATCGTGCATGAACCCAACATGCTCGTCATCGCCGGCGAGCGTGCCGGAGAGGACAATGGCGAATACCTGCATCGCGGCATCGCCGGACGGCCGTTTGAGCGACGCTTCGAACTTGCCGACCATGTGAAGGTGACCGGCGCCGGCCTCGTCAACGGTCTCCTGACCGTCGATCTTCAGCGTGAGATTCCCGAAGAGATGAAACCGCGCAAGATCGAGATCGGCACCAGCATGGCCAAAGCCAAGGAAAAATCCGCGGCAAAGCCCGTGCAAGTGGAAAAACAGGCCGCGTGAGGCAATTCGGGTCAGGGCTTCCACCAACCGGACGCCGGTCGCCCGGTGGTGGAGACGCAAGCAAAGAGGAGAAAGACAATGAGCGTACGTGATCTCATTCCTTTTGGCCGGGAACGCGGACAGGTGCCCAGCCTTTTGCGCGATGGCGAACGTGATCCGTTCATGTCGTTGCACCGCGAGGTCAACCGTCTTTTCGACGATGTTTTCCGTGGTTTCGGTTCGGGGCTGCCGTCCTTGTCTTCCGTTGCCGCCGACGGCGCACGCTGGCCAAGCGTCGAGATCTCCGACACTGGAAAGGAGGTCCGTGTCACGGCCGAAGTGCCCGGCATGGAGGAAAAGGACATCGAGGTCCTGCTCGATGACGACGTGCTGACCCTGAAGGGCGAAAAGCGGTCCGAGACCGAGGACAAGGAGCGCCAGTTCTCCGAGCGCTATTACGGTCGTTTCGAGCGCCGCATTCCGCTCGGCATCGAGGTAGAGCAAGACAATGTCGAAGCGCGCTTCAGGAACGGCGTCCTGACGGTTACATTGCCGAAGACCGCGAGAGCGCAAGCGCAGGCAAAGCGGATCGAGATCAAGAGTTGAACCACCTATGCCGGCGGTGGGACAAACCCACCCGCCGGTTCTGGTCGAGACGGCAGTATTGACGGCTTACACTGCGGACGCGATCGCTTGCTGGCTGGATTATCTTCGGCGACAGGTCTGCCTTTTGTGCGGTGGCCCGCTGAACGCTTTGGCTTGGCTTTGGCTTGGATTTCTTTTTGACCCTCTGCGTCGGCTTTGGGTGTTTGCTGGGCCTGTGATGAGGGTTCTCAAATCAGCGGGCGGCCATCAGTCGGATACAAGAACAGCCCGGGGTGAGCCGGGCTGTTTTGATTTGGTTGCGGGGACAGGATTTGAACCTGTGACCTTCAGGTTATGAGCCTGACGAGCTACCGGGCTGCTCCACCCCGCGCCACCTATGAGCAAGCGTGAGCTTGCTTCGACCTCTGGAAGCAGGTGTTTTCTGCTTCGATTTCTGGAAGCAGGTGTTTCTGCTTCGATGTTTGGAAGCGGGCGATTGCCTGCTTCGCGCCGCCAAATTGAAAGGGCCGCTTACGCGGCCCGTTGTCCCGTTGGCGGGCCTGTTCGTGAAGAGAAGATTTCACATCCATCCGATTGGATGTGAGTTTAACGTGCGTTTGGCAGACCTGGCAGCGACCTACTCTCCCGCGTCTTGAGACGAAGTACCATCAGCGCTGGAGCGTTTCACGGCCGAGTTCGGAATGGGATCGGGTGCAGCCGCTCCGCCATAACCACCAGGTCGGCAAAACGCACGTTATTCGAGAAGCTGGGTTAGGGATTGGGCAGTAGGCAATAGTGAATAGGGGATGCCTATTCGCTATTGGCTCGTTGCTCTTCACCTGTCTTTTTGTGCCTGAGCGACATCCACAGTTTGCTTTCGGGCGAAGCCCGCAAGCGCGACTGCGCGTCGCCGGTCGTCCGGCGCCCTCGCGGAGCATAGGCCCGTAAGGGCCGCTCATGCGTGAGCGCTGGCCAGACCATCGTGTTTCACGATGGGCATAAGGAATGAGAACGATCAAGCCGATCGAACTATTAGTACCGGTAAGCTTCAAGCGTTGCCGCTCTTCCACACCCGGCCTATCAACGTGGTCGTCTTCCACGGTTCTCAGGGAATACTCGTTTTAAGGTGGGTTTCCCGCTTAGATGCCTTCAGCGGTTATCCCGTCCGGATATAGCTACCCTGCTATGCGGCTGGCGCCACAACAGGTCCACCAGAGATCCGTCCATCCCGGTCCTCTCGTACTAGGGACAGATCCTTTCAATATTCCTACACCCACGGCAGATAGGGACCGAACTGTCTCACGACGTTCTGAACCCAACTCACGTACCGCTTTAAATGGCGAACAGCCATACCCTTGGGACCTGCTCCAGCCCCAGGATGCGATGAGTCGACATCGAGGTGCCAAACAACCCCGTCGATATGGACTCTTGGGGGTCATCAGCCTGTTATCCCCGGCGTACCTTTTATCCGTTGAGCGATGGCCCTTCCACGCGGGACCACCGGATCACTATGACCGACTTTCGTCTCTGCTCGACTTGTCAGTCTCGCAGTCAGGCAGGCTTATGCCATTGCACTCAGCGAACGATTTCCGACCGTTCTGAGCCCACCATCGCGCGCCTCCGTTACTCTTTAGGAGGCGACCGCCCCAGTCAAACTACCCACCATACATTGTCCCGGACCCGGATAACGGGCCGCGGTTAGACATCCATAGTGATAAGGGTGGTATTTCAAGGGTGGCTCCACCTGAGCTGGCGCCCAGGCTTCAAAGCCTACCACCTATCCTACACATGCCACTACGAATGCCAATGTAAAGCTATAGTAAAGGTGCACGGGGTCTTTCCGTCTAACCGCAGGAACCCCGCATCTTCACGGGGAATTCAATTTCACTGAGTCTATGCTGGAGACAGCGGGGAAGTCGTTACGCCATTCGTGCAGGTCGGAACTTACCCGACAAGGAATTTCGCTACCTTAGGACCGTTATAGTTACGGCCGCCGTTTACTGGGGCTTCGATTCAGAGCTTGCACCCCTCCTCTTAACCTTCCAGCACCGGGCAGGCGTCAGACCCTATACGTCGCCTTGCGGCTTCGCAGAGCCCTGTGTTTTTGATAAACAGTCGCTACCCCCTGGTCTGTGCCACCCTCCTCTGCTTGCGCAGAAAAGGGTCACGCTTCTTCCGAAGTTACGCGTGCAATTTGCCGAGTTCCTTCAGCATAGTTCTCTCAAGCGCCTTGGTATACTCTACCAGACCACCAGTGTCGGTTTCGGGTACGGTCTATAAGGAGGAGCTATTTCCTGGAACCACTCCGCTGCCCGTTCAATCCGATAAGATTGGACAACTTGTGTGATCCGTCACTACCTCCAGGCCCACGAATATTAACGTGGTTCCCATCGACTACGCGTTTCCGCCTCGTCTTAGGGGCCGGCTAACCCTGCTCAGATTAGCTTTAAGCAGGAACCCTTGGTCTTTCGGCGGGGGAGTCTCTCACTCCCCTTACGTTACTCATGTCAGCATTCGCACTTCTGATACCTCCACCACCCCTCACGGGTATGGCTTCATCAGCTTACAGAACGCTCCGCTACCGCTCGTGATTGCTCACGAACCCTAAGCTTCGGTGTATGGCTTTAGCCCCGGTACATTTTCGGCGCAAAGACCCTTATTTAGACCAGTGAGCTGTTACGCTTTCTTTAAATGATGGCTGCTTCTAAGCCAACATCCTGGTTGTTTTGGGATCCTCACATCCTTTCCCACTTAGCCATAACTTGGGGACCTTAGCTGTAGGTCAGGGTTGTTTCCCTTTTCACGACGGACGTTAGCACCCGCCGTGTGTCTGCCGACTAGTACTCCCAGGTATTCGGAGTTTGGTTAGGTTTGGTAATCCGGTGAGGACCCCTAGCCCATCCAGTGCTCTACCCCCTGGGGTATTCGGTCGACGCTCTACCTAAATAGATTTCGCGGAGAACCAGCTATTTCCGAGTTTGATTGGCCTTTCACCCCTAGCCACAAGTCATCCCGAACTATTGCAACAGTTATGGGTTCGGTCCTCCAGTAAGTGTTACCTTACCTTCAACCTGCTCATGGCTAGATCACTCGGTTTCGGGTCTAATGCGACGAACTGAACGCCCTGTTCAGACTCGCTTTCGCTGCGCCTACACCTAGCGGTTTAAGCTTGCTCGTCACACTAAGTCGCTGACCCATTATACAAAAGGTACGTGGTCACCCTTGCGGGCTCCCACTGTTTGTAG
>NZ_VFTX01000004.1:137500-140000 GCF_006440955.1 Mesorhizobium sp. B2-8-1 | reverse complement strand
CGGAATGGGATCGGGTGCAGCCGCTCCGCCATAACCACCAGGTCGGCAAAACGCACGTTATTCGAGAAGCTGGGTTAGGGATTGGGCAGTAGGCAATAGTGAATAGGGGATGCCTATTCGCTATTGGCTCGTTGCTCTTCACCTGTCTTTTTGTGCCTGAGCGACATCCACAGTTTGCTTTCGGGCGAAGCCCGCAAGCGCGACTGCGCGTCGCCGGTCGTCCGGCGCCCTCGCGGAGCATAGGCCCGTAAGGGCCGCTCATGCGTGAGCGCTGGCCAGACCATCGTGTTTCACGATGGGCATAAGGAATGAGAACGATCAAGCCGATCGAACTATTAGTACCGGTAAGCTTCAAGCGTTGCCGCTCTTCCACACCCGGCCTATCAACGTGGTCGTCTTCCACGGTTCTCAGGGAATACTCGTTTTAAGGTGGGTTTCCCGCTTAGATGCCTTCAGCGGTTATCCCGTCCGGATATAGCTACCCTGCTATGCGGCTGGCGCCACAACAGGTCCACCAGAGATCCGTCCATCCCGGTCCTCTCGTACTAGGGACAGATCCTTTCAATATTCCTACACCCACGGCAGATAGGGACCGAACTGTCTCACGACGTTCTGAACCCAACTCACGTACCGCTTTAAATGGCGAACAGCCATACCCTTGGGACCTGCTCCAGCCCCAGGATGCGATGAGTCGACATCGAGGTGCCAAACAACCCCGTCGATATGGACTCTTGGGGGTCATCAGCCTGTTATCCCCGGCGTACCTTTTATCCGTTGAGCGATGGCCCTTCCACGCGGGACCACCGGATCACTATGACCGACTTTCGTCTCTGCTCGACTTGTCAGTCTCGCAGTCAGGCAGGCTTATGCCATTGCACTCAGCGAACGATTTCCGACCGTTCTGAGCCCACCATCGCGCGCCTCCGTTACTCTTTAGGAGGCGACCGCCCCAGTCAAACTACCCACCATACATTGTCCCGGACCCGGATAACGGGCCGCGGTTAGACATCCATAGTGATAAGGGTGGTATTTCAAGGGTGGCTCCACCTGAGCTGGCGCCCAGGCTTCAAAGCCTACCACCTATCCTACACATGCCACTACGAATGCCAATGTAAAGCTATAGTAAAGGTGCACGGGGTCTTTCCGTCTAACCGCAGGAACCCCGCATCTTCACGGGGAATTCAATTTCACTGAGTCTATGCTGGAGACAGCGGGGAAGTCGTTACGCCATTCGTGCAGGTCGGAACTTACCCGACAAGGAATTTCGCTACCTTAGGACCGTTATAGTTACGGCCGCCGTTTACTGGGGCTTCGATTCAGAGCTTGCACCCCTCCTCTTAACCTTCCAGCACCGGGCAGGCGTCAGACCCTATACGTCGCCTTGCGGCTTCGCAGAGCCCTGTGTTTTTGATAAACAGTCGCTACCCCCTGGTCTGTGCCACCCTCCTCTGCTTGCGCAGAAAAGGGTCACGCTTCTTCCGAAGTTACGCGTGCAATTTGCCGAGTTCCTTCAGCATAGTTCTCTCAAGCGCCTTGGTATACTCTACCAGACCACCAGTGTCGGTTTCGGGTACGGTCTATAAGGAGGAGCTATTTCCTGGAACCACTCCGCTGCCCGTTCAATCCGATAAGATTGGACAACTTGTGTGATCCGTCACTACCTCCAGGCCCACGAATATTAACGTGGTTCCCATCGACTACGCGTTTCCGCCTCGTCTTAGGGGCCGGCTAACCCTGCTCAGATTAGCTTTAAGCAGGAACCCTTGGTCTTTCGGCGGGGGAGTCTCTCACTCCCCTTACGTTACTCATGTCAGCATTCGCACTTCTGATACCTCCACCACCCCTCACGGGTATGGCTTCATCAGCTTACAGAACGCTCCGCTACCGCTCGTGATTGCTCACGAACCCTAAGCTTCGGTGTATGGCTTTAGCCCCGGTACATTTTCGGCGCAAAGACCCTTATTTAGACCAGTGAGCTGTTACGCTTTCTTTAAATGATGGCTGCTTCTAAGCCAACATCCTGGTTGTTTTGGGATCCTCACATCCTTTCCCACTTAGCCATAACTTGGGGACCTTAGCTGTAGGTCAGGGTTGTTTCCCTTTTCACGACGGACGTTAGCACCCGCCGTGTGTCTGCCGACTAGTACTCCCAGGTATTCGGAGTTTGGTTAGGTTTGGTAATCCGGTGAGGACCCCTAGCCCATCCAGTGCTCTACCCCCTGGGGTATTCGGTCGACGCTCTACCTAAATAGATTTCGCGGAGAACCAGCTATTTCCGAGTTTGATTGGCCTTTCACCCCTAGCCACAAGTCATCCCGAACTATTGCAACAGTTATGGGTTCGGTCCTCCAGTAAGTGTTACCTTACCTTCAACCTGCTCATGGCTAGATCACTCGGTTTCGGGTCTAATGCGACGAACTGAACGCCCTGTTCAGACTCGCTTTCGCTGCGCCTACACCTAGCGGTTTAAGCTTGCTCGTCACACTAAGTCGCTGACCCA
>NZ_VFTX01000004.1:0-132500 GCF_006440955.1 Mesorhizobium sp. B2-8-1 | reverse complement strand
ACTTCCAGTCCCGCCTCAATCCGGCCGACCGTCTCGAAGTGCTGTTCTCGCAGCCCGACGGCGACGACCAGACCTCGGACAATTCCGAACTGCTTTACGTCTCGGCGACCTTCGGCGGGCAGACGCGCAATTTCTACCGCTTCCAGATGCAGGACGGCAGCACGGATTATTTCGACGAGGACGGCTCGAGCGCCCAGCAGTTCCTGCTGCGCAATCCGTTGCCGGCCGGAAAGTTCCGCTCCGGCTTTGGCGCGCGCAGGCACCCGATCCTCGGCTATGTCCGCATGCATACCGGCGTCGACTGGGCAGCCCCCATCGGCACGCCGATCATCGCCGCGGGCAATGGCGTCATCGAGAAGGTCGGCTGGGCCGGCGGCTATGGCAAGCAGATCATCATTCGCCATGCCAACGGCTATGAGACCTCCTACAATCACCAGAGCGCTTTTGCCAAAGGCATCGAACCGGGCGTTCACGTCCGCCAAGGCCAGACCATCGGCTATCTCGGCCAGACCGGCCTCGCCACCGGCCCGCATCTTCACTACGAGCTGATCGTCAATGGCACCAAGGTCGATCCGATGCGCGTCCGCCTGCCCGTCGGCAAGGTGTTGAAGGGCGAGGACCTTGTCGCCTTCAAGCGTGAACGCGAGCGCATCGACGACCTGCTGAAGCAGGAAGACAGTGATTCGCTGAAGGTCGCGAGCGCCAAGATCGAAGGATAGTTCCTTCGATCCACCCGTCAGTCGCGAGGGTTTTCGGCGGGCCGGCGCCATGGCAATGATTCGCCTGAAATCGTCATCCAGGCGATGACAGCCGAAAGCAGGCAAAGCAGCGCCGTTACAAAGGAAACAGCCGAGAATGCGGCGTCGCTGGCGGCAAGCCGTGCGGCGTCGACAGCCGGGGCCAGTCCGGTCGTCGCCGG
Organism: Mesorhizobium sp. B2-8-1; assembly: GCF_006440955.1. Taxonomy (NCBI): domain Bacteria; kingdom Pseudomonadati; phylum Pseudomonadota; class Alphaproteobacteria; order Hyphomicrobiales; family Phyllobacteriaceae; genus Mesorhizobium; species Mesorhizobium sp. B2-8-1. The sequence goes on along the minus strand of NZ_VFTX01000004.1, from coordinate 131,581 downwards.
TTCACCGAACCCCGGCACGCCGGGCAAGGCGCTGCCATCCAGGGCCTTCGCGTAGACCCAGGCGGCAAGCGACCCCATAGCCGCAACCGCAATCAGGCCGCCTATGCGCGAGACGGCATTGTTGATACCGGAGGCCGCGCCCGTATCCTTGTCTTCCACCGCCGTCATGATCGCGGTCGACAGCGGCGACACCACCAGCGCCATGCCGAACCCCATCAGCGCCATCAGCGGAAATGTTCCGGTCCAGAAATTGTGGATACCGGCATGCGTCAACAAGCCAAGCCCGGCGAAGGCGAAGGCAACCACCAGACTGCCGCTGGCGATCGGAAAACGCGGTCCGATCCGGTCGGACCACTGGCCGACAGGCCCAGACAGCAGTGCGATCAATGCAGACAGCGGCAGGAAGATGAAGCCGACCTCGGCCGTGCTCAGCCCCCAGCCGGCGATCAAAAGCATGGGCAGGTAGAAAAGATTGGCCGACAGCGCGAAATAGAGGAAGAAGGTCGCGAGATTGGCGCCGGCGAAGGCGCCGATGCGAAACAGATTGAGATCGATCATCGGCTCGCGCTGCCGGCGCTCGTAGAAAATGAAGACGAAAAGCAGGACCACGCCGGCAACGATTGCCGAACCCGACATGAATCCGGCAGCCTCCGCGTTCATCGCCGTCAGCCCGTAGGCCAGCAACCCGAAGGCCAGTGTCGCCAGCGCCGCGCCGCCAAGATCGAGGCTGCGCTTTTCGGTCGGCCGATCCGCCGGGATCTTGGCGAGCAGCAGGTAGATCGAAACCAGCCCAAGCGGCAGGTTGATGGCAAATATCGCACGCCAGATTCCATTGCCGAGGGTCGACAGCACGAAACCGCCCAGCACCGGACCGAGTGCCGTGGTCAGCGCCGAAGCGGCGGCCCAGATGCCGATTGCGCGGCCGCGCTCCTTTTTCGGATAGGCCTTGGCGATGATGGCAAGGCTGCCCGGCACCATGATCGCAGCGCCGACGCCCTGGATTGCACGAAACGCGATCAGCACCGCCGGATTGGGCGCCAGCGCGCAGGCCAGCGAAGCGGCAATGAACAGCGCGATGCCGACGACGAAGGCGCGGCGCAGGCCGAAGCGGTCGCCCGCAGCACCGCCGGCGAGGATAAGCGCCGAAAGCGTCAGCGCGTAGGCATTGGATATCCACTGCGCTTGCGCCAGGCTGGCGCCGAGATCGACGCGGATTGCCGGCGTGGCGATCGCAAGGATCGAACCGTCGATGAAACCAAGCGCTGAAGCCAGGATCGCGGCGATCAGCACATAACGCCGCTGCGACTGCGGGCAGAACGTACCGTTGGCGGTCGGTGGCGGGACGGCAGCGGCTTTGCTCGGTGAATGCATGCAACCTGCATAAACCCGCGGCGCGCGCGCAACAACCAGCCAGCGGTCCCGGTCGTTGAAACCAGCTGCGCAGCCACCTGGCCGCATTGGCAGGTGCCGGCCCACGCAGGTGCAAACAAGCGCCGGCATGCTAAGTTTTCACGCGGCATCGAATGGGGGCCGATCAGACAGGGGAGAAAACCGATGAAGCGACCGCTCGAACCATCCCAGTCCGGGCTCCACCGCGTCGTCGGGCTGACCGACGGCGTCTTCGCCATCGCGCTGACCCTGATCGTTCTGGAGATTCGTGTGCCGACGCACGAGGCGATCCATTCCGAAGGCGATCTCATCGACGCTGTTCTGGCCTTGGCGCCGCGCTTCCTGACCTATTCGCTTTCCTTCCTGACGCTGACCATCTTCTGGTTCGGCCAGCAGGCGCAGCATGGGTTGATCACCAGATCCGACAGGCGGCTGGCAACGCTCAATTTGTGTTTTCTCGCCTTTATCGCCCTGCTGCCGTTCTCCACCGATCTTCTGGCCGACTTCCTCGAATTCAGAACCGCGGTCGCCGTCTATTGGCTCAATCTGCTGATGCTCGGCGTCACCCTGATCGCCAGCTGGCGCTATGCGGAGAAAAATGGCTTTCTGGCGGATGACGTCGACCTCGAAACGAAACGCACGGTCTACCTTCGCATCGTCAAGGCGCAGCTTCTGTGGGCGGTCGGCGCCCTGCTCTGTCTGGTCACCCCGCTGCTCAGCGTCGGCTTCATTCTCATGGTGCAGCTGATTTATGCCGCGACACCGAGCGCGAAATGGTTGCGCAGGATGATCGGGTAGAGCAATTCCAGGAAAAACGTGGCGGTTTCCCGGGAAAAGCGCGCAGCGCTGGAGCGGCTCGGAAGTCCATCGAACACTGAACCGCTCTAACCAGCGACGAACGCCGCATCGTCTCAGTCGACAAATTCCACCGTCACGCCGGGCGAAACCAGCTTGGCCAGCTCGCGGGCATCCCAATTGGTTAGTCGCACGCAACCATGGCTTTCGGTCTTGCCGATCTTCGAGGGATCCGGCGTGCCATGGATGCCGTAGGTCGGCTTGTCCAACGCGATCCACACCGAGCCGACAGGGCCATTCGGGCCGGGCGGAATGGTCAGGACCTTATTGTTCTCGCCCTGTTTGAAATTGATGTTGGGGTTGTAGGTGTAGTTCGGATCGAGCGCGACACGGGACACGGCATGAATGCCGGACGGCGACGGCGTGTCGGACGAGCCGATGGTGGCGGGATAGGCCGCGACCAGCTTGCCCGCCGTATCATAGGCAAAGACCTCTTTCTTGCCCTTGTCGGCGACGATACGAGCCACCGGCGACGACACCAGTCTGCCGAAATTGGCAACCTTGATGATCGTTCCGGGACGGTTGAAATTGGCCTCCGGGTTGAGCGCCTTGAGATAGTTCTCGTCCATGTGGAAGCGCTCGGCAAGCGCTTCCGTGACCGACGTATAGCCCATGCGGTCGAGCTGCGCCTTCTGGCTGTAATCTTCCGGGATCGACGCAACATAGGGACCGGCCGCATCCTCCGGCGTGATCGTGTAGTTGGCCAAGGCATCGCCGCCCGATTGTGCAAGGGCCGCCTGGATGCCGACGGCGTCGGTCGATCGCAGATTGCTGCCGGTGATCTGGTTGTAGGCAGCCAGCGCCTTGTCGACATTCGAACCGAAGCGCCCGTCGATGACGCCAGGCGAAGCGCCGCCGCGATCAAGCAGCACCTGCAGAGCCGCGACATCCTGGCGTGCTCCGAGCGAAAGCGACGGGTCGACCACAGTCTTGCCGCCTGCTTTCGGCGGTAATCCCGCCTCGTCTGCGGGCGCCGGCTGCGCGGCGGGAGCCGTGGGCTCGACCGGCTCTATCGAGGCCTCGTTCAGCGGCTGGCGCTTGATGGAGGGCGGCGTTGCCGGCTGGGGCGCTTCCGGATAGTTGTCGTAGACGCCGTCGCCGCCGGGGGCCGGCGGGTAGGCCTCGACGGAATTGTCGCCATAGGGATCATATCCCTGGACGGGCGGCGCGATGACCCGGCCTTCGTCTTCCATCTGCCTGCGGCGGAAGCGTGCCATGTCTTCCGGATCGTCGAGATAGTAGCGGTCGTCGTCGGCGGGAACGCGGCCGAGTTCGCGCAGCCGTGTCTCGCGGCGCAGCGCGCGTCGGTCGAGCCTGGTCTGCGGCGGTTGGATGGCGATGACCTTGCCCGTGTCCGCATCGACGATGACGCGGTTGCCCCTGGCGTCGTAATAGATGTCGAGATTGCCGTCCTGGGCCAGCAGGATGCCGCCGTCAGCGGGGCGGACGACCCGCGGCGAAGCGTCCTCGGTCGGCGCGGCGAACGCGCTTGAAAACGCCAGTCCGGCCGCAAGTGCCGAAAGGGTGAAGATCGTCCGCAACATCGTGGGCAAACTCTCCGGTCCGTAATTGCCGTCGCCGGCGGCTTTCGCGCGTAGCGAGTCCTTCGCCAGCGAACCACCGCCCGACCATAAGGTTCCAATATGAACCGGGCATGAAGATGGCGGTTTTCCGGCGCCTCGACGAATATCAGCTAAATGCATATCATCCAAAAGCGGCCCGGTTTGGGGCGAAAGATATGCATAGAACAAAAAGCTAAAGCGCGTCGCCTGAATCCGTCGAGCGTGACGCGCTTTAGCCTCAGGCAAGTCCCAGTTCCTTTCGCGCCTGCTTCGTCAACTTCAGGGCGACAAGACGATGGCTCTCGCGCAGGTAATCCTTCAGCGCGCCATCATCCATGCTCTGGCTTGTCTGGCGCTGGATCCATTTCATGCCGCGCGAGGCAAGATAGGGTGCGGGCCGCAAGCCCGGCTGCTCCTTCAGCACATCATAGGCAATGTCGGAGCATTTGAAGGTGATGAAAGGATCGCGGCCCTCGCTCCAGCCGCCGATGGCAAAGACCTTGGCGCCGACCTTCCAGACATGGGCGCCGCCCCACTGGACGACATGCGATGTGGCGGGCAGCGAGGCGCAGAAGCCGTTATAGTCGTCCAGCGTCATGCGTGCTCCTGCCGAAAGACGCGGAAAAGCCGCGCGCCCGTCCTGGGCGCGCGGCGTTCAATCAGGCTGCCGCTTCGGTCGCGACGACCGTCGGCTTCGAACGGAAATTCAACCGGTCGGAGCCAGCGGTCACCTTGACGGTCGAGCCGTCGAGGATCTCGCCGAGCAGGATCTTCTCAGCCAGCGGATCCTGCAGGTCTTTCTGCATCACCCGCTTTAACGGCCGCGCGCCATAGGCAGGGTCGTAACCCTTGGATGCCAGCCAGTCGATCGCCTCCTGGTCCAGCGACAGCGTGATCTTGCGGTCGACCAGCAGGTTTTCCAGCCGCTTGAGCTGGATTTCGACGATGCGGCCCATATCCTGCCGGCGCAGCCGATGGAACAGGATCACCTCGTCGACGCGGTTGAGGAACTCCGGCCGGAACGACGCCTTGACGACGTTCATCACCTCGTCGCGAACCTGGTCGACATCCTGGTCCTCGCCGAGATTGACCAGGTATTCGGCGCCGAGGTTCGACGTCATGATGATCAGCGTGTTGCGGAAGTCGACCGTGCGGCCCTGCCCATCGGTGAGCCGGCCGTCGTCGAGCACCTGCAGGAGCACGTTGAACACGTCGGGATGCGCTTTCTCGATCTCGTCGAACAGCACGACCTGATAGGGCCGGCGCCGCACCGCTTCGGTCAGCGCGCCGCCTTCCTCATAACCGACATAGCCGGGAGGCGCGCCGATCAATCGGGCAACCGAATGCTTCTCCATGAACTCCGACATGTCGATGCGCACCATCGCGCTCTCGTCGTCGAACAGGAAGTTCGCCAGCGCCTTGGTCAGTTCGGTCTTGCCAACGCCGGTCGGGCCGAGGAACATGAACGAGCCGATCGGCCGGTTCGGATCCTGCAGGCCGGCGCGAGCGCGCCGCACTGCCTTGGAAACCGCTTGCACCGCCTCGCCCTGGCCGACGACGCGCTTGCCGATCTCGTCTTCCATGCGCAACAGCTTGTCGCGCTCGCCTTCCAGCATCTTGTCGACCGGAATTCCGGTCCAGCGCGAGACGATGTGGGCGACATGATCGGGCGTGACCACTTCCTCGACCATGCCAGCCTTGCCGTCCTGGGCCTCGGCTTCCTTCAGCTTCTTTTCCAGTTCCGGGATCTTGCCATAGGCAAGCTCGCCGGCGCGCTGAAACTCGCCCTTGCGCTGGGCGATGGCCAGTTCGTTGCGCGCCTCGTCAAGTTGCTTCTTGAGATCGGCGGCGAGCCCGAGCTTCTGCTTCTCTGCCTGCCATTTCGAGGTCATCTCGGTCGATTCCTCCTCAAGGCTGGCGAGGTCCTTCTCGAGCCGGGCAAGCCTGTCCTTCGAAGCCTCGTCCTTCTCGACCTTCAGCGCTTCGCGCTCGATCTTGAGCTGCATGATGCGGCGGTCGATCTCGTCCAGCGCTTCGGGCTTGGAATCGACCTGCATGCGAAGCCTCGAAGCGGCTTCGTCGACGAGGTCGATCGCCTTGTCCGGCAGGAACCGGTCGGCGATGTAGCGGTTGGACAGCGTCGCCGCCGCGACCAGCGCCGAATCGGAGATGCGAACCTTATGGTGCTGCTCGTATTTCTCCTTCAGGCCGCGCAGGATCGAGACCGTGTCCTCCACCGTAGGCTCCTCGACGAAGACCGGCTGGAAGCGGCGGGCGAGTGCGGCATCCTTCTCCACATGCTTGCGGTATTCGTCGAGAGTGGTGGCGCCGACGCAGTGCAGTTCGCCGCGCGCCAGCGCCGGCTTCAGAAGGTTGGACGCATCCATGGCGCCGTCCGCCTTGCCGGCGCCGACCAGGGTGTGCATCTCATCGATGAATAGGATGATGCCGCCAGCAGCGGCAGTGACCTCGGAAAGCACGGCCTTCAGCCGCTCCTCGAACTCACCGCGATATTTGGCGCCGGCGATCAGCGCGCCCATGTCGAGCGCCATCAGCTGCTTGTCCTTCAGCGATTCCGGCACGTCGCCATTGACGATGCGCAGCGCCAGGCCTTCGGCGATCGCCGTCTTGCCGACGCCCGGCTCGCCGATCAGCACCGGATTGTTCTTGGTGCGGCGCGACAGCACCTGGATGGTGCGGCGGATCTCGTCGTCGCGGCCGATGACCGGATCGAGCTTGCCGGCGCGGGCATCGGCGGTGAGATCGCGCGCGTATTTCTTCAGCGCGTCATAGCCCTGTTCGGCATTCGCCGAATCGGCGGTGCGGCCCTTGCGGACGTCGTTGATCACCTGGTTGAGCGCCTGCGCGGTGACGCCGGCCTTGGCCAGTATGTCTGATGTCTTGGCTGATTTCTCGACCGCCAGCGCCGTCAGTAGCCTTTCGACCGTGACGAAGCTGTCACCGGCCTTCTTGGCCAGTTCCTCGGCTGTCGAAAACACCTTGGCCAACGGCTGCGCCAGATAGAGCTGGCCGTTGCCGCCCTCCACCTTGGGCATCGCTTCGAGTGCCGTCTCGATGCCGAGCTTGACGTCGCGGACGCTGCCGCCGGCGCGCTCGATGAGCGACGCAGCCAGACCCTCGTCGTCATCGACGAGCACTTTCAGGATATGTTCGGGGGTGAATTGCTGGTGGTTGCGCGAGAGCGCCATGGTCTGCGCGGATTGGATGAAGCCGCGCACGCGCTCCGAGTATTTCTCGAGATTCATACCTGTCTCCTTCCATCACCGGCCCGCTTTGCGGCACCGGATCAGTTTGCGGTGACGGACCCGCCCGTGAGAGCCGGGTCCAGTTGAGGCTGATATGGTGCGCAACCCGCGAACCCTCAAGACGTCTCGATGTCTGCGAAGGCATAATATTCCACGGCCGCGCAAACGAAAACGGCGGAGATTTCTCTCCGCCGTTCAATGTATCGAGGCGTCGCCGCTCAGTTGTCGATGTCGGCGATCGCGGGGTCGGCGTTGCCATTGTCGACCGGGGCCGCCGCCACCTCGCCAGCGTCGGCATTGTCGTTGCCGCTGGTGATCTGGTCGGCATTGCCGCGCGGGCGGCGCGGACGCCTCGGACGACGGCTGGGACTAGTCTCCGCGGCGGTCTCATTGAGTTCGGCCTGGGCAGCGAGCCCGGCCGGCGACAGGTTCTCGAACAGCGGCGCCGCCTGCTCGACCGGCGCGACGGATTCGGCTGGCGTGACGGCCTCGGCCTGTTCGGCCGTCTCGTTGCGCTGCTGCTGGGCACCCTGCTCGGCGGACGAACCATAATCGCCGCGCTGGCTGTTCTGGCCATAGCCGCCATTGGGGCGGCGGTCGCGATGGCGTCCGCCATTATGGTCGCGGCCGCCACTGTTGCGCCCGCCATTATTATCACGATCGCGATTATCACGATCGCGGCCGTTTTCCCGGTTCAGCGCGACTTCGGCCGGCATGCCTTCGATAACCGGCTGCGGACCCGCGCCGTGGTTGATCACCGGAACCGGCGCATCCGCAACGTTGTTGCCGGCGTTGCCGACATTGTCGAACTCGTCGCGATCCTCATCGCCATCATCGTCGAATTCGTCGCGATTCTGCTGGACGTTCTGGATCGGCATCTGCGCCTGCGCGGCGGCAATGATGCGATTATAGTGCTCGGCGTGCTGGAGATAGTTCTCCGCCATCACCCGGTCGCCGGAGCTTTGCGCATCACGGGCAAGGGTGGCGTACTTTTCAGCGATCTGCTGAGCAGACCCACGGATCTTCACGTCCGGGCCGTTGCTCTCGTAGTTGCGCGTCAGGGGATTTGGCCCCTTGCGGTTGTTGTTATTGTTGTTGTTGCCGCCGCCGCCATTGTTGTTGCGACCGCGCATGCGCCTGTTCTGCTGTTGTGGCCTCATTCGACTCTCTTCATATTGAAATTTTCGAAAACTCTTCACGAACGGTGGCGCTCATGCAGCCAGCCGTTTCGTTTCTTCACCGGCGTTCGCCCGCATCAATTGCGTTGGCGCCACGTGCCATCCTGTTCCGGTTACATCACTTGCCGGACGATTCCCGCACGAAGCTTGGGCGTCGTTTGCGCAAGAAGGCAGCTATTTCCAAGGAAAACCGAATCGCTAAGAGCACTGCCTGCTTCGTCTCATCCGGTTAACGCGACCCTAGCCGCATTCCCCGGCATTGCCAAGCGGTTTTTTTCGCACTGCGTCAAGGCTTTCCCCGTTGAAAGACAAGAACCCTGTCGTTTCCGCCGAGGTCGCCGAACGCACCAGCGACCGCATAGCCGGACGAGCGAAATATAGCGGTGACCTCGATGTGCTGTGTGTAGCCGATCTCGACCGCAATCCTGCTTCCGGCTTCTAGAAACTTAGCCGCCTCAGCGGCGATGACCCTGTAAGGGGCCAACCCATCCGTGCCGCCATCCAGGGCCAGGCGCGGGTCGAAATCCCGGACTTCATCCTGCAGATTTCCGATGTCCTCCGATCGTATATAGGGAGGGTTTGCGACAATTACATGGTATCGACCAGAAACTTTTTCGAACCAGTCGGACAGCAGCGCCGTGAACCGGTCGCCAAGCCCCAATTGCGCGGCATTGCGCGTTGCCGTCCTCAACGCCCCTTCCGAGAAGTCGACCCCGGTGGCAATCGCTGCCGGCACGGCGCTGAGCAGCGCCAGCGCGATGGCTCCGCTGCCGGTTCCCAGATCGAGGATGCGGCACTCGCCCTCGCGCATGACGGTTGCCCTGACAAAGGGCAGTATGGCCTCGACCAGCGTTTCGGTGTCGGGCCGCGGCTCCAGCGTTTCCGGCGACAGCGACAGCCGCAACCCGTAGAACTCCCGATAGCCCAGGATGCGGTGCACGGGCTCGCCGCCCGCGCGGCGCCTCAAGGCGCGGTCGATCTGGACAAGAGCGGCGGCATCGACCGCATGTTCGGGATCGGCAATGGCCTGCGTGCGAGTCGTACCTGAAAAGTGCTCCACGATCAGTCTTGCATCGAGCGCCGGATTATCGACCGCCGCCAAGCGCGCTCTCGCTTCCCGCAGCAGCGGCCCCAGCGCCTGGGGCAAAGGATCAGCCATCGAGGCCGATATCGGCGAGCAGCTTCGACTGGTGGTCGGCGATCAGCGCGTCGATGACTTCGTCGAGTTCGCCCATCATCACCCGGTCGAGCTTGTAGAGCGTCAGGTTGATGCGATGATCGGTGACGCGGCCTTGCGGAAAATTGTAGGTGCGGATGCGCTCTGAGCGGTCGCCGGAGCCGACCTGAGACTTGCGCGATTCCGAGCGCTCCTCGTCGGCCTTGCTGCGTTCCAGGTCGTAGAGCCGGGCCCGCAGGATCTGCATGGCCTTGGCCCGGTTCTGGTGCTGCGATTTCTCCGCCTGCACCACCATGATGCCGGTCGGCAAATGGGTGATGCGCACCGCCGAATCGGTGGTGTTGACGTGCTGGCCGCCCGAGCCCGACGCGCGCATCGTGTCGATGCGGATGTCTTCGGCCCGGATGTCGATGTCGACTTCCTCCGCCTCCGGCAGCACGGCCACCGTGGCCGCCGAGGTGTGAATGCGTCCGCTGGCCTCGGTCGCGGGCACGCGCTGCACCCGGTGGACGCCGGACTCGAATTTCAGATGCGCGAAAACCCCCTTGCCGGAAACCGTGGCGATGATTTCCTTATAGCCGCCGGCATCGCCCTCGCTGGCCGATACCGTCTCGAACCGCCAGCCACGCGAAGCGGCATAGCGCTCATACATGCGAAACAGGTCGCCGGCGAACAATGCTGCCTCGTCGCCGCCGGTGCCGGCGCGGATTTCCAGGATGGCGTTCTTGTCATCGGCCGCATCCCTGGGCAAGAGCAGGATCTGGATGTCCTTCTGCAACGCCTCAATGCGCTCATCGACGCCTGGCAGGTCGGCCTCGGCGAGCGCTCGCATCTCGGCATCGGTGCCCTTGTCGGCGAGCATCGCCTCGAGATCGGCCTGCTCCTGCTCGGCCGCACGCAAGGCTCTGACTTTGGCCACCATCTCCTGGAGCTCGGCATATTCCGATGCCATCTTCACATAGGCATCCGGCGCCGGGCCGGCCGACATCTGCGCTTCGAGCATCTCGAAACGCTTGACGACTTGATCCATGCGGTCGCGGGGAAGGGAGATCATTGTAAAGGTGCTATAACGGAATTGAGCGGTCGTCGGCAAAGGCCTGCAGCAGCGCCCGCATCGGCAGCCCCTGGACCGGCGCCATCAGATTGTCGTCAAAGAACGCTTTCAACGCCTCCAGCGGCAATTCGGTCAGCATCGCCTTGACCGGACCGATCGAAGCGGGCGACATCGAGATAGAACGGAAACCGAGGCCGACCAGCGCCATTGCCGAGATCGGTTTGCCGGCGAGTTCGCCGCAGAGTGTGACGGGCGTGTGGTTGCGGGCACCGGCATCGGCGATGGTCTTGAGCACCCGCAGGAACGGCGTCGACAACGTGTCGAAGCGATCGGAAAGCTGCGTGTTGCCGCGGTCGACCGCCATCACGAACTGGAACAGGTCGTTCGAGCCGACCGAGACGAAGTCGACCGCCTTCATCAACTCGTCAAGCTGGAACAGGAGGGACGGCACCTCCAACATTGCCCCGAGCTTGAGGCTGGTCGGCAAATGATGGGCAAAGCGCGACAGATGCCGCACCTCGCGGTCGATGATTTCGCGCGCCTGGGCGATCTCGCCGAGCTCGGTGACCATCGGCAGCATCAGCTTGAGCTCCCGCCCGCCGCAGGCTTTCAGCAGGGCGCGGATCTGGGTGCGCAGCAATCCCGGACGGTCCAGCGTCAGGCGGATCGCCCGCCAGCCGAGCGCCGGGTTCTCTTCCTGGATGGCGCCTTTGAAATAGGGCAGCACCTTGTCGCCGCCGATGTCGATGGTGCGGAAGGTCACCGGCTTGCCGCGCGCGGCATCGAGCACGTCGCGGTAGAGCCGCTCCTGCGCCTCGGCACGGGGAAAGGTCGAGGCGACCATGAACTGCAATTCGGTGCGGAACAGGCCGATCCCGGCGGCACCCGACTCGGCCAGTTGCGGCAGGTCGACGGCAAGCCCGGCATTCATCAAAAGGTCGACCGCAATGCCATCCTTGGTCACCGACGGCTTCTTGCGCAGTTCGCGGTAGACTTCCTGCCGGCGTGCCCGGAACCGCACCTTTTCGGCATAGGCGGCTTCGAGATCCGACTGCGGACGAAGATGAATCGCGCCTTCCTCACCGTCGACGATGATGGCATCGCCGTTTTCCGCCATGGAAACGGCGCCCTTCATCTGCCCGGCGACGGGAATGCCCATGGCGCGCGCGACGATGACGACGTGGCTGGTGGCGGCGCCATCCTCGAGCACCAGTCCGCGCAATTTGTCCCGGGGGTAGTCGAGCAGTTCGGCGGCGCCCATCGAGCGGGCGACAATGATGGCATCCTTCGGCAGCGAGGCCGCGACATCGTCAGGCCCGCGTCCCATCAGCTGGCGCAGAAGCCGGTTGGCGAGGTCGTCGAAATCGCTCATCCGCTCGCGCAGATAAGGATCGGTCATGTGCAGCATGCGCGCGCGCATGTCGCTCTGCACCTTTTCGACCGCAGCTTCCGCCGTCAGGCCGTTGCGGATCGCCTCTTCCAGCCGCCGGACCCAGCCGCGGTCGTTGGCGAACATGCGGTAGGCTTCCAGCACCTGGCGATGCTCGCCCTCGAAGGCGACGTCGCGGCGCTCGAGCATGTCGTCGATGGAAAGCCTGAGCGAGCCGAGCGATGCCTCGAGCCGGCGGACTTCCTCTTCGCTGTCCTCGTTGAACAGGTTGGTGACGACGATGCGCGGTTCGTGCAGCACGACATGACCGAGCCCGACGCCCTCGTTGAACGACAGGCCGGTGAAGCTGACCGGGCGGCGCAGGTCGAGCTCGAGGCCGGGCCGCGTCAGCCGCGCCAGATCGCCGGTGGCGATCATCTCGGCGATAACCATGGCGGTGGTTTCCAGCGCCTCGACCTCGTCGTCGCGATAGTGGCGCATGGTCTTGTTCTGCACCACCAGCACGCCCAGCGTGCGCCCTGCCCTGAGCACCGGCACGCCGAGGAAGGAATTGTAGATCTCTTCCCCGGTTTCCGGCAGGTAGGCGAAAGCCGGATGTTCCTGCGCATTGGATAGATTGAGCGGCCGCGCGCTGGCGGCGATCGTGCCGACCAGGCCTTGCCCCAGCCTGAGCTGCGCCAGGTGCACCGCGTTGGGGTTCAGGCCTTCGGTGGCGTAGAGTTCGAGCACGGAATCGGCGCGCAGCACATAGAGCGAGCACACTTCGGCGACCATGTTGGAGGCGATGTCGCGCACGATGCGGTCGAGCCGCTCCTGCGGCTCCAGCGGCTCCTGCATGAGCTCGCGGAGCCGTTTCAGCAGAACGCGCGGGCCACTGGCCGGGTCACGCATCGCGGCTTCTTCTCCAATAGGCTTCCTGCCGGCGCAGTTTCGGCCGCCGCCGGCACGCACGCAACAACTGATTCAGTCTGCTACTGCTTATCCAGACCGTAGACGGAATGCAAAGTGCGAACCGCGAGTTCCGTGTACGGACCGTCGATCAGTATCGAAATCTTGATCTCGGAGGTGGTGATGGCGCGGATGTTGATCGCCTTGTCGGCCAGCGCCTTGAAGGCGGTGGCGGCAACGCCGGCATGGCTTCTCATGCCGATGCCGATGACCGAGACCTTCGACATGCCAGCTTCCGACTGCACGACGTCATAGCCGACATCGGCCTTCAGCCGGTCGAGCACGGCCAGCGCCTTGTCGACGTCTCCGGAGGGCACCGTGAAGGTCATGTCGGTAAGCTTGCCGTCCTCGGAAATGTTCTGGACGATCATGTCTACGTTGATGTTGGCCTCGGCCAGCGGCCCGAAGATGCCGGCGGCGACGCCCGGTCGGTCGCCGACACGGCGCAGCGAAATCTGCGCCTCGTCCTTGGCATAGGCAATTCCGGTGACGACCTGCTGTTCCACGATCTCTTCCTCGTCGCAAATAAGCGTTCCGGGCGGATTGAGCAAATCCCCCATTCCGGGCGCGTCGGGATCGTCGAAGGACGACCGCACGAAGGTACGCACCCTGTGCACCATGGCAAGCTCGACCGAACGCACCTGCAGAACCTTGGCGCCGAGCGAGGCCATTTCAAGCATTTCCTCGAACGATATCTTGGCCAGCCGCCGCGCCTTCGGCTCGATGCGCGGATCGGTGGTGTAGACGCCGTCGACGTCGGTATAGATGTCGCAACGGTCGGCCTTGACGGCGGCCGCGATCGCCACCGCGCTGGTGTCGGAGCCGCCACGACCAAGCGTTGCGATGCGGTTGTCCGGTCCGATGCCCTGGAAACCTGCGATGACGGCCACCTGGCCCTCGCCGAAGCGTTTGACCAGGAAAGCGCCGTCGATGTCGAGGATGCGTGCCGCGCCATGCGCGTTGTCGGTCTTGATCGGGATCTGCCAGCCCTGCCAGGAGCGGGCGTGCACGCCCATGTTCTGCAAGGTGATCGCCAAAAGGCCTGCCGTCACCTGCTCGCCGGACGCAACCACGGCATCATATTCGCGCGCGTCGTGCATCGGCGAGGCCTCGCGCGTCCAGCCGACCAGTTCGTTGGTCTTGCCGGCCATCGCCGAGACCACCACCGCCACCTCGTGACCGGCATCGACCTCCCGTTTGACGTGACGCGCCACATTGCGGATGCGGGCGATGTCGGCGACGGAGGTTCCGCCGAATTTCATCACGATGCGCGCCATGGAAGCGAAATGCCTTTGACTGAAGCCGGCTCTGCGCCGAAAACCGAGGAAAGCGCCCGGCTGGCGCCGGCCGCTGAATGCGCGGCCTCCTTAGCCAAAACATCCAGGCTTCGCAAGCGATGGCGCACAAGAAGGGCGCCACGTGCCTGCTGGACTGGAACTCCATTTTGCGCAGCGCCGCTACCGGCAAGGCTCTCAGAGCGGCGGACCTCAGCCCGGGCGGGCGACGCTCTTCCACAAATCCGGATAGTCGAGCACGAAGCCGAGTGGAGAGACCTCCAGCACCGCCTCATAGCCGAATGCCGGCGCGGCATAGGCGTAGCGGGCCGCGTCGAGGCGCCGATAGGTCTGCTCGATCCGCATCATTCTGAGCTCGGGAAAGGCCAGATAGGCGGCCGGCGCGGGCGTCGCTTCGCCGACGGCGAGCGCGAACCGGCGGATCGCCAGGAGGTTCGAAGCCGGCGTGAAGCCGAGATCGACGTCTATCAGGCCGGCCACCTCCGGCTGCGGCTCGCCATTCAGCGCCCAGGAGCCGTCGGCGCGGCGTTCGATCCCCAGGGAAAGCTCTTGCGGGCCGAGAAAGCCCTCGACCCGTGCCGAGCGCGTGTGCCAGCCGGCATCGCAATCCACCTCGTAGGCGATGCAACACGGCTTGTCGTCTTGCAGGAAGATGGCCTGCCCCTTCAGGCGGTGCCCGCCGGGCCGCTGCGAGAGCATGCAGGAATCGTGACCTTCAAGGTCGAGCCTGCGCCAAAGGATCGATGCGGTCTGAATCACGGCCATCTCCTTTTCTCAACACGATCTTCCCTTTTTCGCACGCCGCCGCTTTTTTGTTTCGGCCGAGGTGCTCCCTGAGCTGACACGTCCTGACAGGGCGCCGCCGGCAATAGAGGGCGCTTGTCGGCGGTGCCGGCCTCGCACTGTCAGCAGGCGAAAATGCAGCCTTGACTTTCCCTCCCCCACGCCCGACTTGCTAGCGTCCGAGGAGACCAATCGATGCCAGAGCCCCGACGATCGACGATCGATGCCGGAGAAGTGGAGCGCTTTTCCGCCCTTGCCGCCGAATGGTGGAACCCGAACGGCAAGTTCCGGCCGCTGCACAAGTTCAACCCCATCCGGCTTGCCTACATACGCGACCAGGTGGCAACGCGCTTCGGCCGCGATCCGCGCGCGGCACGGCCATTCGAGGGCCTGCGCTTTCTCGACATCGGTTGCGGCGGCGGCCTGCTGTGCGAGCCGATGGCGCGGCTTGGCGCCGAAGTGGTCGGCGCCGATGCTTCCGCCACCAATATCGAAGTGGCCAAATTGCACGCCGCCGAAGTTGGCGTGACGATCGACTACCGCGCCACCACGGCCGAGGACCTGGCCGACGCCGGCGAAAAATTCGACGTTATCCTCAATATGGAAGTGGTCGAGCATGTCGCCGACATCGACCTGTTCGTCGCCAAATGCGGCGAGATGGTCAAGCCCGGCGGCATCATGTTCGTGGCCACGATCAACCGCACGCTGAAGGCGCTAGGGCTGGCCATCATCGGTGCCGAATATGTGCTGCGCTGGCTGCCGCGCGGCACTCATCAGTTCGGCAAGCTGGTGCGCCCGGAAGAGCTGGAAAAGGCGCTCGGCGGCGCCGGCCTGACCGTCATCGACCGCACCGGCGTCGTCTACCACCCGCTCGCCGACCGCTGGCAGCGGTCGAAAGACATGGACGTCAACTATATGGTGCTGGCGGAAAAGGGCACGGTCTGAACCGGCTCACGCCGCCTGACTCTGCGCCCTCGCGCTGGTCCCGCTTTGCGCCTTGGTGGTGATAAACACGCCGGCCGTGATGATGACAGCGCCTGCCCAGGTCAGCAGCTGATAGTGCTCGCCGAGGAAGATCGTGCCCGCGAACAGCCCGACGGCCGCCGCCACATAGCCGATCTGGCTGAGATAGACCGGGCCGCCCACCGCCTGCAGCCGGAAGAAGAAGGCAAACATTGCCGAAGCCGACGCCATCTGCGCGACGACCACAGGCGGTACCGCGCCCAGCGGAACAAACGCTTGCCAGCCGAAAAGCGTCAGGATGCCGAGGAGAAGCAAGGTCGCCGACGCCAGATGGCTGCCCACGGCAAGCTCGATCGGGCCGGTTCCTTCGGGCCAGTCGACGGTGCGGTAGATGTTGCCCGCGGCAAGGCTGACCGGGATCAGCAATCCGATCGTTACCCAGAAATAATCGGCCGGTTGGCCAGCTTCGCCGCGGGTAAGCGCGACCATGACCGCACCGATGAAGCCGACCGCAATGCCGATGACGCCGAGCAGGTTGGGGCGCCGAACGCCAAGCAAGATCGAGAACACGAGCGTGATCACCGGCGATAGCGTGAACATGATGCCCGTATATCCCGCGCCGAGATGCGGGATGGCCGAAAACATCAAGAGGTTGGGAAAGGCATAGGACACCGCCGCCGTGACGAAGAAATAGCGCAGCTTGCGCGCCGTAAGCTTGATGCGCTCGCCACGCCACAGGAGAGCCAGCAACAGCACGCCGCCGGCACCGAGCGAGATGACGAAGGCCCAGACCATGGCCGGAACGCCGGCGGCGGTCGCAAGCTTGCCGAACGGCAGCGTCAGGCCAAGCAGGGCGCCCGTCACGACCAGCAGGCCAAGCGCCGAATCCCAGAGAAATTTCATCTGATGGTCCTCGTCATCGTCGCCGGCACTTGGCCGCCACTTCATTTTCCGATAAGATAACGAAAAGATTCTTAACGTCAAGATACATGGCAGAATAGATGGACAGGGCGGCAAAAGCGATCGAACAATGGAACAGGGAGCGGCCGGACCTTGACGTCTCGCCGATGGGCGTGATCGGGCGGTTGAATGAAGCATCCTCGCTGATTGCCCGCGAGCGCCTCGCGCCGTTGTTTGCGCGCTATGGATTGCAGGCCGGCGAATTCGACGTGCTGGCGACGTTGCGCCGCTCGGGCGCGCCCTACGCGCTGACCCCGACCGCCCTTTACGAGGCGACGATGGTGACCTCGGGCGCCATGACCAACCGGCTCGACCGGCTCGAAACCTCAGGGTTGATCGTGCGCGGTCCGCACCCCAATGACCGGCGCGGCATCGTCGTGCGGTTGACTGAAAAAGGTCTCGCTTTGATCGACGAGGCCGTTGCTGCCCACGTTGCCAACGAGCACGAGATTCTTTCCGGCCTGACGCAAGCCGAACGGGAAACGCTTTCGCGCCTGCTTGAAAAATTGATCGGCAGCGTGAGCTGACCGCTCAGTTCCGATCCTCCGGAAACACCGGGATCGGCATGAACTCGACGCCGTCCTCGGCCAGGCTCTTGGCCTCCTCCAGCGTCGCCTCGCCATAGATGCCGCGCGGGTCGGTCTCGCCGAAATGAATCTTGCGCGCTTCCTCGGCGAATTTGTCGCCGACATAATCGGCATTCTCGCGCACCTTCTCGGCCATTGCCTTCAGCTGCGCCAGCGCCTGCTTCTGCGCCTCGCCCATGGCGAGCGCTATCGTTTCCTGCTTGCGCGCCGTCGACACGGCCGGCGCCATCAGGGCTTTCTCCACCTTGTGCGAGCCGCAGGTCGGGCAATCGACGAAGCCACGCTTCTTTTGCGTGTCGAAATCGTCATTGCTGCGGAACCAGCCCTCGAACTCGTGCTCGTTTTCGCAGATCAGGGAGAAGCGGATCAAGAGGCCGCTCCCCTGAGACGAGATGTCTCGGACGAACCGGTATTGATAGCGAAATCCCGCGCATTTTTCAGATTGGGGATCTTCTTGCGAGCCGCCAGCGACTGCGCCGGGTCGATCTCGGCGACGATCACCGCCGGCTCATTGTGCGCCGCCTCCGCGATGACGCGGCCCCAGGGATCGACGATCAGCGAATGGCCATAGGTTTCGCGGCCGTCCTCGTGAAGGCCGCCTTGCGCAGCGGCCACGACATAGGCGCCATTCTCGATGGCGCGTGCCCTGAGCAGCACGTGCCAATGCGCCTCGCCGGTTTGGCGGGTGAAGGCGGCGGGCACGGAAAGCAGGTCGGCGCCGGCCAGCGCCTCGGCGCGGAACAGTTGCGGAAACCGCAGGTCATAACAGACGGCAAAGCCCAGCTTGGCGCCTTCGATGGTCGTGACGACCGCCTCCGTGCCGGGCTCGTAGGTCGCGGATTCGCGCCAGCTCTCGCCATTGTCGAGATCGACGTCGAACATATGGATCTTGTCATAGGAGGCGAGCGTGGCGCCGTCCGGACCGAACAGCAGCGCCCGGTTGGCGAGCTTGCCGTCGGCGCGCAGGATGGCGGTCGAGCCGATATGCAGGTGGACGCCAAGTTCGCGGGCCAGTCGGCGGGCGGTCCCGACGATGATGTCCTTGTCCTCTGAGGTGAAAGACGCGGCCTTCTTGTCACGCACCAGCGCTCCGGTCATTTCCGGTGTCTGGATGTAGCTCGCCCCCTGGCCGGCTGCCTCGCGCACCAGCCGCTCGAGCTCGATTGCGTTGCGCTCCGGCCTCTCCCCCGAACGCATCTGGATCGCGGCCGCCTTGAAAACACCCATCGTCATATCCTCAATTCGTCGAGCCATTGGCGAGCAACTTGTCCAGTCGGCCTTGCGCCTCCAGCTCGTGGAGGTCGTCGCAGCCGCCGACATGCGTGTCGCCGACGAAAATCTGCGGAAAGGTTGTGCGGCCATGGGCGCGCGAAATCATCTCCTGGCGCAGTTCCGGTGAAAACGACGCGTCATGCTCCGTATAGGCGATGCCCTTGCGCTCGAGCAGCCGCTTGGCGGCCGTGCAGTAGCCGCACATCATGCGTGTATAGATGGTGACGTCGACCATGACGAATTTCCACTGTTTGTTGCCGACTTATATAGTCGTGGACTCGTCGGCCCGAAAGTCCCCCGGCAGCACGCGTGCGAAGGTCAGCACGTCGACGGCGCCGGCCCCTGCTTTTTTCAGCGCCTTGCTGGCGGCGCGAACCGTGGCGCCCGTGGTGTAGACGTCGTCGATCAAAAGCACGCGGCGGCCGGCGATCTCGATTTCCGCTTCAGCAGGCACGCGAAAGGCGGCCCGCACATTCTCCTCGCGGTCCTTGCGCTCCAGCCCGACCTGCTGGCGCGTGAGCTTGACACGCCGCATGGCCGAGGGTGCGAAAGACAGGCCGCTGAGCTCGCAGACCGCCCTCGCCAATTCCGCCGACTGGTTGAACCGCCGCCTGAAGAAGCGGCGCCAGTGCAGCGGCACCGGCACCACCACATCCGCCTCGGCAATGAGGTCAGCGCCCGCGCGCAGCATCCAGCGCGCCATCCACGGCGCCAGGTCGGTGCGATCCTGGTACTTCAGCCCCTGCACCATCTGGCGGGCGACGCCGGAATAGGCGACGGCCGCCCGCGCCCGCTCGAAGGGCGGCGGATCGGCGATCGCCTCGGCGGACAGAAAGCCCTCGCCCATATGGTGGGTGAACGGCGTGCCCATCACCGGGCACCAGGGCCGCTCCAGGAGGCGCAACTTCGGCCAGCAGGCGCCGCACAGAACGCCGGGCTGCGAGACATGCCTGCGGCAGCCGGCGCAGACAGGCGGGAACAGGATGCGCGCCGGCCAGTTCGCCGCCGACCGTGCAAGGTTCCTGATGTCCAGAGGCTTGATCTTGGGCATGGGATCGGCCACGTGGTGGGTGCTGTGCGCCACTATATCAACTCCATCGGGGAATGGACAAACAAAGGATCTGCCCGTTTGCTGCCGATAATGGACACCTCACTGTGGCTGGCGCACAAGCGGCGCGCGCTCGATCATCCGGTCGGCGGCGCGGACTTCCTGATGCGGCGCAGTGCCGACGATCTTGCCGACCGGCTGGGTGCCGTGGAGCGCAGGTTTAGCAAGGCAGCGGTGCTGTTTTGCCAGACGTCGGCCGCAGCCGACATCCTCGCCGCGAGCGGCAAGGTGGCGGACATCGTCCGTGTCGAGGCGGATGCGGCTTTCCTGGGCGATTCCGCCGGCATGGTCGCGCCGCTGGAAACCGTGCCCTTCGAGCCGCAAAGCCTCGACCTGGCGGTGTCGCTTCTTTCGTTGCAGGCCATGAACGACATTCCCGGCATGCTGGTGCAGATCCGCCGTGCGCTGCGTCCGGACGGGCTTTTCCTCGGCGCCTTCGCCGGCGCCGGCACGCTCGGCGAATTGCGTGAAAGCCTGCTGGCGGCCGAGACCGAGCTTCACGGCGGCGCCAGCCCGCGCGTCATTCCGTTCACCGACGTTCGCGACGCGGGAGCGCTGCTGCAGCGCGCCGGCCTCGCTCTGCCGGTCGCCGATGTCGAGACGGTGACGGTGCGCTATGACAGTCTTTTCAACCTGATGGCCGATTTGCGCGCCATGGGCGAAACCAGCGCGCTTGCCGATCGCAGCCGGCGGCCGGGCACACGCCAGCTGTTCGCCCGCGCCGCGCAAATCTACGCCGAGCGGTTTTCGGATCCCGACGGCCGCATCCGCGCAAGCTTTTCGATGGTCTGGATGTCCGGCTGGGCGCCCGATGCATCGCAGCAAAAGCCGCTCGAGCCGGGTTCGGCCAAGATCTCGCTGAAGACTGTGTTGGAGCAGCCCAAGGGGCAATGATAGTGTCCGCGGACGCGGACGCGGACGCGGACGCGGACGCGGACAGCCAGATCAGGGTGCGAAAGCGTTGGCAAGCCTGCTGCCATTGTCGCTGAACAGCCAGGTGATCGCGTTGAAGACCTGGCTGATGCCGCCGACGATCGTCAGCGACAGTACGGCGACGATCAAGCCGTATTCGACGGCCGTGGCGCCCTTTTCATCGTTCAGGAAACGCAGCAGCACTGTTTTCATCACGTCGATCCCTCTTGCCGGAACCATACCGCCGACCTGTTAAGAAAGGTTAACGGCACAGGCTTAATAGGCGATGAAACCGCCGCCTCTGAAAATGTCTTGGACCCGATCAGCAGTCGCCGCTGGTCCGGCCGTCGGATCGGATGATGCAGACCGAATCGGGCTGCGGCTGAAGCACGCTGCGGCGCACCGTATAGGTATCGCGACGAGCGATCGAACCAGTGGCAGTCATGTCGAGACCGCTGGCAAAATTCCGAGCCGATTGCGAGCGCGCCTGGCTGTCGAGGAAGGGCGTTGCGATCAGGGCCAGCGCCACCGCGGCCGAACCGAACAGCAGCGTGACGCGCAGCACGCCCATGCCCGCATCCGCGGCGCGAAAACTGCGGTCGGGCCGGATCGAATCCCAATCCCTGTCTAGGCTCATGCTGTCGCTCCCCAGAAAATCGCCGGCACGGCCGCGACGAGGCAGCCTTGCATCAATTTTTCATGATGAGATAAATCTTCCATTAATGCTGGCTTATGCGCCCCGCAGCTCCGCTCAGCCACAGGCCGCTAGCGGTTCTGTTCGCCTACAGGAGGTCGATCAGGAACGGGATCAGCGGAGCGTCGGCCGGCGGCATCGGGTAGTCGCGCATCTGCCTGGGCCGCACCCATTTCAGCGCCTGCCCCTCCTTCGGCTGGGCGATGCCGCGAAAGCGGCGGCAGATGAAAAGCGGCATCAAAAGATGGAAATCGTCGTAGCTATGGCTGGCGAAGGTGAGCGGTGCCAGGCACGGGATGTCGGTCTCGATCCCGATCTCCTCATAGAGTTCGCGGATAAGGCATTGCTCCGGCGTCTCGCCGGGCTCGACCTTGCCGCCGGGAAACTCCCAGAGCCCGGCAAGCTGCTTGCCCTCGGGCCGCTGCGCCAGGAGCACGCGCCCGTCGGCGTCGACCAGGGCGCAGGCGGCGACCAGGAGCAGGCGCTTGCCGGCGATCGTCACATCATTCATGCCCGATTTCACCCATGAACAGGCGGCCGGCGGTAGTGGTAGCGATAGACCTCGTCGAAGCCGAGCGAATGATAGAGCGCCAGCGCCGGCACATTGCCGGCCTCGACCTGCAGCCAGGCTTCCCGCGCGCCGCGCAGCCGCGCCCATTTCAGCGCCGACAGGATCAGGTTGCGGCCGTGGCCCTTGTTGCGTGCCGACTTGTCGGTGGCGACCTCGAACAGGCCGGCGAGATCGCCGTCATGGACGCAGATCAGCGTGGCCAGTGGTTCCGCTCCAGCCTCGAGCGCGAACAGCCCGGCCTCGGGCTGGATGGCGCCGATGATCTCCGACAGGCCTGGCCGCAGCGACGCGTCCGAGCCGCTGACCTTGAGCGACGCGCCGATGAAGCGGCTGATGTCCTTCAACGGGATCTGGTCCATGGCGGCATCGAGCTGGGCATCGGCCAGCGGCAGCCGCATCACCAGCGATTCGTCGAACCGGCTCCAACCCTCGCGGTCGAGATGGCTGGCGAGATCCGGACCCGATAGCGGCGACATGCGGAAGGTCAGCGGCCTGCCATAGGCATCGAAACGACGGCTGGCGCGACCGATGCGGTCGGCAATGTGCTGGGTGTCGCCGGGGTCGAGCGGATTGACAGAATTCAGCCGCTTGGCCGGATGCCCGGCCGTCAGCCGCACCACCCAGGTGCCGTCATAATGGACTGCCGCCGCGGGCCAGGCGCGGAACCCGGCCGCCTCATAGCGGCGCACTGTCGCCAGCATGCTGGCCGGATGTTTGGAAACCAAGTCCGTCAGCTCCGGTAGTCGCCATTGATGGCGACGTATTCCTTGGTGAGGTCGCAGGTCCACACCGTCGCCTTGCCGCGGCCGATGCCGATATCGGCGCGGATGCGGATGTCGTCGCGCTTCATATACGCCGAGGTCGCTTCCTCCGAATAGGCCGGATCGCGCTCGCCCTCATGCGCCAGCCTGTTGTCGCCGAACCAGATCGACAGGCGGTCGCGGTCAGCCGGCTCGCCGGCCTTGCCGACGGCCATGACGACGCGGCCCCAATTGGCGTCCTCGCCGGCGACCGCCGTCTTGACCAGCGGCGAATTGGCGATCGAGAGCGCGATGCGCTTGGCCGAGCGCGCCGATTTCGCGCCGGTAACGGTGACTTCGACCTGCTTGCGGGCGCCCTCACCGTCGCGCACCACTTGCAGCGCCAGCGACTTCAGCACTTTGCCGAGCGCACGGCGGAACGCCCCCAGACGGGCATCCTTGGGATCGGTTACCTCCGGCGCGCCGCGTTTGGCGGCCTTTCCGGTGGCGAAGAGCAGCAGCGTGTCGCTGGTGGAGGTGTCGCTGTCGACGGTCACCGCGTTGAAGGTCTTGGCCGTGCCGCGCGACAGCAGATCCTGCAGCACGGGGGCAGCGATCGGCGCATCGGTGGCGACGAAGGACAGCATCGTGGCCATGTCGGGTGCGATCATGCCGGCGCCCTTGGAAATGCCGTTGATGGTGACATCGGTCTCGCCGAGCTTGACGGTCTGCGTCGCCACCTTCGGATAAGTGTCCGTGGTCATGATGGCCTTGGCCGCCTCGGTCCACAGGTCGGGCTTGCCGTTGCTGACCAGACCAGCCAGCAGATGGCTGAACTTGGTTGTGTCAAGCGGCTCGCCGATGACACCGGTCGAGGCCAGGAACACCTCGCCTGGCGTGCAGCCGGCAGCCTTGGCTGCCGCTTCGCCCGTCAGCGCGGTGGAGTCCCGGCCCTTCTTGCCGGTGAAGGCGTTGGCGTTGCCGGAATTGACGACGAGCACCCGGGCCTTGCCCGCGGCAAGGTTCTGCCGGCAGAAATCGACTGGCGCCGAGGGGCATTTCGACTTTGTGAACACGCCGGCGACCGCCGTGCCGGGCTCGAAGACCATGGCCAGGAGATCGGTGCGGTTCTTGTATTTTATCCCCGCTTCGGCGGTGGCGATGCGCACCCCCTCGATCTCAGGCATCTTGGGGTATTTCTTCGGCGCGAGCGGCGAAATCGTCGTGGACATGGGACCTCGGACGGGAAAAATCGGCGGAGAAACGCCGGTTTGCCCGATACGGCGCGCCCGCGCAAGGCGTTTTGGTGGCCGCGTGAGAACCGGAATTGGCCCTGACCGGTTCGCAGCCGGCTCCGTTGCAGTTCGCTGGCACCGCCCTGCCCAGGTTGCGATCTCTCCCGAGGGCAGCTTCTGACCCTGGCCCTGGTATTTCTGGGAGCCGTTGCGACTCGGCGCGGGAGCGCGGGCAGAGTTGGTCAGCACCGATGGCGGTCTGCGCATCGTGCGGGGGAGACATGGCAGGCAAATGTCTCCTGCGTCAGCCGCCAAGAACGGGCCGTTTCGTTCCATCGTCGGATCACTTATATTGCCGGCCTAACCGACGCGAGGGCGACAGGATGGCCGAAGAGGCGGATACGACGCGTAAATCCATTGGTGCGCGGCGCAATCCCGACAGCGCGGAAGCCATTCTCGATGCCGCCGAGGCGGTGTTGGTCGAGGCCGGCTATGCCGGCTTCTCGATCGAGGCCGTGGCGCGGCGGGCGCGTGCCGGAAAGCCGACCATCTATCGCTGGTGGCCGAGCAAGGCCTCGCTGCTGCTGGAGGTCTACCAGCGCCAGAAACGCGTCGATGTTCCCGATACGGGAAGACTGGAAGAGGATCTCGTCGGCTTCCTCAAGAACCTGTTCGCGCACTGGCGCGAGACGTCGTCGGGCAGCGTGTTCAGGTCGCTGATCGCCGAGGCGCAGTCGGACGAAACGGCGGCCACGGCCCTTGCCGGCTATACCGGCGGGCGCCGGGCCCACACCGGCCAGATCATCGAGCGCGCCAAGGCAAGGGGCGAGGTCGCGGCCGATGTCGATCCGGCTGTGGCCGCCGACCTGGTGGCTTCCTATGCGTGGCGGCAGCTCCTGACCAACCGGCTCGACGAAGACGAGGCGACGATACGCAAGGTGGTCCGCTATCTCCTGCGAGGCATAGAGGGGCCCGACGGCTGAACTGACGCAAAAAGGGCGCGGCGCCCTTTGGCCACCGCGCCCCTTTTTCGAAACCGTTCTGGTTTACTTGGCGCTTTCCAGCGTATCGACGGCCTTCTTCAAATTGGCGTCGGGAATTTCGACCTTGGCATCGGCGCGCAGCGACTTGACCAGCGCGAAATACTTGTCGCGGATGACCGCCTGCTTGGCCTGGTCCTTGACGTCGTCGAAGGCCGGCGGCTGCTTGGTGCGCTTGTCCTCGAGCTTGATCACATGCCAGCCGAACTGCGACTGCACCGGCTGCTCGGTGTATTTGCCGACCTCGAGCGCGAAAGCGGCCTTGTCGAATTCCGGCACCATCTGGCCAGGTCCGAACCAGCCGAGATCGCCGCCACTGGTCTTGCCGCTCGGATCCGAGGTGTGCTCGTTGGCGAGCTTCTGGAAATCGGCGCCGCCGTCGAGTTGCTTGATAATCGCCTCGGCCTCTTCCTTCGTCTTCACGAGGATGTGACGGGCATGCACCTCGTTGACCGGCGGCGTGTTGGCGATCTCCTGGTCGTAGCGGGCGCGGATCTCGGCGTCGGTGACCTTGTCGACGACGCCCTTCTCGACCATCTCGCCATGCAGCGCGCGCTGCTGCAGGAAGGCCATGCGGCGCTGGAAATCGGGATCCTTGTCGAGACCGGTCGAGACGGCCTGGGCGGCCATGACGCGGATCTCGATTGCGGCCGAAAGCGCCGCGGCGCGGCGTTGCTCTGCCGGGAGTTGCGCGAACTGCTGCGACAGCTCGCCTTCGGCAAGCACGAGATCTGCTTCGGTGAGGGGTTGGCCGTTGACGGTGGCAACCACTGTATTCGGATCGACCGGTGCGGCCGGTGCCGCTGGTGGTGCCGGCTGGGCTGGTGCGGTTTCCTGCGCCATCAGCGGCGACAGGCAAAGAGCCGACAGGCCGACGGCCAGGCCGAGGCTGGCGAGCGACGCACGGCGGAACAACAAGGACATTAAGATGACTCCGATGAGGATGTGAAGGACGGGAGGCTTCCAGATCAGCCAGATTGTGGCCGAATTTGGCGCGACCGGCAGGGCCAGCGCGGCGTTGACATCAGTTGAGCCCCCTCTTATCTGTCCAACGACTTTGCGTCCAGAACCGTTTTCCGGGCGCTTTTTGCGTTGCCCGCATACAGGCGGCGCATTCACGTGGATTTGATGGGGCCGGCCGGCGCTCGTCTCAGTTTGAGAATTCTATCGAAAGGACCATTGGATGGTCAGTCTCGGCGGTCTCGCCCGTAAGGTTTTCGGCTCCTCCAACGACCGCAGGGTCAAGTCGACCCGGCCCCGTGTCGAGGCGATCAATGCCATGGAAAACGAGATGCGGGCGCTCTCCGATGCAGAGCTCGCCGGCCGCACGGAAAAGTTCCGCCAGGACATCGCCAACGGCGCCAGCCTCGAGGACCTGCTGATCCCGGCCTTCGCCACCGCCCGCGAGGCGGCGCGCCGCGTGCTCGGCATGCGCCCCTTCGACGTCCAGCTGATCGGCGGCATGGTGCTGCACAATGGCGGCATCGCCGAGATGCGCACCGGTGAGGGCAAGACGCTGGTCGCGACCTTGCCCGTTTATCTCAATGCACTGGCCGGCAATGGCGTCCACGTCGTCACCGTCAACGACTATCTCGCCACCCGCGACTCCGAATGGATGGGCCGCGTCTATAAGTTCCTCGGCCTCTCGGTCGGCGTCATCGTCCATGGCCTGTCCGACGAGGAGCGCCGCGTCGCCTACGCCGCCGACGTCACCTATGCCACCAACAACGAACTCGGCTTCGACTATCTGCGCGACAACATGAAGTACGAGCGCGCCCAGATGGTACAGCGTGGTCACAACTACGCGATCGTCGACGAAGTCGATTCCATCCTGGTCGATGAAGCGCGCACGCCGCTGATCATTTCCGGTCCGCTCGAGGACCGTTCGGAAATGTACAACACCATCGACACTTTCATCATCCAGCTGCAGCCGCAGGATTATGAGATCGACGAGAAGCAGAAGACCTCCATCTTCACCGAGGAAGGCACCGAGAAGCTCGAGAACCTGCTGCGCGACGCCGGCCTGCTCAAGGGCGAGTCGCTTTATGACGTCGAGAACGTCGCCATCGTCCATCACGTCAACAATGCGCTGAAGGCGCACCGCCTGTTCCAGCGCGACAAGGACTATATCGTGCGCAACGGCGAGATCGTCATCATCGACGAGTTCACCGGCCGCATGATGCCCGGCCGCCGCTACTCGGAAGGCCTGCACCAGGCGCTTGAAGCCAAGGAGCATGTGGCAATCCAGCCGGAGAACCAGACGCTCGCCTCCGTTACCTTCCAGAACTATTTCCGCCTCTACAAGAAGCTTTCCGGCATGACCGGCACCGCGCTGACCGAGGCCGAGGAATTCGGCAACATCTACGGCCTCGAAGTCACCGAGATCCCGACCAACCTGCCGGTCATCCGCAAGGATGAGGACGACGAGGTCTACCGGACGGTCGAGGAGAAATACAAGGCGATCGTCAAGGAGATCCGCGAAGCCAGCGCCAAGGGCCAGCCGACGCTGGTCGGCACCACCTCGATCGAGAAGTCCGAGCAATTGGCCGAGCGGCTGCGCAAGGAAGGTTTTAAGGATTTCGAGGTGCTGAACGCCCGCCATCACGAGCGCGAGGCGGCGATCGTCGCCCAGGCGGGCAAGCCCGGCGCCATCACCATCGCCACCAACATGGCCGGCCGCGGCACCGACATCAAGCTCGGCGGCAATGCCGAGATGCGCATCGCCGAGGAACTGGGCGACATGCCCGAAGGGCCCGAGCGCGAGGCGCGGGAAAAGGAAATCTATGCCGACGTCGAGCGCCTGAAGGAAAAGGCGCTGGCTGCCGGCGGCCTCTACGTGCTCGCCACCGAACGCCACGAGTCACGCCGCATCGACAACCAGCTTCGTGGCCGCTCCGGCCGCCAGGGCGACCCCGGCCGCTCGAAATTCTTCCTGTCGCTGCAGGACGATCTGATGCGCATCTTCGGCTCCGAGCGCATGGACGGCATGTTGCAGAAGCTCGGCCTCAAGGAAGACGAGGCCATCATCCATCCCTGGATCAACAAGGCGCTGGAAAAGGCGCAGAAGAAGGTCGAGGCGCGCAACTTCGACATCCGCAAGAATCTTCTGAAATATGACGACGTTTCCAACGACCAGCGCAAGGTCGTGTTCGAACAGCGCATCGAGCTGATGGACGGCGAAGGCCTGTCGGAGACCATTGCCGAGATGCGCGAAGGCGTTATCGACGAGATCGTCGCCAAGGCCATTCCCGAGAACGCCTATGCCGAGCAGTGGGATGTCGCCGGGTTGAAGGCCGAGGTCGCCGAGTTCCTCAATCTCGACCTGCCGATCGAGGAATGGGTCAAGGAAGAAGGCATCGCCGAGGACGACATTCGCGAGCGCATCACGCAAGCCGCCGACGCCGCCGCCAAGGAGCGCGCCGAGCGCTTCGGGCCCGAGGTGATGACCTATGTCGAGCGCTCCGTGGTGCTGCAGACGCTCGACCATCTGTGGCGCGAGCACATCGTTAATCTCGACCATCTGCGTTCGGTTGTCGGCTTCCGCGGCTACGCCCAGCGCGATCCTTTGCAGGAATACAAGAGCGAGGCGTTCGAGCTGTTCCAGGCGATGCTGGGCAATCTGCGCCAGGCCGTCACCGCGCAGCTGATGCGCGTCGAACTGGTCCGCCAGGCTGCCGAGGCCCCGCCGCCGGAAGCCCCCGACATGTTCGGCACGCATATTGACGGTACCACCGGCGAGAACGATTTCGAAGGCGGCGAAACCGCCCTTCTGGTGCGCCAGGAAAGCAACGCCATCGTCGCCCCCGAAGACCGCGACCCCAACAACCCCGCCACCTGGGGCAAGGTCGGCCGCAACGAAGCGTGCCCCTGCGGCTCCGGCAAGAAATACAAGCACTGCCACGGCGCTTTCGCGTAAGGAAAACCTGCAGGGCTCACATTCCCGGATTTCTGATCCGGGCGAGATTCCTACGTGCTCAGATCAGCCCGGAATCGCGCGCGGCGGCGGTCGCCTCGCCACGCGAAATGGCGTCCAGCTTGCCCAGCACCGCCGAGACATGATGATCGACGGTCTTCGGTGAGATGGTCAGGTGCTCGGCTATTCTCTTGTTGGAAAAACCGCGTTCGATCAGTTGCAGGACCTGCATCTGGCGCAGCGTCAGGCCAGCTTGATTGGCGCGCGTGCTCTGCCGCGGTCCCCTTGCAATGTTATTGACGCCATTCTGCCGCATGACGGCGCGGACGTGCTGGGCGACCGGCCGGGCACCGAGCCCCTCGAATATATCCAGGGCCAGGCGCAGGGCCGGCTCGGCGCCGCGCAGCAGGGCGAGCGCCTGCTCGAACGGAGCACCCAGCCGGGCCCACAGCGTCGCGGCACCGTGCCAATCGCCGGCGAGCAGCAGGCGATAGGGCTCCGCCATGCCGGTCGTATCGCCAGGGTCGCTTTCAGGCGACAAGAGCAGCCGCCAGACGGCCAGTTCGGCGAACATCGCCCTCGTCGGCGACAGGCTTTCTGCCAGCTCGATCAGGCGAAGCGCCTCACTGGCGTCGCCTTGCCCAAGCCATGCCAGTTCGGCCATCGACGCCGTGTAAGGCACCAGCCGCTGCAGCTCCATTCCCCTGTCCAGGAACCGCTTCATTTCCTCCAGCACCGGCCCTGCCGGATCGCCTCGCCTTATGCGCAGTTTCGCCAGCGCGACCAGGGATGGGTAACGCACCAGGGCTGTCGTTGCAGCATCGTCGATGACGTCGAGAGCCATGGCCGCCGCATCGTCCCAAAGGCCGCGTCGCAAAAGCAGCTGCGCCTGCACGCCCCGCATATAGTCGCGCCAGGTCGCGAGGTCGTTCTCAACGCAATAGGCAATGCCGCGGTCGAGGAAGGATTGCGCGCGCACAAGATCGAGCTGGTTCATTTCGGCGCAGGCGCAATTGGTGAAGCCGCGTGCCGCGTGCTCCTGGAAATTCTGCACGAGCGCGATTTCAAGGCTGCGGGCGAGGTGAAGCCGGCCTTTGGCCAGGTCAAGCCACTGCTCGGCCGAGCCAAGATTGTTGAGCGCGTGGCAGATTATCTCCGGCTTGTTCAACCGTTCGGCCAGAGCGACTGCCTTGCCGCCAAGCAGCAGCGTCTCATCGAGCTTCTCGGCCAGCATCGCCAGCTGCGAGAGATTGGAATAGGCCATGGCAAGCTCCGGACTGGCAGGCGCCTGTTCCAGCAGTTCCACTGCCTGGGCCCCGAACAGGTCCGCCTGTTCGCGGTCACCCACCAGATAGGCGAAGCGCGACAGGCATCTGAGGCTGTCGCCCTCCCTGAGCGTGTCGCCCAGCGCCTGCTGTAGCCGGCGCGCCTGGCTCTGCGCCTCGATGGCCGCATCGATGCGGCCGATCAGATGGCATTCAAACGCATATCCTTCGTAAAGCCTCGCCCGGTCGCTCATCGGCAGGCTGTCGGCATGCCGCAAGGCGACCTCGTAGTAGCCGGCGGCATCGCGATGCGCGCCGACGCGGGAAGCCTCGCGCGCTGCGAGCGGGGCAAGCTCGCGCACCGCCTCAAGATTCTGGGCCTCCACCGCATGGTGCACAAGCCTTGCGGTAGCCACCTCGGCGTTTTCCTGCAGTGCGGAAAGCGCGCGTTGGTTGAATTCGCGCCGACGGCTCGAGGTCAGCGCCATCTCGATGGCGCGACGGGCGATCTCGTGCCGGAAGGCGTAGCCATCGCCGAGATCGTCGAGCAAGCCATTCGAGACACATTCCGCCAGCTGGCCGGCGCTGGCGACGCCACAGAGGCCGCGCAGCGCCCAAGCATCGGCGCGGCGTGGAAACACAGACACCGCGTCGAGCATCGAGCGCGCTCCCTGCGACAGGCGCTCGGCACGCGCCAGCACGGCGTCGCGGACGCTGGCCGGCGGGATCATCTCGCTTTCGGCAGCCAGCAATTCGGTGACGAAGAAGGCGTTGCCCGCGGTGGCGCGATAGATTGCGCTGCCGTCGCGGTTGGCTGCTTCGGCAAGCGACAACACCGCCGCCTCGCTGAGCAGTGGCACTTCGATGCGCTGGACGTTGCCGGCTGGAATTTCGCCGAGCACCCGGCGCGCACGCATCTGCCCTTCGCTGCGGTCGGTGCGTGCCGTGAACAGCACCAGCATATGCGTGTTGGTGATGCGCCGGCCCAGGAAACGGACGAAATCCAGGGTCGCGTCGTCGGCCCAGTGCATATCCTCGATGACCAGCAAACCCGGCCGAGACCTCGCCTCGAAAACCTCGAGAGCGTCTGAAAACAGGGGCAGCCGCTGACCTTGGCGGTCGTCGATTGCCCGGGGCAGTGCCCACTGCGCGTCCCGGGCCAGATCATAGAGCGGTCCCAGCGGATCGGGAATCGACAGGTCCTCGCAAGCGCTGCGGAATATGGAAACGTGCTGCCCGGCACGGGTTACGAACGCCTCGACGAGTGCCGTCTTGCCGGCGCCGGCCTCGCCCAGCAATGCCGCCACGCGGCCGCGACCGCGCGCGGCCTCCGCGAGCAGTTCCTCCAACTGATCGAGTTGTGCCTGCCGTTCCAGAAGCATCGTCACTGGCCCATAAGTATCGTCGTCCCTCGACCCTTCTCCAAAATACCCCCGCTTCGGTATCCGCAGTGTGGCTCCCAGACCAAACGTCGAAAACATAGGGAATCGTCCCGCGCAATATGGGGAAAGGCTCCGATGTGCGCTTTCGACGATCGTGATTTTTCTCCAACCGCGCTCATTTCGAGCGTGAATCAGTCACAAAAGGAAGCCACTCCATGCCTCGCTATCTGATCGAACGGACATTCCCCGACGGGCTCAACGTGCCGACGAACGACGTCGGCGCGACGGCGCTCGGCGGCATCATCATGCGCAACGCCGAGAAGGGGGTCACCTGGCTGCACTCCTTCGTGTCGCCCGACAGGAACAAGAGTTTCTGCATCTACGACGCCCCCTCGCCGGAGGCGATCCGCAGCACGGCGCAGAAGAATTCGCTACCGGTGGACAAGATCACGGAGGTGAGGGTCCTGGACCCTTACTTTTATCGCTGACCCTATGGACCAAGGATGGAACAATGAGCGTGAGATCGTCCTGGGCAGCGATGGGTGTCGGCTTTCCGTGCTGTTTCCTCCCGAAACGGCAGCCGCCGTCGTGGCGTTCGACCATGCACCCTCCCGGCGTGGTCTCGCATCGCGGATTGTCTCCGCGCTGCTCGCGCCATTGCGAAGCCGGCGCAGGCGCCTGCCACCGCAAGACGATTATTTAAGGCGGGACGTCGGCCTGCCGGAGCACGAGATGCGGCGGGACTACTGGGAATATTGGTGGTGGCATCAATGAGACCGCCGCCCGGCTAGAGAGGAACGGATCGGACCCGTCCCGCAACTGACGATCCAACGCGCAGGCATGGCAGCAGGGCCTTACAGGCCGGTCCTGCCGCCTGCGCGTCACCAACAACCAATGGAGAATAAAATGAACGTCAATTTCTGGCGCCTTGCCGCGCTGTCCATCATGGCGATCACCGCCACTGCCGCATCTGCGGAGAGTGGCAATCGGCTGGCCGCCGAGGTGCGGGCGGCCAACGGCCGCTTCGTGAATGTCGCGGCGGCCACCGCCGAGGGCTATGCGCCGATTCCCTGCGCCAGCGGCATCACCGGCGGCGCGATGGGCATTCACTACGTCAACGGCGCCTATCTCAAGGATGATGCCGTCGACCTCGCCAAGCCGGAGGCCGTGATGTACGAGCCGATGGCCGATGGCAAGCTGAAGCTGGTGGCCGTCGAATATATCACCGCGAAGGGTCCCGCGTCGCTCGAAGGCCAGCTGTTCAACTTCGACAGCGCCCCCAACCGCTATGGCCTCGGCCCCTTCTACGAACTTCATGTCTGGGCCTGGAAGCAGAACCCGACCGGCGCCTTCGCCGACATGAACCCGAATGTCTCATGCGACGCCATGAAAAAGGCCGACTGACGGCACCGCCTGCCGGAACAGTGCCGGCAGGCCTTTTACGCGTCGCGAGGAGAAATCATGATTGAGATCGGTATCTTCCTGGCAAGGCTGCGCACCAGGGGGCAAGGCCAGCCGCAACGAAGCCTGCCCCTGCGGTTCCGGCAAGAAATACAAGCACTGCCACGGGGGCTTTCACGTAAAGGCGCAGCGCTTTCCTTCTCCCCGTCACTATACGGGGAGAAGGTGCCCGAAGGGCGGATGAGGGGCGGCGCCGGCGGTCGCGATTGGCCGATCTCCCCACCTGAGGGGGAGATGGCCGGCAGGCCAGAGGGGGGCGCTGTCCCGCCGACTAAGCCGCCTTCAGCCGCACCATTTCGGCCTCGAACTCGAACTTCAACTGCGCGGCTTCTTCTTCGGGCAGCCAAAGCACCATCTGGGGCACGATCTTTCGGTAAAGCCGGGTGCTGTCCTGATCCCACGGCAGCGTTTCCGCATTGCGTGCCTCGGCGATAAGCCTATGCAATCGCGCGCGTACCCGGTCGGGATCGCCATGATAATAAACGGTCGGCGCGTCTTCATCGAAGAGCTCGGACTGTTCTTCGGCGCCAAAAAGGTCGAGTTGATTTCTTGCCATGTCCACGGACGCGGATTCGATCTTATCGGACTACGCCTTATCTTTAAGCCGCCTTAAGCCGCTCCCATTCCTGCTCGAACTGAAAGCAATACTGCGCCGCCTCCTCGCTAGGCAGCAGCCCAGCCATCTGCGGGAAGATTGTCCGGTAGAGGCTTTGCTTAGACCAGTCCCACGGCATCGACTCTGCCGCCCTAGCCTCGGCGAGAATGCGCTCCAGGCGCCGCCGCACCTTTTCCGGGTCGGGCTGCCACGTAGGCTGCACCGGCACCGCCCCGAACAGGTCGCCTTGCGGGTCGGTGTTTCCGAAAAGATCGGGGTCGTTTTGCTTTGCCATTATCGCCTCGAATCACGGCGATGATCGCAAAGGTTCATGACAGATGCGAGTGGAATCGGCTTACTTATCCCCCGTTAGGAAAAGCCTGTGCATAAGCTGCGTCGATTAGCGACATCTGCTCGATCGTGAAGGCCAACGCGTCGGCGATACGCCCAACATGGTTGATCTCGTCGAGCGAAAGGACCCGATCCTTACGTGATTTCAAGTACTTGTCGATCACCTGATAGCCACCAATATGGAAACTCCACACCGCCTCTGGCACCGGCGAGAAGCTCTGCGTCCTGTTGATCGAGATACGCTCGTCCTCTGCCGACCAGCGCACATGCTCAATGTCGTTAGCCCCTTTGCCATGATAGTTTGCCAACGCGTTTGATCATTTCATCCCGCTTGAGTGCTATTGCGAAATGATCCCTGTGGGTCTGAAAACCGAGCACATTCACTGTGAAGATTTGCTTCTTGTCATCCGCAGCGCTGAGACTGTCCGCAATCTGCCACCATTGCCCATACTCATCCCACCCGGTCCAATCGAGTGGTGAAAGCATGAAGTAGGGTGAGGACGGCTTAGGCTGAACCCATTCGATTTTCGCAAATTCTGCCGCAGCACACTCTTGGTATTTGGACAGACGGCTTCCCCACATATCTGTGTACCATACCCCACGTTCGACGCCCTTCTTCTTCACGAGCAGCGCGATCGCCACCCCTTTTTGAATGTCGAATACATTTTCGTTCTCTTCTCCCTCCGGCACCATCTCCTTCGGCTTCGTGCTGCCATGGAGGTCAACTAAATATATCTGGTCGAAGCTATCGATCAAACTCTGGCGCATTCCCCGAAATGTTGGGTTGTCGAGCCATGAATGGTTCGTGATGATTCCGACGACACCTTCGTCAACCTGAGCCATTTTCCATTGCGCGAAGCCAATGAATTTGACGTAGTCATCATTCAACCATTTAGGATTCTTCTCACTGAGCTCTTTGCCATCTACGAATCTGTAAGGATCAATGAGGTCCCCCGCAAAAGTATTTACCTCGCGCCTAACGATTTTAGGTTCCTTTAGCGGAACAATTTTGCCACGAACATTCTTAGTAGAAATCGTTTCTTGAATAATCCGCTTGCTGGGATTCTTCGAATGACCCGAGTATGGTGGATTTCCAAGAACAATAAGAATGGGCTTCTTTTTTACGCCCTGTGCCGCCTCAACTTCTGCCGCCACGGCGGGCATCAGCAGGTTTTTCTGCGGCTCGACTGGTTCCAGGGTATTGGTCAGGAAAACTTGTAACCGCTCATCGTCGTGCAGCGTGTGTCCCTGATCTTTCAGATATTGGGAAAGTTTTAGATGTGCGATCGTATAGGGTGCGATCAGATACTCGAACCCGTATAGGTTTCTCAGCATATGCTCACGCACTACCGCGTCGGCCTTGCCGGCATCAGATCCACCGATATTGTCGAAGATGCGTTGCATAACCTCAAGCAGGAATGTGCCAGTGCCGGCAGCGAAATCCAGCACCGTCACCTGCTTATGGTCAGCTAAGCCGTCGCCGATTTTGAAGACATCCTTGAGGATGTCGTCCACTGCGCGCACGATGAAGTTCACAACGGGCGGCGGTGTATAGTAGACGCCGCGGCTCTTGCGTGTTTCCTTATCGTAGGCCTTGAGGAAATCCTCATAAAAATAGATGAACGGGTCGCGCTCAAAGAGTCGATGCTCTTCTTCATCGCCAGCGCGAACCTTGCGGCTGATCGCCTTCCGTTGGCGGAATGACAGGTCTTCGCGGATATTAGCTATGGCGAGCCCGTTGACGATCGAAAGGATTTCATCAACTACCCATTTCGCCTCGTCATACTCAGCTTCCTGCATCTCTTCCAGAAAGCGGACCAATTCACGGATCAGCCGAAACGATCCGGGAATGAACCCACGCACATTATCGAGCCTGATCACCTCGTCGTCACTGGCATTCAGCTTGGCGAGGAAGAGGCCATAGGCAAGCATCTGCGCAAAGGCGTCAGCGAATTCCTGCACTGTCAGTTCGTGAAAGACTTGCTCGCGAAAAACGTCATAGAGCGCATGCAGCCGACCTTCTCTGTGCATCTTCGTCTGTCGAACCAGTTCTTCCGTAAGATAGTCGCGGAGCAGCTTTGAGCGTGTCGCCAGCGCGACAGCCAGTTGCTGTGCCCTTTGCAAGCCCTGCGGCGGGGACGAGAAGAACGCCGACAGCAGCTTTGACACTGCTTCCGCCTTATCTGCGTTGACCCGGATCGCGCGACTTTCAATATCACTTGGAAAGGCCAGCGACTGACGGTCAAGTATCTTGCCGTCACCGTCGATCCTGATGAATTGGAGATAGTCGGTGACGACAATATTGTTCGATAGCTTGCGGTATTTGATGATTTGCTCGGATTTCAAGACCTTGTCGAGATTGGCGCCAATCTCCTTCACCTCGACATAACCGAGGATCATGCCGAGCCGCTTGACCTTGAAATCAGGCGCGCCCTTATCCACGTCCCGTTTCGGCTCATGCTGTACCTCTATACCGGTCGCCATCGCATCGATGGCGAATGTATTAAGAAGGTTTTCAAGAGCAGTTCGCCCGGTGTGTTCGGTACCGCCGTCGCGATAGTTGGCCGCCAGCGCTTTCAGATAGATGTCGAAACGAATGTCCATGCGGTCCCCCGATTCTGCCAATGAATCCACAACTGGCGCCCTAAGCAAGCGTTGATAGCAAATTCTTCGTCGCTGCTGACACCAAGCCATTGCATCTGTTCAACGACGTAAATGCGCCCTCCGCTACTCCTCCCCGCCCTTCGGGCGTTCGGCCCTTCAAAAGATCCACTGGACCTTTTGATCCGCCCGAAGGCGGACCAGGGCCTTCACCACTCGTCACTCCAAAGGCCAAATCGCTGGCTTTCGTCTGGGACGCACACTCCCCACCCACCCTTTCTTAAGGTGTCTCCGCTACACCAAAGCCTGAAAAGAAGCGGAGAACGGAGAACAATCGGGATGCGCTTTTCCGCGGCCACGACAGCCGGGCGGTTCTTGCCGCAGCGTTTGGCGCTGCGCGTGGAGCCGTTGCTTGGCCGCGTCGACGCCGTGCTGTTCACCGCCGACGAGCGCGGCGAGGCCGGCCGCATGTCGGTCATTGCCTTTTCCATCCGCATCGTCAGCGCCGTCATCGCCTTCGTCAGCCAGGTGTTGATGGCACGCTGGATGGGCTCGTTCGAATACGGCATCTTCGTCCTTGTCTGGGTGACCATGGTCATCGTCGGCAATCTCGCCTGCCTCGGCTTCCACACCTCGGTTATCCGCTTCATTCCCGAATACCGCGAGCGCGGCCTCATCGACGAGTTGCGCGGTATCGTCGTGGCCAGCCGCCTGTTCGTCCTGATCGCTTCGACGGTCATCGCCGGGCTCGGCGCGCTCGGCGTGTGGCTCGCTTCGTCATGGACTGAAAACTACTATGTCCTGCCGTTCATCCTCGGCGTCATCTGCCTGCCGATGATAGCGCTGTCGGACCTGCTGCAGGGCCAAGCCAGGGCGAACAGCTGGGCGCTGTTCGCCCTGGCGCCGACCTATCTGATACGGCCCGTGCTGATCCTGCTGTTCATGGCGCTGATGCTTTTCGCCGGCTACGCGCCCGACGCGAAGACCGCGATCTTCGCCTCGATCGCCGCCACTTACGTCACCACGCTCGCCCAGCTTATCGGCGTCACCCGGCGCATGGAAAAGCAGATTCCGGCCGGGCCGATGAAGGTGCATTTCGCACAATGGTTCATTGTCTCGCTGCCGATCTTCCTGGTCGAAAGCTTCTTTTTCCTGCTCACCAATGCCGACGTGCTGATGGTCGGCGCCTATATGGACCCCAACGACGTCGCCGTCTATTTCGCCACGGTCAAGACACTGGCGCTGGTGCATTTCGTCTACTTCGCCGTCAAGGCAGGCGTCGCTCAGCGCTATGCCCAGTTCACCCATGGCGAGCCGGAAAAGCTCGCCGCCTTCGCCCGCGAAACGGTGTCGTGGACCTTCTGGCCATCGCTCGCCATGGCGCTGCTGGTGCTGGCGCTTGGCAAACCGATGCTGATGCTGTTCGGTCCCGAATTCACATCGGGTTATCCGCTTCTGTTCCTGCTCGTCTTCGGCGTCGTGGCGCGCGCCGCCGTGGGCCCGTGCGAAAGCCTGCTCACCATGAGCGGCAACCAGAATGTCTGCGCCGCCGTCTATGCCATGACGCTGGCCTTCAACATTGGCCTGAACGTGGTGCTGATCCCGCTCTTCGGCCTGTGGGGCGCCGCAATGGCCACCGCCTTCGCCATGATCTTCGAGGCCGGCGCGCTGTCCTTCACGGTCTGGCGCAAGCTCGGCATCGTCATGGCGATCTTCGTGCCAGCCAAAGGAGCCGCGTGATGGCCGCCATCCCCTTGCTCGAGGAAACCAGCGGCGGCCCCGCCGGCGCCATGGTGTCCGGCCTTGCCGGACTGGGGCGCGACACCGACCCGGCCCATATCGAGATCCTCGCCAACAACCGGCCCGAGCGGAAACTGGCCATCTATCCGGCGTCGGCCGGGTTCGACCTCGTCGAGGAGCTGGATTATCTGTGCGCCCGCACCATCGAGCCCAACGTCTTCTTCAACCCGCGTTTCCTCGCGCCCGCAATGCCCCGGCTGGAAGACCGCGAGGTGCGTCTGGC
Organism: Mesorhizobium sp. B2-8-1; assembly: GCF_006440955.1. Classification (NCBI taxonomy): domain Bacteria; kingdom Pseudomonadati; phylum Pseudomonadota; class Alphaproteobacteria; order Hyphomicrobiales; family Phyllobacteriaceae; genus Mesorhizobium; species Mesorhizobium sp. B2-8-1. The sequence goes on along the minus strand of NZ_VFTX01000004.1, from coordinate 93,011 downwards.
CGTCATCCGTGACGGCGATGAATACCGCAACCGGCTACGCCTTCTGGTGCCGTTCTCGGTGGAGCGGCCGGTGGTGCCGCTCGGGGTTCCGGTCATGCGCACATGGTCGAGCCCGTTCGGCCCGCTCGGCACCCCGCTGGTCGACCGCGACGATCCGGTCGGTGTCCTCGAGGATTTCTTCTCCATGCTGTCGCGCCCGCATCTGAAGCTGCCGAAAGTGTTCGTCCTGCCCGACATCAGGCTCGACGGCGCGGTGGCGAGCCTGGTTGCCACTGTGGCCGAAACGCGTGGCCTGATGTTGGTCACCACCGGTCACGCCCAGCGTCCGCTGCTCGAGAGCGAACGCGACGCCGAGGACTATCTGAAGGCTTCGCTGCGCGCGCACCATTATCGCGAGTTCCGCCGCCTCAAGCGGCGGCTGGGCGACCTCGGCAAGCTTGAACATGTCGTGGCGCGCGGCCCCGACGAGATCCGTCACGCCATCGAGAGCTTCCTGACGCTGGAGGCGGCTGGCTGGAAGGGCCGCGAGCGCACGGCCATGGCGATCGACCGCTACCGCGCCGCCTTCGCCCGCGAGGCCGTGCACAGGCTGGCCGAGCAGGACCTGTGCCGCATCCATTCGCTGACGCTCGACGGCCGCACCATTGCGTGCCTGATCGTCTTCGTCGAAGCCGGCGTCGCTTACACCTGGAAGACGGCTTACGACGAAACGCTGGCCGGCTATTCGCCGGGCACGCTGCTGATGATCGAGGTGACCAGGCAGCATCTCGACGATCCCAACATCATGATGACCGATTCCTGTGCCGTGCCCGACCATCCAGTGATGAGCAGGCTGTGGACCGAGCGCAAGCCGATGGGCACGCTGGTGATCGGCCTGACGCCGGACGCCGACCGTCTCGCCCGCCAGGCGGCCTCGCAACTGCATCTCTACCGGGAGACCCGCAACATGGCCCGCCTGCTGCGCAACCGGATGAAGAGCCTGCTCAAGAGACGATAGACGCGCTCGCATCTTCTGGAGCGCGTGGATGCTTGCTTCAAGCCTGAGCATTTGGTTGCTTCATGGGATAAACAGTCACTGTATTGATAGCGTTTATTCGCCAGCGCCTACTTGAGCAACAGTCACAATCTTTCAACAAAGCGCGACAAAGGTGATGCGATTTTGGGTATAATTCATGTCGCTTGCCGGCGGCGCATCCGTTTTTCTTCAGCGCTTTTCCTCGTGGCGGACATCAGAATTAGCTAATTCATTCGAACATATAAAGGACATTCACGGAACTTAAGTGGTAACATAAGACCTTTGGGACCAGACCCTGGGACTTTGGTCCGCCTTCACGAAATCCGGCAGCGAGCATGAAGCTAATCTTCATTGCTCTTCAGGAACTTGAAACGGCCGACCAGATCCAACTTGAGCCACTCGTCCTCTTTCTTCCCCGTCGCTTTCGGCGGTGGCGCGCGGATTGCGAGGAACAGGCGCTGAACGCGAGAAATCCACCTGCCGGAACCAGCGGGTGAGCCGCCATGGGAAAGCTGCCGGCGCCAGAATCCTGGACGCGTAGAAGCCCGCCACGGAGCCCTACGGGGACGGTCTTGGGCGAGCGAGCGCCATGTCGAAAGTGTCCGGCAGGTGAGGATGCGCGCCGGTCCGTCTCACCGAAGCCGTGGTCATCGCGTCGACCGGGAGAATAATCGACATGCGAGCATAGTGGTCCGGCCACAGCGGCTTTCCAAACAGGAAGAACACGATCGCGAGAAAACAAATCAGCAGCAGGACGGCGAAGGTGTTCGCGATGATCTCGCCAAGCTGCATGTCTTTCTCCCCGAAGTCGGACACCCGCCGCTCGCAGCAACGGCGGGCGTCCAGGGACCGTCGATGAAGGGACTTTACTCGACGGCTTCCACGCCAATGAGGAACGGCGGCTTATGTTCAGGGTTTAGGACCAATGCGTCGATGCTTCGGACTTCAGTCCCAATTGCGGGTCCGAAGAGAAGGAGACAGTCTGCCTTTCGCACCGGCTAAGCCCTCCACCAAGGTACCTGACAGCCGGGAGCACAGCCCGGCCTGCTCGCCAAGTGCCGAACCTACCGCCAAAAGCAGGCCGGGCTCCTTCTGTCGATAGTCAAGATCGTCGCCCAACGGGGAAAATGACCAGCTACAAGGTGGAGGAAATCCTGGGCGAGAGAATTATCGGCACGCACGAGGTGGCGGCTTCAAGTCCCGCAGGGGCTGCCAGACGGGCAACCGGTCATCCGATGCAACCCCGCATTCCAGGTGCGCTGTTCGTTCGGGTCACCAGATCGGAGGACGGCACGGTCGCCGAATTCAGCTTCGCGGGATTTCCTTGTTGAACCCGGATGTCGTCGGATGGGACGGCACGAGTGGCGTTTCTTGCGACTATGGCCGGTGTCTACGCCGACCCATTGGCGCGGTTCGGCGTTGATGGAACCGCCGGCTCACCCTAACCGTTTGTTTTCACGTGGATTCCGAAGCTCGTCGATGAAACCGTTTTGCTAGCGTCCCAGCGGCTGTCTGGATGCCGAAACCAATTCGTCTTCGTCCCTGATCCCGGCCATGTAATTCGCGATTATGCGGGATGAAATCGCTTCGCGTTGCTGGGCCGATCGGGCGTCGAGCTTCAGCCTGTCGAACACGCGGCCAAGCAGGGCCACTTCGGAGGAATCGAAGACGCCAGCCTCCTGAGCTTTCTGACGAATCGGCATGAGTTCCTCCCTTTCAGATAAATAAGCAACAACTGATGCAAGGGGCAATCTCAAGGCCTGATATATCCACACCGAGGAACGGTCAGGCGGCCAACATAGGTCCTGAAGCGTGAAAGCGGCTACCGCATTGGACAGGCCGTCCTGCACCCTGCCGAGCCGCTCCCGGATGTCGCTCTTGCGATATCGGCTTTAAACGGCGCACGACAAACTCGAACACCATATCCGCATTTGCCGAAACGCCGATCGGGAATTAGCGGCAGACGTATCGAAGCGGCGACTGAAATGGTGCCCCTAGCCGGGATCGAACCAGCACTCCTTGCGGAACTCGATTTTGAGTCGAGCGCGTCTACCAATTCCGCCATAGGGGCTCAGGCCGGGCGGCCTGGATGGCGCGGACTATACGGTTGGAGGCCTGTTCGTCAACTGGCCTGTTGCCGATAGCCTGCGGAGCCGCGACCAAACTGCCCCTTTCGGTTTCCTGCGGGCACTGCCATTGTGCGGCGCGGAAAATCTTTCTAGACAGGCGTCGTGTCGAAGCGCCTGGCGTCCGGAAGAAGGAACGCGGCGCGCTTCGGGTCTTGGTTTCACGCATGCACCTGTTTCATCCATGCCCCTGGTTTTCTGCCTGCCCTTATGCCGGCCACGCCGTGCATGTGGGCGCCGTGCGGTAGGCATTTACGACATTAGGAGAGCCGATGCTTCGCGGACTGTACGACTGGACCTTGTCGCTGGCGGCGCGCAAATCCGCCGAATGGTGGCTGGCCTTCATCGCCTTCGTCGAGAGTTCCGTGTTCCTGGTGCCGGCCGACGTGCTCTATCTGCCGATGGCACTGTCGCGGCCTGATCGCGCCTATCGCTATGCGCTGATCGCCACCGTCGCCTCCGTGCTGGGCGGCATCGCCGGCTGGTTCATCGGCCACTACGCCTACGACGCGCTGGCGCGGCCCATCCTCGAATTCTACGGCAAGTATGACGAGTTCGAGGCGCTGCGCGTCTCTTCGGGCATCGGCTTCATCATCTTGATGCTGATCACCTCGGGCGCCGCCCATCTGCCGCCGATCAAGGTGGTGACGATCCTTTCGGGGGTCATCGGCGTCAATCTTTTGCTGTTCATCGCGCTGGCAATCGTGGCGCGCGGCGGGCGCTTCCTGCTTCTGGCCTGGCTGCTGCGCCGCTATGGCGAGCCGATCCGCGAGTTCATCGAAAAGCGCCTCGGCCTGATCGCGGGTGCGGCGGCAGCCGCCCTGATTTTGCTCTATATCCTGGTCAAATACGCCTTCTGATTCATGTCGCCCAAACCGCGCGGCGGCGTGGCGACATGGACCACAAGACCGGGCGAGCGGCGAACATAACGGACGAAAGACCCCATGACTGCGACCATGACTGCCAACACCGGACGCCAGCGGACCATGACGGCCCTGTTCCTTGCCGTAGCCATGGCCGCCACTGTCGGCTCCGCGCTCGCCTTCCAGTACATTGGCGGCTACATCCCTTGCCATCTCTGCCTGGAACAGCGCACGCCCTACTATATCGGCGTGCCGCTGATGCTGCTGGCGCTGCTTGCATCGGCGCTGCACGCGCCGGCATGGGTGGTGCGCGGCTTGCTGGCCATCGGCGGCCTGCTGATGCTCTATGGGCTGTATCTCGGCATCTATCACGCCGGCGTGGAGTGGGCCTGGTGGCAGGGCCCGGCCGATTGCACCGCGGGCGGAGGCCCGGTCGACACCGGCGGCAAAGGCGTGCTCGACGCGCTCGACAAATTCGTGCCCCCCTCCTGCGACAAGGCCGCGCTTCGCATTCTCGGCCTGTCGCTCGCCGGCTGGAACGCCATCGCCAGCCTTGTCCTTGCGGCCGTCGCCTTCCGCAGCGCTCTTTCGCGCGACTGAGTAGCGCGAAAGCGCCGACGCGAGATCGTTCAAGAATTCGGCAGGCTGAGTCGCATGGAGTGATTGTCGAGAACCGAAGCGGAGCGGACATTGGTCCGTGAGCATCGGAAGCGCAGACAATCGCTTCAGACGGCCAGCGTCCCGAATTGTCGGACGCTCTCAGGGTTCGAGTTCGACATCCCAGTACAGATAATCCATCCAGCTTTCATGCAGATGGTTGGGCGGGAACAGACGGCCATTATTGTGCAGGTCGTGCACCGTCGGCTGGTAGGGCTTCTGCAACGGCCACATCTTGGCATGCGCCGGCATCATGCCGCCTTTCCTGAGATTGCAGGGGGAACAGGCGGCGACGACATTCTCCCACGTCGTAGCACCCCCGCGGTGGCGGGGGATGACGTGATCGAAGGTCAGATCGTCGGGCGTGCCGCAATATTGGCACTGGAAGCGGTCACGCAGGAAGACATTGAAGCGTGTGAAGGCGGGATGCCGCGACGGCTTCACATAGGCCTTCAGGCTGACGACGCTCGGCAGCTTCATCGAGAAGGTCGGCGAGGACACCGCGTGCTCGTATTCGGCGACGATGTTCACCCGTTCGAGGAACACCGCCTTGATGGCGTCCTGCCACGACCAGAGCGACAGGGGGTAATAGCTGAGCGGACGGTAATCCGCATTCAGCACCAGCGCTGGAAGCCCATCCGGAGATACGGCAACCGTCACGTCGTTGGCCTCCTTGGTTCTCTAACCTGAATGGCGCGGATACTGTAAGCCCGACATGACAGGGATGTGAAGCGGATTGTCACGCGTCCGAAGGCACAAAAAAACGAGATTTTGATGCTTTTTCGCGCTTTCAGGCCGGGGGTGCGGCATCCCTGCCCTTCAATTCGCGATAATAGGACCAGAAAAGCCGCGATGCGACACCTCTCCATGGGCTCCATGATTCGGCGAGTTGGATCAGTGTTTTCTCCTGCGGACGCGGGTCGATGCCGAGCGCATGGCCGACGGCGGTCTGGAGCGCGACATCGCGCGCCGGGAAGATGTCGGGATGGCCTGCGGCGAACAGCAGATACACCTGCGCCGTCCACGGACCGATACCGGGCACGGCCGTCATGGTCGTGATTGCCTCGCCGGCGTCAAGCGAACACAAATGACGAAGATCGAGGCCGTCCGCCACCGCCTGGGCGGCGGCGAGGAGGCCGCGTTGCTTGGGTCGCGACAGGCCCGCCTCGCGAAACATGTCCTCGCCGGCGGCAAGGATCGCCAGCGGCGTCAACGGGTCGACCAGTTTCGTCAGCCGGCCGAAGATCGCATCGGCGCTGGCGCGCGACACCTGCTGCGAGACGATAATCGAGGCAAGGCTCGAGAATCCCGGTTGGGACAGCCGTAGCGGCACCTCGCCCGCCATGCCGCGGATCTTTTCCAGCCTTGGGTCGATCGCGCAAAGCGCGTCGAGTCCCCGGGCGATGTCGTCCAATGTGGCGATACGTTGCATGCTTTCTTGTCCCTGAACCGGCCGCACGGTAGCAATTGGCAAAACCGCCGCACAACCCGATTGCCGCTCAAGAGATGACACTCCTGACGTTCCGTTTCGCGCCCAGTCCCAATGGCGAACTGCATCTCGGCCATGCCTTTTCGGCGCTGCTCAACCAGAAACTGGCGCGAGCGGTCGGCGGCCGTCTGCTGCTGCGCATCGAGGATATCGATACCACGCGCTGCTCGCCGGAATTCGAGGCGGGCATCTTTGCCGACCTGAAATGGCTCGGACTTGCCTGGGAACAGCCTGTACGACGGCAATCCGAGCACTTCGCCTGTTATGAGACGGTGCTTGGCCGGCTGATCCGGGAGGACCTCGTCTATCCCGCCTTCATGAGCAGAAGCGAAATCCGGGCTTTCATCGCCGACAGCGAAAAGCGCGACTGGCCGCGCGATCCCGACGGCGTGCCGGTCTATCCCGCCGTCGACAAGGCTCTGCCGGCGAAGGAACGCCGGCGCCGCATTGCCGAGGGCGCTCCCTTCGCCTGGCGGCTGGATGTCGATGCGGCGATGGCACGCGTCGGCAAGGATTTGTCATGGAACGAATTTTCAGACGAATCGCTTTCCGCGACGCGCGTCGTCGAGGCCCGCCCGCGCGATTGGGGCGACGTGATTGTGGCGCGCCGCGAAATCCCGACCAGCTATCATCTCGCCGTCGTCGTCGACGATGCGCTGCAGGGCGTCAGCCATGTCGTGCGCGGCCAGGATCTTTATTCCGCCACCGGGGTACAGCGGCTGCTTCAGGAACTGCTTGGCCTGCCGCAGCCAGCCTATTTCCATCACCGGCTGATCCTGGGACCCGACGGGCGCAAGCTGTCGAAAAGCCTGAAGGACACCGGCCTTGCCGTCTTGCGCGAAGCGGGCGTGTCGGCTCACGATGTCAGGCGGATGGTCGGTCTCTGACGCAGGCGAAGGCCGAAGAGACAGCTTGCAGAAAAGGCGGCCGGTTGAATTCCGGTGATGCATGGATCAATCGTTTCGTTTTGCGCGCCGGCTTGAACCGGACTAGAGCTTCGCCACGGCTCAATTCTCATCAAGCGCGGTCCCCGGAAAATGCACAGCGTCAAGCGGCTCATCCCCGCCACTTTCGTCGTCCTGTGGGCGACCGGCTTCATCGGCGCCCGCTATGCCATGCCGTGGGCCGAACCGTTTACGTTCCTGGCTGCGCGCTTCGTCCTGGCGGCGGCGTTGTTCGCCGGCCTGGTGGTCGTGCTTGGCTCCAAGAGAGCCTCCCGCGAAGAGGCATTGCACGCCACCGGGGCCGGCATTCTGATGCATGGCGTCTATCTCGGCGCGGTCTTCTGGGCTATCCACAGGGGCATGCCCGCCGGGCTGTCGGCGCTGATTGTCGGCCTGCAGCCGCTGATCACGGCGGTGCTCGCCGGCAAGTTTCTCGGCGAGGCGATCCTGCCGCGCCATTGGGCCGGCCTCGCGGTCGGCCTGGCCGGCGTCGTCATCGTGCTCTGGCCAAAGCTCGGCGCGCTCGGCGGCGGCGTGACGTCAGCCACGCTGACCGCCTCGCTGGTCTCGGTGCTCGGCATGAGCGCCGGCACGATATGGCAGAAGCGTTTTGCTTCCGGCGGCGACCTCGTCGCCGCGACCATGTGGCAATATGTCGGCGGCGCTTCGGTGATGATCGTGGCTTCACTGGCCTTCGAGACCCACACGGTCGTCATCAACGGCGAATTGATCTTCGCCATGGCCTGGCTGGTGCTGGTGCTGTCGATCGGCGCCATCTTCCTTCTGATGGTGATGATCCGCGACGGCGAGATGTCGAAGGTCGCTTCGCTGTTCTATCTGGTGCCGGCGGTGACGGCCGTCATCGCCTGGGCCTTGTTCGACGAGCAGCTCAACGCGCTTCAGATTGCCGGCATGGCGATCACGACCTTCGGTGTCGGTCTGGCAACGGCGCGGCAGACCAAGGGAAGAATTGTAGAAATGAGGAATTGAGGAATTGAGGAATTGAGGAAAATGGTGCCATCTGGCGCTGGGGGCTTCTTCTTCAATTCTCCAATTCTCCAATTCTCCAGTTCTTCAATTCAGCCGGTCATCCCACCCGCGCGCGTGCCTCGAGATAGCGGCTGATTGCTGCGTTGAGTTCGCCGCCGAGAATGAAGATCGCGGACACGATGTAGAGAAAGACCACCGCGATCATGATCGAGGCAAGCCCGGCATAGGTCGTCACATAGGACGAGAAATGGTCGAGATAGGTGGCGAAAATGGTCGAGCCTATCAGCCATGCGGCGAGCGTGAAGACGATGCCGGGGATCAGCGAGACGAAACGGCGCTTGCCGGCCGGCAGCCAGTAATGCACTGAAAACAGACCGCCGACGATGACGGTCGAGGCGATGACGTAGCGCCACAGCGTGATGGTGCCCGTATAGGGTTTTATCCACTCGAAATGCGCCTCGGCCAGCCGCGCCAGCAATGGCGCGAAGACCAGGAGCACGCTGATCGCCAGGAAGCCTGCCGTGGCGATCAGCACGAAGAAGATGCTCTGCACGCGGCGATAGATGATGCCGCGCGTCTCGGTGACGCGATAGGCCCGGTTGAGCGAGGTGCGCAGCGCCTCGATGCCGTTCGAGGCGAAATAGGCGGCCAGCAGCACGCCGTAGGTGAGCAGATCCGATCGTCGCACGGTGAGCACGTTCAGCACCTCTCGCGCGATCGGTTTGGCGATTTGTTCCGGCCAGGTGTCGAAGACCAGGTGCACGGCCGTGTCGGCGAAGGCTTGCGCGCCGAGGAAGCTCGCCAGCGTGGTGGCGAAGATCAGGAACGGAAACAGCGCCATCAGCGAGGTGATTGCCAGATGGCTGGCCATCGCCCAGCCGTCATCGGTGTTGAAATGACCGATCGCGTCGTAGAGCACGCGGCGCAGGGCGACGATATTCCGCAACAAGAACCGCGCTCCCCTTCGATTGTCTCGACGCCGCGAATATGGGAAGGGAATGCGGCAAATGGCAACCCTTGGTCATAAGGCGAATCCGTCGGCACGCGCGTTGCGCGTCATCATCGTCACCGGCGCGTCGTCCGGCATAGGCGCTTATTGCGCGCGGGCGCTCAAGGCGGAAGGCTGGCGGGTGTTCGCCACGGCGCGCAAGCCCGAAGACATCGCGGCCCTGGAAAAGGAGGGCATCGAGGCGTTCTATCTGGACTATCGCGAACCTGCCTCCATCGAAGCGCTTGCGGCTTCAGTGCTGGAGCGGACCGGCGGCAGGATCGATGCTCTGTTCAACAATGGCGCCTATGCGCAAGCGGGCGCGGTCGAGGATCTGCCGGTGGCCGCCTTGCGCGAGCAGTTCGAGGCCAATTTCTTCGGCTGGCACGACCTAACCCGCCGGCTCGTGCCTGTGATGCGCCGCCAGGGCGGTGGCCGGATCGTTCATTGCTCGTCGATCCTTGGCCTGGTGCCGGTACGTTTTCGCGGCGCCTATTCGGCATCCAAACACGCTTTGGAGGCGCTGATGCTCTGTCAACGCCAGGAATTGGCCGGCAGCGGCGTGCATGTCTCGCTGATCGAGCCGGGGCCGGTGAAATCGAAGATCGCCAGCAATGGCCTCGCCTGGTTTCTCAGGAATATCGACCATGAGAATTCCGTGCACCGCGCGGACTATGAGGCGCAGTTGGAACGGATGCGCACCGGCGGCAGCCAATCGGCGCTGAAGCCGGGGCCGGAAGTGGTCCACAAAGCGCTTCGCCATGCACTTCTGTCGCGGCGCCCGCGCCCGCACTATGTGGTAACAGTGCCGGCCAAGGTCGGCGCCACGCTCAAACGCATCCTTCCGGCATCGATGCTTCACCGCCTGCTCGCCAAACGCGCCTGAACAAGAAAAGGACTGGAAACGCAAAATGGCATCCGTCTTCAACATCCTTGCCATCCTGGTCATGGTCGCCGTGGTGATCGTGCTGGTCCGGGGCCTGATCAACATGATGCGCGGCGGTTCCGGCATGACCTCCAACAAGCTGATGCAGACGCGCGTCGTGCTGCAGGCCGTGGCGCTGGCGCTGATCCTGCTGGCGGTGTATTTCACCCGCAAATGAGGACGCCGGCCGTTCGGGAGGCGACGTGGTCAAGCTCAACAAGATCTACACCCGCACCGGCGACAACGGCACCACCGGGCTCGGCACGGGTGAGCGGCGGCTGAAGTCCGATCTCAGGGTGGACGCCTACGGCACTGTCGACGAAGCCAACGCCTGCATTGGCATGGCTCGTGTTCACACCGCCCCAAGCCACCCGGCGATTGACGCCATGCTTGCCCGCATCCAGAACGATCTCTTCGACCTCGGCGCCGATCTGGCCGTGCCCGACGACGGCAAGCCGCTCGGCTACGAACCGCTGCGCATCATTGCCGCGCAGACCGAGCGCGTCGAACACGACATCGACCTCCTCAACAACGACCTCCAGCCGCTCAAATCCTTCGTGCTGAACGGCGGCACGCCGGCCGCCGCTGCGCTCCATCTCGCCCGAACGGTGGCGCGGCGGGCCGAGCGGCTGATGGTGGCGCTCGCACAGCATCCTGGTGAGCACGTCAACCGCGACGGGCTGAAATACATCAACCGCGTCTCCGATTTCCTGTTCGTCGCCGCCAGGGCGGTCAATGACAATGGAAATGCCGACGTGTTATGGGTTCCTGGCAAGAACCGCTGAACTATGCCAAGGCGGGAGAGGCCAGGCACCTATGTTCATCCCGCTCTACGACACCAACAGGCTGCGGCACATCAGGCTGCAATATGTGACGATCGCCCTGATCCTGGCCAACGCGCTGGTCTATTGCGCCACCGCGCTCGGGGGCGAGAATTTCACCAATGCCGCCGTGCTCGGCCTCGGCTTCATCCCCTCCGTGGTGCATGACACGGCAGAGCTCGACCCGCGCTTTATCGTCATTCCCGAAAGCCTGAGCTATCTCACTTACTCATTCCTGCATGCCGACATTTTCCACCTTGGCGGCAACATGCTGTTCCTGTGGGTGTTCGGCGACAATGTCGAGGACGCGCTCGGCCATATCCGCTATCTCATCTTCTACCTCCTGTGCGCCATCGCCGGAGCCGCCTTCCAGGGCCTCATCGCGTGGGACTCGCAGGTGCCGCTGATCGGCGCCTCCGGCGCCATCGCCGGCGTGGTCGTCGCCTACCTGATCCTCTATCCCAGGGTGAAGGTCTGGGTGCTGGCCTTTGCCCGCATTCCGCTGCGCATCCCGGCCTTCATCCCGCTCCTCCTGTGGGTGCTGTTCCAGATCGTCATGTTCGCCGCCGGTGGCGAGGACCAGATTTCCTGGGCCTGCCACATAGGCGGCATCATCGCCGGCGCCGTGCTGGTGCTCGTGCTGCGTAGCCGCGGCGTGCCGCTTTTTGCGGGCGCGGACGAAGAGGCCGCACCCGCCGACCAGCCCGCCATCGCCGTAGATCCGGCCGTAAACGAGCCGATTGCCGCGCAGCCCGTGCCACGCTGGGGTCGAGGAAGTGCCCCCGGCCCCGACTGAACCGATTGAGTGAATTGCCCGACGCCGTGGCATATTGACGTGCGGGTTCGCCGCAACTACGGAAGCGTTTCCGCCCGCCTTTGGCGGTTGAAGAGCAGAATTTCCATCCGGAATGTCGGCTTTCGACAACTCTGACAGGGTTCACGCTGGTATAGCGCGCTCCAACTATCTCAAGAGAGGTGACAGGAAAATGAAGATCCTTGTGCCCGTGAAGCGGGTTGTGGATGCGAATGTGAAGGTTCGCGTCAAGGCTGACGGTTCGGCGGTGGAATTGGCCAACGTCAAGATGGCGATGAACCCATTCGACGAGATCGCGGTGGAAGAGGCGATCCGGCTCAAGGAAGCCGGTAAGGCCGAAGAGATCATCGTCGTGTCGATCGGCCCGCAGCAGGCGCAGGAGACGCTTCGCACCGCGCTCGCCATGGGCGCCGACCGCGCCATCCTGGTCAAGACCGACGAGCAGACAGAGCCACTGGGCGTCGCCAAGGTACTGAAGGGCGTGGTCGAGGCCGAGCAGCCCGGCCTTGTCATCCTCGGCAAGCAGGCGATCGACGATGATTCCAACCAGACCGGCCAGATGCTCGCAGCCCTTCTCGGCTGGGCGCAGGGCACGTTTGCTTCCAAGGTGGTGCTCGACGGCGACAAGGCCAGGGTGACGCGCGAGGTCGACGGCGGCCTGCAGACGGTTGAGCTGAAGATGCCGGCGATCGTCACTGCCGACCTTCGCCTCAACCAGCCGCGCTATGCATCGCTGCCCAACATCATGAAGGCCAAGAAGAAGCCGCTCGACGAGAAGAGCCCGGCCGACTACGGCGCTGACGTCAAGCCGCGGCTGAAGGTCATCAAGACCGAAGAGCCGGGCGGCCGCAAGGCGGGCGTCAAGGTCAAGAGCGTCGCCGAGCTCATCGACAAGCTGAAGAACGAAGCCGGCGTGCTCTGAGATCGGAAGGAACAGATAAATGACCATTCTCCTCATCGCCGAACACGACAACGTAACCCTTTCCGACCAGACCGCCAAGGCGCTGTCGGCCGCGCTGCAGATCGGCTCGGACGTGCATGTGCTGGTGGCCGGCAAGAACGCCAAGGGCGCAGCTGATGCCGCCGCCAAGCTGAAGGGCGTGAGCAAGGTGCTGCTGGCCGAAGCCGACGAGCTTGCCGAGCGTCTCGCCGAGCCGACCGCGGCGCTCGTCGTGTCGCTGGCCGGCTCCTATGACACCATCGTCGCGCCGGCAACCTCGTCGGGCAAGAACGTCGCGCCGCGCGTAGCCGCTTTGCTCGACGTGGCGCAGGTCTCCGAGATCATCGAAGTGGTCTCGCCGGACACCTTCAAGCGGCCGATCTATGCCGGCAACGCCATCCAGACGGTACAGTCGACCGATGCCAAGAAGGTCATTACCGTGCGCACCGCCTCCTTCCAGGCGGCGCCCGAGGGCGGTTCGGCCGCTGTCGAAACCGTCAGCGCTGCGGCCAATCCTGGCCTCTCCTCCTTCGTCGAAAACAAGCTATCGGAGACCGATCGTCCGGAACTGACGTCGGCCAAGATCATCATCTCGGGCGGCCGCGCGCTCGGCTCCTCGGAGAAGTTCCAGGAGGTCATCCTGCCGGTCGCCGACAAGCTCGGCGCTGCCGTCGGCGCATCCCGCGCCGCCGTCGATGCCGGTTATGCGCCGAATGACTGGCAGGTCGGCCAGACCGGCAAGGTCGTCGCCCCCGACCTCTACATCGCCGTCGGCATCTCCGGCGCCATCCAGCACCTCGCCGGCATGAAGGATTCGAAGGTCATCGTCGCCATCAACAAGGACGAGGAAGCGCCGATCTTCCAGGTTGCCGACTATGGCCTCGTCGGCGATCTGTTCGTTGTCCTGCCGGAGTTGCAGAAGGCGCTTTGACGCCCTGCCGCAAAGCGTATTAAATTGTGAGGGGTGGGGTAGACGAAGTCGCCCCACCCTTTTAGTTTGCACCGCACAAAAAGCAGGCCGCAAAGGCCTTTTTCGACGGGATCGGTGTAATGAGCAAGATCGAAACGATCGGCATCATCGGCGCGGGCCAGATGGGCGGCGGCATCGCCCATGTCTCCGCGCTTTCGGGCTACAAGGTGCTGATCTACGATATATCGCCCGACCGTATCGAGAAGGGCATCGCCACTGTCAGCGGCAACATGGCCCGCCAGGTGGGGTCCGGCAAGCTCGACGAGAAGCTCCGCAACCAGGCGATGGCGCGCATCGCGGCGGCGCCATCCATGGCCGATCTCGCCGGTGCCGACCTGGTCATCGAGGCAGCGACCGAGGACGAGACGGTCAAGCGCAAGATCTACGCCCAGCTTTGTCCGCAGCTCAATCCCGAGGCCATACTGGCGACCAATACCTCGTCGATCTCGATCACGCGGCTAGCCGCGCAGACCGACCGCCCCGAGCGCTTTATCGGCATCCATTTCATGAACCCGGTTCCCCTGATGAAGCTGGTCGAACTGGTGCGCGGCATCGCCACCGAGGACCAGACCTTCGAGGCGGCAAAGACCTATGTGAAGCAGCTCGACAAGACGATCACGGTCTCGGAGGATTTTCCGGCCTTCATCGTCAACCGCATCCTTTTGCCGATGATCAACGAGGCGATCTACACGCTCTATGAGGGCGTCGGCACGGTCGATGCCATCGACACCGCCATGCGGCTCGGCGCCAACCATCCGATGGGGCCGCTGCAGCTGGCCGATTTCATCGGCCTGGACACCTGCCTGTCGATCATGCAGGTGCTGCATGACGGCCTGTCGGATTCGAAGTACCGCCCCTGCCCGTTGCTGGTCAAATATGTCGAGGCCGGCTGGCTCGGCCGCAAGACCGGCCGCGGCTTCTACGATTATCGCGGCGAGCATCCGGTTCCGACACGCTGACCCGCCAGGGTTGATCGCGGCCCTATCGCGGGGCTACGACGCTGCGGCCAGGGGCTTGGGCGTCTCGATTTCGATCCTGTCGTCCGTGGCGTCATTCTCGGGCGCCATGGACACGCATCCGCGACCCGCAGCCTTGGCCACGTAGCAGGCGGCGTCTGCCCTGGCGATGATCTCGTCGACCGCGCCGCAATCTGCGTTGATAGGAGCCAGTCCGATGCTGGCGCCGATCGAATGGGGACGGCCTTCCCAGGTGAAGTCGAGGCCCTGTATCGCATCGATGATGGATCGCGCCGCGATCCTGGCCCCGGCGGCCGAGCCCGACTTCAGAATGACCGCGAATTCGTCGCCGCCCAGACGCGCGACCATGTCCTGCGGACCAAGCACGCCACGCACGGCCTCGGCAACGCGCTTGAGCAATGCGTCTCCCGCCGCGTGGCCGCCTGTGTCGTTGACCAGTTTGAAATGATCCAGATCGATGAACATGAACTGATGTCCGATCCCCTCCTTGCGGGCCTGATCGACCAGTTCTTCCATGGCGCGGATGAAACTCGCGCGGTTGGCAAGGCCGGTCAGCGCATCATGCGCGGCGGCGTGGGCAAGCTGGCGCTGCAGCGCGCGCGCATCGGTGAAGTCCTGGAAGACGATGACCAGTCCGCAGAATTCGTTGCGTTCGTTCATGATCGGCGACACGACCTGCCGGATGCTGCAGCGCGTCTCGTCGCGCCGGATGAGGACGGCGCGGCTGTTCTGGTCATCGGCTCCCTGGCCGCCGATCGCAGGCCGCGCCACGCCGATCCTGTGGCCGGTCTCCTCGTCGACCGCCCAATAGACATGGCCGAGCGTCTTGCCGAGGGCATCATTGCAGGAGACACCGGTCAGCTTTTCGGCGACAGGATTCATGAAGGTGACGCGGTTGGCGGCATCGGTGCAGATGACGGCATCGCCGATCGACTGGAGCGTCACTTTGAGGCGCTCCTTTTCGTCCGCCAGCATGGCCGCCGACACGGCGAGGCGCTCCTCCGCCTGCTTGCGCCGGGTGATGTCGGTCAGGCTGCCTATCGCCCTGATCAGCCGCCCCTCTTCGTCGCGCTCGATCGCCTTGCCGCGGTCGAGGAACCAGAGCCAGCGGCCATCCTTGTGGCGCATCCTGAATTCGGCCTCGAAGAACGGCGTGCGGCCTTCGAGATGGGCGCGGTCCGCCTCGGCCACTGCTTCGCGGTCGTCGGGATGTATCATCGCCAGCCAGTGATCGGGGTCACCGTCGAGTTCCCCGTCGGCGTAACCCAGCATCTTGACCCAGGTCGAGGAATAGTTAGTGCCGCCCCTGCGCTTGTCGAAGTCCCAGACGCCCTGGCCGGCGCCGGCCAATGCAAAGTTCCAGCGCGTTTCGGCCTCGGCGATCCGCGCCTCGGCCTGCTTGCGCGCATCGATGTCCTCTATCTGCGAGACGAGATACAGCGGCCGGCCGCTATTCCCGTCGCGAATGACGGAGCCGGCCAGCCTGGCCCAGACGGGCGTGCCGTCCTTCTTGAGATAGCGCTTCTCGAAATGAAAGGAATCGATCTTGCCGGCCTTCAGGTCTTCCATCGTCTCCCGCCCGATCTCCAGATCGTCGGCATGCGTGAGCTGGAAGAAGGTCAACGCCTCGATCTCGTCGCGGCGGTAGTCGAGCATGGCAGCGAAAGCCGGGTTGGCCTCGAGAATGCGCCCGTCGAGGCCGACGATGGCGACGCCGATGGAGGAATCCTCCATGGCACGGCGGAAGCGCTGCTCGCTCTCGGCGATCTGGCGGCGGTCCTTGCGGATGACGCGCGCGAACATGCAGGCCAGGAGAAGTGCGCCGGCTGCCACACCGACCGACGCCTGCACACATAATTCGAGCGTCTCGGCGCCGGGATCCAGCCGCGACAGCAGGATCGATGCCGTCATCGCCGCTGTCCCGCCCACGAGCAGAGCCAACCCCGCATGTCTGTGCGGCGCCGGCCCGATGATCCTTCGCATTGCCACGATTTGTACCACCCCGTGGGCAATCGCATTTCCCGTGAAAATCCTGACGGATCGATTTTAAGGAAAGGTTGCGTCGGGTATCGGCGATGCCGCCGGCCGGCAAACATTTGCCGGCATGATTAAGGATCGGTATGGGCGGGATGCAGCAGCGGGCGTCGCGCTACCAGCGCACGAAAAACCGGCCGCCGAGCGCGCCGAGCAGCGCCAGCGCGGCGATCGCGATCGTATACCAGGTGGCGACGAAAAGCGGCGAATCATCAAAGCAATGCGCGGCATAGAAGGTTGCCGCCAGCCCGCCGGCGAGCAGGCCCGCGGCCGTGCCGGCCAGCACCGGCCGTGTCGGCGCGCCATAGCGCAGCATCCACAGGAAGATGGCAAGCGGGCCGATGCCGATCAGCGGGATGAGCCCCATGCAGACCATCATGTTGGAACCGACGAGACGCCTGCCCCAGTCGGCCTCGGGCACGGCGTAAAGCTCCAGCACCACGGCCACTGCCACGAGCACGGGCGCAGCCGCCATCCAGGCCGCCGCCTTGCCTGTCGATGCTCCCGGTGTCGACAATGCCCTGACGAAGGCGAAGGCGCTGGCGGCGAGCACGATGGTGAACAGGAACTTCGAAAGAAAGCGCATCGTATGTGCGGCAGCCATGAAGTCGGGGCGCGGACCGATCGTCATCATGAAAACCGCGCCCGCGATCACGGCGGCCACGCCGGCAGCCAGCCACCAGGCCGAGCGCAGCGGCATCGCCTTGCTGCGGGCGTCGGCATCAAGCGCCTTGATGAGATCTTCGGTCCTCATGTCATTCCCGCCCAAACCGCCCCTGCCCGAACCGCTTGGCAATGGCTGCAAGTCCGCGATGCAAGGAAACCCGCACCGCTGTTTCGCTGATGCCGAACTTGGCTGCCGTGTCGCCGATCGAGCGCCCCTCCACCGACACGGACGACACCACGGAGCGCTGTGCCGGCGGCAGGCCGTCGAGCGCCCGGTTGATGTCGCGTTCGCTGACGGTTTCCGTTTCCGGCTCGGCGAAGGTTTCGGCAATATCGTCGACATCGATCTCGATGCGCCGTCCGCGCCGCCGGAACGCGTCGATCAACTTGAAGCGCGCGATGGCATAGACCCAGGGCAGCACAGGTGCGTCCTGGCGCCAGGTGTGCCGTTTCACATGAATGGCCAGCAAGGTTTCCTGCACGACATCCTCGGGATCGACCCCGCCTTTGACGATCTTGCGCCTGGCAAAACCGCGAACCAGAGCGGCCGTCCGGTGCAGAAAGTCGGCATAGGCCCTTTCATCTCCCGCGATCGCGGCTCGCATCAGCCGGGAAAGCTCGGCCTCGTCCTTGCCGCTCACAAGAGTTCACTCCCCGATCTTCGCGCCTCGGCGCTGATTTGTTACGTGGCCGGCGAAATAATGTCCAAGGCAAACTACCGGCAAGTCACGAAAGATTGCGGGCGAACGCGAACTTGGGCTCGTCGACGGCGACTGTGTCCTGGACCGTCGGTCGCGCGCGGCCATCACGCGGAATTGTCCGCCTGGCATGGGTCTATGCCGCCAGCGGCCGATTGAAGCAGGCCAAAAATGTTGACTACACCTGTCATGTATCGATAGGTGCTGCGTGCCAGTTCAACGAGATCGAGGACGACGCCCATGAAATACGCTCTTTCCACCCTTGCCGGCGCCGCGGTGGTGGCGGTCAGCCTGATGGCTGGCCAGGCGATGGCTGAGGATACAGGCATCATCGTCTACAATGCCCAGCACGAGAGCCTCGCCAAGGAATGGGCCGACGGCTTCACCAAGGAAACCGGCATCAAGGTCACGTTGCGCAATGGCGGCGACAGCGATTTCTCCAACCAGATCGTCGCGGAGGGCACCGCCTCGCCCGCCGACGTGTTCCTGACCGAGAATTCGCCGGCCATGGTGCTGGTCGAGAGTGCCGGCCTGTTCGCGCCGGTCGACGCCGACACACTGGCGCAGGTTCCGCAGGATTATCAGGCAGCGAGCGGCAAATGGGTCGGCGTTGCCGCCCGCAGCACCGTCTTTGCCTACAATACCACCAAGCTCAAGGCCGACCAGTTGCCCAAGTCGCTGCTCGACCTTGCCGATCCGAGCTGGAAAGGCCGCTGGGCCGCCTCGCCGTCGGGCGCCGATTTCCAGGCTATCGTCAGCGCGCTGCTGCAGCTCAAGGGCGAAGCCGTGACAGCGGACTGGCTGAAGGCGATGAAGCAGAATTTCACCGCCTATAAGGGCAACAGCACCGTGATGAAGGCGGTCAACGCCGGCGAGATCGAAGGCGGCGTGATCTATCACTACTACTACTTCGGCGATCAGGCCAAGACCGGCGAGAACAGCAAGAACGTTGCGCTGCATTATTTCAAAAACCAGGATCCGGGCGCCTTCGTCTCGACCTCCGGCGGCGGCGTGCTGGCTTCGAGCAAGCATCCCAAGGAAGCCCAGGCTTTCCTGAAGTGGGTGACCGGCAAGGGCGGCCAGGACGTGCTGAAGAACGGAACGTCCTTCGAATACGCGGTCGGCAAGGGCGCAGAGTCCAATCCGAAGCTGGTGCCGCTGGCCGACCTGCAGGCGCCGAAGATCGATGCCGCGACGCTGAACTCCAAGAAAGCCACCGACCTGATGACGGCGGCCGGCTTGCTTTAGTTGCCGTTCGTCCTAATAAGGACACCGGCCGTGCTCCCGCGGGAATTCCGCGGGAGCGTTTTGTTTTTTCGAGATGGCATTCGTCGATGACGACACGCTGTATTCCCGACCATGATCGTGGTCTTTCGATTGCCGCCGCCGGGCGGCAAGGGCGCGAAGTCTGAGCCGATGCAGTTCGCGGCCGACATTGCAAGCCCGGGCCTGCCGCCGAGGACGCGCCGCAGGGCGCGCCGGCGCGCTGCGTCATGGATCGTTGCCGCCGCTATCTTCGTTTCGCTGCTGGCCCTGCTGCCGCTTGCCTTCATCGTCTGGGTCGCCGTGCAGACCGGTTGGGAAACCGTCTCGGCGCTGGTTTTCCGGCCGCGTGTCGGCGAGCTTCTGGCCAACACCGTCCTGCTTGTCGCGCTCGCCGTGCCGATCGCCATCATCCTGTCGGTGGCGCTGGCCTGGCTGACCGAACGCAGCGACCTGCCCGGCGCCCGGCTGTGGGCCTGGCTATGCGTGGCGCCGCTCGCCATTCCCGCCTTCGTGCACAGCTATGCCTGGATCACCATGGTGCCCGGGCTGCATGGCTTGTGGGCCGGCGTGCTTGTCTCTGTCATAGCGTATTTCCCGTTCCTTTATCTGCCGGTATCGGCGGCCCTGCGCCGGCTCGATCCGGCGCTCGAAGACGCCGCGGCCGCACTCGGCCTTGGTCCCTGGCGTGTGTTCTGGCGCGTCGTGCTGCCGCAGCTCAGGCTTGCCATCTGTGGCGGCGCATTGCTGGTCGGCCTGCACCTGTTGGCCGAATACGGCCTTTACGTCTTCATCCGCTTCGACACCTTCACCACGGCGATCGTCGACCAGTTCCAATCGACCTTCAACGGGCCGGCCGCGAATATGCTGGCCGGCGTGCTGGTGAGCTGCTGCTTCGTGCTGCTCGGGCTGGAGGTGCTGGTGCGCGGGGAAGAGCGCTATGCCCGCGTCGGTTCGGGCGCCGCGCGCCACCAACAGCGCGCGCCGCTCGGCCGGGCGACCGTGCCTTGCCTGCTGCTGCTTGCCGCCACCACGCTTCTGGCGCTCGGCGTACCGTTCGTCACCATCGGACGCTGGCTTGCCGCCGGCGGCGCCGAGGTCTGGCGGCTCGACGAGATCGGCCTGGCGCTCGGCCAGACGTTGTTCCTGGCGCTCGCCGGCGCGCTGCTCGCCACCGTCGCCGCCATGCCGATGGCCTGGATCTCGATCCGCGCGCCGGGGCCTCTGCAGCGCTTGCTGGAGGGCTGCAACTACATCGTCGGATCGCTGCCCGGGGTCGTGATCGCACTGGCGCTGGTCACCATCACCGTGCGCATCGCCCTGCCGCTCTACCAGACCCTGTTCACCATTCTGGTTGCCTATGCCTTGATGTTCCTGCCCCGCGCCCTGATCAGCCTGCGGGCGTCGATCGCGCAGGCGCCGGTCGAGCTCGAGCGCGCCGCGTCCAGCCTCGGGCGGTCGCCGCTCCATGCATTGTGGTCGACGACGATCCGCCTGTCGGCGCCGGGTGCCGCCGCCGGCATGGCGCTGGTGGCGCTCGGCATCATGAACGAACTGACCGCGACCCAGATGCTGGCGCCGAACGGCACCCGCACGCTGGCGATGGCGTTCTGGTCCTACAGCGGCGAGATCGACTACGCTTCGGCAGCACCTTACGCCTTCATCATGGTGGCGATGTCGCTGCCCCTGACCTGGCTGCTCTATGTCCAGTCAAAACGGATGGCTGGACGATGAGCTTTCTCGAACTCAGGGGCTTGCACAAGCATTACGGCTCGGTCGCGGCGCTTGCCGGCATCGATCTCGACATCGCCAGCGGCAGCCGCACGGCCATCGTCGGGCCGTCCGGCTGCGGCAAGACCACCTTGCTGCGGCTGATCGCCGGTTTCGAGGCGCCCGACCAGGGCAGCATTGTGCTTGACGGAAAGATGCTGGCCGACAGCGGCGGCGCCGTTCCGGCGCACCGCCGCGGTATTGGCCTGGTTGCACAGGACGGCGCCCTGTTTCCGCACCTGACGATTGGCGACAATATCGGTTTCGGGATGGACCGCAGGCTGGACAAACGCTCCGAACGCATCGTCGAACTGGCCTATATAGTAGGGCTGGACAAGGCGATCCTGAAGCGCCGCCCGCACGAACTCTCCGGCGGTCAGCAGCAACGCGTGGCGCTCGCCCGCGCCATGGCGATGAAGCCGCGGCTGATGCTGCTCGACGAACCGTTCTCGGCGCTCGACACCGGCCTGCGCGCCTCCATGCGCAAAGCCGTGGCGGAACTGCTCGAAGCCGCCGGCATCACCACCATCCTGGTGACGCACGATCAGGCCGAGGCGTTGTCCTTCGCCAGCCAGGTCGCGGTAATGCGCGAGGGCCGGTTCTCGCAGGTCGGCACGCCGCGCGAACTTTATCTCAAGCCGAAGGACAGGATGATTGCCGAGTTCCTTGGCGACGCCATCATCCTGCCGGCGAAGATAGCGGGCGGTTTCGCCACGTCGCCGCTTGGCCGCATCGCCGTCGATACGTCGGACAGCCGCGATGTCGCCCGTATCATGTTGCGGCCGGAGCAGATCGGACTGAAGCGGACATCGCGCGAGGGCATGTCGGGCACGCCGGACATGCTTTTTGGCGAGGTAACGGAATCCGAATTCGCCGGCTCGACCTGCACGGTCGCGGTGCGGTTGCTCAACAGCCCCGACCCGCCGGACGCCGCCGCCATCGGCAGTACGCCGCTGATCCTGCGCAAGTCCGGCATGGACGCGCCGGCGGTCGGTGAGATCGTCCGGCTCACCGTGTCGGGACAGGCGCATGTATTCGCCTGACCGGCCGACGGTTCGCGGCTCGCTAATCGGCATGCAAGATTGGCGTCAGTCGACCCTCTTTGCAGCCTGATCGAACCAGTGAAGTTTCTCGGCCTTGGCCACGACGCGCAACTGGTCGCCGGGCTTGGCTGTGGCGCGCGCGGCCACACGCACGACGATGCGGTCGCCTCCTGCCGCACAGTGAAGAAAGCTGTCCGCTCCCACCGGCTCGACCGCCTCCACCATTGTCGGCAGCACGAGCGCGCCGGACGGTGCCTCGGCCGCGAAAGTGACATCGGCATCCTCGGGGCGGAAGCCAAGCGTGACGGCATTCGCAGGCGCAAAGTCGCTCGTCTTGCTGCCGGTCAGCGCCGGACCCGAAAGGGACAGAAGATTCATCGGCGGTGCGCCGATGAAAGAGGCGACGAACGTCGAGGCCGGCTTTTCGTAAATGTCGAGTGGCGCGCCCGCCTGCTCGACCAATCCGCCATTCATGACGACAAGGATGTCGGCCAACGTCATCGCTTCCAACTGGTCATGGGTGACGTAGACCGAGGTGACACCGAGCGAGCGCTGCAAGTTCTTGATTTCGACCCGCATCTGGCCGCGCAGCTTGGCATCGAGATTGGAGAGTGGCTCGTCGAACAGGAAGACTTTCGGATTGCGCACGATGGCGCGGCCCATGGCGACGCGCTGGCGTTGACCGCCTGAAAGCTCGCGCGGGCGCCGGTCAAGCAGCGCTGAAAGCTCCAGCACCTTGGCGGTCGAACGAACCCTGCTGTCGATCTCGTCCTTGGGCGTACCGCGATTGCGTAGCCCGTAAGCCATGTTGTCGTAGACTTTCATATGCGGATAGAGCGCATAGTTTTGGAACACCATGGCGATGTCGCGCTCGGTCGGGCCGATCGTGTTGACGATCTTGCCGTCGATAGCGACCGTGCCGGAAGAAATGGTCTCCAGCCCGGCGATCATCCTCAAAAGCGTGGACTTGCCGCAGCCGGACGGCCCGACCAGCACACAGAGTTCCTTGTCGGGAATGGCAATGGAGACGCCCTTCACGGCTTCGACGCCGCCGGCATATACTTTCTTCACGTCCCTCAGATCGACCGTCGCCATCGGCTTCTCACTTTTCGGTGTCGACCAGTCCGCGCACGAACCAGCGCTGCATCAGCACCACAACCAGGATTGGCGGCAAGATTGCCAGGATCGCCGTGACCATGACCAAATGCCATTGGGTGTCGGCATCGGCGAAGGAGACCATCTTCTTCAGTGCGATGACGATGGTGTTCATATCGTTGCTGTTGGTGACCAGCAGCGGCCACAGATACTGCGTCCAGCCGTAGATGAAAAGAATGACGAACAGCGCCGCGATATTGGTGCGCGACAATGGCAACAGGATATCGAAAAAGAACCGCCATGGACCGGCGCCGTCGACGCGCGCCGCCTCGACCAACTCGCCCGGGATGGTCATGAAGAACTGGCGGAACAACAACGTTGCGGTGGCCGAGGCGATCAGCGGGATGATCAGTCCGGCATAAGTGTCGATCATACCGAGGTCGACCATTACCTTGTAGGTCGGCAGGATGCGCACCTCGACGGGAAGCATCAGGGTGATGAAGATCAGCCAGAAGAAAGTCATGCGCAGCGGAAAACGGAAGAAGACGATCGCATAGGCCGACAGGATCGAGATGAATATCTTTCCGACCGCAACGCCGAGCGCCATGATCGTGGAGTTGAGGAGCAGCCTGCCGACGCCGAGCCCGCCGATGCGGCCGACGCCGCCGAACAGCGCCTCGCCGTAATTGTTCCAGAACTCGCTGCCCGGCCGGAAAGGCAGTGGCGGCCTAAGGATGGTTTGCAGCGTCTGCGTCGAGGCAACGAAAGTGTAGTAGATCGGAAAGGCCACGATCAGTATGCCGAGGATGAGCACGGCATGTGCAAGGAAAATGCGAAACGGGGATTGACCGATCATCGCGCTCCTCAGCCGTAATGAACCTTCCGTTCCACGTAGCGGAACTGGATGGCGGTGAGCGCGATGACGATGACCATCAGGATGACCGACTGCGCCGCCGAATCGCCGAGGATCAGATTGACGAAGCCGTCATTGTAGACCTTGTAGACCAGTGTCTCGGTGGCCTTGCCCGGCCCGCCGCCGGTGACGGCGTGGACGATGCCGAACGTGTCGAACAGCGCATAGACGGTATTGACGACCAAAAGGAAAAACGTCGTCGGCGCCAAAAGCGGGAAGACGATGGTCCAGAAGCGCTTGGTTTCGCCGGCGCCGTCGATCGCCGCCGCCTCGATCAGCGTTTTCGGCACCGCCTGCAGCCCGGCGACGAAGAACAGGAAATTATAGCTGATCTGCTTCCAGGCGGCCGCCGCCACCAGAAGGATCATGGCGTCGGTGCCGTTGAGCAGCGGATCCCAGGCGACGCCCAAACGTCTCAGCAGATAAGACAGCGAGCCGATCGATGGATTGAACAGGAACAGCCACAGCATGCCTGCAATCGCCGGCGCCACCGCGTAGGGCCAGATCATCAGCGTGCGGTAGAGGCCTTTGCCGCGCACCACCTTTTCCGCCATCACGGCAAGGAGCAGCGCCACGCCCATGGCAACGATCACGGTCGCGAGCGAAAACACCACTGTGACCTTGATCGAGTTGAGATAGGCCGGGTCGGCAAGCACCTTGCGGAAATTGGCAAACCAGACGAACCTGCTCCTCAGCCCGAACGGGTCCTGCCTCAGCATCGACTGGTAGAGCGCCTGCCCGGCCGGCCAGTAGAAGAACACCAGCGTGATGGCAAGTTGCGGCGCCACCAGGAGGTATGGCAAGACTTTGTTGGGAAAGACGACGCGCGGGGTCAATGCGCCGCTCCGGCGTGGAAAGCCGAGCGGCACTCTACGGCGCTCACCGCTGCCCTGCCGGGCATCTCCCCCTCTTGGAGGAAGATTGGCAGTTCCTGCGGCAGCTGCCATTCTCCAGCTTTGACAATTGCCGAAAACGGTCGCGACAGCCAGTCTCCCCCCTCCAGGGGGAGATGCCCGGCAGGGCGGAGGGGGGTCTCGTAGAGCAAGGACTATAACTCGATAGGCTCGACGCGCCCTAATTCCCCAGCGCTTCCTTGATCGCCGCGTTGCCACGCGTGACCGCATTGTCGAGCGCCTGCTGGGCGGTTTCCTGGCCGGCAAGCATCTTTTCGAACTCCTCGTTCTGGATGTCGCGCACCTGCGGCAGGTTCGGCAACCGCACGCCCTTCGAATTGTCGGTCGGCGCCTTGCCCGTCATCTGCAGGATCGGCGTCTCGCGACCGGGATTCTTGTCGTAGAAGCCGGACTTTTTCGTCGCCTCATAGGCGGCGAGCGTCACCGGCAGGTATCCCGATTTCTGGTGCAGATATTCCTGCACATCGGTCTTGGACAGATAGGCGAAGAAAGCCGCGACGCCTTTGTACTCCTCGTCGGACTTGCCGCCGAAGACCCAAAGGCTGGCACCGCCCGGCGTCGTGTTCTGCGGCGCGCCCTTGGCGTCGCTGTCATAGGGCAACTGGCCAATGCCGTAGTTCATGCCCGACTTGACGATGTCGCCTAGGCCGCCCGAGGATTCGGTGAAGATGCCGCATTCGCCGGCGAGGAATATCTGCTTGGCTTCGGAGGTGCGCCCGCCATATTTGAAGGTGCCGTCCTTGGCCAGATCGGCGAGCGCCTGGAAATGTTTGACGAAGATCGGCGAGTTGATCTTGAGTTCGACATCACCGCCGGCCAGGCCATTCTGCTGCGTGGCCCACGGCACATCGTTCCACGCCGCGAAGTTTTCCAGGTGTATCCAGGTCAGCCAGGTCGAGGTGTAGCCGCAAGCGGCGGCGCCGCTCGCCTTGATCTTTTTGGCATCCTCCCACACCTCGTTCCAGGTCTTGGGTGGGTTGTTCACATCGAGCCCCGCCTTCTGGAAGATGTCCTTGTTGTAGTAGAGGATCGGCGAGGAGGAGTTGTAGGGGAAGGACAGCATGGTGCCGTCCGGCGTCGAATAATAACCGACGATGCCTGGCAGATACTGGCTCTTGTCAAAGTTCATCCCGGCGCCGGTCAGCACCTCGGCCACTGGCTTGATCGCGTCCCGGGCCGCCATCATCACGCCGGTGCCGACATCGAACACCTGGATGATGTCAGGCGACTGGCCGGCGCGATAGGCGGCGATGCCGGCATTCAGCGTTTCGGGATAGGTGCCCTTGAAAACCGGAACAATCTGGTAGTCGCCCTGGCTGGCGTTGAAATCCTTGGAAATCTTGTCGACGACCTCTGCGTTGGCGCCGGTCATGGCGTGCCACCAGCTGATCTGCGTGACGGCGAAGGCGGAGGTTGTGGAAAGCAGGGTCACGGCGACACCGGCCGCGAAGCCAAAGAACTTCATGTTTCGTCTCCCGTTCTCATTGCTTGTCATTGGCGAAAGGGGCACTCCCGCAATGGCACTATGTGTCGTTCGCGCGCAGCGGACAACGGTTTTGTTGCGGGCAGGCGCACTTCATGTCCAGCTAAAGTAGCGTTCACTTCCGGATGAAAGTGACCCGGAAAAGGATTGCATAGCGGCTTGCTGCTTGAATTGATGTACCAGGGACCTGTCTCGAGACGGTCAGCGACCTCACCGACGAACGGCGTCTAACAGCACATGACAACGCTGACATGACAACGCTGAAAAAGGCGTCGGTTTGCTCGGTCGATGCGTGGAAATTCCCGTCCCGCGCTCAGCCTGACGGATTTGACATCGGCCAATCAGTCTGCTGGCCGGGAATGGGTCTGCCGCCGCTCAGTTCTGCTGCCGCTGGGTTCCAGAAGCGCGCGGCAAGTAGAGATGCAGGCTTGTTCCCTGACCGATTTCGCTATCGATTCGGACATGCCCACCGGATTGCTTGATGAAGCCGTAAACTTGGCTTAGCCCGAGTCCCGTACCCTGCCCTTCCGATTTTGTTGTGAAGAACGGCTCGAAAACGCGCGCCAGGGTGTCCTTGCTCATTCCACAGCCGGTATCGCGTACAGTCACGCGAACAAATGAAGCCGCCGCTGAACGCAAATCCTCCAGATCATTTGGAAAATTGCTGGTCTCAATCGTGAGAGTGCCACTGCCTTTCATTGCATCTCTGGCGTTCACGGCAAGGTTAAGAACGGCGATGTCGAGCTGGTTGGCATCGATAAGGATAGGGCCCAAGGCTGGATCCAGATTGCATTGTACCCGGATGCCGCTCCCCAACGTCCGTTCCAGCAGCGTCGTCAGCCCCTTGATACGTTCATTGAGATCAATCTGTTCCGGGACCAGGGATTGGCGTCGCGAAAAGGCAAGCAGTTGCTGTGTTAGCGCTCCTCCATTTTCGATCCGCCTGAACATCTCCTCGACCAGCAGAGCGACTTTCTCATCCGCAGGATCTTTAGCGATCTGTTTCTCCAGAAGCCGAAGGCCAGACCCGAAAACGGCGAGTAGGTTGTTGAAGTCATGGACAATGCCAGCTGCGAGGCGTCCAATGGCCTCGAGCTTTTGTGACTGGCGTGCGTTTTCTTCTCTTGATCGCTGGGCCGAGACATCGCGCAGGCTGGCAAGCAATGCGGGCCTGCTGTCCCAGGTAACCTCGACCGTACGCATTTCCACTTCTGCCGGCTTGCGGCCGGAACGGTGAACGGTGATCTCGGCGATCTCTCCGGAGACGACCGGACGGCCGAGCGGAACGTGGAGGAGTTCGTCAAGCGGCTGTCCAAAAATTACGGCTGCCGCAGGATTGGCATAGAGCACTGTTCCGTCCAAATCGACCACCAGCATCCCGTCGGCGGTATTTTCGATCAACTGGCGAAAGCTGAGCTGGCTGATGCCAGCCGGAGATGTATCTCCGGGCGATTCCAGCATTTCGGCGGCGTTTTGCGCCGTATTCAAGGCGCTCTTCATGTCGACGTGTTGTCCACGGCGGAGTCGCCGAACACATCAGGCGCGCTGTCAAAGGGCTTTCCAAGATGCATACCGCCACTGTCGATGGTGAAGCGCCGTATCTGTTTGTCGTGTTCGCTGCCGCGCATTTTCAGCACCATCATGCCGCGATGCATGAATTCTTCCTGCTGAATGTAGCGCAACAGAATGATCGAATCGGTGAGTGTGGAAATATGCTGCTCGCTAGCGCTCTGGCCTCCGACAAGCGATTTGTTGGTAGCGGTGCAAAGGCCGGCAATTTCGCGCTTCTTTATGAAGGAGGTGACGCTGATCAAGAACTCACGAAACCCGGTTTCTGGCGCGATGCGTTCCAATGCCGACAAGCTGTCGATTGCCATGCGATCGGGTTTGAACTCCGCCACCAGTTCGCGGATCATCAGAAGGTGATCCGGCAAACTCTGCGCTTCCGGATAAAGGCAGACTACCTTCAGGCGACCATCCGCCTCCATCGCTTCGAAATCGACGCCCCAGCTACGCGCGTTGCGGAAAAGCTGGCCGCGGCTCTCCTCATAGCCGACGAGCAAGGCGCGTTCGCCCGCAGCCACTCCGCCTGCTAGAAAGTTGGTGACAAGTAGAGTCTTTCCGGTGCCTGTGGCTCCACTGACAAGGGTTACGCTGTCGCGAAAGAACCCGCCGCTGCACATTTTGTCGAGTTCGGAATTACCACTGGTGACCCGTTTCGTGCTTGATTGCTGCTCCAGGCGCAATGATGACAGAGGCACAGCTACGATGCCCTGTTCGGCGACCAGCGTTATGGGCACTTCGCCCTCAACGTGACGGCTGCCGCGCATTTTCAGGACTTCTATGGTCCGCCGACGGCGCTCGCGATCAAGGGCATTGCGAAGGATCACGACATTGTCTGCGACGAACTCCTCTATTCGGTGACGGGAGATTTCACCATATTCACTGTTGCGTTCCGCGGTCATAAGGACCGTCAGCCCTTCTTTCT
Source organism: Mesorhizobium sp. B2-8-1 (assembly GCF_006440955.1). Taxonomy (NCBI): domain Bacteria; kingdom Pseudomonadati; phylum Pseudomonadota; class Alphaproteobacteria; order Hyphomicrobiales; family Phyllobacteriaceae; genus Mesorhizobium; species Mesorhizobium sp. B2-8-1. The sequence goes on along the minus strand of NZ_VFTX01000004.1, from coordinate 64,125 downwards.
TCAGCGCGGTCGCAATACGTAGAAGTTCGCGGCGCACTGCCGTCTGCTCGGCTACGAAATGATCGAAAAGTTGGGTAACCGAATCGAGCACGATGCGCTTTGCCCCGGCGCTTCGGCTCGCGTGCAGAATGCGGGTCAGAAGACCGGCGAGGTCGAAATCGCCCACAACCACCTGGTCCTGATCGCGCGGGCTCGCATCGACGAAAACAAGCTTGTCCGCCGCTCGCCAGCCGCGGATGTCCCAGCCGAAGCTCGCCATGTTTACCTCGATCTCGGTTGGCGACTCCTCGAAAGTGACGAAGACACCGGCCTCATTGAGACCGGTGATGCCATGCGCCAGGAACTGCGTGGCGAATACGGTCTTGCCGCTACCGGGCGTGCCGCCCACGATGGTGGTGCGTCCGCGCGGCAAGCCACCCATCACCAAGTCGTCAAAAGCCTCGATCCCTGTATTGACGCGTTCAAGAACCGGGTCGATAGAGATCTCATCCGTCGCGGTCATGAATATCATCCTTCTTGCGAAAACCGAAATAGTCCAGAACCTGAGCGATATTGCTGATGTCGCCCACCAGACGGCGCGGGGGATCGGCGGATTCGTCGGAGAGCGTCGGCGTTGCTAGTATCCCTGCTCGCTCCGCCTCATGAGGATGTTCCAGGATATCGAAGATCTGGATTTCAATGGATGCGCTCATCTCCTCGATTATCTTCAGGCGGCTTTCCAGTGCCCGACGAGCACCGGGCGTGTCTCCGGCGATGTAGAGCCGGAGAAGGGGATGGGCCCCTGAAGCGGGCGGTTGTTCCGGGTTCATATCTCACGCTGGTTGCACGGGTTCAGTATCGACGTGCTCTACGCGACACGCCAGCAATTCAACCGCAGGGCTTTGTTGTCCGCCTTGGGCGATCTTCTAGCATTTCGCCTGGAGCCGACGCGCCACAGCTCGCGCTCGATGGGGCCTGGATCAGCACCCCTGTCACTTCTTAGACATTCGCGCTTTGCGCGTCTGCGCACTAGTGGACATTTCTCCGGTTATTGGGATATGGGCCGCAAGCGATCGTTCGGAGGAGTGTAAATGGAAGCCCGCGCCCACATAGACTCCGGCATGATCGGCAACAATCTTCTGCGGGCACTCACCGCGGCAGATTGGGCAATCCTCGAGCCTTGGCTGGATGAGTGGTCGGCCCCCACCGGAACACTGCTTTATGAACCTGGTGACACGGTTCGCCATGCATACTTCCCGAGAGGTCCCAGCCTGATTTCCTATCTCGTCGTGCTGAGCGACGGGCGTGCGATCGAGACGGCTCTGGTCGGACGAGAAGGGGCAATTGGCGGAGTTGTCAGCCAAGGCAGGCTCCCAGCTTACGCTCGCGCTGAAGTACAATTGGGAGGTTCGTTCTTCCGCATCGACCTGCTTAACCTTGAAGAGGCGAAGTCCAGGTCGTCGACGCTACGGAATCTGTTCGCGCGGTACGCGGACTGCCTGATGGCGCAGATGTTCCAGTCCGTGGCCTGCAATGCCGCGCATTCGATCGAGCAACGGACAGCGAAATGGCTGCTGGCCGCCATTGATCGGACGGGCACTCCCGATCTGGCGCTGACACAAGAACAGCTCGCCGTAATGCTCGGAGTCGGCCGGAGCTATTTGAGCCGCGTCATACGCGATCTGAAAGAACACGGTCTCATTGAGACCCATCGTGCCCGGATCGTCGTTCGCAAGGTCGACGGCCTGCGGTGGCTTGCTTGCGAGTGCAATGCGGCGGTCAGTCATCACTTCGACGAAGTATTGAAGGGCGTCTATCCCCTGCCGACCAACGGCTCGTCTGGCCGATAGCACAAACGGCTCGCCATATATGTCCTTAAGGTGAGTCCCTGGACGCCGAGGCTTGGACTACTATCTCGGCAAGCCGGCGCCGATCCAGGCATTCGACGAATTGACCGGGTCGGCTCAGGCCGCCGCGGATGGGCTGGGCGGAACCGTTGCGTGGTCAAGCCGCGCTTGCGCCCAGCCTTGTCCCAGCCTCTTCAAGACCCGAGCGCGGCCTCGACAAGCCGCTTAGCGTCCGGCCCCGACCACTCGGCCGGGCCGTTCATATGGGCGATCAGGCAGCCTTCGCCGTCGATCAGCATGGTGACGGGCAGGCCGAGCGCCAGGCCGCGCGTCTTGAGCTCGTTGAACAGCGCCATCGTCGAATCCCTGTAATAGCCGAGCGCCTCGACGCCGGTGTCCTTGAGGAACTTCTTCGGCTTCACGTCGTCGCCGGCATCGACGTTGACGGCGACGACCTGGAACGCATCGCTGCCTTTCTCCTTCTGCAAGGCGTCCAGCGCCGGCATTTCGGCGCGGCATGGCGCGCACCATGTCGCCCACAGATTGAGCAGCACCGTCTTGCCGGCATGGTCGGCGATGGTCATCGGCTTGCCGTCCGGGCCGTTGAAGGCGAGGCTCTTCATCGATTGCGGCGGATCGGCTGGCAAGAGCGCCGCGACCTCGCCGGTGGCGGCTGCGGCGATCTTCTTGGCGCGTTCGCTCTTGGCGGCGCAGGCGACATCGTCCTTGCTGTCGCCGACGGCGACTTGCGACGCGGCGTTGTTGCCAGACTGGCTCTCGCTGACATATACCGCGACCGCGCCGGCCAGCGCTCCCGCCACCAGGGCGGCGAGGATCAGGCGCGGGGCCGGGAAAAATCTGTTTCCGTCTGCCATGTTCTCAAAACTGCTCCGAGCACGGGTTATAGCCATGAGCGACAAGAAGACCAGCAACCAGATGTGGGGCGGACGATTTGCCTCGGGTCCGGCCGCGATCATGGAAGCAATCAACGCATCGATCTCGTTCGACCGCAAACTCTATGCGCAGGACATCAGAGGTTCGATCGCCCATAGCGCGATGCTGGCGCAAACGGGCATTATTTCGGCGGCCGATCAAGAGAAAATCGCTCACGGCCTGAACACGATCCTGAAAGAGATCGAGGCGGGCACATTTGAATTCTCGACCAGGCTGGAAGACATCCACATGAACGTCGAGGCCCGCCTCGCCGAGCTGATCGGTCCGGCCGCCGGCCGGCTGCACACGGCCCGCTCTCGCAACGACCAGGTTGCAGTGGACCTCCGGCTCTGGGTCAAGGACGAGTGCTTTCGCGTCGCCGAGGCCTTGAAGGGTCTCATCAGTGCGTTGCTGGAGCGGGCCGAGCAGCACGCCGCGACGGTGATGCCGGGCTTCACCCATATGCAGGCGGCGCAGCCGGTGACATTCGGCCACCACTGCATGGCCTATGTCGAGATGTTTTCGCGCGACCTGTCGCGGGTGCGCGACGCCATCGAACGCATGGACGAGAGCCCGCTCGGTGCAGCAGCCCTTGCCGGCACCAGCTTTCCGATCGACCGCCACCAGACCGCCAGTGCGCTCGGCTTCCGCGAGCCCATGCGCAATTCGCTGGACAGCGTCTCGGACCGCGATTTCGCGCTGGAATTCCTGGGACTGGCGGCCATATGCGCCACGCATCTGTCGCGGCTGGCGGAAGAAATCATCATCTGGTCAACGCCGCAATTCGGCTTCATCAGGCTGTCGGACAGCTTCTCCACCGGCTCCTCGATCATGCCGCAGAAGAAGAACCCCGACGCCGCCGAACTGGTGCGCGGCAAGACCGGGCGCGTCACCGGCCATCTGGTCGGCCTGCTGACGGTGATGAAGGGCATGCCTTTGACCTATGGCAAGGACATGCAGGAAGACAAGGAATCGGTGTTCGATGCCGCCGAGACGCTCGACCTGATGCTGGCGGCGATGACCGGCATGGTCTCCGATATGACGGTGAACGCGGCGGCGATGAAGAAGGCTGCCGGCTCCGGCCACGCAACCGCGACCGACCTTGCCGACTGGCTGGTGCGCACACTCGGCCTGCCGTTCCGGGAAGCGCATCATGTCACGGGACGGGCGGTGGCGCTGGCCGAAGAGAAGAAGCTGAGCCTGGAGAAGCTTGCGCTGGAGGACTTGCAGTCGATCCACCCCGGCGTCACGAAGGACATTTTTTCGGTGCTGGCCGTGCAGAACTCTGTGAAGAGCCGCACCTCCTTCGGCGGCACCGCACCGTCGGAAGTCAGGAAGCAGATCCGCTACTGGAAAAAGCGGCTGGCCAAGGCGTGATGCCGGACATTGCGGCCAGCCATATCCCGGATATTGCAACCGCCAATATCCACGATATTGCAACGGCAATATCCAGGGTGCAATGCGCCGAGAACTCGGCTAAAAGCAGCGGCGGAAAAAAGTTTCGGACGGATGGATCGATGACCGGAAGCAGGATTTTGGTGACACTGACGCTGCTTGCGGCGGTTGCCGCCGTTACGGCTTGCGGCAGAAGGTCCGGTCTCGACACGCCTTACGAGGCGGCCGTGCAGGCGCGCAAGGACGCCGAGAAGGCACACCAACCCGTGCCGCCGGAACCGGAAAAACCGGTCGCGGACAAGAAGTTCATTCTCGACCCGCTGCTCTAGAGCCGGTCAGAGCGGTTTAGAGTGCTAAACCCGCTCCTACCCTGCTCCAACTTTTCGGAACCACTCTCGTGAACCATTTCGACTACCGCGACGGCGTGCTTCATGCCGAGGACGTGGCGATATCGGACATCGCCGCAACCGTCGGCACGCCATTCTACTGCTATTCGACGGCCACGCTGACCAGGCACTACCACGTCTTCGTCCAGGCATTTGCCGGGCTCGATGCACTGGTCTGCTACGCCATGAAGGCGAATTCCAATCAGGCGGTGCTCAAAACCCTGGCCAGGCTCGGCGCGGGAGCCGACGTGGTGTCGGAAGGCGAGTTGCGGCGCGCGCTGGCAGCCGGCATCCCGGCCAGCAAGATCCTGTTCTCCGGCGTCGGCAAGACCGCGCGTGAGATGGACTTTGCGCTGGCAGCCGGCATCCTGTGCTTCAACGTCGAATCCGAGCCCGAACTCGAACTGCTCTCGTCGCGCGCCGTTGCCCTGGGCAAGGTGGCGCCGGTCTCGCTGCGCATCAATCCGGATGTCGACGCCAGGACGCACAAGAAGATCTCGACAGGCAAAGCCGAGAACAAGTTCGGCATCCCATGGCAGAAGGCGCGTCAGGTCTATGCGCGCGCGGCTGAATTGCCGGGCATCAAGGTCACCGGCATCGACACCCATATCGGCAGCCAGATCACCGAGCTGCAACCCTTCGACGATGCCTTCGCGCTTTTGGTGGAACTGGTCGGCGCGCTGCGCGCCGACGGCCATGCCATCGAGCATGTCGATCTCGGCGGCGGTCTCGGCATTCCCTACCGCGTCGACAACAACCCGCCACCGCTCCCCGACGCCTACGCGCAGATCGTCCGCAAGCACGTCACCAAGCTTGGCTTGAAGGTGATGTTCGAGCCGGGCCGGCTGATCGTTGGCAATGCCGGTATCCTCGTCTCGCAAGTGATCTTCGCCAAAGAAGGCGATGCCAAGAATTTCCTCGTCGTCGACGCCGCCATGAACGACCTGATCCGGCCGACGCTCTACGACGCTTTCCACGACATAAGACCGGTGGTGCTGCCCCCCGCCGACGCGCCGCGCATGACGGTCGATATCGTCGGCCCGGTCTGCGAGACCGGCGACTATCTCGGCCTCGACCGCGACCTGCCAAAGCTCAAGTCCGGCGACCTGATCGCCATCGCCACCGCCGGCGCCTATGGCGCGGTGCAGGCGGGCACCTACAACACCCGCCTGCTGGTGCCGGAAGTGCTGGTCGACGGCGATCGTTTCCACGTCGTGCGCCCGCGCCAGACCTATGACGAACTGATCGGCCTGGATTCGATCCCCGACTGGCTTGCATACTAGCTATAGCCGGTTCTGGATGAGCGCTCTTGTCTCGGCGATCCTGTCCTCGTCGCGGCGATAGAATGTCCATTGCTTGATGCGCTTGGCCCGTAACAGCCCTGCCTGCGTGAGCACACGCATGTGCTCGCTGAGCGTCGCCTGGGTAATGCCGAGCTTTTCGGCGATCAGCAGCGCACAGACGCCGTCCTCGACCAGATCGCCATCCGCCTGGGCCGGGAAATGCGCGCGCGGATCCTTCAGCCAGTCGAGGATCCGCAGCCTTCGTTCGTTGGCAATCGCCTTGAACACGTCAACCTCTTGCATTTAGGCATTTTGCCAAGTTACTAATTGCTGTCAATCCCAAGGAGATGGCCATGACCAACGGCAACACCATAACGCGCGAACGCATCGCGATGATGGAACCGCGCATCCGTCGCTATGTGCGCCACACGCCGGTGCTACGCGTCGACATGGCCGACTTCAACCGGCCGCCGCTGGCGGTCGATCTCAAACTCGAATGCCTGCAGCATTCCGGTTCGTTCAAGGCGCGCGGCGCGTTCACCAATCTTCTCGAGCGGCAGGTCCCCGGGGCCGGTGTCGTCGCCGCCTCGGGCGGCAATCATGGAGCGGCGGTGGCGTATGCCGCCATGCGTCTCGGCCACAGGGCGACCATCTTCGTTCCGGAGGTGAGCCCGCCGGCCAAGCTGGAGCGCATTCGCAGCTACGGCGCCGAGCTGGTCGTCGGCGGCGCCCGCTATGCCGAGGCGCTGGCCGCCAGCGAACGTTTCGCCGAGCAAACCGGCGCCTTGCAGATCCACGCTTTCAACCAGGAGGAAACGCTTATCGGGCAAGGCACGCTCGGGCTGGAAATCGAGAACGACCTGCCTGAGATCGACACTTTGCTGGTCGCCGTGGGCGGCGGCGGCCTGATCGGCGGCATCGCCGCCTGGTTCGCCGGCCGTATCCGCATCGTCGCCGTAGAACCCGAGGGCGCGCCGACACTCTATCGCGCCCTCGAGGCCGGCCATCCGGTCGATGCGCCGGCCGAGGGCATCGCCGCCGATTCCCTGGCGCCCAAACGCGTCGGCGAGATGATGTTCCCGATCGCCGAGGCCTTCGTGGAACGCTCCATCCTGGTCAGCGACGACGAGATCGTCGTCGCCCAGAAGGCGCTGTGGGACCGGGTGCGGATCATCTCGGAACCCGGTGGCGCCGCGGCGTTCGGCGCCATCCTGTCCGGCCGCTATGCGCCGGCACCCGGCGAACGGCTCGCCGTCCTGGTCTGCGGCGCGAACGCAAACCCGGCGAAATTCTGATCGCTGCGCCTTTCTCTCCTTCACGTTTTTCAGGAACTGCCTCGCCTTCGCCGCGTTTGCTGGGTATTCTTCGAGTCGTGAGGTTCGGGCCATCCCGCCCGCTCCCGTGGAAGGGCCGATGACGGAACGACCGATCTTCAGCAGCGATCGCGGTCTCGCCGGGCGCCTGGCGCTCAGCCGGCTGGCGACGCGGGTGTCGATGATGGTCGAACGGGGCTGGCCGCTCCTGCTGCCGCTTCTCGTCGTCGCCAGCCTGTTTCTCAGCATTTCCTGGCTAGGGCTTTTCCCGCGCCTGCCCGATGCCGCGCGCATCGGGCTGGTCGCCGCCTTCGGCGTCGCGACACTGGCCGCGCTCTACCCGCTACGCTTTTTCCGCATGCCGGGCGGCGCCGAGATCGACCGCCGCATCGAGGCGGCCAACCATTTGCTGCACCACCCCGTCCAGACCCAGACGGACCGGCCGAGTGGTCGCGAAAGCAGCTTCTCGCAGGCGCTGTGGCGCGAGCACCAGAAGCGCATGGCCGACAGGCTCGACAGCCTCGGCGCCGACGTGCCGCGCACGCGCGTGCCGGAACGCGATCCCTGGGGGTTGCGTGCCGTGGCGGCGCTTCTGCTGGTCACCGCCTTCGCTTTTTCCTTCGGACCGACCGGTGGCCGGATAGCCGACGCGTTCCGCGCCCAGGACGCGCATGACGCCGTGCCGCCGCGCATCGATGCATGGGTGACGCCGCCCGTTTATACCGGCAAGCCGCCGATCTTCCTGACCGCGGACGCCAACCAGGCGGCGCCGGCTTTCCACGTTCCCGAAGGCAGTGATGTTTCGCTGCGCGTCACCGGCGGCTCGGGCGAGGAGACGCTTGCCTATGCCGACAAGAATGGCAATGCCCGCGCCATCGATCCCGCCGACCCGCAGACGGCCGCGGCCAAGCCGGCGGCAAGCCCGGCAGCGCAGTCCAAAGTACGCCAGTTCATCGGCAAGCTGACGAGCGATGGCACGCTGACGCTGAAGTCGGGCGAGGACCAACTCGGCCGTTGGGCCTTCGCGGTGATCCCGGACAAGCCGCCGCAGATCCGTTTCGTCGGCGAGCCGAAGCGCGCTGTCAACGGCGCTTTCGAGCTCAACTACCAGATCGACGACGATTATGGCGCCGCCAACGCCAAGGCCGTGTTCGCGCTCGCCGATCCGCAGGCTCCCGATGCGCGTCCGCTCTACGGTCCGCCTGACATGCCGCTGACGCTACCGCGCCGCGGCGGCAAGGCGAATGCCGCCAGGACCTCGAAGGACCTGACCGAACACGTCTGGGCTGGCGCCGAGATCAAGCTGACGCTGGTCGCCACCGACGATGCCGGGCATACGGCGAGCAGCGAAACCAAGACGTTGGTGATGCCGGAGCGGCCGTTCTCCAATCCGCTGGCGCGAGCCGTTATCGAGCAGCGCCGCCTGCTGGCGCTCGACGCCAACGCCAAGCCGCGCGTGCTCGACCTGATGGATGCGATCACGCTGCGGCCCGAGGACACGTTCGACAACATGTCCCACTACCTCGCCATCATGAGCGCGCGCAGCCGGTTGAAGATGGCCGACAGCGACGACCAGTTGCGCAACGAGGTCTCCTATCTCTGGGAAATCGCGCTCGGCATCGAGGAGGGCAATCTCTCGGCTGCCGAGAAGCGGCTGCGCCAGGCGCAGCAGGCTTTGCAGGACGCTATCAAGAACGGCGCCAGCGACGCGGAGATCGAAAAGGCGATGAAGGAACTGCGCGAGGCGATGAACCAGTTCCTGCAGGAATTCGCCGAGCGCGCCAAGCAGAATCCCAACGCCCCGCAGATGCAGCAGAACGGCCAGGAACTGCGCCAGAGCGACATCGATCGCATGATGGACCAGATCGAGAACCTGGCGAAGTCCGGCGATCGCGACAAGGCGCAGCAATTGCTGTCGCAGCTGCAGGACATGATGAACAACCTCCAGGCAGGCCGCCAGCAGCAGGGTGGCCAGCAGGACAGCCAGATGCGCCAGCAGATGGACAAGCTCGGCGACATCCTGCGGCGCCAGCAGGAGATGATGAACGATACCTTCCGCATGGACCAGATGCAGCGCGGCGAGCGCCAGCGCGGCCAGAACCGCGACGAACAGCTCGGCGAAGGCGGTGGCGAGGATCAGGACAGACCGGGCGCAGGCGAGAACCGCGATCCGCTCGCCGGGCAAAAGCCGATGACGCCGCAGGAATTCGCCGACGCGCTGAAGCAGTTGCAGGAAGGCCAGGGCCAGCTGAAGAACGACCTTGAGCAGTTGAAGAAGGGGCTCGAGGGCATGGGCATGGAGCCCAATGAAGGCTTTGGCGAGGCCGGCAAATCAATGGGCAATGCCGAGCAGGCCCTGGGCGATGGTGAAGGTGATCAGGCCGTTGGCCACCAGGGCCGCGCTCTGGAGGCGCTGCGCAAGGGTGCCAAGGACATGATGAAGCAGATGCAGGCCATGCAGGGCGACGAAGGCGGCAGCGAGGAAGGCGGTCGCCAGCAGAACGCCGATCGCGATCCGCTCGGCCGGCCGCGTGCCAGCCAGGGTCCCGATTTTGGCGATTCGGTGAAGGTGCCGGACGAGATCGACGTGCAGCGCGCCCGCCAGATCCTGGAAGCGATCCGCAAGCGGCTCGGCAATGCGCTCAGCCCCGATATCGAGCGCAGCTATCTGGAACGGCTGCTGGAACTGAAATAGGGATCGCCGCCGCGGCATCCGCTGGGAGCGGCTGCAACATCATGCCCAAACTCGGCACAGTGACGCCCATCCTGCGCATCTTCGACATTGCCAAGGCCCACGAGTTTTACGTCGGCTTCCTCGGCTTCCAGGTGCTGTGGGAGCACCGCTTTGACGACAACGCGCCGCTTTACATGGCGGTCGGCCGTGACGGCTGCATCCTGCATCTGAGCGAACACCATGGCGACGGCGCGCCCGGCATCGCCATGCGCATCAAGGTCGAGGACATCGCCGCCCTGCATCGCGAGCTGATCGGCAAAGCATACCGTTTCGCCAGGCCGGGCCTGGAAAAGACGCCGTGGAAGACCCGCGAGGTGTCGGTTGCCGATCCGTTCGGCAACCGGCTGCATTTCTACGAGGATGCGGCCGGCTGAGTCTGCCTGTTGACGAACGCCTCGCGGATCGCCTCTTGCATGCCGTCGATCGCCTCGCCCGACGCATTCGGGTTGCGATGCATCACCACATTCGAGGAATCGATGTCGCCGAAACCGTCGGCGGACGTCAACTCGCGGCAGCCGTCCGGAATGTTGCTGCGCGAAATCGGTGCGATCGCCAGTCCCGAGGTGACGGCAAGCTTCAGGCCGCCGGTCGTGTCGCTGGTGTAGGCGACACGATAGCCGAGCCCGCGCTGCTCGAGCGATTTGATGGCGAAATCCTTGCACCAGCCGGCCCGGTTGTAGAGCGCGATCGGCACCGGACGCTCCTCATGCATGTTATGCAGGATCGATGTCACCCACACCGTCGGATCGTGCATCAGCACTTCGCCGCCTGAAGGATCCTGCCATTCGAACACCACGCAAAGATCGAGCTCGCCGGCGGCAAGCGCCGCTATCTGCGCCCCCGAATGGGCATAGCGCACGGTGACCTCGACCTTGGTGTGACGCTTTGAGAATGCGCCGAGCGCGCGCGACAGGATGGCATGGCCATATTCCTCCGGAATGCCGATCCGCACCGGCCCGCCGAGCGGCGCCGCCGCCATCGACGCTGCCGTCTCGTCGAGCAGCGAGACGATGCGGCGGGCATTGACGATCAGATCGCCGCCGCGCCGCGTCAGCGCCACGCCGCGCGACCCACGCTCGAACAGGCTGTCGCCGATGACGCTTTCGAGCTTCTTCATCTGCATCGAAACCGCCGATTGGGTGCGACCGGCCTGCTCGGCCGCCTTGGTGAAATTGCCTGCTTCGACAATGGCCACGAAGGTGCGCAGGAGATCGCTGTCGAGAGTGGGCCGCATCCCGTCCGCCATAAGGAATTTTGATTGCTGGTATCATTCCAATTCGTTTGCAACATGTCAAACACGGGATGATAGTTGGTTCACCCATTGGATATGTGGCTGAGGATTCGGCCACGGACCAATCAACAGTCCTCACTCATGCCCGCTGCCCGAAACGGTGGCGGGTTCTTTTTAGCTTGCTGCAAGCTTGCTTGCGTCCTGGTACGGGAGCTTGGGATCCTTATGCGCAATCGGATGGTGCTCGGCATGCTGAGCCTGTGCCTGGGCGTGTTGGTCTTCTCGTTGCAGGACCCGCTGGTCAAGGCGGTGTCGGGCGGCTACCCCGTGACCGAGGTGATGGCCATCCGCGCGGTCGTCGCCCTGCCGATCCTGATCGTGCTCGTCCATGCCGATGTCGGGCTGCGTGCGATCCTGTCGCGGCGGTTCGGCATGCTGACCATGCGCGCCTTCATTCAGTTCACCTCCTACACCATGTACTACCTCGCCATCGCCGCCTTGCCCCTGGCCGATGCCGTGGCGCTCTATTTCATGGCCCCGCTCTGCATCATGGTGCTGGCCGGGCCCTATCTTGGCGAACGGGTCTCCTGGCAGACGCTGGCGACCGTGTTGATCGGGCTGCTTGGCGTCGTCGTGATGCTGCGCCCGGGTGCGGGACTGTTCGACTGGGCGGCGCTGCTGTCGCTGGGCTCCGCGGTGCTCTACGGCTTCTCGCAACTGATGGCGCGCAAGATCGGCGACACCGAATCCTCGACCGTGATGGCTTTCTACCAGAACGGTGCCTATCTCGCCGGTGCCGCACTGGTCGCAAGCCTGTTCTGGCTAGCCGGCATCAATCATGCCGCCCATCCCAGCCTGGAATTCTTGGTTCGCCCCTGGCTGTGGCCGACAATGCCGGATTTCCTCAAGATGGCCGCCTGCGGCTTCGTCGCCTCCGCCGGCATGATCTTGCTGTCGCAGGCCTACCGGATGGCGCCGGCCAACCGCGTCGCCACCTTCGAATACACCGGCATCCTGTGGTCGCCGCTATGGGGTTTTCTGTTCTTCGCCGAAGTGCCGCGGTCGACGACCGTGATCGGCGCCGCCCTTATCATCGGCGCCGGCCTGCTTGCGCTCAACACCGGACGGCGCAAGCTCCCCATACTCGTCGCTGCCGATCCCGCCTGATCAGGCGAAAATGCTCAGCGCCCGTTCGACGCGTGAACGGATTTCGGCCAGCGTGAACGGCTTCTGCACGACGTCGAGGATGATGCCGTTCAGTTCCTCGGCGCGCTCGCGCTGATCGGCATAGCCGGTCATCAGCAGGATCTTCATCGACGGGAAAAATGCCGAAGCTGCAATCGCCATCTCGATGCCGTCCATCTCGGGCATGCGGATGTCGGAGACGACGAGATCATAGGCGCCCTTCGCGGCGCGTATCAGCGCCAGCCCTTGCGCGCCGTCGGCGGCGATGTCGATTGCGTGCCCGGCGCGTTCGAGCGCCCGGGCTGCGAGGGTGCGGACGGACTCATCGTCCTCAACGATCAGAAGCTTTGCCATGGCCGGCATGTTTGGCGAGCAAACGTTGACTTTTTCTGAAGGGCCCGGCGCTCCGGCATGGGTTATTTTCTTGAAGCCGTTAAGGCCTTTTTCAGTATTTGCCGCTGCCTCACGCATCGCCTTTGACGACGCCGACGAACGGCAGTTCGCGAAAGGCGTGCGCGACATCCATGCCGTAGCCGACGACGAAATAGTCGGGGCAGTCGAAGCCGACATAATCGGCATTGAGGGTGGTCTGGCGACGCATGCGCTTGTCGAGCAGCACCGCGATGGCGCAGCTTCTGGCGCCGCGTGACAGCATCAGGTCGCGGGTGAAGCTCAGCGTCTTGCCCGACTCCAGAATGTCGTCGATCAGAAGCACGTCGCGGCCGGCGACCTCGTTGTCGATGTCGCGCAGCACCCTCACCTCGCCGCTTGTGGTGCCGGCGCCGTAGCTGGAGATGAAGATGAACTCGACCTCTGGCGACAGGCCGACATCATGCATGGCGCGGATAAGGTCTGCGGCGAAGATGAACGAGCCCTTCAGCACCGAGATCACCAGAAGATCGTGATAGTCGTGCCCGGCGATCTCCTTGGCGAGTTCGAGATTGCGTCGGGCGATGGCCGACGCCGAAAACAGGACCTCGATGTCCTTGCCGCGCACAACTGGCATTCTTCGTCCCTTCAAGATTTTCAAAGGCCTTCGCGCACCGGAAGCGCTGACATCAGCCGTTTGCGGGCCGGCCTCACCTGTCGCACATGCTATTCCGCGAAGGTGACCGACACCGTCCTTACGCCGTTTCTAGGGACGTCGAGCCGGCTGGCAAAGCCGAATCTTTCACTTGGCGCCAATGAGCGGCTGGATGTCCCCAAAGTATAGCGCGTTGTGCGCCCGTCATTGCCGGTGACGCGGATCTCGAGAGGCGGCAGCGTCGCCGGACTTGCACCGTCATTGGCGGCCTCGCCGTCGACGAACAGCACGGGGTTCGCCCCGGACGCGTCCACACGTGACGTCACCCCTGAAATGCTCAACGCCGAGGCCGGTCCGCCCGCGGCGGGCGGCGCCTGGCGCACCAGTGCGTGCCCGCCGGAAACCCAGAAGGCGGCAAAGACGGCGCCGATACCGGCGATCCAGAAGATCGGCCCGCCGCGCGGCGCCGGTGGCCGCTCCGCCGGCGGCTCGGACTTGCGCAGCATGTCCATGCCTTCGAGGGATGGCATGGACATCACGCGCCGCGGTGAAATGGCCTCGGCATGGGGCGCGGCCCGCGGCACCACCACATAGTCGGCATCGACGATATCCGCCGCGCCAGCGCGCAGGATACGCTCCGGCGCGGCATTTGCCGGCGGATCGGTCATGATTTCGCCGGAAACCGGGCGCGCGGTTCGATCCTCAGCCATCATGGCCCCAGCATTGCAGCACGTTCGCTTTTCGTTTCTTTTGCGTAAAGGCAAATGGTTAACGCTTCCCCACCGGAGCCCTTGTGACGAGCCGAAACAACCCGCTAATTAACCGCCGGTTAACCATGCCGGCCGATGGTCTTTTCCCAGAACAGGCCGGCTTGCCGCCGACGGATTCCGATTTCAGGTCAAATCGACCTGAAATCTGAATCCGCCTCTGAATTAGAGTGATAGAGCATGATGTCGCCCGAAAACCGCCTCACACTTTTCGGCATCACGCTCTAGGAATTTCAGGTCGCCGAAAGTGATTCGCTTCGAAAATGTCGGCCTCCGCTATGGCATGGGTCCGGAAATCCTCCGCGACATCTCCCTGCACATACCGGAGCGCTCGTTCCAGTTCCTGAGCGGGCCTTCGGGCGCCGGCAAGACGACGTTGCTGCGCCTTCTGTTCATGTCGCTGAAGCCGACGCGTGGGCTGATCACCATCTTCGGCAAGGACCGCTCGCGCATCTCGCGCGCCGAACTGCCGCATCTCAGGCGCCGCATCGGCGTGGTGTTCCAGGATTTCCGCCTGCTCGACCACATGACCACGTATGAGAATGTCGCGTTGCCCTTGCGCGTGCGCGGGCGCGAGGAAGCGAGCTACCGCACCGACGTCACCGAGCTGTTGAAATGGGTCGGGCTCGGCGAACGCATGCATGTGCTGCCGCCAGTCCTGTCGGGCGGCGAGAAGCAGCGAGCCGCGATCGCCCGCGCCCTGATCGAGCAGCCGGAGATCCTGCTGGCCGACGAGCCGACCGGCAATGTCGATCCGCCGCTGGCGCGACGCCTGCTCAGGCTCTTCATCGAACTCAACCGCCTGGGCACCGCCGTGGTGATCGCGACCCACGATCTCGGCCTGATGGAGCAGGTCGATGCGCGCCGCATGATCCTGGCCGGCGGGAGGCTTGATATCTATGACTGAGCTTTCCGCCGAACACCTCGACGCACAGGCCGACGAAGCGGCCGCGCCAAGGCCGCGCGTCCAGCGCAAGATGGCGCCCATCGTGCCGGCGCAGAACATCGCCGGCCGCGCCCTGGTGCTGGTCATCGCCATCATGACCTTCCTGTCCTGCCTGACCTTCGGCGCGGTTACCCTGGTGCGCGACACCGCCTCGGTCTGGGAAAACCAGATCTCGCGAGAGGCGACGATCCAGATCAAGCCGGTCGACGGCCTCGACATGGAGGCAGCCCTTGCCCAGGCCTCGCAGATCGCCGGCGAATTCCCCGGCGTGAAGGCGACCAGGATCATCGACCGCGACGCCACCGCCAGATTGCTGGAGCCGTGGCTGGGTTCGGGCCTCAACATCGACGAACTGCCGGTGCCGCGGCTGATCATCGTCACCATCGACGAGAGCAACCCGCCCGATTTCGCCGCCATGCGCGCCGCGATCACGCCGAAGCTGCCGAGCGCATCGCTTGACGATCACCGCACCTGGGTGGACCGGCTGGTGGCCATGGCCCGCACCACGGTGACCATCGGTATCGCGGTGCTGGCGCTGATGCTCTCGGCGACGGTGCTGACCGTGGTGTTCGCCACGCGCGGTGCCATGGCCGGCAACGGCCACATCATCGAGGTGCTGCATTTCGTCGGCGCCGAAGCGCGTTTCATCGCCCGCGAGTTCCGTCGCCATTTCCTGATCACCGGGATGAAGGGCGCGGCCGCCGGCGGAGCCGCCGCGGTCGCCGTCTTCATCGTCTTTTCCTGGTGGTCCTCGCGCAACATGGCGACCCCGCAGGCCGACCAGGCGACTGCGCTATTCGGCAACTTCGCCATCGGCTCGGCCGGCTATCTCGGTGTCGTGCTGATGGTGCTGATTATCGGCGCGCTGACGGCTGCAACCTCGCACGCCACCGTCGTCGCCTATCTCAGCGACATCGACGTGCGCCAGCCTGAAGCATGACGACGTCGAATGACCAGGATCGATCACGCATGAAGAACCGCCGTAACGCAAATTGCGATTTTTACCTACCAAAGGCCGCATTTCGGGATTAACCATGCCATGATGGAGGTGCGGGACTCGACCAGTACCGTTGGACCGATGCCGGCGTTGGCGGCGCGTCCGCATGGACGCGGCCGGGTTTCGGCCGTGCTGCGCGTTTCTTCTTTCGCCTTACTTGCCCTGGTCGCCCTGTTTGCCGGCGGCTTCGGCTGGTTCGCCAACACCGTCAGCCATCTGACCACCCCTGCCAACCCGGCCAAGGCCGACGCGATCATCGTGTTGACCGGCGGCCAATCGCGCCTCGATGCGGCGATGGAACTGCTGGCGTCCGGCAAGGGCGCGCGGCTTTTGATCAGCGGTGTGCATCCCTCCGCCAGCCGGCGTCAGCTTCAGGCCGCGACCGGCGGTGACATCAGGCTGTTTTCCTGCTGCGTCGACATCGATCGCGCCGCGCTCGACACGATCGGCAATGCCGAGGAAAGCGCCAAATGGGTCGAGAGCCATGCCTATGGCACGGTGATCCTCGTCACCAACAATTACCACATGCCGCGCAGCCTGCTGGAAATGGGCCGGCTGCTGCACAAGGCCAAGCTCGAACCCTATCCGGTGGTCAACAGCAATCTCGACAATGGCGGCTGGCTGACCAAGCCGCGGGCGCTGCGCGTGCTGTTCACCGAATACAATAAATATCTGCTGGCATTGGCGCGCGGCATCGTTCCGGTGAAGCCGACGCCGGACGGCATCGCGTTGGCCGAGATCGCCGCCGGCAGCTGAACCTGCTCGTCATTTGGTGACGACGGATCCCGGCGCCTGCCGCAGGCGAGCGACTTCCTGTTCGAGCCGTTCGATCCGCCTGTCCCGTTCGGCCAGCGCCGCCGCCACATCGGCGGCCTCGAAACGCTGCGGAATGTGCTGCGGACAATTGGCATCCCAGGTCGCCACGGTGAACAGGATGACCTGTTCGGGCCGTGCCGCATAATCCCGCGGCATCAGCCTCGCCATCAACTCGGCGTCGCCTTCCACCACGCGCGCGCTGCCCCAGATCTTGACGCGCCGGCGATGGGCATAGTCGATGAGGAACAGGAAGGCCTGCGGATTGTCGGCGAGATTGCCCTGGGTGATGAACTGTCTGTTGCCGGCGAAATCGGCGAAGCCGATCGTCTTTTCATCGAGCATCTTGAGGAAGCCGGCCGGCCCGCCGCGATGCTGGATATAGGGCTGGCCAACACCGTTGGCCGTCGACAGGAAGACGCTGGTCTGCATCTCGATGAAGGCCGCAAGGTCCGATGTAATCACCGACTGCCAGCCACCGCGCTCCTCGACCCGGGAATAGGCCTGGCGAGAGCCCTTGCGGGCCTGGATCGCCTTGACGGTCGGCGTGAAAGCGACGTCGCTGGTAAAAGCATGCGCGTCCATCGGTAGCCTTTCTTACCCGGAGAGGTTAAAGCCCGAGTTCAGACAGCGACGGATGGTCGTCCGGCCGTCGACCGAGCGGCCAGTGATATTTACGGTCGGCAGCGCCGATCGGCAGGTCGTTGATGCTGGCGATGCGCAGCCGCATCAGCCCATATTCGTCGAATTCCCAGTTCTCATTGCCATAGCTGCGGAACCACGAGCCGCTGTCGTCATGCCACTCATAGGCGAAACGCACCGCGATACGGTTGCCATGGAAAGCCCAGACCTCCTTGATCAGCCGGTAGTCGAGTTCCCGGCTCCATTTGCGCGTCAGGAAAGCCTGGATGGCATCGCGGCCTTGCAGGAACTCGGCGCGATTGCGCCAGCGGCTGTCTACCGTATAGGCAAGCGCGACACGGGCTGGATCGCGCGAGTTCCAGGCATCCTCGGCCATGCGCGCCTTCTGCGCGGCGGTTTCCGCGGTGAATGGCGGCAGCGGCGGACGCTCTTGCGACATGACAATTCCTTTCTTGACCCGGGTCGTCTGCGTCACGGCCAATATGGAGGCTTCCATCAGACAGATGTAGATGCCATATTTGTAATCTATCCTTCCAATTTCCGGAAGAATCGATGGACCGGCTCGAAGCCATGTCGCTTTTTGTCGCCGCGGCGGAGGCTGGCAGCCTGTCTGCCGCCGCGCGCCGTTTTCGCATTCCGCTGGCGACGGTCAGCCGCAAGGTTTCCGACCTGGAACGGCATCTCAAGACCCGCCTTCTGAACCGCTCGACACGCCGGCTGACGCTGACCGATGCGGGCCAGGCGTATCTTGCCGCCTGCCGCCGCATCCTGGGCGAGGTCGGCGAGGCCGAGCGCATGGCGGCCGGCGAATACAGCGCCCCGACGGGCGAACTGGCCATCACCGCGCCGGTCGTCTTCGGCCGCCTGCACGTGCTGCCGGTCGTGACCGGCTTCCTCGCCGCCTATCCCGACGTGGACATCCGCCTGACGCTGGCCGACCGCATAACCCGGTTGGTCGAGGACCATTTCGACCTCGCCATCCGCATCGGCCGGCTTCCCGACTCCAGTTTTGTCGCCATGCGGATCGGTACGATCCGCCGTGTCGTTTGCGCGAGCCCCGGCTATCTGGCCGAACGCGGCGCCCCGACGGCGCTTGCGGACCTCGAGTCCCACAGCTGCATTACCTTCGAAGGGCCGGGCGCGCTCTCGACATGGAGCTTCACCGTCGGGAAGGCCGAGATGCCGATTCGAGTCCGCTCGCGGCTTCAGGTCAACACCGCCGAAGCTGCGATCGATGCCGCGCTCGCCGGCGTCGGGCTGACGAGGGTGCTGTCCTACCAGGTCGACGCGGCGGTGCGGTCAGGCGCGCTGCGCGTGCTGCTGCGGGAGTTCGAACCGGAACCCTGGCCGGTAAGCCTGGTGCACGCAGGCCACGGCTTGCTGCCGGTCAAGCTGCGCGCATTTCTTGACTTCGCCGCCCCGCGCCTGAAAGAAAGACTGGCGCGGCTGATGTAGCGCGGCTGGGCCGTGGGCGAAGCCGAAACGTCTTTCGGCGCCGTTCGGGGGCATCTTCGGCCATTTCCTTTTTGCGCCCGCTTGGTGTAACCAACGCACACCTCCTTACCGGGCCTCCCCCAATGCTCCAAGTCCGATCGCTGGCGTTCAACTTCGTCTTCTACGTCAATCTGATCGTCCAGATGATCCTCTGGACTCCCTATTATTTCCTGTCGCCGCGCCATCGCGCCTGGTTCGTGCCGAAGTTCTGGTCGCGCACCTCGATGTGGCTCTACGACAAGATCGCCGGGACCAAGAGCGACATCACCGGGGTGGAAAATCTGCCCGAAGGTTCCTTCATCCTGGCGCCCAAGCACCAGTCCTTCTGGGACGCGATCGCCTTCTTCCCCTATCTCCAGGATCCACTCTACATTCTGAAGCGCGAGCTGACCTGGATTCCGTTCTTCGGCTGGTACATCCTGAAAATGCGCATGATCCCGGTCGACCGCGGCAGCCGCTCCAAGGCGCTGAAGGCGGTGGTTGCGGCGACCAAGGAAGAAATCGCGCGCAACCCGCGGCAGCTCATCATCTATCCCGAAGGCACCCGCCGCGCGCCCGGCGACGAACCCGCCTACAAATACGGCATTGTCGAAATCTATGCGCAGCTCGGCATTCCCGTGGTGCCGGTCGCCCATGTTGCCGGCCTCTATTGGCCGCGCCGCAAGTTCCTGCGCTATCCCGGCACCATCAAGGCGCGCTTCCTGCCGCCGATCCCGCCGGGCCTGGACAAGGAGGAATTCATGCGGCGGCTGATCGGCGAAACCGAAACCGCCTGCGACCAGTTCCTCATCGACGCGTCCCGTGCACCCAATCCGCCCGCCTTGCCGCCGACGGCGGTGAAGCGGCTGCGGGAACTCGGCGCCAAAGCCTGAAGTGCGGCCTTCGGCGCGACCGATGGCGGCCCGCGCAACGTTCAAGCGAACACAGCCAGTGCGGTCGTCAGCACCAGCGTCGCGGCAAAGACCAGATTGATGATGCGCGAAGCCACCGGCCTGCGAAGAAAGCGTGCGAAAGCAGCGCCCGCAAGCAGCCACACGGCATGGATGGCGACGATCATGAATGCGAGAGCGGTCAGCTTCGGCCCGGTGCCGATGGCGCCGGCGCCCGAATCCGCGGACGCGCCGGCGAACACCGCGGCGATGGCCACATAAGCCTTCGGGTTGGCCACCGCCAGCAGGAACCCGCCGGTGAATGTCGGTCGCGCGGCCTCGCCGGCATCCGCCGCCAGGGGCGGCGCGCTGGCAATCTTGAACGCGAGATAGAGGATATAGGCAGCCGACGCCGCGACAAGCAGCGGCGCGAGCCGCGGCATCGTGGCAAGCATGGCGCTCACCCCGCTTGCCACGACCAGAAGCACGGTGATCGTGCCCAGGATGACCCCCAAGGCGTAGCTCAGGGAACGGCGCAGGCCGAACGCCGCGCCGACGGCGGTGACGCTTATCGTCGCCGGTCCCGGGCTGCCCATGACGGCCGTGGCGGCAAGCATCAGCGCAACGAGCTGACGCCACATATCCGGCTGCGAAAAAAGCGGGCCTGCCATCCGCGCCTCCTGTCTTGCCAAGCGTCAATGACGGTATGGCAAGGTCGGGGCGACCGTCTTGGACGATCGTGCGCGCTGCTGACGGCTCAGCCGCTCGCCTTGTCGAGCTCGGCCATGTCGTCGGCGCTCAGCTCCAGCGACACCGCCTTGATCAGGCTGTCCATCTGTTCAGGCTTGGTGGCGCTGGCGATAGGCGCGGTGACGCCCGGCCGGGCAATGACCCAGGCAAGCGCCACTTCCGCCTGTTTGGCCGAATGCCTGGCGGACACCGCGTCGAGTGCCGCGAGGATGCGCATACCGCGCGCATTGAGGTAATCCTTCACCCCGCCGCCGCGCGGGCTTTGACCGAGATCGGCCTCGCTGCGGTATTTGCCACTCAAGAAACCCTTGGCCAGGCTGAAATAGGTGATCACGCCGATGTCCTCCGCCATGCAGAGATCGCGCAGCGGGCCATCGAACGACGAGCGGTCGTAGAGATTGTATTCCGGCTGCAGCACTTCATAGCGCGGCAGGCTGCGCAGGCTTGCCACGTCGAGCGCGGCGCGCAACTGGCCGGCGTCGAGATTCGAGCAGCCGGCATAACGGATCTTGCCCTTGGCGAGGAGCTTTTCATAGGCGCCGAGGGTTTCCTCATAGGGCGTGGTTGGATCCGGCCAGTGCGACAGATAAAGATCGATGAACTCGGTCTGAAGCCGCTTCAGCGAAGCATCGACGGCCTTTTCGATGTAAGCGGCGGACAGGTCCTTGTGGCCCTGTCCCATGTCCGAGCCGACTTTGGTGACCACCACGACCTTATCGCGGTTGCCGCGGTCCTTCATCCATTTGCCGATGATGGTTTCCGATTCGCCGCCCTCGTGGCCGGGCACCCAGCGCGAATAGGCGTCCGCTGTGTCGACCGCGTTCAGGCCGGCGCCGACGAAGCGGTCGAGCAGGTCGAACGACGTCTTCTCGTCGGCGGTCCAGCCGAAGACATTGCCGCCCAGAACCAGCGGCGCGATGGAAAGGTCGGTGCGACCGAGACGGCGTTTCTGCAAGGCTGATCTCCGTGTTGGTGGGATTGGGCGGCTATCGCCCGTTGAGAGTCGGAGCCTAACCTAGGTCTCGCCGCATCGAGGTCAAAGACCTCGCCGGATTTTTCCGCAAGCCAGCGCTTCACAAAGGCGCGATCCGCCTGGCCACGTCTTCCAACCAGTGATCGCGGATGCCGAGCGCCCGGAGATGGTCCAGCGTGCTCGACACATAATCCTCATTATTGCCGGACTGGCCGACAGCGCCGCGCACCACATCAGCGGCGTGGGCCGCATCGAGCGCACCGGCATACTGCTCATGATTGCGGTCGACGATATAGGCCACGGCCTCGACCGTGCCGCCGCCGTCAAGGCGGACATTGAGCATGCGCTCGAGATAGACATTGGTGACCAGCTCGCGCTCACGCAGATAGGCGATGACCTCGTCCCGCAACTCGCCCGGCACCCGGAAAGCCAGCCCGACGCAGGAACCCCCGCGGTCAAGGCCGAGCACCAGCCCCGGACGTTCCCGCGTGCCGCGATGCACGAAGGAATAGACGCACAGCGCGCGACGATAGCCATGCAGGCGCGCCCGCCTTGTCTCGACATGCGCGAACCCCGGCCGCCATATCAACGAACCATAGCCAAACACCCAAAAATCGCCCATATCGCCGTGCCTGATTGCGTAAGAATGGCAACACCACACCGGAATCGGTGTTTTTTCCGTCCATCTCTGTCTACCTTTTGTCGTTGCCAGAATCGACAGCCCGCCCACAGCCCCCATGCGTGAACGAGAACCGCAGCATGACGTCCACTGACGAACGCCAGCCGAAGCATCGCCGCCGCCTGTTCTGGCTTGCAGCGTTTGTCATCGCGCTGTTCGCCATCTACAGCGGCGGCTGGTTCTATCTCGCCGACAGGGTCCGGAGCGAAGCCGACAAGGCGATCGCCACGCTCAACAAGAGTGGCATCGAGGCCGGCTGCGCCAATCTCCAGGTCAGCGGTTATCCCCTGAGCTTCGCCGTCTCCTGCGACAATCTTGCTTATGAGGACGACGCCAAGAACCTTGCCGCCTCTGCCGGCTCCTTCAACGCCGTCGCCCAGATCATCCAGCCGCTGTCGCCGGTCGCGGACCTGCGCGGTCCGCTCAGGACCTCGGTTCCGGGCATGGTGCCGCTGTGGATCGACTGGGATGATCTTAAGGCCAACGTCAAGCTCTCATGGCCGCTGCCGCGACGCATTTCGCTCACGGCCGAGGGCCTGTCCGGCCAGACCGATCCGGCCGACGACACCGATCCGGTGCAACTGTTCAGCGCCGGCAAGGCGGCGGGCCAGCTGCAGCCGAACGGCAGGGATATCGACTATATCGGCAGCTTCGGCGATCTGGAGATCGACCCCGATGCGATCGGGGGCCGCGTCCTGCCGCCGCTCGACGCCAGTGGCGAGGCGACGCTGAAGAACGGCCTGGCCCTGATCGGCACGCAACTGAAAAGCCTGCGCGGCCAGGCCGTCGAGATCCGCAGGCTCGATTTGTCGTCGGGCACGGCGCACGTCACCGTTTCCGGGCCGCTGTCGGTCGACGCCGAGGGCCTGGTCGATGCCGATCTGATGATCAGGCTGAAAGACCCGAAAGCCGTGGCCGCCATTCTCGGGGCCGCCATACCCGAACAGAAGAACCAGATCGAACAAGGCTTTGCCGCCCTGGCGCTGCTCGGCAACGAACCGTCGATGCCGCTCAAGGTGGTCAAGGGCAAGGCCTCGCTCGGCTTTATCCCGCTGGGCAAGATCAAGCCGGTCGACTAAGCATCCCCAATGGACAGACCGGCAAAACTCCTGAGCGTCGGCGCGCTGACGCTCGACACCATTCTTCGCGTCGAAGCGCTGCCCATCCATCAGGGCAAGTTCATGGCCGCCGATGGCGTCCAGATCGCTTCCGGCATGGCCACGAGTGCCGCCTGCGCCGCACGCCGGCTGGGCGCCGAAGTGTGGCTTTGGGCGAGCGCCGGCGATGATCAGGTCGGCGACCAGCTGATATCGGGCATCGAGGCGGAGGGCGTCGATTGCAGCCTCGTCCGTCGCGTTCCCGGAGCGTCCTCGGCGCTGGCCGCGATCCTTGTCGACGGCCATGGCGAGCGCATCATCGTGCCTTTCTACGATCAGCGCGCCCAGGCCGATCCCGACGGCTTGCCGGTCGCCGATCTCACGGCTTTCGATGCCGTGCTGGTCGATGTGCGCTGGCCGGGTGCGGCGGCGCTGGCGCTCAGCGCTGCGCGCGCTGCCCGCCGCCCTGGGATCCTCGATGCCGACACCGCGCCATTGGCAGTGCTGGAGCGGCTGTTGCCGCTCGCCTCGCACATCGTCGCCTCCGAACCGGCGGCGCGCATCGTCTGCGGCCAGGCGCTGGACCCGCAGGCCGCATGCGCCGACCTTGCGTCGCGCACCGACGCTTTCGTCGCGGTAACCGCCGGCGGGGCTGGAACCTGGTGGCATGACAGGCAGGCCGGTTGCGTACGCCACGTCGCTGCGCCAAAGGTCAAGGTGGTGGATACGCTGGCAGCCGGCGACGTCTTTCATGGCGCATTCGCAGCCGGATTGGCGCAAGCCATGCCGATCGAGCAGGCGCTACGCTTTGCCAGCGCGGCCGCAGCGCTCAAATGCCAGCGCTTCGGCGGCAGGCTGGGCGCGCCCGATCGTGCCGAGACACTGGCGATGATGGCGGCGACCTGGCCTGAAGGAGCCTAGTTTTTCGCCGGATGCTCGACCGCCTGGCGACCGAAATCCGGCACGTCGATGTCCTGGCCGGCCTCGATGATCGAGCGTCGCACGGCGCGGGTGCGGGTGAACAGGTCGAACAGCTTGTCGCCGTCGCCCCAGCGGATCGCCCGCTGCAGAAAAGCCAGATCCTCCGAGAACCGCGCCAGCATTTCCAGGATCGCGTCCTTGTTGTGCAGGCACACGTCCCGCCACATGGTCGGATCTGAGGCGGCGAGACGCGTGAAGTCGCGGAAACCGGAAGCGGAATATTTGATGACTTCCGTCTTGGTCACCGATTCCAGGTCATCGGCGGTGCCGACGATGTTGTAGGCGATGATGTGCGGCAAATGCGAGACGATGGCCAGTGTCATGTCGTGATGCTGCGGATCCATCGTGTCGATGTTGGCGCCACAACGGCGCCAGAATTCGGAAAGCCTTTCCAGCGCGTCCGGATCCGTGTCCGGCAGCGGGGTGAAAATGCACCAGCGGTTGTCGAACAGATCGGCGAAACCGGCATCGGGCCCAGATTTCTCCGTGCCGGCCAGCGGATGGCCGGGAATGAAATGCACCCCACCGGGTATATGCGGCTGCATCTGTGCGATCACGGAAGCCTTGGTCGAGCCGACATCGGTGACGATGGCGCCCCTCTTCAGCGCCGGCGCGATCTCTTGCGCCACCGCGCCGGACGAGCCGACCGGCACCGAGACGATAACCAGGTCGGCATCGCGGACCGCTTCCTTGGCATCTATGGCGTAGGAGGAGCCCAGCCCAAGCTCTTGCGCCCGCGCCAGCGTTGCGGCGCTGCGCGTCGAGATGGCGACATGGCCGGCCAGGCCCTCGCGGCGGATGACGCGGGCCAGCGACGAGCCGATCAGGCCGATGCCGACCAGCGCGATCTTTTCGAACATCGGTGATGCCATGGCGTTCTAGCTTTTCAGGAATGTCGTGAGTGCCGCGACAACGCCGCGATTGGCCTCTTCGGTGCCGACCGTCATACGCAGTGCGTTGGGAAAGCCATAGCCCGAAACACGCCGCAGTATGTAGCCGCGCTGGGTGAGATAATCGTCCGCCGCCGCGGCCGAATGCTTGCCGTCGTCGGGAAAATGAATGAGGAGGAAATTGCCGACGCTCGGCGTCACCCGCAACCCGAGCCCGGTCATCTGTTCGCTCAGCCAGGCCAGCCAGGTCTCGTTATGCGCGACGCTGCGCTCGATATGGGTGCGGTCGCGGACGGCGGCGATGCCGGCCTCGATCGCCGTCGCATTGACGTTGAAGGGACCGCGTATGCGGTTGATCGCGTCGACGATGTGCATCGGCCCATACATCCATCCGATCCGCGCCCCGCCAAGTCCGATCTTGGAGAAGGTGCGGGTCATGACCACGTTCTGAGAGCTGCCCGCGAGCTCGATGCCGGCCTCATAGTCGTTGCGCCTGACATATTCGGCATAGGCGGCATCGAGCACCAGAAGCACGTTCTTCGGCAGGCCGGCATGCAGGCGGCGCACCTCCTGGAACGGCACGTAAGTGCCGGTTGGATTGTTGGGATTGGCGAGGAACACGATCTTCGTACGTGGCGTGACGGCCGCCAGGATCGCATCGATGTCGGCGCGCTCCTCGGTCTCCTTGACCGCGACAGGCGTCGCCCCCGCCGACTGGATGTAGATCTTGTAGACCATGAAGGCGTGTTCGGTGAATATGGCCTCGTCGCCGGGGGCGAGATAAGTCTGCGCCATGAGGCCGAGGATCTCGTCGGAGCCGTTGGAACAGATGATGTTCTGTGCGTTCAGACCATGCACCTCGGCGATTGCTTCGCGCAGGCGCCGGGCGGTGCCGTCGGGATAGACGTCGAGCTTGGCGGCGACCTCGCGCGCGGCCTCGATTGCCTTCGGCGAGGGGCCGAGCGGGTTCTCGTTCGACGACAGCTTGTGGACCTTGTCCACCCCGGCGGGGGCCGAGCTCTTGCCCGGCACATAGGCCTGGATGTCCATGATGCCCGCGCGCGGGGTTGGACGTGTCTTGTCCGAGGTCTGGCTCATATCGCAAAATCCGTCGAGAACGCCTCCATCCTGGAAGCCGCTGCGGAAATACAAGCCATGGCCGGCAATGTCGAGAGGTGGCAGTGGTGCCAGCAAGCGGCATTGACGGCGAGGCAGGTGAGTTCTAGAAGGGCATCGACAGTTCCGTGGTGATTTGGCCGGTCGGCTTGCAGCCACGTTAAACAATTCGCTAAAGGGCCGTTTGCGCGACGTAACCGGCTTTGCGAAGGCAATGCCGGTTTTTTGTTGTCCGCGATCGGCCGGACGAACGCATCGGCGGCGCGGAGATCGGCAGCGATTTCCGCAAAGGCAAGGTGCAGCAAGAGAGACGAGATGGCCGCTCAGCGCGCTGGCAGAACCAACAACGAGGCAGACCAACCGTCGAGCCCGGTCGTGCGCTTCGGCGCCGACAAGCCGCTCAAGCTCGACGCCGGCACGCTGCTGTCGCCGTTCCAGATCGCCTACCAGACCTACGGCACGCTGAACGACGCCCGTTCAAACGCCATTCTCGTCTGCCACGCATTGACCGGCGACCAGCATGTGGCCAGCACCAATCCGGTGACCGGCAAGCCGGGTTGGTGGGAAGTGCTGATCGGACCCGGCAAGATCATCGACACCAACCGCTTCTTCGTCATCTGCTCAAACGTCATCGGCGGCTGCCTCGGTTCCACCGGCCCGGCCTCCACCAATCCCGCTACCGGCAAGCCCTATGGGCTCGACCTTCCGGTCATCACCATCCGCGACATGGTGCGTGCCCAGCAGATGCTGATCGACCATTTCGGCATCGAAAAACTGTTTTGCGTGCTCGGCGGGTCGATGGGCGGCATGCAGGTGCTGCAATGGGCGTCGAGCTATCCGGAGCGTGTTTTCTCGGCGCTGCCGATCGCCACCGGCGCGCGTCATTCCTCGCAGAACATCGCTTTCCACGAGGTCGGCCGGCAGGCCGTGATGGCGGACCCAGAATGGCATGGCGGCAAGTATTTCGACCACGGCAAACGCCCGGAAAAGGGGCTCGCCGTGGCGCGCATGGCCGCCCACATCACCTACCTGTCGGAAGCAGCCTTGCACCGGAAGTTCGGCCGCAACCTGCAGGACCGCGAAGCGCTGACCTTCGGCTTCGACGCCGATTTCCAGATCGAGAGCTATCTGCGTCACCAGGGCATGACTTTCGTCGACCGCTTCGACGCCAATTCCTATCTCTACATGACGCGGTCCATGGACTATTTCGACCTCGCCGCCGACCACGGCGGCAGGCTGGCCGATGCTTTTGCCGGCACCAAGACCCGCTTCTGCCTGGTGTCGTTCACCTCGGATTGGCTGTTCCCGACCGAGGAGAGCCGCTCGATCGTCCATGCGCTGAATGCCGCCGGCGCGTCGGTGTCCTTCGTCGAGATCGAGACCGATCGCGGGCACGACGCCTTCCTGCTCGACGAGCCGGAACTGTTCGCCGCCATCAATGGCTTCATCGGCTCGGCCGCGCGAGCGAGAGGGCTCGGCGCATGACCCCGCAAAATTGCAGACCTGTCCATCAAGGGTCACGCACCACGACAAGGGGCAAGCCATGAGCGTCAACCGCGCCCAGCGCGTCGATCTCGAGGTGATCGCCGGTCTGATCCCGCCGCAATCGCGGGTGCTGGACGTCGGCTCCGGCGACGGCTCGCTGCTCGAGCTTTTGCAGGAAACCAAGCAGATCGACGGCCGCGGACTGGAGCTGTCGCAGCGCGGTGTCAACGAATGCGTGGCGCGCGGCCTTTCCGTCGTTCAGGGCGACGCCGACAAGGATCTCGAATTCTATCCCGACAAGGGTTTTGATTTCGTCGTCCTGTCGCAGACCTTGCAGGCGACCCGCAACCCGAAGCTCGTTCTCGACGAACTGCTCAGGATCGGCGAACACGCCATCGTTTCCTTCCCCAATTTCGGCCACTGGCGGGTGCGCCTGTCGCTGTTCGTCAAGGGCCGCATGCCGGTGACCAAGGACCTGCCCTATTCCTGGTACGACACGCCGAACATCCACTTCTGCACCATCCGCGACTTCGTCAATCTGTGCGAGGAGCTTGGCGCGACCGTGGAAAGGGCGACCGCGCTCGACGCCAACGGCCAGAAGATCGGCCTGTCGATGCCATGGTGGTTCTGGAACTTCTTCGGCCAGCAGGCAGTGTTCTTGTTGAAGCGATAAGGGCCATCCCGGAGGTGGCTATGACACCCCCTTTTCGGGCGAAGTCGAGCTGCAGGCTGATCTCTGCGACGAAGGTCATCAGCAGGTTGGAACGCATAGCCCGGCGAAGGCTCAGCGATCGAGCTCCGGGAAATACGGATCCGACAAGAACCGTCTGTCGCGTTCGCCTTGCAGGCAGTCGATCGGAGCCTCGGCTTCGGCGGGAATGATCCTGGTCTCGTTCTGAACGCCGCTCACTTCGAGAATCAGCTTGCGCCGGATTGCCGTCGAAAATTCGGCGGCTGTATAAATCGGCAGCACGAAGGAGCCCGGCCCGCCGGTGACGCACTGGGCGTAATACCGGTCGAGGTGGCTGAAGGTGGGCGATGGATTGATCAGGATCGGCAGGCCGTTGATGACGATGCCTCTGGCGTTTGCCGCATCCCGCGTGGCGGTGACGGGCGGCCCGATATTGTTCGGTCCGTCACCGGAAATATCGATGACGCTGCGTTCGCTTTCGTAAGCGGTGCGGTCGAAGAGCCCCGCGCCGAAGGCGAGCGCGCCGGAGATCGACGTGCCGCGGAAGCTGCGGAACGGACGGGCCGCTATCTTGTCGGCAAAGGCGTTGGCGCTCTCGGCGCCGTCGATGACCTGCCAGCCGATGAGCGCGTCGTCGCGGACGGTGCCGGCCCATTCGAAATAGGTGAGCGCGATGCGACCGGCGTTCCCCGCGCGGACCGCCTTGACGAAGTCGGGATGACGCAGCGCCTCCACATAGCCGGCGCGCTGCAGGGCGAACTCCTTCTCGTCCATCGACAATGAGATATCGACCGCCAGCACCAATTCGACGTCAACGGCCAGGCTGTCCGGCGCAGGCGCAGTCACGGCGGCCTCGGTGCAGGCCAGGCAGGCAAGCAGGCTGAGAGCATCAAGCATGGCCGGCTCAAGCGATGTTTCCGCCGCAATCTTCCCTCGCGATCACGGCGAAATAAAGCTGCCGCATGGCGTGCCGCGGGCCAGCCCGAACAGATGCCGGAAGTGCTATTTCTTGCGGCGAGGAGCGGCCGGCGGCGGCTCGATCGCGCCTGCCCTTATACGCGCGGGCTTCAGGGCCGGCACGCCGGACGCCTTTACGATGGTCAGCGCGCGCGGGAAGAACTGATTGTTGTGCTGCCCGCGGCCGATATTGAGGATCGTCGCCCCGCCCAGCCGCTTCTCCAGCGTCGACAGGACCCGCCGCAGTGTCGGTCCGTCGAAGGCATCGAGAGCCTCATCGATGATCACCCATTTCGGCTGCCGCAGCACGAGCCGGGCGAAGGCCAGCAGGCGCAGTTCGTCGTCGGCCAGTTCATGCTCCCAACGCGCGCTACGGTCGAGCGACGACGACAGGCGCTCCAGGCCGATCTCGGCCAGCACGGCCGAGATATCGGTATCGCTTGCCGGCGCAACCCCGTCCACGCGGTCGAGCACTTCGCGCAGCGTGGCGGTTGGGAAGTAGGGCGTGCGCGGCACGAAGATAGGCACCTCCCCCGCCGGCATGCCGATGCGCCCGCTCCCCCACGGCCACAGGCCGGCAATGGCGCGAAAGAACAGCGTCTTGCCCGCGCCAGGCTCGCCGGTGAGCATGACGCGTTCGCCGGCGTGGATCTCGACATGCTGGTCGGCGAGCCTCGTGCAGCCCCCCGGCGAGGCCACTTCGAGTTTCTCGAAGGTCAGCTTGCCGTTTGCATTCTCGCCGAATTCGATGCGCCTTTCCTGGTCGTGCAGCACATCGGTCTCATCCAGCGCAATGCGGAAATCGGCGACGCGCATCAGCGTCGCGCGCCAATCGGCGATGCTGCCGATATTGTTGATGAACCAACGCAATGAAGAATGGACCTGATTGAAGGCGCCGACCGCCATCATCAGTCCGCCGAAGCTGATATCGCCCGCGAAATAGACCGGCGAAGCGACCAGGATGGGAGCCACCACGGTGATCCAGCCATAGGTGTCCGTCACCCAGGCGAGATTGATCTGGGCGTTATAGATGCGTCGCATGGCGCCGAGCACGGTGCCCAGGTCGGTTTCCAGCCGCCGCCTGGCATCGGGCTCGCTTCGGGCGAGCGCGATGGCATCGATGTTCTCGTTGACGCGCACCATCGAGGAACGCAGCTCCGCCTCGCGTGTGTAGCGGTCGCTGTTGAGGTGGATCAGTGGCCGTCCGACCAGCCAGCTCAGCCAGGAAGCCGTTCCGGCATAGAGGATGGCCGCCCACACCATGTAGCCTGGTATGGCGAGCGATGTCCCGCCGACATGGAAGACGAAGCCCGAGGACAGCTCCCATAACACGCCGACGAAGGAGGCGAGCAGGATTAGGGATTGCAGCAGGCCAACGCCGAGATCCGTCGACAGGTCGGAAAGATGGCTCGCGTCCTGCTGCATGCGCTGGTCGGGATTGACCCCGATGGCGCCTGCATGCGCCAGGCGAAAAGCGCGCGCCGGCCGCATCCATCCATCGATCAGATCGAGCGTCAGCGCCTCGCGCAGCTTCAGCCGGATCGTCTGATTGAGCCAGGTCTGGCCGACATTGAGCACAAGAAGCCCACCGGCAATCGCGGCAAAAACGGCGAGCTGGTGCAGGAAGGCCTGCATGTCGCGGCGTGCAAGCGCATCGTAGAAAGGCTGGTTCCAGCGGTTGAGCAGAACCTGGCCGATCGAGGTCGCGACAATGACGGCAACCATTCCGATGGAGGCCCAGCGTAGCCCTTTGCGGACCGGCGACCCGGCAAGCGCCAGCTTGATGGTTGCCACCTGATCACGCAGGCTCGAAGCTTCGACCGCAGCGATAGGCCGGGCAGAGGCATCATTGTCCGGATAATCGGCCATGAGCTGAAGTCCTTGCGTTCAAAAGCGGTGCTGAAAACCGGATGAAGTGTAGTGACGCCACTGGTCACTCAGCCAGGCTGCGAGCCCGTCAGCGACAGATAGGTCGCGAAATGCCGTCCGGCGCAAGTTTCTGGCATGATCACGAAGGTGTCATTCGCGGACCCGGCGATGTCGTGGCCCCGGTCTCTATTCGCCGGCCGAGCCGCGTTGCTGCATGCGGCGAAAGCACCGGCACGAAAACCCGTCGGGAAGCGCGCTGGGCGGCCGGCACGCCCTGATAGAGCCGCTTCTGCGCCTCGACCACGATGACGCCGGAAAAGATCGGCCACAGCCGCCGGCCGGCGCGCTCCACCATATTGTGGAAGCGCATCATGAAACGCCGCCGCGATGGCGGAAAGAACAGGGCGTCGGACCAGGCGGCGGGCGTGAAATTCGCCTCGCGCAGCAACTCGGTGAGCTGACCGCGCGAGAACGGCCTGCCATTGCCAAACGGCGTGTGCTCGAACCGCGCCCAGACGCCGCGCCGGTTGGGCACGACGATGACCACCCGGCCGGCCGGCGACAGCACGCGCCAGATCTCGTTCAGCGTTTCGCGCGGGTTTTCGACATGCTCGAGCGAATGCACGAGCAGCATGCGGTCGATGCAGGAATCGACCAGCGGCAGTTCCTCGTCGAAAACCAGAGCCGTCGCCGTCGGTCCCGCCGCCGGCCAGACCACGGCGCCCTGCGTCGCCGGCATGAAGGCGAACACCCGCTCGGCGTCGCTGCCGAACCGTTCCAGCCAAGGCAAGGTGTAGCCGAGCCCGACAAGCCGCTCATTGGGCACGGTGGCCCATATCGATGACAAGGCCATGGTGATCGAATGCTCGGCGAAGCGACCGAGCGCTGTCGAATAGAAGGAGCGGAGATCGACGATGTCGGAATGCATGTCAGGGATGTAGCCGCGATATCGGCGGGTTTCAACAAAAGGCCGCGACGTCCCGAGATCCCGGATGTCGAATGACATCCTGACATTAGTCATCTCCGGGATGACATCCGCGCGTCGGCGTCCTATGTCTGCGGCGAAAGATGGAGAGATGCGATGGCGGTCGAAATCGAACAGTTCATGTGCCGCAGCGACAATTTCGGCGTGCTGGTGCATGACCCCAAAAGCGGTCAGACCGCGCTTATCGATGCGCCGGAAGAAGCGGCGATCCTGGCTGCGGTCAAGCGCACCGGCTGGACGCCGACGATGATCCTGACCACGCATCACCATGCCGACCATGTCGAGGCCAATCTGGCGCTGAAGCAGCGCTTCAAGCTGCGCATCGTGGGTCCCGAAGCCGAAAAGGCCAAGATTCCCGGCATTGACGACACTGTCGAGGACGGTTCGATCCTGCATCTCGGCGAGGAGCGCATCGAAGTGATCGCCACCCCCGGCCACACCGCCGGCCACGTCTCCTATCACCTGCCGGCATCGAAAGTGGCGTTCACCGCCGACACGCTGTTCGCGCTCGGCTGCGGGCGGCTGTTCGAATGCAAGCCGCCGGTGATGTATGGATCCCTGAAGAAGCTCGCGGCACTGCCTGCCGCGACCGTGATCTATTGCGGGCACGAATACACGCTCGCCAACGCCCGTTTCGCGCTGAGCGTCGACCGGACCAATTCGGCATTGAAGGAACGCGCGGCAAAAATTGAAGCGCTGCGCGCCGATAACAAGCCGACGCTGCCGACCACGATCGGCGAGGAATTGTCGACCAACCCTTTCCTGCGCTGGCACGATCCGGCAATCCGCAGGCATCTCGGCATGGAGAAGGCGTCGGATGTCGAGGTTTTTGCCGAGGTCCGCAAGCGCAAGGATAATTTCTAGGCCAAGCGACACTGGTCGAAACCATGACGAGTTCCGCAGAAATCATCGCCATCCTTGGCATGAAGCCGCATCCGGAAGGCGGCTGGTACACGGAAACCTTTCGCGACGGTGGCGGCGGAGCTCGAGGCCACTCGACGGCGATCTATTTTCTGCTGGAGCAGGGCCAGGTTTCCGCCTGGCATCGCGTCAGGGATGCAGCCGAGGCTTGGCACTTCTACGCCGGCGCGCCGCTGGCGCTGTCGATATGGGAAGAAGGCGGCCCAAAGGCTAACCGGGTGATCGAGCAGGTGCTCGGCATCGAGCTTGCGGCCGGCGAGCGGCCGCAAATCGTCGTGCCGGCGGGCTGGTGGCAATCGGCGCGCAGCCTGGGCGAGTGGACCCTGGTCGGCTGCACCGTGGCGCCGGGCTTCGACTTTGCGGCGTTTGAACTGGCGGAGCCTGGTTGGCGGCCTAAACAGCTCTGACCCAGCCGGAAACCCTTAGCGCAGCAGGAAACCAAGCGTGACCACGAGCTGCGCGGCGTAGTAAAGCACCCAGACCGCCAAACGCATCCAGGCGCGATGTGGCGAAATGGCGGCCGCCAGGAAGCGTTCCGTGGCCAGCAGCGCGTCGGACGCCATGAACAGCACGGCACCGCCGATAACAGCGGCACTGCTCGTCGTCAGCGCCGAAATGCCCATGGCGAGGATGGCCGCGACATAGCCCGCGATCGGCGCTCGCAGGGCCGGGCCGACGCGGCGCCACAGCGCCGCCAGCATGAGAATAACGAATACCGCCATCGCAAGTGCGATTGCCGCGCGCCAAGGTTCGGCCCCCAGCACTCCCATTCCCCCGCCGCTGCGCAGGAACAGCACGACGTAGACGATATGCGCGGCGAGAAAGCTGCCCAGCCCGCCCAGAAACATCTTTTCGCCATCCCGCGACAGGAAGGCGTCGCCGATGGCGCTCAGCGCAAGAGCGGCGACCAGTAGCAGCGGCCCGCCCTGCATCGCCGCCAGCACGGCAAGCATGGCCACGGCGAGCGTTTTTGCCGCCGAATGGGCGAGCGTCGGCGCCATGCCTGATGTGAAGGCGTAGACAACCGCCGCCACCAGCGAAAAGATCAGCGTCGCATTGGCGTTGGCGTCGATGCCGCCTGGAAACGGCATCGTCACGCCCGGGCTCCGCCTTCGGATGCACCGGCTCCGCTTTCGGAAGCAGCGGGCTTGCGCAGGAACAGCGACTTTGCCGCAAGTGCGGCCCCCCCGGTGATGAGCACGCAGGCCGCGACAATGCGCAGCGACGGCTCGGCGACGCCGGCCGCGATCAACACCAGCGTCGACAGGAGCGGCGCGGCATAGCTTGCCGCGCCCAGCACCTGGATGTTGCCGCGCTTGACGCCGACATCCCAGGCATAGAAGGCTGCCCCCACTGGCATCAGGCCGAGCCCGAGCACGGCAAGCCATTGCCCGGCACTCGCGGGCAGCACCGTCTCTTCCAGCGCCAGATGGCAGGCAAGCGACAACAGCGCGGTCGCCGCGCAGAACCAAGTGACGATGCTGGTCGGCACCGAGGGGAAACGCCGCGACAGGAGCGAATAGGACGACCACAGCACGGCGCAGACGGCAGCCATGGCGTAGCCGAAGGCATAGCGCGCGTCGAAGGCGAGGCCGCCGCCCTTGGTGACGATGAGCACGGTGCCGGCTAGGCCGAGCAGCGCGCCCACGATATGGTTCCAGGCCAGCCGCTCGCCCGGCATCAGCGCCGAGCCGAGCACGATCAGCAGCGGCCACAGATAGGCGATCAGGCTCGCCTCCACCGCCGGCGCGTTGCGCAGCGCAGTGAAGTAGAAGAAGTGGTAGCCGAAGAGGCCGGCAATGCCGATCACCCAGACCTGGCGCGGTATCCTCTGGCTTTTATCCGCGGCCGGCATGAAGAGACGCGCGACAAGCCCGACCCCGGTGCCGATCGAGAAGGTGATCGCCGACAAGAGGAACGGCGGCACCTTGCCGGATGCGTCCGTAAGCAACGCGAGCAGCGCCCACATGGCGACGGCCGAAAAGCCGATCAGTGTCGCGCGCCCCATTCTGTCTCCAGTGGCGCGCGTGGCGCCTTATTGTATTGCTTCGAAACGCCTGGCGCTGATGGTCAAGGTGCCGATCTGCGTCCCGACCGTCGCGCGGATCGGCGCATATACCCCGGTTTGGCCGAGCGGCGCAAATGTCACCATGATGCGGCTTTTGTTCTTGAGGTAATTGAGTGCCTTGCGGCCCTTGCGGTAGCCCGCCACCGGTTCGAAGCCCATCCGGCAGGTGACCGTGTCGCCCTTGTAGCCGGGCACCGAGATCGACCCTTTTGAAGCGTAGCTCAGCGTCAGGTTGGCGCGCATCTCGCCGTCATACAGCCTCACGGTGCGGCCGCAGACCTTGTCGAGGCTGCCGGCATGGATGACGGTTGCCGCCATCGGATCGAGCACCGATGCCAGGTCGCCGGCGCCAAGCGGCACCCAACTGTCGGGATCGCGCTTTTCCGGCGCGGGAACGACCGTCGTCGAGATGACGTTGCCATTGGCAAAACGAATGTCGATGGCGGAGGCTTTCTTGCCGGAAGTGTAGTCCGCGCGGAACGCCTGCGGCACCATCTTCTGGCCCGAAATCGTACCCTTGGACGAGATCGTGCCGCGCGTATCGTCGAACAGCTTGGCGAGACCAGCCGCGGAAACGCTGCCGTCGATCGAGTAGACGCCGTTCTCATAATGGCTTGAAAAGCTTGATTTCGCGATAGAAAGGCCGAGAAACGACACTGTGTATTCGCCCCTGAAGGACTGCGGCGAGGCGGCCGTCGCGGCCGACGGCAAGGCGACGGCCAGCGCGGCGGCAAGGGCATGGGGCAAGCGAAGCATGGCGCGATCGGATCCTTGATTTCAACCGGAGGCGGACAACTCCGGTCTGGCATGTCCCTATGGAACCGCTTATACGACGAATTCCGGCCTTAGTATGAAATGCCGCTGGGCCCAGGCTGGAGCTTGACGCATGGGCGAAATGCAACTATGGAACGCCAACTTTTTCCATAAGGCCGCTTGACCAGAACCGCGCGCCACCCGGCGTGGGCACGAAGGTTTGGCAGGTCCCCGAGAGAACTGAAGGTTAGAACCATGTCCCGCACCTGCGAACTCACTGCCAAGGCAGTCCAGACCGGCAACAATGTGAGCCACGCCAACAACAAGACCAAGCGTCGCTTCCTGCCGAACCTCGTCAATGTGACGCTGATTTCGGAAGCGCTGAACCAGAATGTGCGCCTGCGCATTTCCGCCAACGCGCTGCGTTCGGTCGAGCATCGCGGCGGTCTCGACGCCTTCCTGGCCAAGGCTGACGTCAAGGAGCTGTCGCAGCGCGCGCGCCTCTTGAAGAAGCAGATCGCCAAGAAGCTCGCCGAGCAGGCTGCCGCGTAAACTGCCTTCAGGCGGGGGACAACCGCCCTGGCCAACCTCTTGTTGGCCTTGGACATCGGGTCGCCGTCCGCAAGGCGGTTTCGGAAATCCGATGCTCGAACAAAGCGAGCGCGATCCGGTTTCGGCATGACGCTCCGCTGGTTCCATTACCCAGGATAAAAAAATGACTTCCTTCTCGCGATACCTGCCCTTCGTGGCCGCCATGGCGCTTGTCGTCGTGGCATCGAATATCCTCGTGCAGTTCCCGATGCAGGGTCGGATCGGCGGCTTGTCGCTGGCCGACCTGCTCACCTGGGGCGCGTTCACCTACCCGTTCTCCTTTCTGGTCACGGACCTTGCCAACCGCCGCTACGGGCCTGCCGTGGCGCGCCGGATCGTCTTTGTCGGCTTCATGACGGCGGTGGTCTGCTCGGTCCTCGTGCCGCCCTTCCTGTTCCGCCATGGTTTCATCGAGTTCGAGACCGCCGCCGACCGGCTGGTGCGCATCGCGGCGGCGTCCGGCGCGGCCTTCCTCACCGCGCAATTGCTAGACGTGACCGTGTTCAACCGTCTGCGCCGACAGAGCTGGTGGCGGGCGCCGATCGTCGGCACGCTGGTCGGCTCGGTGTTCGACACCGTCGTGTTCTTCAGCGTCGCTTTCTCCGCGGCTTTCGCCTTCGTTGGCCCAAGCGACAGTTTTGCGCTGGAAACGGCGCCGCTGATGGGCGTGCTGCCGGTCGAGGCCATGCGTTGGGTCTCTTGGGCGCTTGGCGACCTCAGCGTGAAGCTGATCATCGCCGTCGTGGCACTGATCCCCTATCGGCTGCTCGCCGCCCGCTGGAGCCAGCCGGCTGTTGCTGCGGTCTAGGCCGTGATTCCCTGGATCCAGCTGGACTCCGCGAAAACCCCGGATGGCGCGCAGGAGCTTCGGCTCAAGCGGCGCGGTTCCGAATTCTCGATCATGCTGGGCACCAACGAGTTGATGAACAGCCGCCTCAGCGGCTCGGAAGAAGCGTTGGCCAGGCTCTCCTGTCGGAGGATCGCCGGCCGCAGACAGCCGAGAATGCTGATCGGCGGGCTTGGCATGGGTTTTACGCTGCGCGCCGCTCTCGCCGAGTTGGGCGAGAATGCCGAAATCACTGTCGCGGAGTTGGTGCCGGCGGTCATCGCGTGGGCGCGAGGGCCGATGGCCGAACTGTTTGGTGGCTGTCTCGACGATCCGCGCGTCATCGTCCGGGAGGCCGATGTCGGGCAGTTTATAAGATCCCGGCCCGCGGTCTGGGACGCCATCCTGCTCGATGTCGACAACGGCCCGGACGGCATCGTTCACAAATCCAACGACGCGCTGTACAGCCTGCAGGGTCTGGCGGCAGCGCGCACCGCACTGAAGCCCGGCGGCGTGCTTGCCGTGTGGTCGCAAGGGCCGGACAGCGGCTTCACCCGGCGGCTGAAGCAGGCAGGTTTCGCGGTCGAGGAGGTGAGCACGCGCGCCAACGGCAAGCGCGGCGCGCGTCATGTCATCTGGATCGCCACCAACGGCTCGCGACCCTGAGCGGACGCCGTCATTTGATGAATAGCCGACCAAATCGAAGCCGGCGTTGAATACCTTCAACTTCAGCTTCGCAGTTGGAGCGCCAAATCAGTCCTGGTGCAAAATGAATTCCAGATAGAGATTGCGCTGCAGGATCGAGTGGTTGTCGTCGGAGATCAGCGACACCATCAGCGCGCCGTCTTCGCGCTTCCAGACGTCGAGCCCTTCCATATTGTCGATCTGGTAGCCCATATCGGCTTCCAGCAGCACCGGACCGTCGGCGACCGCGCCCTTCTCCACGGTCTCGCCATCAATGCGCCGCAGCCGCATCTTGAGACCTCCTGCCATCGTGAAACTGCGCTCCAGCAGCAGAAGGTCGCCATCCGGCAGGAAAGCCCCATCGGTGATGTCGAAATCGCCGTTGCGCTTGACGGTGAAGACGCCCTTGTGCGGACCTTCGATGATGGCGGCATAGATGTTGCCGGCCTTGTCCAAGCTCTTTTCCGACACCACGACCAGGCCGCCTTGGTGGCGGCCATTGGCATTGGCGTGGGTGACGGTCTCGAAGCCTCGGTTCCGGCGCAGCTCCCATGCCGGAACCAGGAAATCCATCTGCCTGAACGGCGCCTTCATATCGTCGGGGCCAATTTTGAACTGGGCGACGCGATGGTTGCGCTCGAAACCCACGGTGGCAATGCCGTCCTTGACGGAAAGCCCCTCGGCATCGACTTCCGATTTCTCGTCGATCGGCTGGCCCGATGCATCGACCATCTGTTCCATGCGGAAGTCCCCGATGCCTGACGGGCGCTTGTCCGCATCATGGGTCACGGTGCCGAAGAACCAGAATCCGGTATCGGCGACGCCGACGAAGTCGCGACCGCCTTTCAGGAAACGGAAGGCCGACAGCGCGCCGAAATCGCGCGACGGCGACGTCATCTCCAGCCCGCCGACGAATTCGAGCGGACCGAATTGCTTGTCGGCACGGCCTATACGGAATTCGGTGATCGGGCGGGCTAAGACCTCGACCGGTTCAACCGAGGTCGCGCCGGCCGAACTGGATGGCACCGGGGCTGCACCGGCAAACAGGGCGATGGCGGCGAAAAGTGCTTGTCGAAATCCGCCGTGCGAAAAGATCATCCGGCGCGCCGCATGCCGCCGCGCCGCGTATCGCGTGCGCTTTCCTCGGCGAACAGCGAAGCCAATTGCTCGGTCATGGCGCCGGCCAGTTCCTCGGCATCGACAATGGTGACGGCGCGCCGGTAATAGCGGGTGACGTCATGGCCGATGCCGATGGCAAGCAGCTCGACCGGCGAGCGCGTCTCGATCAGCTCGATGACGGCGCGCAGATGGCGCTCGAGATAATTGCCCGGATTGACCGACAGTGTCGAATCGTCGACCGGCGCGCCGTCGGAGATCATCATCAGGATCTTGCGCTGTTCGGGTCGGGCGATCAGCCGGTTATGCGCCCACAGCAGCGCCTCGCCGTCGATGTTTTCCTTGAGCAGGCCCTCGCGCATCATCAGTCCGAGATTGCGCCGTGCCCGCCGCCAGGGATGGTCGGCCGACTTGTAGATGATGTGGCGCAGGTCGTTCAGCCGGCCCGGATTCGGCGGCTTGCCGTCCTTCAGCCACTTCTCGCGGGCCTGCCCGCCTTTCCAGGCGCGCGTGGTGAAGCCCAAAATCTCGACCGAAACGCCGCAGCGTTCCAGCGTGCGCGCCAGAATGTCGGCGCAGGTGGCGGCCACGGTGATCGGCCGGCCGCGCATGGACCCCGAATTGTCGAGCACCAGCGTCACCACCGTGTCGCGGAATTTGGTGTCGCGCTCCTGCTTGAAGGACAGCGGCTGCATCGGATCGATGACGACGCGCACCAACCGTGCCGGGTCGAGATAGCCCTCTTCCAGGTCGAAATCCCACGACCGGTTCTGCTGCGCCATCAGGCGGCGCTGCAAACGGTTGGCCAGCCGGCCGACGACGCCGGACAGGTTGGCGAGTTGCTTGTCGAGGAAAGCGCGCAGCCGGTCGAGTTCTTCTTCCTCGCAAAGCTCCTCCGCCCCCACCGTCTCGTCGAAAGCTGACGTGAAGACCTTGTAATCGATCTCCTTCGGCAGGTTGGTGAAAGGGTTGTCATTGCGGCGCGCCTCGCCGGGCGTCTCGGCATCGGCATCGTCATCGTCGGACAAATCGTCGGCAGTGGCGTCGGAGGCTTCGGTCTCGGCCGACTGCTCGTCGTCAGCGGAAGCCTCGGCATCCTCGGACTGCGACTGTTCGGAGCCGGAATCGTCCTCGCCGCCTTCCTCGCTCTGTTCCTCGCCTTGCGGCTGGTTATCGTCATTGTCCTCTGAGTCTTCGGTCTCCTGATCGTCGCCGAGTTCCTCGGCCATTTCCATGGAGGCGAGCATATCGCGCACGACGCGGGCGAAGGCCTGCTGGTCGTCGAGCTTGGACGACAGCCCGTCGAGGTCGGCGCTGGCCTTTTCCTCGACCCAGGGGCGCCAGAGCTCGACCAGC
Organism: Mesorhizobium sp. B2-8-1; assembly: GCF_006440955.1. Taxonomy (NCBI): domain Bacteria; kingdom Pseudomonadati; phylum Pseudomonadota; class Alphaproteobacteria; order Hyphomicrobiales; family Phyllobacteriaceae; genus Mesorhizobium; species Mesorhizobium sp. B2-8-1. The sequence continues at coordinate 23,499 of NZ_VFTX01000004.1, read as the reverse complement.
CGCTCGCCGCTCTTGGGGATCGGCCGGCCGGTCAGCTTCTCGCGCACCATCAGCGCCAGCGCCTCCTCGATCGGGGCGTCGGCCTTGTCCTTGACGTCGACGAGATTGGCCTTGGCGTATTTGTCCTCCAGCATCGAGCCTATATTGTCGGCGACCCCTTGCATGGCGCGGCTGCCGATCGCCTCGACGCGCGCCTGCTCGACCGCGTCGTAGATGGCGCGGGCCGCCTTGCCTTCCGGCGCCAGTCTGCTGTGGATGCGCACGTCATGGCAGGCGCGCTTGAGCGCCATGGAATCGCCGAGGCCGCGGGTGATGGCTATGTCGGTCTTGGACGCCTTCTTGGGCAATTCCGGCAGCCGGGCGCGGCTGCCTGCGAGCGCCGGGCGGTCCTTGGCGAAGCCGACTTCCAGCTCCTTGTCGCCGGCGATGGCGCGCATGCAGACGGTGACGGCGCGCTTGAAGCTGTCGGCTTCAGAGCCCGTCTTCGACTTGTTGCGCGTATTGTCGCCCGGACCCGCCATCGAGGCTCTGCTTAGCCCAGCACCACATTGGCGGCGCTCTCCGGCAGATCCTCGCCGAAGGCGCGCTGGTAGAACTCGGCCACCACCGAGCGCTCCAGTTCGTCGCATTTGTTGAGGAAGGTCAGCCGGAACGCCATGCCGATATTGCCGAAGATCTCGGCATTCTCGGCCCAGGTGATGACGGTACGCGGGCTCATCACGGTCGACAGATCGCCATTGATGAAGGCCGAGCGCGTCATGTCGGCGACGCGCACCATCTTGTTGACGATGTCCTTGCCCTTGCCGTCGCGATAGTGCTTGGCCTTGGCCAGCACGATGTTCACCTCGTTGTCGTGCGGCAGGTAGTTCAGCGTGGTGACGATCGACCAGCGGTCCATCTGCGCCTGGTTGATCTGTTGGGTGCCGTGGTAGAGGCCGGTGGTGTCGCCCAACCCGACCGTGTTGGCGGTCGAGAACAGCCGGAACGCCGGATGCGGACGGATGACGCGGCTCTGGTCGAGCAGCGTCAGCCGACCCGACGATTCCAGCACGCGCTGGATCACGAACATCACGTCCGGACGGCCGGCGTCATATTCGTCGAAGCACAGCGCCACATTGTGCTGATAAGCCCAAGGCAGGATACCGTCGCGGAATTCGGTGATCTGCAAGCCGTCCTTGACCACGATCGCGTCCTTGCCGACGAGGTCGATGCGGCTGACATGGCTGTCGAGATTGACGCGCACGCAAGGCCAGTTGAGGCGGGCCGCGACCTGCTCGATGTGGGTCGATTTGCCGGTGCCGTGATAGCCCGAGACCATGACGCGCCGGTTGTAGGCGAAGCCGGCGAGGATCGCCATCGTCGTCGCCTTGTCGAAAAGATAGTCGGGATCGATGTCGGGCACATGTTCGCTGGTGACCGAATAGGCCGGCACCACCATCTTGGAGTCGAAGCCGAATTTGTCCTTCACCGACACCGTGGTGTCGGGCAGGTTGGCGATGTCGCGATCGACCTTGTTCATCTCTATCCACGTCTCCACGGGCGAAACGACTGATTTCGCCGGCAATCGATTTTCTCCGGGGGCGGTCTTAGAGCCTTTTCCACCCTTATGAAAGTTGGAAAACGACACGAACCGTTGGGTCGCTCAGCACAAACCCGCCTGCTTGAGCACGCGATAGGCCTGGAGCACATCGCGGAACCGGTCTTCCGAACCTCTGTCGCCGCCATTCGCATCCGGATGGTGACGCTTCACCAGTTCCTTATAGCGCGCCTTGATCTCCTTGCCAGTCGCCTTTGTATCAAGGCCAAGCGTTTCCAGCGCCTTGGCCTCAAGCGGCTTGGCCTTGCGCTCGCGCACCTCCCGGGGATCCTTCGGCCCCTTGAACAGGTCGAACGGGTCGCGCATCCGGTTGTAGTAGCCGGCGCGGCCGGAGCGCATCTGCGCCATATCGGGAGACGAGCGCGTCGAGGCGCCGTTGACGCCCATCTTCCACGTCGGCCGATGGCCGGTCATCGCCTCCTTCTGGAAACGGGCGACCTCGGTGTCCGGAACGCCGGAAAAATAGTTGAAACCCTTGTTGTACTCGCGCACATGGTCGAAGCAGAAGCGGAAATACTCGCCCTCCTTCATGCGCCCGACCGGAGCGCGATGGGTGCCCGCCTCCTTGCAGCCATCCCACTGGCAGATCGGCGCGTGCGACTTCAGCTCCGCGTCCTTCTCCTGGCGGATGCGGATCTTCTCGAAATATTTGGGATACGGCTTCATCTAACCCATTTATGGGGCGTTCGCAGATGCGAAACAAGAATTGACATTTTCGCGATGATCGCCCTAACCGCTGAATCGCGGCATAAAGCAGGCGAAGGACCGATTTTGTTGAAGCGCGACATGCAACGAAGTCGGTTCGGCTTCCGCGATCCCGCTGGCGATATGTGGTGAAGGGAGACGGCAATGTCCATACAGGCAACCATGGAAGACAAGTTGAGCAAGGCATTTTCGCCGGAGCGGCTGGTCGTCATCAACGAAAGCCATCTGCACGCCGGCCATCATCATGTGGAATCCGGCCACCAGGCTACGTTCGACGGCACCGGCGAGACGCATTTCCGCGTCCGCATTGTTTCGCAGGATTTTGCCGGCATGAGCCGCATCGAGCGCCACCGCGCGGTCAACGCGCTTTTGGCCGACGAATTGAAGGCTGGCCTGCACGCGCTGGCGATCGAACCGGCGGCTCCCGGCGAAAAGACGCGCTGGTAGGCCGGTCCTCCTCGCTCCTCGCGGTGACGTTCAGAGCTCCGTTTCGATGCCGCAATCACCCAACCGCCGATTTCAGGAATGCCAGTGCCGCCCCGGTCAAGGCGTCGCCATCCTCGCCGAAATCGCGGTTGATCGACATGTGCGTATAGGCGCTGCCGTCGAACAGCGTCACCTTGGTGCCGGTGGCGCGCAAGCGCTCGGCGAACGCCTTGGAGTCCCCGTCCCGGCCCGAAGCGCCTGAGTAGGCGATGAAGGTCGGCGGGTGCTTGCGGCCATCTACATAACTGGCCGGCGACAACGCCGCCCATTGCGCGGGATCGGGGAAGGCCCGCGCATAGGCCCCCGCCATGCCGCCATTCCTGGAAAGCGCGGCGAGGTCATAGGCCCTGGTGTCGTCGAGAAGCAGCGCGGCGACACCCGGTAGACCGCCACGCATGCCGGTCAGCGCAACGAGGTGGCAACCGGCCGAATGGCCCATGGCCACGATCCGCCTGGCATCGCCGCCATGCCGGGCAATGTTGGCGCGGACATAGGCATAGGCCTTTTCGACATCGTCGGCCTGGGTGGCGACCTCCGCTTCGGGCAGCATGCGATAGTCGATGGAGACCAGGCAAAACCCGTTGGCGAGCAGGAAGGCCGGCTTCGCGTTGACCTGCGAGCGCTTGCCGGAGCGCCAGGCGCCGCCATGGACGAAGAAGACGACCGGCAATCCGCGTGCGCCATCCGGCGCATAGATATCGAGCTTGGCCGGCCCGTAATCGAAGGTTGTCGGCACGGGTTGGCGCTGGCCCCATGCGACCGATGTGCCCAATGGCAACATCGCCGCCGCGGAGACCAGAATAAGGCTTCGTCGATCGATCATCGCAATCTCCCGATCGTTGGGCCCGATATGTAGACGAGGAATGCCCGCACGCACCACGAGCATCCCGTTAGACTTGGGAGTGCTCAACGATCTGATTCAACACCGTACCAGCCGCATCAATGCACTCGCTTTGCCGTTCGGTTCACGAAATCGATATTTGCCCTTGACGGTCTCCTCTGGCCATCACCACCTGAGATATCAGACGAGCATTGTAACTGTGTGCTGTCCAAGTTCGATGCAGATACACGCTCTCTCTCCAATGTGGAGGGAACCACAATGCATCCCGGTAGTTGAATGAGATGAGCCGGGCGGCAGCCAGAATGGCTCTGAGGGCAACCATCATGGGTGAGAACCAGTCCGACGTCTTCGATCTGTTTTCGGAGATTTATGCAAACGCGGGCCAGGAGGAAATAAGCCTCCAGCAGTATCTCCTTGCCTGCCGGGAAGACAAGTCAATGTATGCCTCGGCGCCGGAACGGATGGTCGAGGCAATCGGCGAGCCGAACCTGGTCGACACCAGCAAGGACGAGCGGCTCGGCCGCATTTTCTCCAACCGCACGGTCAAGGTGTATCCCACCTTCTCCGATTTCTACGGAATGGAGGATACGATCGAACGCATCGCCGGCTATTTCCGCTATGCGTCGCAGGGGCTCGAGGAGCGCAAGCAGATCCTCTATCTCCTCGGCCCTGTCGGCGGCGGCAAGTCCTCCCTGGCCGAACGGCTGAAGAAACTGATGGAGGAACGCCCGATCTACACGCTCAAGGCCGGCAATCAGATCAGTCCGATTTTCGAGTCGCCGCTCGGCCTGTTCCATCCCGATCGCATGGGCGACCTGCTGGAGGACAAATACGGCATAGCCCGGCGTCGCCTCAACGGCATTATCTCGCCCTGGGCGGCCAAGCGGCTTGATGAATTGTCTGGCGACATTTCCAAATTCAGCGTGGTGAAATTGATGCCCTCGCGGCTGCGCCAGATCGCTATAGCCAAGACTGAGCCTGGCGACGAGAACAATCAGGATGTCTCGGCTCTGGTTGGCAAGGTCGACATCAGGCAATTGGAGGATTTCAGCCAGTCCGATCCGGACGCCTATTCCTACAGCGGCGGGCTGAACCGGACCACGCAAGGCCTGCTCGAATTCGTCGAGATGTTCAAGGCGCCCATCAAGGTCCTGCATCCGCTGCTGACGGCGACCCAGGAAGGCAGCTATAACGGCACCGAGAATTTCGGCGCCTTCCCCTATCAGGGCATCATCGTTGCCCATTCCAACGAATCGGAGTGGCAACAGTTCAAGAACAACAAGAATAATGAGGCCTTTCTCGACCGCATCCTCGTGGTCAAGGTGCCGTATTGCCTGCGGATCACCGAAGAAAGGCATATCTACGAGAAACTGTTGCGCGAGAGCGAGCTGGCCGGCAGCCCCTGCGCACCTGAAGTGCTGGATATTCTCAGCCGGTTCACGGTCTCGACCCGTCTTGCCGAGCACGACAATTCGCCGCTCTACACCAAGATGCGCGCCTATGACGGCGAAAACCTCAAGGAGGTCGACCCCCGGGCCAAGTCGGTTCAGGAATATCGCGACGCCGCCGGCGTCGACGAGGGCATGACCGGCGTAAGCACGCGCTTCGCCTTCAAGATCCTGTCGCAGACATTCAACTACGACACCAACGAGGTCGCGGCGGATCCCGTGCACCTGATGTACATCCTGGAAGAGGCGATCAAGCGCGAGCAGTTCCCAAAGGAGACGGAAGCGAGCTATCTCGAGTTCATCAAGTCGGAACTGGCAACGCGCTATGCCGAGTTCATCGGCCACGAGATCCAGAAGGCCTATCTGGAATCGTACAGCGAGTATGGCCAGAACCTATTCGACCGCTACATCGCCTATGCCGATGCCTGGATCGAAGATCAGGACTACAAGGATCCCGATACGGGCCAGATCCTCAATCGCGAGATATTGGACAAGGAATTGTCGCAGGTCGAAAAACCGGCCGGCATCGCCAACCCCAAGGATTTCCGCAACGAAGTGGTCAAGTTCACGCTGCGTGCCCGGGCACGCAACCACGGCCGCAACCCATCATGGACAAGCTACGAAAAGCTGCGCGAGGTTATCGAGAAGCGCATGTTCGGCCAAGTCGAAGATCTTCTGCCGGTGATCAGTTTCGGCTCCAAGCAGGACAGCGTCACGGAAAAGCGGCACAATGAATTCGTGCAGCGCATGGTGCAACGCGGCTACACCGAGCGGCAGGTACGGCGGCTGGTCGACTGGTACATGCGCGTGAACAAGGCGGGCTGAGAAAAGCCCGGATGGTTCCATGCCGATCTTCATCGACCGCCGCCTCAATCCGAAGGACAAGAACCTGGGCAATCGCCAGCGCTTTCTCAGGCGCGCGCGGGAAGAACTCAAGCGGAGCATCCGTGACCAGATAAGGACGGGCCGGATCGCCGATGTGGACAGCGGGCATGCCGTGCCGATGCCTCACAGAGGCACCAGCGAACCGACCTTCAGCGATGCCAGGGACAGCGGCCGGCGCCAGCACATCCTGCCAGGAAACAGGACGTTCATTCCCGGTGACCTGGTGCCCAAACCCGGGCAGGGCGGCGCAGGTTCCTCGTCGCCGGGAAACACGGCATCCGAGGACGACTTTCGCTTCGTGCTTTCGCGCGAGGAAGTTCTCGACCTCTTTTTCGAGGATCTCGAACTGCCGGATCTGGTCAAGCTCAATCTCAAGCAGATACTCGCATTCAAGCCAAGGCGGGCAGGTTTTGCGGCAACAGGATCACCGACCAACATCAATGTCGGGCGCACGATGCGAAACAGCCACGCCCGCCGTATCGCGCTTGGGCGCCCAAAGCAGCCGGAGCTGGATGCGATCCTCCGGCAGCTGGCCAAACTGGAATCGAAGCCGCCAAACGCCGCGACCCGCGAACGCATCTTGACTTTGCGGGAGGAACTCGAGCGGCTGGAGCGCCGCCGAAAGCGTATTGCCTTTGTCGATCCCGTCGACATCCGCTTCAATCGCTTCGACCCGCAGCCGGTGCCGAATGCCAGCGCCGTCATGTTCTGCCTGATGGACGTCTCCGGGTCGATGGGCGAGCGCGAGAAGGATTTGGCCAAGCGCTTCTTCGTTCTGCTGCACCTGTTCCTGACCCGACGCTATGAGCGCACGGAGATCGTCTTCATCCGCCACACGCACGAGGCCCAGGAGGTGGACGAAGAGACATTCTTCTACTGCACGCAAAGCGGAGGCACGGTCGTTTCCACCGCGCTGGAGGAAATGCAACGCATCATAGAACAACGCTATCCGGCCACGGAGTGGAACATCTATGCCGCCCAGGCTTCGGACGGTGACAATTTCGCCACCGACTCGCAGCGCTGCATAGAACTGCTCCACGGCAAGCTCATGCGCCTGTGCCAGTATTTCGCCTATGTGGAGATCATCGACGAACGCGAAAGTCATATTTTCGGCTCGACCGAAAATGGCACCTCGCTCTGGCGCGCCTATAGCGCCGTCGAGCAAAAATGGCCGAACTTCCAGATGAGGCGCATCGCCGCTCCGGCCGACATCTACCCGGTATTTCGCCAGCTTTTCGCCAGGCAGCCGGCTATGGCCAAGAGCGCGTAAGGGGTGCCGGATGGCTGGCCAGGCCAACAAATCGGGGTTGCTTTTCTCCGGATCCGACTGGGATTTCAAAAAGCTGTCGCGGGTCTATGAGGAGATCGAGGCGATTGCGGTCGACCAGCTTCATCTCGACACCTATCCGGTGCAGATGGAGGTCATCTCTTCCGAGCAGATGCTCGACGCCTACTCGTCGGTCGGCATGCCGCTGATGTACCGGCATTGGTCGTTCGGCAAGCATTTCCTCTATAACGAGCTTCTCTATCGCAAAGGCGGTCGCGGGCTGGCCTATGAATTGGTCATCAATTCCAATCCCTGCATCGTCTACCTGATGGAGGAAAACACCATGGCGCTGCAGGCCTTGGTGACCGCCCATGCAGCACTTGGACACAATCACTTCTTCAAGAACAATTACCTTTTCCGGCAATGGACGGATGCCGGAGGAATCCTGAGCTATCTGGACTTTGCCAAGGGCTACATCGCCCGGTGCGAGGAGCGGCACGGCCTGGCTGCCGTGGAAGCCATTCTCGATTCCGCACACGCGCTGATGGAGCAAGGCGTGTTCCGGTATCACCGGCCGCCGAAACTGTCGTCGGAGCAGCAGCGCGAGGGACTTCGCGAGCGCCTCGAATACGAGGAGCGTTCCTACAATGACTTATGGCGCACCCTGCCGCCCGCGCAGGACGCCGACAACTCCGAAGCGGGCGATGAAGGCGTGTCGGAGCGGAAGAAATCGCTCAATCTGCCCGAGGAAAACCTGCTCTATTTCCTTGAGAAGAACAGCCTTGTCCTCGAACCCTGGCAGCGCGAGATCCTCAGGATCGTCCGCGTCATTGCGCAGTATTTTTACCCGCAGCGGCAAACCCAGGTGATGAACGAAGGCTGCGCCACTTTCGTGCACTACACGCTCATGAACATGCTGTTCGACCGTGGCCGGATCACCGAAGGCGCGATGCTCGAAATCCTGCGCAACCACTCGAACGTGATCTTCCAGCCATCCTTCGACGACCAGCGGTTTTCCGGCATCAACCCCTACGCGCTCGGGCTTGACATGATGCAGGACATTCAGCGCATCTCGACCGAGCCGACAGCCGAAGATCGCGACTGGTTCCCGGACATAGCCGGCCGTGGCGACTGGCTTGAGACGCTGCTCGACGCCTGGGCCAACCACCGCGACGAATCCTTCATTCGCCAGTATCTCAGCCCGACCTTGATACGAAAATGGCGGCTCTTCGTCCTGGCCGATGGAGCCGACCAACCGCACTACGAAGTAGCATCGATCCACAACGAGCGGGGCTACAACAACATACGCGCCGCGCTGGCCCACAGCTATGATGTGGGCGCGAGCCGGCCCGACATCCAGGTTGTGGACGTGGACCTGCTCGGCGACCGGCATTTGCGGCTACAGCACAAGGTGAAGAATGGGGTCGTGCTGGAGAATGACAGCCGCGACGCGACCCTTCGCCACATCCGGCATCTCTGGGGCTATGAAGTCAGCCTGGCGGCCGTCGACGCCGACACCGACGCAATGGTCGGCGAACGCTCGACCAAGGACTGTTGAGCATCAGGGATGACGCGGTTGTGCGTGTCTGCGACACGATGGACCGTTCAGCTGTCGCCTGCCGGCCTGATCCTGAGCCTGGCGACGCGGTTCTTGTCGCGTTTCATGACGATGAAACGCTTGCCGTGGAAGGTGAAGGCCTGCTTCTCCTCGGGGATCGACTGCGTCTCATGGATGACTAGGCCGGCGATGGTGGTTGCCTCCTCGTCCGGCAGGTCCCAGTCGAGCGCCCGGTTCAGGTCGCGGATCGGCACGGTTCCGTCGACGACGACGGAACCGTCCGCCTCCTGCTTGACGCCCTGTATGTCGACATCGTGCTCGTCGGCGATCTCGCCGACAATCTCCTCGATGATGTCCTCCAGCGTCACCAGCCCTTCGACCTCGCCATACTCGTCGACGACGACGGCGAAATGCGCCTTGCGGCGCAGGAAGGCGTTGAGCTGTTCCTGCAATGTCGTCGTATCGGGCACGAACCAGGGCTTTGACGCGATCTTCATCACATCGATCCTGGAGAAGTCGTTGCCGACATCGTTGAGGGCGCGCAGCAGGTCCTTGGCGTGCAGCACGCCGACAATGTTGTCGAGCGACCCCTTCCACAAAGGCATGCGGGTGTGCGGGCTCTGCAGGATCTCGCGCACCACGGCTTCCGGTGCATTGTCGGCGTTGACCGAGCGCATATTGGTGCGGTGGACCATGACGTCGGAGACTTCGAGCTCCTCGAGGTCGAACAACCCGCCGATGCGATCGCGCTCCTCGCGCACCACCTGGCCGTCACGGCGGAAATCGTCGACGGCGCCGCGCAGCTCGTCCCCGCTCGAACGCTGCGGCTCGATGCGCGACAGTTCATAGCCGAAAGCGGCAAGCAGGCGCGTGCGCATGGCGACGGCCAACAGGATGAGGACGGCAAGGAAAGCGACGACGATCCAGCCGGCCCCGTTCATTTCGGACGGCTTCCTTGCCTGTCCGGACGGCTCTCTTGCCTGTCCGGACGGCTTCCTTGCCGGCCCGGACGGCTTTCCGTCGCGCTCGGGTGGTTCTCCCTGAGGAACGACAGCACTTCCGAGGCCGGCACGTCCTTGGCGATGAAGGCCTCTCCGATGCCGCGCGTCAGGATGAAGGTCAGCGCGCCGCGCGACACTTTCTTGTCCTGGGTGATGAAGCCAAGCAGTGCATCGGCGTCGGGCAGTTCGCCGGGAATGTCAGCCATCCGCCACGGCAGTCCCACCGTGTTGAGATGCGCCTCGACGCGCGCCGCGGCGTCAGGACTGGCCAGGTTGAGCCGCGACGAGAAGCGATGCGCCAGCGCCATGCCGATGGCGACCCCCTCGCCATGCACGAGGCGGGCGCCGTCATATCGGGTGGCGGCCTCCAGCGCATGGCCGAAAGTGTGGCCGAGATTGAGCAGCGCGCGGTCGCCGGTCTCGAACTCGTCGCGGGCAACGACATCGGCCTTGGCGCGGCAGGCCTCGGCGATGGCCTCTACCCTCTCCGGTCCGCCGGCGAACACGCTGGCCCAGTTTTTCTCCAGCCAGGCGAAGAATTCGGGCCGGTCGATCAGCCCGTATTTGGCGAGTTCGGCGTAGCCGGCGCGAAATTCGCGGATCGGCAGCGTATCGAGCACTCCGGTATCGGCCAGCACCAGCTTCGGCTGGTGGAAGACGCCGACCAGGTTCTTGCCGCGCGCGCTGTTGATGCCGGTCTTGCCGCCGACCGAGGAATCGACCTGCGCCAGGAGCGAGGTCGGGATCTGCACGAAGTTCATGCCGCGGCGCACGATGCCGGCGGCAAAGCCGGCCAGGTCGCCGATAACGCCGCCGCCGAGGGCGATGACGACATCGCCGCGTTCCAGCTTCGCGGCCAGGACGCCGTCCACCACCGCTTCGAGATGCGCGAAACTCTTGGTTTTCTCGCCGGGCGGCAGCGTGATCACGGCGGGCTCGATGCCGCTCTCGAGCAAGCCGGCCTTCAGCGTATGGAGATGCGCCGCCGCGACGTTTTCGTCGGTCACGACCGCGGCGCGTCGGCCCGGCAGGCGGCGCGACATCTCGGCGCCGGCGTGCGACAAAAGCCCCGGCCCGATCAGGATATCGTAAGCCCGCTCGCCAAGTCCGACCTCGACGGCAACGGCAGCAGCGGCGCTCATGGTTCGACCTCGCCCGCGGGAGTGGTCTGGGCTATATCGAAATGCCGGCACAGCGCCTCCACCACCTCGGCCGCGATGACTTCCTTGCGGTCGTCGCGGGTCGGCACGGTGACGTCCGATGTCGCATAGACCGGATAGCGTTCACTCATCAGCCGCTCGAGCACGCCACGCGGATCGGGGCTCTTCAGCAGCGGCCGGTTCTGTTTCTTGGAGACCCGGTCCATCAAAAGGTCGAGTTCGGCCTTCAGCCATACCGACACGCCATGTGCCGCTATCGCCTCGCGCGTCTGTGCGTTCATGAAGGCGCCGCCGCCGGTCGACAGCACCTGCGGGCCGTTTTCCAGCACGCGCAGGATGACGCGCTGCTCCAGCGCCCGGAACTCCGTTTCGCCATAGCGTTCGAACAGTTCCGGAACGGTCATGCGCGAGACGTTTTCGATCTCCTGGTCGCTGTCGATGAAAGGCAGCGCCAGCACGGTGGCGACCTTGCGGCCGATCGCGGTCTTGCCGGCGCCCATCAGGCCGACAAAGACGATGGAGCGGCCGCCGAGCCTGCCCAGCAGCGCGGCATGGCTCCCGCCCGGAGGATTTGCTGGTAGCGCGTTCATCAGCCTCGAAGCCCTCTTTGCCGGCGTATCGACATGAAAAGCCCGGTTGCGTCAAGCGCACTGAGGCAGGCTGGCCTCCCGCGAGCGAGGAACCGGCTGCATTGGAAGTTGCCGGCGCGCTTCAGCTTCTTGCTTGAATTGGCCGGATTGGCGTCCCATAAGGGCACAGGGTTTGGAAACGCAGAACAAGAAGACGGGCGAAGATTGATGCCGACACTGTTTCGCCTTGTCGTGATAACAGCGATTCTGGCGGGCATCGCCTATGGTACGATGTTCGCGTTGGTGATGTTCGTCGAGCCGAAAAAGGCGGAAATGAGCGTGCGCATCCCTCCGGAAAAGCTGAACCCAAAGAAAAACTGAGCCCGAAGAAAAACTTCAGGAAATGAACAGCGCCGCCCGCATCGAAGCCTTTCTGGAGATGATGAGCGCCGAGCGGGGTGCCGCCGAAAACACGCTTTCCTCCTATCGCCGCGACCTCGATGACGCTTCGCAGGAAATCCCTGGCGGTCTTGCCGGCGCCGGCGCCGCGGACATCCTCGCCTATCTCGACGACATCGCCGCACGCGGCTTCGCCCCGACATCGCAGGCACGCAAACTGTCGGCGATCCGCCAGTTCTTCAAATTCCTCTACGCCGAGGGTCTGCGCGGCGACGACCCGACCGGCACGCTGGACAGCCCGAAAAAAGGCCGTCCGCTGCCGAAGACCATGAGCGAGGCCGACACCGGCCGGCTGATCGACCGCGCCGCGCAGGAGGCCGGCGATGCCGGGCTTGGCGAGAGCGACAGGCTGGCGGCGCTGCGTCTGCACGCGCTGGTCGAAGTGCTTTATGCGACAGGCCTGCGCGTTTCGGAACTGGTCGGCTTGCCGGTGACGGTGGCGCAACGCGACGATCGCTTCTTCATGGTGCGCGGCAAGGGCGACAAGGAGCGCATGGTGCCGCTGTCGGCCAAGGCGCGCGCGGCGATGCGAGCCTGGCTCGCCGCCCGGGCCAAGGTGTCCGCTTTCGCTGACAGCCCGTTCCTGTTTCCTGCCGCGTCGGACAGCGGCTACCTCTCGCGCCAGGTCTTCGCTCGCGACCTCAAGGGGCTGGCGGCCCGGGCCGGCATCGCCTCGGCCAAGGTCTCGCCACATGTGCTTCGCCATGCTTTCGCCAGCCATCTCTTGCAGAACGGGGCCGATCTCAGGGCCGTGCAGCAACTGCTCGGCCATGCCGACATATCGACGACACAGATCTATACCCATGTGCTGGAGGAGCGATTGGTGCGGCTGGTCAACGATCATCACCCGCTTGCCGACTAGACCTCATATCGCTATGTGAGGGCGACGTTCCATCGCCCGGAGCCCCGGATTTCAGGGTCCCGCCAGTCTTTGCTTCCGACGTATCGGTCCGCCCAAGCATGTACAACTACCTCGATTTCGAAAAGCCGGTGCAGGATCTGGAACTCAAGATCCTGGAACTGAAGAAGCTTGCCGAGAACGGCGAGGCGGTCGATGTCGCCGACGAGATCAGCAGGCTCGAGAAGCGGTCGCGCGATGCCCTGCGCGATCTCTACAAGGCATTGACCCCATGGCAGAAGGTGCAGGTGGCGCGCCATTCCGACAGGCCGCACTGCGTCGACTACATCAAGGGCCTGTTCAGCGATTTCACGCCGCTCGCCGGCGACCGCAATTTCGGCGAGGACCAGGCGATCGTCGGCGGCTTTGCCCGGTTCCGCGGCGAACCGGTAGCGATCCTCGGCCAGGAGAAGGGCTCCGACACGGCGAGCCGGCTGAAGCACAATTTCGGCTCGGTGCGCCCCGAAGGCTATCGCAAGGCCGTGCGGCTGATGGAGCTTGCCGACCGCTTCAAGATCCCGCTGCTGACATTGGTCGACACGGCCGGCGCCTATCCCGGCGTCGGCGCCGAGGAGCGCGGCCAGGCCGAAGCCATTGCCCGTTCGACCTCGGCCTGCCTTGCGCTCAAGGTGCCATCGATTTCGGTTGTCATCGGTGAAGGCGGTTCGGGCGGCGCCATTGCCATCGCCACCGCCAACCGCGTCTACATGCTGGAACATGCCATCTATTCGGTGATCTCGCCCGAGGGCGCGGCCTCCATCCTGTGGCGCGACACGACGCGCTCCAAGGACGCGGCGACCAACATGAAGATCACCGCCCAGGACCTTCTGGAACTGAAGATCATCGACGCCATCATTCCCGAACCGATCGGCGGCGCCCAGCGCGCACCCGAAACGGTGATTGCCGCGACGGGCGATCTCATCGCCAGGACGATGAAGGATTTTGCCGGCGCCAACATGGATTTTCGCGAGCAGCGCCGCGAGAAGTATCTGGCAATGGGCCGCAGCCTCTGATCACGATTTGGCGGCTCAACCAGGCCGCCGCAAGCCGCCTCCACGGCAACGCTCCACGGCAATGTGGCGGCGATGAGCAATTTCGCCACAAAAATGCCGCCGGATTCGGTTCAATGGAATTGCCGTGAGGGCTGGCCGAGGCTTGCGGTAAGGAATTTTCAAGGTTAACGGGCTTACGGTCCGTCTGTGTTCAGCATGCGGGCTCGGCCGTTTCGAAGCCATTGGCCCGAAAGAGAAGACGTAGCCTTATCCATGTTTGCCAAGCTTGCCCGCACCGGAATTCTCATCACCGCGATAGCCGTCGCCGGCTGCAACGATTCGTCGATGAAGGATTTTGCCCCGGAGGCCAACAAGCCTCTGCCCGACAAGATCCTGGCCGACATGAGGGCCAAGGGCATGGTGCGCACCTCCTCGGTGATGGCGCGCATCTTCAAGGAAGAGGGCAAGCTAGAAATCTGGAAGGCCAAGACCAACGGCCGCTACGACATGGTCGCCAGCTACGATATCTGCAAATGGTCGGGCAAGCTCGGGCCGAAATACACCGAGGGCGACCGCCAGGCGCCGGAAGGTTTTTATACCGTGCGTCCGGCGCAGATGAACCCGCGCTCGAACTACCATCTGTCCTTCAACATCGGCTATCCCAACGCCTATGACCGCGCCAACGGCCGCACCGGCTCCAACCTGATGGTGCACGGCGCCTGCTCGTCTTCGGGCTGCTATTCGATGACCGATGCCCAGATCGAGCAGATCTATGCGTTCGGCCGCGATGCCTTCCAGGGCGGCCAGACCGAGTTCCAGATCCAGGCCTTCCCGTTCCGCATGACCGCCGCCAACATGGCGCGCTACCGCAACGACCCGAATTACGAATTCTGGAAGATGCTGAAGGTCGGCTACGACAATTTCGAGATCACCAAGGTACCGCCGAAAGTCGACGTTTGCGAGAAGCGCTACGTCTTCAACCAGGTGGCTCCAGAAGGCACCACATTCAATCCGACCGGCCCCTGCCCTGCGTCCACGCAGCCGGATTCGCTGAAAAGCGCCTACAGTGCCTATCAGAGCACGTATGAGGCTGCGTTCAACGGCGCCCTCAAGGCAAGCACGCCGGCGCCCAAGCCCACCATCGCCGGCATCAAGGAAGCCAGCATCGTCTCCGACTGGTCCAAGCGCCGTGCGCGCGGCGAGCGCGTGCCGATCGACCCGCCATCGCTCAACTCGGACGGCTCGGTCACCGAGACGGCGCGCATGGGCCGCATCGATTCGCCCGCCGGCCGCAAGATGGCCGCGCTCGATGCCGAAAAGGCCGCGAAGCAAAAAGCCGAGGAGCAGCGGCTGGCCGCGATAGAAGCTGCCAAGCAGGCCAAGGCGCAAGCGCTGGCCGAAAAGGAAGCCGCCAAGGCGCAGGCGCTGGCCGAAAAGGAAGCGGCCAAGACCGCCAAGGAAGCCCCTGTCGCCACCGCGACGATCGAAGCGCCGGCCGAGCCCGCAACGCCGGCCGAAACGCAGGCCGCGAGTGCCGACGAGAGCCGCGTGACGAGGCTGAAGAACAAGCTACTCGGCATGTTCGGCGGCTGACATTTTTCGCCGTGACCAACGACACCGTCTACGATCTGAAGGGGCTGAACTGCCCTTTGCCGGTGCTGAAGGCGAAGAAGCGGCTGGCCGGGATGCCGCCGGGCAGCCGGCTCTGGCTGGAAACGACCGATCCGCTCGCCGTTATCGACATTCCGGCGTTCTGCGCCGACTCTGGTCATCATCTCGTAGAGACATCCGCCATATCAGGCGGTCACCGCTTCCTGGTCGAGCGCGGCGAATAGCTGTCGTAAAGGGTCAGCGTCCCGCGATCGCCAGGGGATTGTTCTCCAGCGCCGCGCGGTCGGGCGTGTCGATCGACGGCCGGTTGGTGAAGGCGGCAAACAGTCGCCTTATATAATCTTCGGGCATGTCGAGCGTGATCAGCACCAGCCGGGTGCCGCGCTGGCCGTCCGGCCAGGACGGCAATCGAGCCGGCGGATGCAGGATTTTCTGAACGCCATGCACCACCAGCGGCCGCGACGGATCTTCCTCGAGTTCGATGACGCCCTTCATGCGCAACAGGCGCTCGCCATGCGTGGAGCGCAAAAGATCGAGGAACATCTCGATGGCCGAGAACGGCACCGGGCCGTCATGCACCAGGGAGTGGGTGCGAATGCGCTGATCATGCCGGTGCCCGTGGTCGTGGCCGTGCCCGTGGTCATGCCCGTGGTCATGCCCGTCATGATCATGATGATCATGGTTATGCATCGCTTCTTCGCCGAGCCAGCGCCGCACAT
This sequence comes from Mesorhizobium sp. B2-8-1, assembly GCF_006440955.1. NCBI lineage: Bacteria > Pseudomonadati > Pseudomonadota > Alphaproteobacteria > Hyphomicrobiales > Phyllobacteriaceae > Mesorhizobium > Mesorhizobium sp. B2-8-1. The sequence continues at coordinate 7,303 of NZ_VFTX01000004.1, read as the reverse complement.
CGGCTGATTTGGTCGCCGGGTTATAGAGGCCGCAGTCGAACAGCGCCGCGACGCTCGTTTTCGCATCGTCGACAGCCAGCAGTTCGGCGCCCGGATTGATCTGCCGCAGCCGCGTCCGCAGCGCTTCCAGTCCATCCGGACCAGCGACCAGATCGGTTTTGGAGAGCACGATGCGGTCGGCGACGGCGACCTGCTTGACCGCCTCGACATGGGCGTCGAGCGTGGCATCGCCGTTGACCGCGTCGACCAAGGTGATGACGCCGTCGAGCCGGAAAGCCTGGACCAGTGCCGGATGCGCCATGATCGATTGCAGCACCGGTGCCGGATCGGCAAGGCCGGTGGTCTCGACGATGACGCGGGCAAGGCGGGCGATGCGGCCGGTCTGCAGCCGGTCGACCAGATCGGCCAGCGTGTCGACCAGTTCGCCGCGTACCGTGCAGCAAAGGCAGCCGTCCGAAAGCTGGATGATGCCGTCGGACGCCTGTTCCACCAGCAGGTGATCGATCGCCACTTCGCCATATTCGTTGATGATGACGGCCGTGTCGGCCAGCGCCGGGTCCTTCAGGAGCCGGTTGAGCAGCGTCGTCTTGCCGGCGCCGAGAAAACCGGTCAGCACGGAAACAGGGATGGGAAAACCACTCATTGCCTAGTTCGCAACCTTGACGGGTTGGTCGCCCTGCGCAGCCGAGCCCGCCACCGTCGGGCCGGCGCCGGGCGCCGGTCTGTCCGGCCGCCAGGTCGGAATAGGCACGTCGGCATATTCCTGGCTGCCCTGGGCGAGCATGGCCAGCGGGGTCGGGCCGGTCGCGCCGCCAAGCCCCACGGCAACCAGTGTCGGCACGTGGTCGAGCTTTTCCTGGTAGGGCGATTTCGGCACGTTCTTGGCGACGACGGGCGGAGCCTCGGACTGCTCAGCCGGCGCCTTCTTCTTGCAGATCTCGTCACGCATGTCGTTGGGCGAGATGGTGTCGCCGTAGGGCGCCAGCGTGGCAATGGTGGCCGAGCCGGCGGCAGGCGTATCGAAACCCTGGTCGAGCAGTTTGGCCGCGGCCTCGGCACGGGTGATCGCCGACTTCTCGCCGAGCACCACCGCCACCAGCGTGCGGCCGTTGCGGGTCGCCGAACCGATCATGTTGAAGCCGGAGGGGCAGACGAAGCCCGTCTTCATGCCGTCGGCCCCGGGATAGCGACCGATCAACAGGTTGTAGTTGGGGATCGCCTTCTTGCCGACCGCAAGCCCCTCGATCGAGAACCACGGCGCATATTGCGGAAACTCGCGGCGGATCGCCGTCACCAGCACGGCCAGGTCGCGCGCTGTGGTGTACTGGTCCGGCGAATAAAGCCCGTTCGGATTGACGAAATGCGTTCCGTTCATGCCGAGCCGGACCGCTTCGGCGTTCATGCGCTCGGCAAAGGCTGCCTGCGATCCCCCGACATTCTCGCCGACGGCCATGGCGATGTCGTTTGCCGACTTGACCAGCATCATCTTCAGCGCATTGTCGAGCCGCATCACCGAGCCTGGCTTGAAGCCCATCTTGCTCGGCGGCTCGGCGGCGGAATGTTTCGTTACCTTGATCGGCGAATCGAGCCGGACCTCGCCGGCCGCTATCGCCCGGAAGGTCACATAGGCCGTCATCAGCTTGCTCAGCGATGCCGGGTACCAGCGCTTGAACGCGTCCTGATGCTGGAGGATCTTGCCGCTGTTCAGGTCGAACAGCACGACCGGATTGGCCAGCGCCGGCCCGGCCAGCGCCGAGAACGCCACGGCGCCCGCGCAGAATAGTTTGAGGAAATGCCTGTGCCGCATGATCGAATCCGAAATCGCCTCTTGCCGTAGTCGCCCCTGGCTCCGTAAGATTTACGCGATCGCCAGCAAAATGAGTCCGCCCTCAAAAACGGACCGCATTGTTGCGGTGCTATTTACTCTATGTGACGTCAACATGGCAAAGTGCCTGACGATCACAATTGCAAGGCAGCGGACCTGCCCCAACAGCGAGATGGAACCATCATGCCAATCCTGAACCGTGCCGCCGAAATGCAGGACGAGGTTGCCGGCTGGCGACGATATCTGCACCAGACCCCGGAACTGAATTTCGACGTCTTCAAGACAGCCGCCTTCGTCACCGAGAAGCTGAAGGCCTTCGGCTGCGACGATGTGGTGACGGGGCTGGGCAAGACCGGCGTCGTGGGTATCATTCGCGGCCGCCAGGGCGAAGGCGCCACCATCGGCCTGCGCGCCGACATGGACGCGCTGCCGCTTAACGAGATCACCGGCAAGCCCTATGCCTCGACCGTTCCCGGCAAGATGCATGCCTGCGGTCATGACGGCCATACGGCGATGCTTTTGGGTGCGGCGAAATATCTCGCCGAGACCCGCAACTTCGCCGGTTCGGTGGCGGTCATCTTCCAGCCGGCCGAAGAAGGCGGCGGCGGCGGCAACGAGATGGTCAAGGACGGCATGATGGAGCGTTTCGACATCGCGAAAGTGTTCGGCATGCACAACATGCCGGGCCTGCCGGTCGGCCAGTTCGCCATCCGGCCGGGCGCGATCATGGCGGCGACCGCGGAATTCACCATCACCGTGAAAGGCCGCGGCGGCCATGCGGCGATGCCGCACGGCACGATCGACCCGATCGTCATCACCAGCCAGTTGGTCGGCGCCCTGCAGACGATCGCCTCGCGCAGCACCGACCCGGTTGAAGCCGTGGTGGTGTCGGTGACCAAATTCCATGCCGGCGACGCCTACAACATCATCCCGGAATCGGCGGAGATCGCAGGCACGGTGCGCACCTTGCGCAAGGAAATCGCCAAGAAGTCGGAAGAGCGCATTCGTGCCATCTGCGACGGATTGGCCACGGCCTTCGGCGCGAAGATCGAGGTCGATTATCAGGCGAACTACCCCGTAACCTTCAACCATGCGGAAGAGACGGTTTTTGCCAGCGACGTCGCGGCAAACGTCGCCGGCGACGCTCATGTCCACCGCGGCATCCAGCCGGTGATGGGCGGCGAGGACTTCTCCTATATGCTGGAAGCCAGGCCCGGCGCCTTCATTTTCATTGGCAATGGCGACACCGCCGGCCTTCACAACCCGGCCTATGACTTCAACGACGAGGCCATCCCGCACGGCATGAGCTACTGGGTGAAGCTGGCCGAAACCGCGCTCGCCGCCTGAGGCCTGACGGCGGCAGGGGCCGGCCGATTGTGTTCGGCCCGCCCCTTGGCGAAACGATCGGAAGCGGCTATGTGTCGGGCCGCGTGGTCCCGTAGCTCAGTAGGATAGAGCGGCAGATTCCTAATCTGTAGGTCACAGGTTCGATTCCTGTCGGGATCACCACGTTTTGCTGCTTAACCCGGATACTGTCGGACCTGAATCGGACTGAAACCAGAGCCGATCACCGGGGTCGCATCGGTCATCTGTACGGAACCTGCATGCGGATTTCTACCGTTCGAATAACGTCAGAAAAGCGCTTGCAGACGTTCCGACAAATCGGGAATTGGGTGATTGGTTGGAGCCCGGTCGACGGACCGCAGCGGTCCCGTCCGGGATGAGGTTCAGAGCCGTTCCAGTGTCAGCATGCCCGGATCGCCCTTCCAGGCTTTGGAAAGTTCGTCCGCGGCTTTCGTTGCGGCGGCAGTATCGCCTTGGGCCTCCGCCGCCTGCTGCAGCCCGAACAGTGCCCAGGCGCTGCTGCGTGCGCGGTGGAGCGCCGCCACAAACTCCTTCGCCGCGTCCGCCGGCTGACCGTTCTTGAGGAGGGCGGCACCGAGGGACTGCCGCACGGGATAATACCAGTACGGAGGCTCGATGTAGGGGATCGTGTCCTCCGTTTCGACCGCTTTCTTCCAGAAGGCTATCGAGCCGCCGACGTCATTCTCGGCCTGCGCAGCGCGGGCACGTACGACATCTTCGGCCACTTGCAGGACCGACAATGCCGGGATTCCCCAGGCATCGTGCACCGACCAGTCGGTTTCCTGAGCGATCTTGTGGATGGCGTCCGCCTCGACTCGCGCGCCCGAGGCGTCCTTCTTCTCGGCCAGGGCGACGCCGCGCGCATAGTGCCACATCGATGTGATGTAAGGCGGCGCGCCGGCCGGCTCGGCCTTAGCCAGGATCGCATCCGGTTCGGCATATTGCGCCCAGGCGAAATACGGAGCTGCCTTCACCGGCTGCACGATCGGTATTGCCGTGGCCACCTCGTTAGTCAGAAACTTGTCCAGCTTCTCAGCCTCTGCAAGCACCGTCTTCGAGTCACCGAGGAGCTGGGCCGAAACCAATACGAAGTGCACGTTGTGGGAATAGTAGCCGAGCGGATAGACACCGGTAGCGCCGGTTTCGGCGAGATAGGTCTCGTCCACTTTCGAGGCAGCTTCGTTGGACTTCAGCGAATCCGTGTAGCGGCCGACGCGATAGTAGATGTGGCTCGGCATATGGACGATGTGTCCGGCCCCCGGCATCAGCGCTGCTAGCCGGTCCGCGTAGGGCTCGGCGCGCTCCGGACGACCCGAGGCCTCAACAAGATGAATGTAGAGGTGAATCGCCATCGGATTGTCGGGCTTCCTGGCGAGAACGCCTTCCAGCCGCCTCTGGATGTCGGCGGTGCGGCCCTTGGGTTCCTTGCCGCCCGGCTGCCAATAGTCCCAAGGCTGCGTGTCCATGCCGGCCTCTGCGGCCAGCACAGCGAGCTCGAGATCGTCAGGATATTTGTCGGAAAGCGCCGCAGTTGCATCGGCGAAGGCGGCGTTCAGGGTGTTTCGATCGGCCTTGGGATCTTCGGAATACCGCGTGGCGACCGCCTCGATCAGTCCCCGCTCCTTCTCGGTGGCACCGGATGAAAGCGCCTGCGCCTTTCGAAGAGCAGTGATCGCTGGTGCATTTGCGGTGGGATCCATCGGCACGTTGATGTTCGGGCCCAGGACCAGTGCCTCGCCGAGGAAGCACATCGCACAGTCGGGATCGAGGCTTTGTGCCTTGCGGAAGGCGCGTCGCGCCTCCGCGTGATTGAAGTTGGTGGCGAACCGCAGCCCCTGGTCAAAGTATTTTTGGGCATCGGCGCTCTTTGTGCTGATCGGATAGCTCAGGGAGCCCAGGTCATCCCACAATGGCGGCTGGGCCTCCTCGTAGGCCTTCAAGTCTTGCGGGGCCAGTGATTGGCCGGCAGCGGCCAGAGCGACGCAGTGTGTGATGTCGAGTTCCCCCGGCAACGATACTCTTGGCGCCGCAAGCTGCGACTGCAACGGACTGTCCGCGGCGTAAGCAATGGCAGCACCTGTGCCGAAACTCATTAAGGCAATAGCTGTCCATCCTGCACTTGGCAGGCAAGCACGCAGTTTCATCTGAACCTCCTGGCGTTCGGTACGATCGGCAAGCTCCGATCAGCCCTGTCTTTCCAATTCTCGATCGGAGGTGCGGGCGTTGATGATCCGCCTCGCGCCGCCGTTTGGCAATATATTTCCTACTGCTAATGTAATAGCGGACGCGATGTTTTCTGCTCACCTCTTCGGCCCGAAGGCACTAGTCGGACACCAGAGGGATTCAGGCACGCGCCGTTGCAAAAACCAAATATCGTCTGACCGCCCGCCCCGCTTGAGACGTATCGGATCGAGACCGGCGCCTGTTGTTGTGAAGTGCCACGGCCCCGATTCAGCGCAGAGTGCAACCCTTGGACCGTCAGGGCTTCACCCGAACGGGTGACACCGCGACTTCAATGCGTGGAGGACCCTTGGTATCGGGACAAGAGCTTCGCGAGTTCCGCCTGACTTCCGGTGCTTGTTTTCGAGAATATTGCACGGAGCTGGGTTCTGGCGGTTTCACGGCCAATTCCCAGGGCAGAGCTTGCCGCGCCTATACCTCGGCCATCGGCAAGGCGGCAGGCCAGCCGCGTTTCGGCTGCTGTTAGTTGAAAGGCGTGCCTTATCAGTTGCTTGGGTAGCGCCGGTTCGGCCACAAGATCGGTAAAATAGAGGAGCGCGTCTCCGCCGTTAAAGAGGTCATGGACGAACGAGGTCATCGGAATGGCTTCAGCAAGAAGCCATGGCGAACCCTCGCGAGCAATCAAAACGGGCTCCCCGTCGCTCAAGTCGCCGCATTGGCTGACCACGCCTGCGATCAATTTCTGCAAGCGTGAATCACTGGGCCGATCTGCCGCCCGGAGACGACCACCGTGGATAACGAGGCCAGTACCAAGCAGAGCTTCCGCGTGTTTATTGTAGCGGGTGACGCGGCCTCGGCAATTCAGCAACAGCGCTGCGCTTCCCATCCGATCCAGAATGGCCAGGTTCGGTTCGACTGCCGTTTCCCAAACCTTTTCCGCAGCACTGATGATGCGAACCATCGACGGAACGATCGCCAAGAAATCCTCGGCTTCATTCCGGTAGAATGGCCCCTTATGAGCGTCACGAAACATCGAGAGCATCCACCTTCGATCCTTCACCATGAAGTCTATTGCAGCCCACCATTCCCGGTCGCCTGGACGCGCGATTTCTTGGTAATAAGGGAGAACCTCGCGCTCATCACGAGTGGTGATCTCATCCTCGACAACGAAGCTGTCTGTCAGTTTTGCCAACCTCTTGCGCGGTCTACGTTCATGCGGATCGGGAGCACCTTCGATTCTTTCGATCCAAAGGGCGGCGAATTCGGCATGTTCGGTCGAATCGGGTCTGAGCGCGGTCGGCGATCGCTGATCGCTACGAAACGGGTGAGTTGGATCGCAGGTGCGGATAACGCAACTTGTGGCTCCCAGGGAGTGGGCCAGCATTTGAAGCGCTGCGGGCCACTGCCTAAACTCGAACGCGGCGTCGTAGCAAGCCTCGATCGCAGCGGCAATGTTCCGATTGTCGGACATAGGATTTGCGTCGCGATCCCGGTTTCTCGCCCTTTTTCTCCTCATGGCCCGTTGACGGCCCTCCAGCTACAGGCCCCGCAACCGGCTCGGGCCAGGGATGTTTATTTCCCGCGGCCATGCTCGACAGACGGTCAGCTGAGGACCTATCGTCAGACTGACGCATCGAATGAGAGATAGCTACATTAGCATAATAGCCACGCAACTTCACCGATGCTTCTCGACGAAATCTCTGCACGCAGGTGAAAGCCGTTCGATCTGGCTTTCAAGGTCGCATTTACCCATCGGTTTCGTCGGGCAAAACCGTGCGTAGTCGCGGCGACATCCCTTGCCTTCGAAAATTTTGAAAGATCTTACCTGCGTAGGGTTTGTTGCGTTGACTGAACTGGGTATCAGCCCGGTTTCGATCTCCATCGCACCGTCACGACTTGACCCCTTGCTTCCACCCTTGCCCCCACCCTTGC